>JBQCHY010000065.1:0-132815 GCA_051954235.1 Xanthobacteraceae bacterium
CGGCCCTCGCGACTGTTCGGCTCAACGACACAAGCAGCCGCGCGCTCGCCAGATACCGGTCATGACCAGGATTGCTTACGCGCTGCGGCTGCCGACCCGTTGCTCAAAAACGGGCCAACCAAACATACAGGATTGCTTCGCTTCGCGCGCAATGGCGAGGGCCGCTAGCGCGGCTTCTCCGGCCCGTCATAGGCGATGCCGCGGATGATCGCGGCGTTGCCGAACTTCTTACGCAGATCGTCCATGGCGCGTTCGGCGTGCGCCGAGCGGCGGTCGAGCATGTCGGTATCGCCATCGGCCGAGCCTGAGCGCAGCGCGCTGACGCCGGCGCCCATCAGCCGGAACGCGGTGCCGTCGATTTCCTTGTGCAGCATCTCGCGGACGATGGCGAAGATCTTGTTCGCCAGTTGCGTCGGCTCATGGATCGACTGCGAGCGGGTGCGCTGGCGGAAGTCGGCGGTCTTCAGTTTGAGCGTGATCGTTGATCCGGCGAGTCCGCTGTTTTTCAGTCGCGCCGAAACCTTCTCGCACAAGCGCCACAGGATCTTCTCCAGCGGCGCGAAGTCGCGGATGTCGGTCTCAAACGTGGTTTCGCTGGAAATGGTCTTGGCGCCGCGATCGGCCACCACCTTGCGCTCGTCGAGGCCGCGTGCGAGCCGCCATAATCTTCGCCCCTCCGAGGGAAATTGCCGCATCATCTCGACCTCATCAGCGCGTTGCAGGTCGCCGACGGTGCGAAAACCACGCTGGGTGAGGCGCTCCTGCGTCGCCGGCCCGACGCCGAAAATGAAGCCGACCGGCTTGTCGGTCAGGAGTTCGCGGCCGTCGTCCTGATCGAGCGGCGCAAAGCCGCGCGGCTTGTCGAGATCGGAGGCAATCTTGGCGAGGAATTTGTTGCAGGAGAGGCCGATCGAGACGGTGATGCCGATGTCGCGCTCGATCGTGGTGGCGAAGCGCGCCAGCACCTTCGCCGGGATCATGCCGTGGAGGCGCTCGGTGCCGCCGAGATCGAGGAACGCTTCGTCGATCGACAGCGGTTCCACCAGCGGCGTCAACGCCAGCATGGCTTGCCGCACCTCGCGTCCGACGCGGACGTATTTCGCCATGTCAGGACGGATCACGGTGGCGTGAGGGCACAGCGCCAGCGCCTTGAACATCGGCATCGCGGAACGCACGCCGTAGGTCCGCGCGATGTAGCAGGCGGCCGAGACCACGCCGCGCTTGCCGCCGCCGATGATCACCGGCTTGTCGGCAAGGTCCGGATCGTCGCGCTTCTCGACGGTGGCGTAGAACGCGTCGCAGTCGATGTGGGCGATGGTGAGTTGCGGCAGCGCGCGGTGGCGGAGGAGGCGCGGGGAGCCACAAGCGCGGCAACGCTTCGCCGCGATGTCGAGGTCATGCAGGCAGTCGCGGCAGAAGCAGCGCGGGGAGGCCCCTTCTGGCGCGGGCGTGGTCACGGGATGTCGCGCTCCCATTGCGGGTCGCCGAGCGCCTGCCGGGCGGCGGCGACATGGGTGGGATCGAGTTCGACCGACGTGGCGAAGGCCGTCACCATGGCATCGTCCCGCAAGACGAAGTCCAACACCGCGGCGAGAAACTGCGGGTCGGTAGCAGCAGACCGCAAAGTATCCGGACCTAACCCACTCTCGGCCAGAAACAACCCCAGCCGCTCCGGCTCCCCGGCGATGAAGGAAAGGGCCTGAATAGCCACGATTTCAGCGATTTGGCGTGGATTTTTGGCACGCTTTGTCATCGATCGTGTTTGCCTTTCCGTAACTTATGGGCTCTATTTTCGCGGATTATGCCAGACTCAGGAATGGCCCCGATTCACTAGCAAATTATGGGCTCCGGGTGGAGTTCTGGATGGGGCGGCGTTTCGTTGCGAGATGGGAGGGGCGGGATGGCAAAAACCGTCCTGATCGTTGAAGACAACGAACTGAACATGAAGCTCTTTCGCGACTTGTTGGAAGCCCATGGGTATCACACCTCGGGCACCAGCAACGGTTACGAGGCGATCGACCTTGTGCGAGAATCCCGTCCGGATTTGATCCTGATGGATATTCAGTTGCCGCAGGTGTCGGGCCTTGAGGTCACGCGCTGGATCAAGGACGATCCGGAGTTGCGCGCGATTCCCATCGTCGCCGTCACCGCCTTCGCGATGAAGGGCGACGAGGAGCGCATCCGCGAGGGCGGGTGCGAGGCTTATTTGTCGAAGCCGATTTCGGTTGGAAAATTCATTGAGACGGTTCGCCGGTTTATCGGTTAGAGCATGGTCCCGAAAAGTGGAAGCCGGTTTTCGGACGAGATCACGCTCAAACAATAACTAACGACGAGCCTGATTCAGCGCAGTTGAATGAGGCTCTAGGAGATTGCGATGTCCGCGCGTGTTCTGGTCGTCGATGATATTCCCGCCAATGTGAAGCTGCTGGAAGCGCGGTTGTCGGCTGAGTACTTCGACGTCGTCACCGCCAGCAACGGCACGCAGGCGCTGGAGATCTGCTCGCGCGCCGAATGCGACATCATCCTGCTCGACGTGATGATGCCGGACATCGACGGCTTCGAAGTCTGTCGCCGGTTGAAATCCAACCCGGCGACGCATTTCATCCCGGTGGTGATGGTGACGGCGCTGGACAGCCCTGCGGATCGCGTGCGCGGCCTCGAAGCGGGCGCCGACGATTTCCTCACCAAGCCGGTATCGGACGTGGTGCTGATCGCACGCGTGCGCTCGCTGACCCGTCTCAAGATGATGACCGACGAGTTGCGGATGCGCGCGCTGACCTCGATGGAGATCGGGGTGCAGGCTCCGGAGCGCTCCGCAGTGGTGGACAAAGGCATCGGCGGTCGCATCCTGCTGGTGGACGACCGTCCGTCGTCTTACGAGCGGCTGGCGCCGGTGCTTGCCGCCGAGCATTCCGTCGACGTCGAGCCCAATCCGGCGGAGGCGCTGTTTCACGCCGCCGAAGGCAACTACGATCTGCTGATCGTGTCGCTCGGCCTGGAGAGTTTCGACGGGCTGCGGCTGTGCAGTCAGGCGCGCTCGCTGGAGCGCACGCGGCAAGTGCCGATCCTTGCCATCGCCGATGCCGACAACAACGCACGCTTGCTGCGCGGCCTCGAGATCGGCGTGAACGACTATCTGCTGCGGCCGGTCGACAAGAACGAATTGCTGGCGCGGGCGCGCACGCAGATTCGCCGCCGCCGCTACACCGATCATCTGCGCGACAACGTGCAGAGTTCCATTGAGATGGCGATCACCGACGGGCTGACCGGCTTACATAATCGGCGCTATATGGAGACCCATCTCCAGACCCTGGCCGAGCAGGCGTCGTTGCGCGGCAAGGCGCTGGCGCTGATGATGCTCGACATCGATTTTTTCAAGGCGGTGAACGATACCTACGGCCACGACGCCGGCGACGACGTGCTGCGCGAATTCGCGGTGCGGATTCGCAAGTCGATCCGCGGCATTGATCTGGCCTGCCGCTACGGCGGCGAGGAATTCGTCATCGTGATGCCGGAAACCGACATGCACGTCGCCGGCATGGTCGCCGAGCGGCTGCGGCGCGCAGTGGCGGCGGAGCCGTTCGCCATCGACAAGGGCACGCGGCATATCGAGGTGACGATTTCGATCGGCCTCGCGGCGCTGGAACGCAAGGGCGAGCCGATGGCCGACGTCCTCAAGCGCGCCGATCTTGCGCTCTACCGCGCCAAGCATGACGGCCGTAACCGCGTTGTCGCAGCGGCGGCGTAGAGCCATTGATGGCGCATTAAATACCGCCATAGGCGACAGTCGCGCATGACGCCGGTGATTGACGGTCACTTGTGGACTGTGTATTATAATACGCATGTTGCGGGTCGTTCAAACCGACGTCTTTATCGGGTGGCTTGCGAATTTGAACGATGACCGCGCTGTGGCGCGCATTGTTGCCCGTATCCGTCGTCTCGAACTTGGCAATGCTGGTGACATCCGCAGCGTTGGCGAGAGCGTCAGTGAGATGCGGATCGATTACGGTCCTGGATATCGGATTTATTTCACTCGCCGCGGCAAGACGGTCACAATTCTTCTTTGCGGCGGCGACAAGAAGACCCAGCGTAAAGACATCGCGACGGCGCAGCGTTTGGCAATGGAGGTGTGATCATGCCCCTCAAGACAACCAAATTCGACGTGGGAGATTATCTCGCGACGCCCGCGCAGCAGATCGCCTATATCGAAGCTGCTCTCGATCAGGATGATCCATCTTTCATCGCGATAGCCATCGGTGATGTGGCGAAGGCGCGTGGGATCAGCCAGTTCGCGCGAGAAGCAGGTCTCAGTCGCGAGATGATTTATAAATCCTTTCGGCCGGGCGGTAACCCGACCATCGACAACGTCAATAAGGCGCTCAAAGTGCTGGGGCTTAGGCTTGCCTTGGCAAAGGCGAGGGCTGCCTGAGGTATCTCAGGATGACGGCCGGAAACTCGGCCAAAACGACAAACGGGACCGCGAGGGTCCCGTTCAAAACTCAATCCAAGTATCTGGAAAGATTACTTGATCTTGGCTTCCTTGAACTCGACGTGCTTGCGCGCGACGGGGTCGTACTTCTTCTTGACCATCTTGTCGGTCATGGTCCGCGAGTTCTTCTTCGCGACGTAATAGAAGCCGGTGTCGGCGGTGGAAACCAGCTTGACCTTGATGGTGACCGCTTTGGCCATGGTAAACCTCGAAAATGTCAGGAATCGGCAGCCGACCGGCGAGCGCCAATCCGCGTTTGGCCGGCAAACTAGCCGCGAATGGCCCAAAGTCAAGGTTCGCGCGGTCAAAAACCTGCGGGAACCTGGAGCAAAGTCGCCGGCGGAACCGGCGTCAGCCCGGCAGCATATCCATCTGCATCTTGCCGCCATAGAAATGGAAGAACGGCACCGGCGCATCGTGGCGCAGCGGGCCGGTGGCGAGGCGCTTGTCGAGCTCGCGCAGCACGTTCTTGGTCATCATGTGCGCATCCGCAAGCGGCTCCGAGCCGATCTCGACCCACACCAGTTCGACTAGTTCAGCATCGGCGTGGATCACCCCCTCGACGCGATGGGCGATGGCCGATGCATCTGCGGTGAAGAAGCGCGTGTCAAATCGACGAACGCGGCCGGGCGGAGTGATGGCGCGGGCGATCAGGAACAGGCCGGACGGATCGGGCAGCAATCCGGCGTCGGCAAACGGCTGCCAGACGCCGTTGAGCTTGCGCGCGCTGCCGTTGTCCGATTTGCAGCCGAGGCACAGTCCGGTTTCCTCGCAGGCCTCACGGATGGCGGCGACCGCCAGCGAGCGCGCCCGTGACGGCTCGGTCTTCGGGCTGCCCTTCATCAGGTTGGCTTCGAGTTCGGGAGGAATCGGCGCGGCCACCGGCACGCGATTGTCAGTCTTGTCGACGCTGCCGCCGGGAAACACGAACTTGCCCGGCATGAACACCACATTGGCGTGGCGCTTGCCCACCAGCACCCTGGGCTTGGCGTGGCTGCGGTCGATCAGGATCAATGTCGCCGCATCGCGCGGGCGCCGATAGGGATGGTGATCGGCTTCTTTTTCTTCCTTCACAGGCGTCGTGGTCGTCATGTCAGTCATCGGGCTTCCGGTACAATCGTGCCGCCCGCTTTATCACGGATCGGCGTGTCAGAGGGTTCGGAGTCGTCGAAGCCGTGCATCCGCAAGGCCCATTGCAATCCCACCACAGCGCCCTTGACCGGCTGCAACAGCAACAGCGCCGACATCAGGGTGAGTGGCAGATAGATCGCCAGTTGCAGCGGGATCGGCGGCGCGAAATTGGTTTCGACGGACAGCGCGACCGGCACCACGATATGGCCGACGATCACGATCACGAGATAGGCGGGGAGGTCGTCGGCGCGATGATGGAACAGCGCTTCGCCACAGCTGGGGCAGGTGTTGTTCACCTTGAGGAAGGCGCGGAACAACTTGCCTTCGCCGCAATTCGGACAACGGCAGCGCAGGCCACGTTTCATCGCCAGCCAAACGTCGCGCGCGGGCGGCGAGGCGGTCTTCTGGGTCCAGGTTGAGACGGCCGGTGGTTTCACGATCTGCCTTTACTTCCTACCCTTGTTCTTGCCCTTGCCCGATTGGCCCTTGCTCTTGATAGGCTTCCCCGGGGTTTTTGCAAACTTGCGCAGCGGCTTTTTTGCCTTGCGCTCGGCCTTGATCTTGCCGCGCGCCCGGCGAACCTTGTGCTCGCGGTCGGCGTCGCGCGTCCGCTTGCGCCCACGTGGCGCGTCTTGCGCTTCCGACAGCAATTCGAACCGCAGCGCGCCCGCGACCGGGGCTGCTTCTACCAGACGAACCTCGACCACGTCCCCCAGCCGATGCATGGCACCGCTGCGTGTGCCGACCAGCGCGTGACGCGCCTCGTCGTACTGGAAATATTCGGTGCCGAGCGTCCGGATCGGGATCAGGCCGTCGGCGCCGGTGTCGCTGAGCTTCACGAACAGGCCGGCGCGGGTGACGCCGGAAATGCGGCCCTGGAACACCGCGCCGATGCGATCGGCGAGGTGGTGTGCGATCAGCCGGTCGACCGTTTCGCGTTCCGCTTTCATCGCGCGGCGTTCGGTCGCGGAAATCTGCGCAGCGATTTCGCCGAGCGTCTCGATGGTTTCGGTTTCGGGCAGGGCGCCGGCACCAAGCCCCAACGCGCGGATGATCGCGCGATGCACCACGAGGTCTGCGTAGCGGCGGATCGGCGAGGTGAAATGCGCGTAGCGGCGCAGGTTCAAGCCGAAGTGGCCGTAATTCTCGGCAGCGTATTCGGCCTGCGCCTGCGAGCGCAGCACGACTTCATTTACAAGAGGCTCGGAGTCGTGGCCCTTGATCTTGGTCAGCACGCGATTGAATACCGACGGCCGCAATGCGCCGCTCTTGGCGAAGGAGATGTCGAGCGTCTTTAGGAATTCCTGAAGGTTGTGCACCTTCTCCACTGTCGGTTCGTCGTGCACGCGGTAGATCAGCGGCAAACCTTTCTTCTCAAGCGTCTCGGCGGCGGCGACGTTGGCGAGGATCATGAACTCCTCGATCAGCTTGTGCGCGTCGAGACGTTCCGGCGTCACCACGCGATCCACCGTCCCGTCCGGCTTCAGGACGATCTTGCGTTCCGGCAGATCGAGGTCGAGCGGTTCGCGCTCGTCGCGCGCACGCTTCACCAGCGCGTAAGCCGCGTAAAGCGGCTTGAGGATCGGCTCCAGCAGCGGGCCGGTGGTGTCGTCAGGATGACCGTCGATGGCGGTCTGCACCTGCGCGTAGTTGAGTTTTGCGGCCGAGCGCATCAGCACGCGATGGAACGTGTGTGAACGCTTGCGGCCGTCCGGCGCGATCACCAGCCGCACGGCGAGCGCGCCGCGCGCTTCGCCGGGCCGCAGCGAGCACAGGTCGTTGGAGATGCGCTCCGGCAGCATCGGCACGACGCGATCGGGGAAGTACACCGAGTTGCCGCGCAGCAGCGCGTCGCGGTCAAGTGCCGATCCCGGCCGCACGTAAAACGCGACGTCGGCGATGGCGACATGAACGATGTAGCCGCCTTTGTTGGCGGGATCGTCGTCCGGCATCGCGTGCACGGCGTCGTCGTGATCCTTGGCGTCCGGCGGATCGATGGTGACCAGCGGAATGTCGCGCCAGTCCTCGCGGCCTTGCAGCGTGGCAGGCTCGGCCGCGTCGGCTTCCTTCAGCGCGGCGGGCGAGAAGGCCATCGGAATGTCATGCGCGTGGATCGCGATCAGGCTGATGGCTTTCTCGGTCGCCAGCGATCCGAGCCGTTCCTTCACGCGACCCGACGCGAGCCCGTAGCCGCGCGAGCGGACCAGATCGACGCTGATGAGGTCGCCTTCCTCGGCGCCGCCGGTATCGGCCTTGGCGATGTTGAGTTCGCGACCGGCCTGCTTCTTGTCCACCGGCACCAGCCGTCCACCGCCGCCGGGCAGGGCGTGAAAGATGCCGAGCACGCGCGATTTGGCATGATCGATGATCTTGATGACGCGGCCGATGTAAGCGTGCGCGTCATCGTTGGCGTCGGGTTCGATGCGCAGCAGTGCGCGGTCGCCGATGCCGGCGGCGGTGCCGGGCTTGGGATAGCGCGGCAGGCGGATGCGAATTTTCGGCGCGGTGCCTTGCGTCTCGGCGTCCCATTCGGTCGGCGTTGCGAGCATCTCGCCGTCGCTATCGCGGCCGGTGACATCGGCGAGGATCGTCGGCGGCAGGGCCGCGGCTTCGTGCAGTTTGCGGCCGCGCTTGGCGAGCACGCCCTCATCGGCAAGCGTGCGCAAGATCTGTTTCAACTCGACGCGGTCCGCATTCTTCAATCCGAACGCGCGCGCGATCTCGCGGGTGCCGACTTCGCTTTTCGACCCGCGCACGAATGCGATGATCGCGTCGCGGTCGGGAAATCGGCTTTCGCGTGGTTTGCTCAATGGGACTCGCTATTACCTGCCGGCGCTTTTCTTCGCCGTCGTTTTCGGCGCCTTGGCTGAGGAAGCCTTCGCCGCCGCCTTTACCGGCGCGCGCGCCTTGCTCGCGGCTTTCTTTGCCGCGGGCTTCTTGGCGGCGGCCTTTTTGGCAACGGCCTTCTTCGCTGGCGCGTCGGTGCTGTCGGCGGATTTGGCAGTGGATTTTTTCGCTGCCTTCTTCGCCGCCGGCCGCTTCGCCTTGCCGCCGCCTTTCGCCGCGCGCTCGTTGATCAATGCGATGGCTTCTTCGAGCGTGATCGAGTCCTGCGTCTTGTCGCTCGGAATGGTGGCGTTGACGCCGCCCGCCGTGACGTAAGCGCCGTAACGACCGCTCTTCACGGCCACTGCACCGAGAGAGGGGTGCTCGCCGAGCGGCTTGCCCGGATCGGAGCCGAACCGCCGCCGGCCCGGGCCCTTGGCGATCTTCTCCGCGATCAACGTCACTGCGCGATTGAGGCCGATGTTGAAGACATCGTCGCCGGCCTCTAGGCTGGCGTAAGTCTTCAGGTGCTGCACGTAAGGGCCGAAGCGGCCGATGCCGGCCTTGATCGGCTCGCCGTCTTCCGGATGCCGGCCGACTTCGCGCGGCAGCGACAACAGCTTCACCGCAAGCTCGAACTCCATGTCGTTCGGCGAGGTGCCTTTCGGAATGCCGGCGCGCTTCGGCTTTTCGCCTTCCTCGTAGTCCTTCGCTTCACCCAACTGAATGTACGGTCCAAAGCGGCCCGACTTCACAGCAACCTCGAGGCCACTCTCGGGGTCCTTACCGAGAATGCGGTCGCCGCCGACGTCGCCATCGGCCGCGAGCGGGCGCGTGTAGCGACACTCCGGATAGTTGGTGCAGCCGACGAAGGCCCCGAACTTGCCGGCCTTCAGATTCAATCGGCCGGTGCCGCAGGTCGGGCACTGGCGCGGATCGCCGCCGTCTTCGCGCGGCGGATAGATATGCGGCCCGAGCATCTCGTCGAGCGCATCGAGCACTTCGGCGACGCGCAAGTCCTTGATGTCGTCGACCGCGCCGGTGAAGCCGGCCCAGAACGCCTTCAGCACATCCTGCCATGACACTTCATTATTGGAGATGCGATCGAGGTCTTCTTCCAACTCGGCGGTGAAGTCGTATTCGACGTAGCGCGAGAAATACTTCTTCAGGAACGCGACGACGACGCGGCCCTTGTCCTCGCCGTGCAGCCGCTTCTTGTCGAGCCGCACATAGCCGCGATCGCGCAGCACTTGCAGGATCGACGCATAGGTCGAAGGCCGGCCGATGCCGAGTTCTTCCATCCGCTTCACCAGCGAGGCTTCCGAGAAGCGCGGCGGCGGCTCGGTGAAGTGCTGGGTGACGGCGAGCGCCTGACGCTTCAACGCTTCGCCCTCGCTCATGGCGGGGAGGCGGTTGCTGTCCTCGTCCTCCGGATCGTCGTCGCGGCCTTCCTGATAGAGCTTCAGGAAGCCGTCGAACTTGATCACCTGACCGCTGGCGCGCAGGTCGAGCGTACGCGCGCCGGCCCGGGCTGCGATATCGACGGTGGTGCGTTCGAGTTCGGCAGATTCCATCTGGCTGGCGACGGTGCGGATCCAGATGAGTTCGTAGAGCCGCGCCTGATCGTTATCGAGGCTGCGGCGCAAATCGGCGGGGCGGCGCGAGATGTCGGTGGGGCGAATGGCTTCGTGCGCTTCCTGCGCGTTCTTTGCCTTGGTTTGATACTGGCGCGGCGCATCCGGCACGTAGTCCTTCCCGTAGTCCTCGCTGATCACCTTGCGCGCCTGAGTGATCGCGGAGCCGTCGATCTGCACACCGTCGGTTCGCATATAAGTAATGAGGCCGGTGGTTTCGCCGCCGATGTTGATGCCCTCGTAAAGCCGCTGCGCGATGCGCATGGTGTGCGCCGGCGCGAAGCCGAGCTTGCGGCTGGCTTCCTGCTGCAAGGTCGAGGTGGTGAAGGGCGCATAGGGATTGCGACGCGCCGGCTTGGCCTCGACGCTGCCGACGGTGAAATTCGCCGCCTCGATGGCGCGCTTGAAGTCTTCCGCTTCCGCGCCGCTGCCGATGTCGAGCCGTGCCAGCTTCTTGCCGTCGGCGCCGACCAAACGCGCCTCGAAGGCGTCGCCGCGCGGCGTCGTCAAGGTCGCGACCAGCGACCAGTATTCGCGCGCGACGAAACTTTCGATTTCCTGCTCGCGGTCGCAGACCAGCCGCAGCGCCACCGATTGCACACGCCCCGCCGAGCGCGCGCCCGGCAGCTTGCGCCAGAGAACTGGAGAGAGCGTGAAACCGACCAGATAGTCCAGCGCGCGGCGCGCCATGTAGGCGTCGACCAGCGCGCCGTCGATCTGGCGCGGGTGCTTCATGGCATCGGTGACGGCCTGCTTGGTGATGGCGTTGAACACGACGCGCTCAATCGGCTGATCCTTCAGCGCGCGCTTCTGCTTCAGCACCTCAAGGACGTGCCAGGAAATCGCCTCGCCCTCGCGATCGGGGTCGGTGGCGAGAATGAGCTTGTCCGCGCCCTTCACGGAACGGGCGATGTCGTTCAGGCGGCTGGAGGCCTTGGGATCGATCTCCCAGATCATCTTGAAGTTGGCGTCCGGATCGACCGACCCGTTCTTGGCCGGGAGGTCGCGGATATGGCCGAACGAGGCGACCACTTCGTAGCCGCCGCCCAAATACTTATTGATCGTCTTGGCCTTCGCAGGCGACTCGACAATGACGATATTCATGTTTTTCCAGATACTTAGGGAAGAAAAGGTGCTGGCTTCGCGAGAGTCGCGGCGGCCTGCTTCGCCCGGAACATGGGTCCAGACCCCTCAACTGTCAAATCGCGGCACCCGGGAATGTCCGTATCATTCAACCATTACGATCATATATATCTTTTAAAACCACCTCAGGTTGTATATATTTCAAGCTGAAACGGACTTGATTCCCATCTCGGCGGCAAGTGGCGGTGGCGAGGATCGATGGCGAGGCAACGGCAGAGCATTCCCATCGAAGCGGACGAGCCGGCCGGCGACGGCGGCCCCGACGAGGCCGCCCGTTTCATCGCCGGCGCGGTCTCCGAATTGGCCCTGATGGCGCGTGTGCACCGGCTCGATGTTCTGGCGCATGTACTCGATATGGCTCAGATGGAGGCGGAGAACCTGATCCGCGCCGACATGCTGCGCAACGGGCGATGACCACACGATCATAATCGTCCCCGCGGGTACTTTCTGTGTTTTCGTCATGGGCCGGGCTTGTCCCGGCCATCCACGTCGTTGAACTTGCCATGCCTTTAAGGCGTGGATACCCGCGACAAGCGCGGGCATGACGATGGAGTGGAGAATTCGCGATCTGGCTCCACCGCCTACGTGGGACGATACCGCCAATCGTTAGGGCAGTTTGCGGGATTGGAAATTCTAACTCACCGCCAGCGAAACCAGACCGCCGCCATGGCGCTCCAGCCGTCCGGCCAATTCGAGTTCGAGCAGGACGGTGCGAACCGTGGCCGGGGAGGTGTCGGCCATGCGGATCAGGTCGTCGAGACCGATCGGGCTCGGCCCGAGCAACTCCACGATCCGCGCGCGATCGCTGGCCGCTGGTTCCTGATCCATCGGTTGTGCGTCGTCGGATTCCGCGACGGGCAGTTCGACCGGTCGTCCCATGATCGGACGGACCGCCGCGATGACGTCCGCTGCCTCAGTGATCAGCGCCGCCCCTTGCTTGATGAGATGATTGGTGCCGGCGGCGCGCGGATCGAGCGGCGAGCCGGGGACCGCGAACACCTCACGGCCTTGTTCGGCGGCGACGCGCGCGGTGATCAGCGAACCGGAGCGATGCGCGGCCTCGATCACCACGACGCCCAATGCGACGCCCGAGATCAGCCGGTTGCGCCGGGGAAAATCCCGCGCGCGCGGTGCATGGCCGAGGGGCATTTCCGAGATTGCAGTTCCGAATGGAAGGATATCTTCAAGCAAAGTCTCATGTTCCGGCGGATAGATGCGATCGTGGCCGCCGGCCAGCACGGCGACGGTGCCGGTTGGTAGACTGGCGCGGTGTGCCGCCTGATCGATCCCACGCGCCAGACCCGAGGCGACGACGAAGCCGGCGTCGCCGAGATCGCGCGCCAGCACTTGCGTGAACTTGAGGCCGGCACCGGATGCATTGCGCGAGCCCACAATAGCGATCATCGGTTTGGCGAGTGCGGCGAACTGGCCGCGGACGCCGAGCAGCGGCGGTGCATCGTCGATCGATGCCAGACGTGAAGGATAGCCGGCTTCGCCCGGCGTGACGATTGCGACGCCGAGGCTTTGTCCGCGCTTCAGTTCGCGCGCGGCCTCTTCCACCGTGCAGATGCGGCCGGGGCGGGCTGCGCCGCCACGGCGCGCCAGCTCGGGCAGCCGGTCGAGCGCGGCTTCGGCGCTGCCGAAGTGATTGATCAGCGAGCGGAAGGTGCGGGGGCCGACATTGTCGCTGCGGATCAGCCGTAGCCACGCGATCCGTTGGCGCTCGCTCAGCCGTTTTCCGTCGGTCGATGGTGAGGCCATGTCCATGCTGCCCGCGCTCCCGGGGGACAGCATTGCGCAAGCAACGCGATCATACAACCTGAAGTCGCATGCGGGCGGAGCGGAGAGGTTAGGCCTTTTTGCCGATCTTGCCTTCAGTGCCGGCGAGCAGCCGCTGGATGTTGCCGCGATGCATGATCCACAGCAGCACCGACAGGATCGCGAACAGCAACGCTAGCGCCGAATGTCCGTCGAGCCACAATGCCGGCGGCGTCAGCGCGCTGGCGATCAGCGCGGCAGCGGAGGAGTAGCGCGTGAACCAAGCGATTGCGAGCCAAACGGCGCAGAACGCCAGCGCCGCCGGCCAGTACAGGCCGAGCAGCACGCCGATATAGGTCGCGACGCCCTTGCCGCCTTTGAAGCCGAGCCACACCGGAAACAGGTGGCCGAGAAACGCGCCGAGCGCCGCCAGCATCGCGGCCTCCGGGCCGCCGAAACGGCCGGCAACGATCACCGCGACGGTGCCCTTCAGCATGTCCCCGAGCAGCGTCGCCGCAGCGAGCCCCTTGCGTCCGGTGCGCAATACGTTGGTGGCGCCGATGTTGCCGGAGCCGATGGAGCGCAGGTCCTGCGTGCCGGCAATCCGCGTCAGGATCATCCCGAACGGGATCGAGCCGAACAGGTAGCCGACGATGAGGGCGAGGCAGGCCACGCCAAGAGAGGAAGTCAGCATAAGCGGTTCACTAGGCCAGGTAAGGATTGGTTAACCATACTTCATCACCATCGGATTCGACCAGAGGAGGGCATCATGCACCTTATTCGCAACCGCCTGAAGGTCGTGTGCTTCGGCATCTACCTGATGGCGATCTTTGCCGGTACGTCGATGGAAGCGGTGGCCAACCTGCTCGGACATTGAGCCGCCGGCGGGCCATGTCCGGCCGGCGGATCACGCCCGCCGATAGACGCTTCGCCCGCCGACGATGGTTTGCCGCACACGCCCGGTGAATCGCGCTTCGTCGAACGGCGTGTTCTTGCACTGCGATTTGAGATCGGCCGGGTCGAGTACCCAAGGCTCGTCGGGATCGATGACGATCACGTCAGCCGGTGCGCCGCTGCGCAAGGTGCCGCCGGGCAAACCGAGCAGTCCGGCGGGCCGCGTCGACATCGCGCGGAGCAGCGTAGCGATCTCGATCTCTTCGTTGTGGACGAGGCGCAAACCGGCGGACAGCATGGTCTCGAGACCGATGGCGCCGACGGCGGCTTCCGCGAACGGCAGTCGCTTGGTTTCGACGTCCTGCGGATTGTGATCGGACATCGCGACATCGACCAGCCCCGATGCGACCGCTGCGACCAGTGCCGTGCGATCGTCTTCGGTGCGCAGCGGCGGCGACGTTTTCAGAAAGGTGCGGTAGGGCCCGATATCGTTCTCGTTGAGTGCGAGATGATTGATCGATGCCGACGCGCTCACATTGAGACCGGCATCGCGCGCGCGCTGGAGCACGTCCAGCGACTCCCGGCAGGTGACCGAGGCCGCGTGATAGCGCCCGCCGGTGAGCGCGACGAGGCGGATATCACGCTCCAGCACCATCGCTTCGGCGGCGGCGGGAACGCCGATCAGGCCGAGCCGCGTCGAGAACTCGCCTTCGTTCATCACGCCTTCGCCGACGAGGTTGGGGTCCTCGGTGTGATGCACGATCAGCGCGTCGAAATCGCGCGCATAGGTGAGAGCGCGGCGCATCACCTGCGCGTTCATCACGCTATGTGCGCCGTCGGTGAAGGCCACAGCGCCGGCCGCCTTCAGCAACCCGAACTCGGTCATCACTTGACCGGCCATGCCCTTGGTCAGCGCCGCCATTGGGTGAATGTTGACGATGGCGGTGTCGCGGGCGCGGCGCAGCACGAAGTCCACCGTCGCGGAATTGTCGATCACCGGCGAGGTGTCGGGCTGGCAGATGATGGTGGTGATGCCGCCGGCGGCAGCGGCTTCGCTGGCCGACGCAAAAGTCTCGCGATAGCTGGCGCCGGGCTCGCCGACGAAGGCGCGCATGTCGACGAGACCGGGCGCGACGATGCAGCTAGCGCAATCGATAATCTCGGTGCCATCCGGAGCGCCCGACGCGGCGATGCCTTGCTTGGCGTCGCGGATCACGCCGTCGACGATCAGGAGATCACCGCGCGTATCCAGATCGCGCGACGGATCGATCAGGCGGGCGTTGGTGAGCAGCAGCGGGCGGGAGGTGTTTTGACTGTGGAGCATGGCGTCACGCATTCGGCAGGTTGCGCGCCAGCGCTTCGAGCACGGCCATGCGCACGGCCACGCCCATCTCGACCTGCTCGCGGATCAGCGATTGCGCGCCGTCGGCCACCAGCGAGTCGATCTCGACGCCACGATTCATCGGCCCCGGATGCATCACCAGCGCGTCGGGTTTGGCGTAGGCGAGTTTCTTCTGGTCGAGACCGAAGAAGCGAAAATATTCGCCGCTCGACGGCACGAACGAGCCGTTCATGCGCTCGCGTTGCAGCCGCAGCATCATCACGATGTCCGCGCCGTGCAGACCTTCTTCCATGTTGCGCGCGACCTCGACGCCCAAGCGTTCGATGCCGACCGGCAGCAGCGTCGAGGGCGCGACCACGCGCACCCGTGCGCCCATGGTGTTGAGCAGGATGATGTTGGAGCGCGCCACGCGCGAATGCATGACGTCGCCGCAGATCGCGACCAGCAACCCCTCGAGCCGACCCTTGTTGCGCCGGATGGTCAGCGCATCGAGTAGGGCCTGGGTCGGATGCTCGTGGGTGCCGTCGCCGGCATTGACCACCGAGCCATCGACCTTGCGCGCCAGCAGCTCTACCGCGCCGGAGGCGTTGTGGCGCACCACCAAGATATCCGGATGCATGGCGTTGAGCGTGACGGCGGTGTCCATCAGCGTCTCGCCCTTGCGCATCGACGAGGACGCCACCGACATATTCATGACGTCGGCCCCGAGCCGCTTGCCGGCGATCTCGAACGAGGATTGTGTGCGGGTCGAGGCTTCGAAGAACAGGTTGACCTGGGTGCGGCCGCGCAGACTGGTGCGCTTCTTGTCGACCTGACGATTGAGTTCGACATATTCCTCGGCGAGATCGAGCAGGCCGGTGATGTCGAATGCGGAAAGGCCCTCGATCCCCAGCAGATGCCGGTGGTTGAGGACAAAACTGGATTTTGCGGCGGGGGTCATTAAAGCAAGAGCTATAGGCATTGCGGCATGGGGGGGCAAGGCCGTTTTCGCCTCCGGCGGGTTATCCCCCAGAACCGTGTGGAGAGGGGGACCCGAGGCGTTTTCGTGCCGGTGCGAGCCCCGTGGATCGGCCGGAACCTGTGGTTGGACAAGAGAGATATTCTGGATGACATATCGGCTTGTGCGGTTGCTCGCGGCTTTCGCCGTGATGGGACTGGCCGGACTTCCGGGCGCCGTCGCGCGCGATCTGCCGGGCGGCTTCGTCTATCTGCGCGATATCGATCCGAGCATCGTTCAGGATATGCGTTACGCCACGGCCAACAATTTCGTCGGCCGCGTGCTTAATGGCTACGAGGCGGGGGAGTGCATCGTCACCCGAAAAGTCGGTCTCGCGCTGAAGCGGGTGCAGCAAGACCTGAAGCCGCGCGCCCTCTCACTAAAAGTCTACGATTGCTATCGTCCGCAGCGCGCGGTGGACGACATGTATGCCTGGGCGCAGGACGGCAACGAGACGGCCGCGCAGCATCGCTACAATCCGAAGATGCGGAAGGCGGATCTATTTCGGTTGGGCTACGTCGCACGGCGCTCCGGTCATTCCACGGGCAAGGCGGTGGACCTGACACTGGTGCAACTGCCGCTCAAGGCGGTCGTGCCATTCGATCCGCGCGCCGACTATGGCGACTGCACGGCGGACGCGTCACGCCGCGCGCCAGACGGCAGCGTCGACATGGGCACGGGTTACGATTGCTCAGACGAGCGCGCCCACACCGCGTCGTCTGCGATCACGCCACAGCAACGGCGCTGGCGCGAAATTCTGGTGTCGGCCATGGCGCGTCACGGCTTCATCAACTATCGCCTCGAGTGGTGGCACTTCTCGCTGCCCGGAATGGGCCGCGAGGCTTACGATTTCCCGATCACGCGGCGCTGACGGCGAACTACTTCTTGTCGTTGTCGTGCGCGTCCTTGTAGCCGTCGCTGGCGGCGCCCTTTGTTTGTTTGGCGTTGGGGCCGGTTTCCGGTTGACCCGATTGCGCGTCGTGGCCTGAAGCTTGCGGTGATTCCGCAGGCGCGGATTGTTTTGCGGCAGGCTGGTTGCCGGCGGCGGGTTGATTGCGATCCTGTTGCGCCAGATTCTGTTGCGCCATGGCTGCGCCGGCGCTCAGGATCAGCGCGGTCATTGCCGTCGTGATAATGGATTTCGCCTGCATCGGGTTCTCCGGTTAGTTGCGAATTGCTGACCGGAAACACATCCATCCGTGGTGGAGTTCCGCAAAAAGTTATGTTGCGGCGTTTTTCCGCACCTTGCGCCGCCGGCGAAATGAGCGGATGTCTAATCGCCAGCGATGCGCTCAAAATTCGAATCCGGGAGTTTGTCATGTCGTCCGTTGCCTCCGCCCGCACCGATGTCTTCAACCAGTCGCCGCCGTTCGAGGACGTCAATCTGTTCGCGCAGGATCGTCCGCTGATGGAAGCTGTGAAGGCGAATGGCGGCGCGGATGCGGTGAACGACCTGACCGAGTTCGGCAAGCACTGGGGCTCGGCGGCGATGATCGAGCGCGGCCGTCTTGCCAACGAAAATACACCGAAGCTGAAGACGTTCGACGCGCGCGGCTTTCGACGCGATCAGGTCGAGTTTCACCCGGCCTATCACGAGTTGATGGCGCACAGTGCCCATGCCGGAATCCATAACTCGACGTGGACCGCGAAAGGCGAGGCGGCAGGCGGCGCCTCCGAAGTGGTGCGCGGGGCGCGGCTCTTTATCGTCGCGCAAGTGGAGTCGGGCCATCTGTGCCCGATCACCATGACGCGCGCGGCGGTCGGCGCGCTCGGCGTCGATCCGGCGCTCAAGGCCAAGGTGATGCCGGTGCTCGGCACCCGCAGTTACGATCCGACCTTCGCACCGTGGTGGACCAAGCGCGGCATGACCATGGGCATGGGCATGACGGAGCGGCAGGGCGGCACCGACGTGCGCGCCAACATCACCCGCGCGGTGCCGGATGGCGACGCCTATCGCATCACCGGCCACAAGTGGTTCATGTCTGCGCCGATGTGCGACGCGTTCCTGGTACTGGCTCAGGCGGAAGGCGGGCTGACCTGTTTCTTCATGCCGCGCTTTACGCCGGATGGTTCGATCAACGGCATCCGCTTCCAGCGCCTTAAGGACAAGCTCGGCAACCGCTCCAATGCATCGTCGGAAGTCGAGTTCGATAATGCTTATGCGTTGCGGCTCGGCGAGGAGGGGCGCGGGGTGCGCACGATCATCGAGATGGTATCGCTGACGCGGCAGGACTGCGCGCTGTCGTCGGTGGGCCTGATGCGCTCGGGTCTGGCGCACGCCATCAACCACACCCGTCATCGCAGCGTGTTCCAGAAGCATCTCGCCGATCAGCCGCTGATGCAAAGCGTGCTCGCCGACATGGCGCTGCATATCGAAGCGTCGACCGCGCTGGTGATGCGATTGTGCCGTGCCTTCGACCGCGCGCCGTTCGATCCGGTTGAGGCCGCTTACATGCGGCTGCTGACGCCGGTGGTGAAATACTGGACCTGCAAGAGTGCGCCCGCCTTGCTCTACGAGGCGATGGAATGCCTCGGCGGCAACGGTTACATCGAGGAGGGCATTCTGGCGCGGCACTATCGCGAGTCGCCGGTCAACGCGATCTGGGAAGGCTCCGGCAACGTGATGTGCCTCGACGTGCTGCGTGCGCTGTCGCGCGAGGCCGAGGGTGCGGAAGTGGTGATGACGCATCTCGCCGCGCAGGCCGGCGATCTGCCGGGCGCGAGGGAGACGCTGGGCTTCGTCGCCAAAGCGTTCCGCCGGCCGGATGTCGAGCGTCTGGCGCGGGTCGCGGTGGAGCGTCTGGCGCTGCTCGCGGCGTCGGCGGCACTGCAGGAGGTGTCGCCGGCGAGCGCCGAACTGTTCGCCGCGACGCGCCTCGACGCCGCACATGGCAATCTCTACGGCTCCGCCGATCTCAGCGCCGACGCCAGCCGCCGCCTGCTGGATCGCGCGCTGGCGTAAGGAAAAGAGGGGACCGGCTTCCTTTTCTTTTTCTCGTCATGCCCGGGCTTGTCCCGGGCATCCAGGTCTTTGAGGCAGGACATCGGGAAGAACGTGGATGGCCGGGACAAGCCCGGCCATGACGGCGATGTATGGTGGCGCCGACGTCACTCTCTCTCTCAGTGTCCCAACCATGGTTTGGTAATCATTCCTCACCACATTGGTCCGATGAGCACCCTAGAGACCGACACCCTTCCGCCGCCGCTTCCGCCCAAAGCGCCGCGCGGGGTTTGGAAATTCATCGGCACCAGCCTGTGGGGTCTGTTTATCTTCGCCGCGATGTTGGTCGGGCAGTTGGCAGTCGTCGGCTATCTTGTTTGGCGGCACGGCGGCGGTTTCGATATCGCGCTGATCCGCGCGATGGCGGGCAACGGCATCACGCTTTCAATGTCGGTGATTATGGGCTTCCCGGCGGTGGTGCTGGCGATCTGGATCGCGACGCGCCTCGCCGGTGCGCGGTTCGATGATTACCTCGGACTGCGCCGGCCGACGTGGCGCCAGTTCTTCATCGGCCTTGCAGCGCTGATCGCGCTGGTCGGTGCGTGGGATTTGCTGTCCAAGGCGATCGGGCGCGAGGTGACCGCAGGCTTCATGATCGAGGTGATGAAGTCGGCCGAGGCCGACAATGCGCTCTGGCTGCTGCTGCTCTCGTTCTGCGTCGCCGCGCCACTTACCGAGGAGTTTTTCGCGCGCGGCTTTCTTTATCGCGGCTGGTCGGAGTCGTTCCTGCGGCCGTTCGGCGCCATCCTGCTGTCGTCGCTGGTGTGGACCGCGATGCACCTGCAATACGACTGGTTCTTCTTCGGCGAAATCCTGACCATCGGCATGCTGTTCGGTTATCTGCGCTATCGCACCGGCTCGACCTGGCTGACCATTGTTCTGCACGGGCTCAACAATCTCGCCGCCACCATCCAGACGATGTGGCTGGCGTCGCACACGTAGCAGTCGTCATCCGGCGAGCGCAATGAACAGCGGCATGGTGAAGGCCGCCACCACGGTTTGCAGCACCAGGATTTGCGCCAGCAGCGGTGCATCGCCGCCCATCTGTCGCGCCAGCACATAGGCATTCGACGCGGTCGGCACCGAGGCGCAGCAGGCCACCACGGCGAGGTTCGAGCCCGACAGCCCGAAACTCCAGCCGAGCGTGATGGCGATGATCGGCATTGCGATCAGTTTCAGTGCGACCGTCAGCGTCGCCACCGCATTGGGTCGTCGCAAGCCGTCGAGTTGCAACCCGGCGCCGACCACGAGAAGTCCGATCGCCAACGAGGAGTGCCCGAGCGATCCGGCGAATTCGTAGAGCGGTTTGGGGATCGGGAATTTGGTGACGTTGATCGCGATGCCGATCAGGCAACCCCAGATGAATGGGTTCTTGGCGATCGCCAGCAACGTCGCGCTCCATGAGGTCTTTTGCGGTGAGGCGAAGTGCGCCAGCACCGATACGCTCATTACGTTGATGACCGGGATCATCGCCACCATCGCGACGGAGGCCACCGCGAGGCCGAGGTCGCCCAACATGTTGCCGACGACCGAAAGTGCGACGAAGGTTTGCCAGCGCACTGCGCCCTGAAACAGCGAAGTGAAGGACGGACCGCTCAGCGCCAAGGTGCGGACCAGCAGCGGGCGCAGCGCGAGGCACAGCACCCCCATGATCAGCACCGACAGCAGCATCGCGCCGCCGACGCCGGCGATCGGCACCGAGGCGAGATTGGCGCGGCCGAGCGTTTCGATCAGCAGCGCCGGAAACAGCACGTAGTAGACCAGTTGCTCCAGTCCGACCCAGTGCTCGTCTTTCTTCAGCAGGATGCGCCGCAGCGCATAGCCGAGCACGATCAGCAGGAACACCGGGATCAGCGAGGCGATCACCGTGAGCATGTCGCATCAACCTTTGCCCGGACGAAAACAAACAGCGTCGTCATTGCGAGCGAAGCGAAGCAATCCAGAAAGCGACAAAGCAAGGACTGGATTGCTTCGTCGCTTTGCTCCTCGCAATGACGGGGGAACTGATCGATCAAACTTGGCCACCCATCTCAGCGATTGAGCGTGGCGAGGCGGTCGAGCGCGCCTTGCAGGATGAAGATCGCGGCGTGTTCGTCGATCACTTTTGCCCGCTTGGCGCGGCTGGCATCGAGCGCGATCAACTCGCGTTCCACCGCCGTCGTCGACAGTCGCTCGTCCCATAGTCCGATGGCGAGATCGGTGAGGCGGGAGAAGTTGCGCGCGAAGGCGCGGGTCGATTGCGCGCGCGGACCTTCGCTGCCGTCCATGTTGATCGGCAAGCCGAGCACGAAGCCGACGGCGTTGCGCGCCTGCGCCAGCGCGATCAGACGTGCAGCGTCGGCGGTGAAGGCGGTGCGCTTCACGGTCTCGACGCCGGTAGCCAGTTTGCGGTCGGGATCGGACACCGAGACGCCAATGGTTTTGGTGCCGAGGTCGAGGCCGATCAGCGCGCCGCGCGTGGGCCAATGAGTGGCGGCTTCGGTCAGGGGCAGAACAGGAGCGGTCATCGCTTCGCATAACACGGCGGCGGCGACGGCGTCATGGGCGAATGGGCGGACCTTCCATCCAAGGTCGCATGGTCGGGGCCGTGACATTGCCGCCGCAAAGTGGAATACCAAGCACATCAATTTGAGGACATGCCGCCATGTGGCCTGATCGCCGTCTCCTCGACCTTTTTAAGGTCGACCTTCCCATCATCCAGGCGCCGATGGCCGGCGCGATCGATACCGAACTGGCGATCGCCGCCGCAAAGGCCGGCGCGCTCGGTGCGCTGCCGTGCGCGATGCTGTCGCCGGACAAGGCGCGCGAGCAGGTCAATATCTTCCGCCAGCAGGTCTCCGCGCCGGTATCGATGAACTTCTTCGCCCACACGCCGACAGTGCCGGACGAGACAAAAGTGGCGGCGTGGCGCGAGCGCCTCGCACCTTATTATAAAGAGTTGCAACTCGACCCCGCGATGCCGCTGCCGTCGGCGGCGCGTGCGCCGTTCGATGCCGCGATGTGCGAGGTGGTGGAAGACGTGAAGCCGGAGGTGGTGAGCTTCCACTTCGGTCTGCCGGAGGCGAGCCTGCTCAAGCGCGTCAAGGATGCCGGCTGCGTCGTCATCGCGTCAGCCACCATCGTCAAGGAAGCGGTGTGGCTGGCGGAGCGCGGCGTCGACGCCGTCATCGCGCAGGGTGCGGAGGCGGGCGGCCATCGCAGCATGTTCCTGACCGATGACATCGCCACCCAACCCGGCACCTTCGCGCTGGTGCCGCAAATGGCGGACGCGGTACGCGTGCCGGTGATCGCCGCCGGCGGCATCGCCGACGGGCGCGGCATCGCGGCGGCGTTCGCGCTCGGCGCGGCGGGCGTGCAGATCGGCACCGCGTTCCTGCGCACGCCGGAATCAAAGGTGAGCGCCATCATCCGCCAGAGTCTCGCGAAGGGCGACGACGGCTCCACCGCCATCACCAATGTCATGACCGGGCGCGCGGCGCGCGGCATCGTCAACCGGGCGATGCGCGAGATTGGTCCGGTGACGCCGGAAGGGCCGGGCTTTCCGCACGCCTCGGCGGCGTTCGGTCCGCTGAAGGCGGCGGCGGAAAAGACCGGCAGTTCCGATTTCACCAATCTGTGGGCCGGACAGGCGGTGGCGCTCGGCACCGAGCGGCCCGCCGAGGACCTGACCCGCGCCTTGGCGGAGGACGCCTTGCGGCGGCTGCGCGCGCTGTCCGCCTGATCCGGCGGACTACCGTGGTTGCGGCGCGAAAGGGCGGTCTGCTATAGGGCGTGACATAATGAATTTGGGCTTGGCGCGGTCGCGTCATCCTGAGGTGCGACGCGCAGCGCGCGGAGCCTCGAAGGATGACCTCCGGTCGTCGCCCTTCGAGGCCGCCGCTTCACGACGGCACCTCAGGGTGACGACTCGACCGACAACCCACTCGTGCCGTGAGGCTTTATATATGTCTGTCGACGCCGCCACCGTCCGCCGCATCGCGCATCTCGCGCGGATCGCGGTCACTGATGCCGAGGTTCCGCATCTGCAAGGCGATCTGAACGCGATCCTCGCCTTCGTCGAGCAATTGTCGGAAGTGAACGTCGATGGCGTCGAGCCGATGACCTCGGTGACGCCGATGGACATGAAGAAGCGCGCGGATGTCGTCAACGATGGCGAGATCGCCGACGCCGTGGTCGCCAACGCGCCGGCGCGCGAGGATCATTTCTTCGTGGTGCCCAAGGTGGTCGAATAGAGCGGGAGACGAATCCGATGTGCCTGCTGTGTGACGACGAGGCAGCCTATCAGGCTTATATGACGTATCTCGATGCCATGCGGCGTCAGGGCGAGGAAGCCGATCCCGACAAGGCGATGGATGCGGTGCTCGACTCGATGGAGCAATCCATGAAGCAGCAGCCGCGCCGCGACGATCCTGCCAACGACAAGACGCTCTCTCCTTTCTTTTGCAGCCCGGTTGATAAATGACGGATCTGACTTCGCTGACGCTGGCCGAGGCCCGCGACGGTCTCGCGCGCAAGACGTTTACTTCCGTCGAACTCATCGACGCACACCTCACGGCGATGGAGCGCGCGCGCGCACTGAACGCTTATGTACTGGAGACGCCGGATCAGGCGCGCGCGATGGCGCGCGATGCCGACGCGAAGATCGGCAAGGGCGAGGGTGGCCCGCTCGCCGGCATTCCGCTCGGCATCAAGGATCTGTTCGCGACGCGCGACGTGCGCACCACCGCCTGCTCGAAAATTCTCGGCGACTTCAAGCCGCCTTACGAATCCACCGTCACCACGCAGCTCTGGCGCGATGGCGCGGTGATGCTCGGCAAGCTCAACAACGACGAGTTCGCCATGGGCTCGTCGAACGAGACCTCGTGCTTCGGCCCGGTGGTCAATCCGTGGCGGCGTGAGGGGTCGGACGTCAAGCTGGTGCCGGGCGGCTCGTCCGGCGGCTCGGCGTCGGCGGTGGCGGCGGGTCTGTGTCTCGGTGCGACCGGCACCGATACCGGTGGTTCGATCCGCCAGCCGGCGGCGTTCACCGGCATCGTCGGCATCAAGCCGACCTACGGCCGCTGCTCGCGCTGGGGCATCGTGGCGTTCGCGTCCTCGCTCGATCAGGCCGGGCCGTTCGCGCGCACCGTGCGCGACACCGCGATCCTGCTGCGCTCGATGGCGGGGCACGATCCGAAAGACACCACGTCGGTCGATCGCGCCGTGCCGGATTACGAAGCGGCGATCGGTAAGTCGGTGAAGGGCCTGCGCATCGGCATTCCGAAGGAGTATCGCCTCGACGGCATGCCCTCCGAGATCGACCGCCTATGGTCGCAGGGCGCGGAATGGCTGAAGGCGGCGGGCGCCGAACTGGTTGAGGTCTCGCTGCCGCACACCAAATACGCGCTGCCGGCCTATTATATTGTCGCGCCGGCGGAAGCCTCGTCGAACCTTGCGCGTTACGACGGCGTGCGTTACGGCGCGCGCGTCGACGGCAACAACATCGTCGAGATGTATGAGAACACCCGCGCGGCCGGCTTCGGCGCCGAGGTGAAACGTCGCGTGATGATCGGCACCTATGTGCTCTCCGCCGGCTATTACGACGCGTACTATCTGCGCGCGCAAAAAGTGCGGACCTTGATCAAGAAGGATTTCGAGGACTGCTTCGCGCAAGGCGTCCACGCCATCCTGACGCCGGCGACGCCGTCGGCGGCGTTCGGCATCGGTGAGAAGACCGGCGCCGATCCGATCGAAATGTATCTCAACGACATCTTCACCGTCACCGTGAACATGGCGGGGCTGCCGGGCATTGCGGTGCCCGCCGGCAAGGATGCGCAGGGCTTGCCGCTCGGCTTGCAATTGATCGGGCGCCCGCTCGACGAGGAGACGCTGTTCTCGCTCGGCGAGGTGATCGAACAGGCCGCCGGGCATTTCACTCCGACGCGGTGGTGGGGTTAGGATTCGCAGTCTCCAATAACGCTCCGTCATTGCGAGCGAAGCGAAGCAATCCAGAGGCCACGAAGCAAGGACTGGATTGCTTCGTCGCTTCGCTCCTCGCAATGACGGGAACTCATCGTTCGCTGAATTTGTCAAAACGCGGCCGAACGTCGGCGCGGGATTAACCATGATGGCCTTGCGCTTGCCACGATGCTGCCATCTTGTGCGCCGGTTAACCGCCTTCGGGCGATAACCGCCGCAATGGAGGGGCGGGCGATCATGCGGTGGTCGAGATATCTTGGCGCGTTTCTTGGCGCGATGGCGGTGAGCTTGTGGCTGGGCGGTTGCGCTTCGGTCCACAACGCGCCTGTCAACGAACCCGCGCACGGCAGCGTGGTCGATCAACTTCATCTCAATTTCAAGGAAGAAGCCGCCGACAACGACGATCTGCTGATCGGTCTGGCGTTCTCCGGCGGCGGCACCCGCGCGGCGGCGTTTTCCTTCGGCGTGCTGTCGGAGTTCGACCGCATCGGTGTGCCGCATGGCAGCGACAAGCTGCTCGACCGGCTCGATTTCATTTCCGGCGTTTCCGGCGGCTCGGTCACGGCGGCTTACTACGGCCTGAAGAAGCGCGCCGCGCTTGCCGATTTCCGCGAACGCTTCCTGTTGCAGAACGCGGAAGAGGGGCTCGACACCACGCTGTCGCTGGCCACCATGGGCCGTGCACTCGGCGGCGGCATCAACGATCAGCAGGGCTTTACCCAGTGGCTCGACCGCAACCTGTTTCACGGCGCGACCTACGGTCAGTTTCGCGAGGTTGGCGCGCCGCGCGTCTGGATCAATGCGTCCGACATCTACAACCGCGTGCCATTTGTATTCGGCGCCACGTCCTTCACCGCGATTTGCAGCGACCTGACCAAGTTTCCGCTCTCGAACGCCGTGGCGGCCTCTGCCGCCGTGCCGGTGGCGTTCGCGCCGATCGTGGTGAAAGCCTATCCCGACACCTGTACCGATCCGCTGCCGTCATGGATCACGCGCGCCGCTGCCGATCGCCATGCCTCGCCGATGCTGCGCTCCTTCGCCAGCGCCATCTTGCGTTATCGCGAGGGCAAGGTGCCGTATATCAAGCTGCTCGACGGCGGCCTCGTCGATAACTACGGCCTTGCCGGTTTCACCATTTCGCGGGAGTCGTCGACCACGCCTTATGGTCCGCTGACGCCGCAGCAGGCGGTGAAACTGCGGCGGTCGATGTTCCTGGTGGTGGATGCCAAGGCCGGTCTGTCGGGCGATTGGGTGCAGAGCGCCGATGGTCCCAACGGCGTCGAACTGGTCAAGGCGGCGATCGACACCACCATCGATGCCAGCGTCGGCGCCAGCTACACCGCCTTCGAGCGCACCATGAGCGACTGGCAGAACGCGCTGATCAAGTGGCGCTGCGGCCTGTCGTCCGCGGATCGCAAACGCTACGGCGCACCGGCCAACTGGAGTTGCCGCGACCTGAAATTCTTTGTTGGCCGGCTCGGCTTCGATCAACTCGACCCGGCGCGCGCCGCCGAACTCGGCAACGTGCCGACGCGGTTTCACTTGCCGCAGCAGCAGGTCGATGAAGTGATCGCAGCCGGCCGCGACGCGCTCCGCATCAATCCGACGCTGCGGGATTTCCTGAAGAGCATGTAAGGGCCGTCGTTGCGCGGATGACGGTTTTGTGCGCGCTCCGCCACAACATTCTCGGCGTCGTCCCCGCGCAGGCGGGGACCCATACGCCGCAGCGGTTCGGCTCCATAACCAGGGCGAATGTCTTTACGACAACTTACGCTAGGGGTTATGGGTCCCCGCCTGCGCGGGGACGACGCATTCGTATTGCATATTTGGCTAGAAGCAAATTTGCGGTCGGACACTCAGGCCGTCGCCACTCCGCCGGGGTTTTCTCGCCCCGCGGTCCATTGTAGAACTCACCCCATGAACGCACCTGTCAAATCCGCGAAGCTCATCAAGGGCGCCACCAGCGATTGGGAAATGGTGATCGGGCTGGAAGTCCACGCCCAGGTCACCTCCAACTCGAAACTGTTTTCCGGCGCGTCGACGCAGTTCGGCGGCGACCCGAACAGCCATGTCTCGCTGGTCGACGCCGCGATGCCGGGCATGCTGCCGGTGATCAACGAGGAGGCGGTGAAGCAGGCGGTGCGCACCGGCCTCGGCCTCAAGGCGAAGATCAACCTGCGCTCGGTGTTCGACCGGAAAAACTATTTCTATCCGGACTCGCCGCAGGGCTATCAGATCAGCCAGTACAAGTCGCCGGTGGTCGGCGAGGGCGAAGTGCAAGTCGATCTCGATGACGGCGACAGCATCACCGTCGGCATCGAGCGGCTGCACCTGGAGCAGGACGCCGGCAAGTCGCTGCACGACCAGCACCCGACCATGTCCTATGTCGACCTCAACCGTTGCGGCGTCGCGCTGATGGAGATCGTCTCCAAGCCGGACATCCGCTCGTCCGAGCAGGCCAAGGCGTATGTCAGCAAGCTGCGCACTATCCTGCGTTACCTCGGCACCTGCGACGGCGACATGGAGAAGGGCAACCTGCGCGCCGACGTCAACGTCTCGGTGCGCAAGCCGGGCGAACCGTTCGGCACCCGCTGCGAGATCAAGAACGTCAACTCGATCCGCTTCATCGGTCAGGCGATCGAATACGAAGCGCGGCGTCAGATCGGAATCCTTGAAGACGGCGGCAGCATCGATCAGGAAACCCGATTGTTCGACCCCGGCAAGGGTGAAACGCGCTCGATGCGATCGAAGGAAGAGGCGCACGACTACCGCTACTTCCCCGATCCCGACCTGCTGCCGCTGGAGTTCTCGCAAGCCTTCGTCGACGAACTCGCCGCCGCGTTGCCGGAATTGCCGGACCAGAAGAAGGCGCGTTTCATCGGTGAGTTCGCGCTGACGCCTTACGATGCCGCGGTGCTGGTCAGCGAGCGTGAGAGCGCCGACTTCTACGAAGCGGTGCTGGCGGCACTCGCCGACAAGGCGCGCGACGGCAAACTCGCCGCCAACTGGGTGATCAACGAATTGTTCGGCCGCCTCAACAAGGAAGGCAAGGACATCGCCGCGTCGCCGGTGTCGTCCGCGCAGTTGGCCGCCATTGTCGATCTGATCGGCGAGGGCACCATCTCCGGCAAGATCGCCAAGGATCTGTTCGAGATCGTCTGGAATGAAGGTGGCGATCCACGTGCGCTGGTGGAAGCGCGCGGCATGAAGCAGGTCACCGATACCGGCGCGATCGAGAAGATCGTCGACGAGATCGTCGCCGCCAATCCCGACAAGGTGGCGCAGGCGCAAGCGAAGCCGGCGCTTGCCGGCTGGTTCGTCGGACAGGTGATGAAGGCATCGGGTGGCAAGGCCAACCCGCAAGCGGTCAACGACCTCATCAAGAGCAAGCTTGGTCTCTGACGCACCGGCGTTCGTCGCGCGTGAGGTGATCGCGCGTGCGCGTCGCCGTTCATCTTGCGTCGCTGGCGAACCGTCGCGCGGTATCGCGACGACGTTCGCGGACGAGAATGTTCGTCGTCATCGGGTGCGAACGGGCATCGTCGGCGGACGCGACGGCGGTGAATCGGAAAAATCGCGACTGCGAATCAGAGTAGAGAGCTGGCAAAAAAATCGCGTTTGAGAAACCGCGAACCGCCAAAACGTCCACACAGCCGAAAATATTTTGTTTGCCAAAATTCGCGACTCAGAGTCCGCGCGCGCCGTTTTCGTCGGTCGCGATGAGTCGCTTCGAACGATATCGGACGCAAACATTTTTCAATACGAATTGCGAATCCATCTGCAGTACAAGCGTTTCCTGCAACCTTGACATTTGCCGACGTAGATTTCGCAGGCACTACTTGCATCGCGCGCCACGTCGCGTTTGCAGTCGTCGGTCGCGACGCAGGCGTGGTGCTGCCACCGCTTCATCAACACTTCCTTAAGCAGGACGCTGTTTTTTCACATGTGTTGGTGTATGCGGGATGAAGTGCATTTCGATTCCCGGGTGCACGCAGCGATCAAGCCATCTCACTAATTAGGAGGGCAACATGGCTAAGAAGGCGAAGAAGGCGAAAGCCAAGAAGACTGTGAAGAAGGTCAAGAAGGCGGCGAAGAGCGCGGCGAAGAAGACCGCGAAGAAGACCCGCAAGGTTGCCAAGAAGAAGGCCGCCAAGAAGAAGTAAGTTTGCTTCTGGAAGAATTGCCGGCGTTCGTCGCCGGCGACGTCACACGAGCCGCCAGTTTGCCCTCCGCTGTAAAGCGGATCGATTGGAAGCTCTGGTCGACGAGAGAGGGTGTCGGCGAGACATCAGGTCAGCCGGTCGGATCGCAAAGCAGGGCACATCGTGCCCCGCAGACAATCCGGCGGAAGGATGGTTCGGCAACGAGACATTCTTCATACGGCGTGGAGATCGCGTCTCCACAGTCGCTGGCGGCGCTGCCGCGGTAGACTTCGACCCTGACGTGTTCGCCGACGCCCTCGTTTTTTTGCCCGGCGCTTGCCTGACATGCCCCGCCCGGCGTTTCCCGTCCGCTTCACTCGCCATCGCTATCGTCGCACCGCACTGTCTCGGGATCCCGGCCCGTTTACCGCGCGCCTGTTGCGCCTTGCGGCGATGGTTATCGTTTTGCCAAGCGCCAGGGTAAATCCGCGATTCAGGAATACGGGAAGTCCGCTAACGGCGGACCTTTTCGCGATTCGCCGGCAATGGGCGCGTCGCCGCGTTCAGATTCCATTCATCGCGATACTTAAACTGCCCTTCAAATTTGACCGGTCATAGTCACCCCAACACGCCGAACAATGGCGGTTGGGAAGAGTGTCAAACGATTGGACAGGAGGCCGCGCTCGGAGCAGGGCGGCTTACCTAACAAAAAAGGTCAAAGGTCATGTTTCACGGAACGATCGATCTCGACGCAGCAAAGCCGGTGAACGACACGGCGATCCCGGATGCGTTGTTCGAGCGCGGACTGTACTGGGCGAGTGGGCGAGGTGGCCTGGTCGACCTCGTCGCCGCACACAAGTGGTTCAATCTCGCCGCGCTCAAGGGCCGCGTCGATGCGGTGCAGTTGCGGCGCGAGGTGGCGGAGATGATGTCTGACGTCGAGATCGCCGCGGCGCAGCGCGATGCCCGTGCCTGGATCGCGATGCATTGAGGGAGCGCGGCCGACCGGCTCGCGGCACTGATCGCTTCAGCGGGACGTGTGGACCTTGCGGCGCGCGGCGCATGAGGGAAATCCCTTGGGGCGCAATACCGTCGAGTCTGCAGGCGCGATTGACCACGAAGCGATGAGAAAAATCGGGTTTCTGGCGAACTACCAAAGTCGCTTGCCCGTAAAAGCGTGGCCGAGCCAGATTTGAGATCGCGCGCGAAAGATTCTGCTTTGTGCTGGTCTAAAGCTGCCACGGTTTGAATTTCGACGTATCTGCAAGCCGTCCTAGGCAATGCTGCTGAAGGCGCTGCTTCGGCCCGGATGTTATCCCGACATTACGCCGCCCGCCCGCGGCGAGATTCTCGATGAGATAGACATGGTACGCGGAACCTCCTTCGCTGAAGCTTTTGGAGGACATCCTGCTTCGTGTGAGGAGCGGTGCCAATCCTGCGAGGCGCGTCCGCGCGAAGCGGGATGGCGGAGACAGAGGGATTCGAACCCTCGATAGGGCTTTACAACCCTATAACGGTTTAGCAAACCGCCGCCTTCAGCCACTCGGCCATATCTCCGTCGGCCCCCGATATGCCCGACCCGGTGCCGCCCCGCAAGCCTCACTTGCTCGGTGACGCGTTTCGCAGCCAGTTATCCGACGGATAGGGAACTGGCTCCCTGACACTCACACTCTATTATCGATTATCGCGCTTTGGTTCGGGCTGGTCGCATCCTGGTGAGGTGGGGCGCGATTCGCCGAATCCCGATGCCCGATTCCACCAGCCGGGAAGGGTGCCGAGGGCCGCGTTCCCGCGCGGGGTGGAACAGGGGATAAACCGTGGTTCCCTGGCGATGCTGTTAAAAGTTGCGATATATCAGCGGTTTACGAGGATGATACGATCACAGTCGCGTGTTATTTGTGCAACACCGATCCAAAAACGGCCGGATTGGTACCGTTCTGAGGCGTTCCTTTGTTGCGTGTTCATGGACGTTAGGTAATTGTGACTGAAGCGACGGAGGGGGGCATCCCGAGGTCGTCCCGTTAGGTGGTTCGCTTAAGTCCCTCGCGTTGTGCGGGAGTGTCCGAAGGCGCGAACGGATCGAGCGGTTTAGTCAGGGACTAAGGGAACCTAGTCTTCGGGTGTTTCACCCAGCGGATCCGGAACCTTCCCTAAAGAGCAAACTTGGAGGTTTACATGAACATTGCGAAGAGCCTTATCCTCGGCTCGGCTGCGACCCTGGTCGCACTGGGTGGGGCACAGGCGGCGGATCTTCCGTTGAAGGCCAAGGCGGTCGAATACGTGAAGGTGTGCTCCCTCTACGGCGCCGGCTTCTACTACATCCCCGGCACCGACACCTGCATCAAGCTGGGCGGCTATCTCCGTGCCGACACCTCGTTCAATGCTGCCAGCGCTTACGATATGCCGCGCTGGACCGGCAACCCGACCCGCGCGTCGAACGACTACATCTCCCGTTCGCGTCTTGGTCTGAACATCGACACCCGCACCGCGACCGAGTACGGCGTGGTTCGTACCTATGCTGACTTCACGCTCAACTGGACCACGGACACCGACTCGCGTGCCGCTGGTAACCTCGGCGTGTACTACGCGTTCATCCAGTTCGCCGGCTTCACCTTCGGTAAGGCAGTGTCGCAGTTCGACATGCCGTGGAGCGGCTACCCGGGCAACAACACCTCGTTCCTGCTCGGCGGCTATGACGACGTCACTGGTATCAACCAGATCGCCTACACCGCTCAGTTCGGTAACGGCGTGTCGGCGTCGATCAGCTTGGAAGAGAGCAGCGGCCTGAAGGGCACTGGTGCGATCAACTCGTACACCCGCGCTCCGCTGTACGATCTGGCTGCTCCGGGCGGCTTCGGTGCGATGACTGCCAACAACTGGGGCGGCACCAACGTTCCGGATATCGTCGGTCAGCTCCGTGTCGATCAGGCTTGGGGTCTGTTCCAACTGTCGGCTGCGGCTCACCAGATCCGCACGGGTGAAGCTCTCGTTTCGCCGATCCCGTCTGACGCGTGGGGCTTTGCCGTTCAGGCTGGTCTCTCGCTCAAGAACCTGCCGACTGGCCCTGGCGACACCATCAACGTGTCGGTTGGCTATGCCAACGGCGCTTCGCGTTACGTCATCGGCGGTGTGAGCCCGGACAGCTACGCCATTGGCAACAGCTCCGTGCTCGCGATGGGCTTCTCGAGCGATGGCGTGTACGCGCCGACGTTCGGTATCCAGAAGACCGAAGCCTACGGTGTTCGCGGTGCATTCAACCACAATTGGGATCCGCACTGGTCGTCGTCGTTGTTCGGTTCTTGGTCGGCAATCCGTTACAACAACACCGTCAAGGCTGCCCTCGGCGTCAATCCGGACTGGGATATCAGCCAGATCGGTTTGGTCACCCGCTGGACCCCGGTCAAGGGCCTGACCCTCTCGGGCGAAGTGATGTACTCGTACCTCACCCAGAACAACACTGGCCTCGTGCTGCCGACCGGCGCGGTTGCCGGCGACCGTGGCACCTGGACCTTCGGTGTCCGCGCTCAGCGCAACTTCTAATCGTTATCGCCTCACGGCGAATACGATCTGAAACAGAAACCCCCGGCAGCAATGCCGGGGGTTTTTGCTTGTGATCGCTTATCTAGTGATGGTTTATGATTGCCGCGTATGTCAAAGAATCCACCAAACCGCGTTGCCGCCGGTCAGTCGAGATTGGTTCAGCAATCGCTCGAGAGCGCCATTCTCGCGTTGCGGATGCAGCGTGCCGATGAGGCAGAACGCGTTGCCGCGACCATACTGAAGGCCGATCGCGGCAATATTCTCGCGGCTCAGATTCTCGGGCGAGCACTGTTGATGCAAAACCGTGCGGACGAAGCGGTCGTTCCGCTCGAGCGGGCGGTGCGGCGCAGCGATGATCCAACCGTTGAACTCGAACTCGCGGGTGCGTTGGCGGCGGCGCGCCGAACGGATGCGGCGCTGGATCGATTGCAGCGGATCACGGCGCGACGGCCGCCGTTCGTGCCGGCATTTCTCGAATACGGCAATCAGCTTGCGCGTATCGGGCGGCACGATGAAGCGATGTCGTTGCTTGAGCGCGGTGTTGAAGCGGCACCCGACGCTATCGATCTGCGTGTGGCTCTGGCTTTTGCGCATATCAAGCGCAACGATCGCGTCAACGCACGCGCGCTATTGCAGCGTGCCGTGGCCGACGCGCCACAGCGGCACGATGTTCTGGCCGCATTGGCAAGGGTCATGGCGCAGGATGGCGAATATCCTGTCGCCGCCGATCTATTCCGGCGCGCGCTCGCTTTACAGCCTGACGACGTGGTGACGCGCAGCAGCTTCGGTGCATGTCTTCTGGAAATGGGGGAGCGCGATGAGGGCGAGGCGAACCTGCGCCTTGCGGCGCGCGGTGGCCCTCAAATGGCCGGGCAGGTGATCACGACGCTGGCGTCCGCATCACACGGCCGTTTCTTCCTGCGGCCGAGCGACGCTGCGAAATTCCTGCACGTCGATAAAAAGTAATGCGTGCTTAAGCGCGGAACTGCCGTCGGTAGATTCCGGTTTCATTGTACATCGCGGTGGTGAGATCGTGCAGGCGTTGTGATTCCTCAGTCGTGAAGACGGCTGTCTGCATGTCCCACTTGTCGCGCTTCACCGGCATGCATTGCGCGATCGGCGTTCCTTTCGGCAGGACGCCGCTGAAATTCATGTCGTGCCAGTGCGCCGGAAAGTGAATCCAGTTGTCATAGTAGCGATCGCTATCGACCAAACCGGTGAGTGTGGTGAACGGCAGATCGAAGCGGTTGGCCGGATGCGTGAACAGCAGCGCATAGCCTTCCGGCGCCTCAATCGTCCAGAGGTTGTGAAACTTCACCATGAAGCGATCGGCATCGAACAACGGCGTGCCCGTGACCTGGCTGGCATCGTGGAGGCCGAGCGGAGAGCGGACGAAATTGAGTTCGCCGCCGGGAGCAATGTCATTGTCCCAGGTGAATTCGCCATTCTCGACCTTGAGGTCGCAGATCAGCGGGATCAGGAAGCCCGACGTCATGGCATCGACGAACGGAGGGCAGCGTTTCACGGTGTCGTTGGTGCCGCCGTTGAGCGCGTTGAACGCCTGCTGGGGCATTGTCTTGAGCCAAGTCGGGACGCCAAGCGCAGCCGGAACCGGTCGCGGCAAAATTCCCTCCAGTTCCTTCGGGCATCGGAATGTCAAAGTCATTGGGGAAAGGTTAGGGGACGTCACATTCGGCTCCGCGGCTAGAGCATGATTCAGCAAGGGCAACGGTTGTTGGAGAAAATCATGCGCACAGAAAGATAGACGACAGGTCTGCACCAACGCGGTTAGAGCACGTTGGCTGTCGATCTCAAGTTAGCACTTGTTATGCCGATCGCACCAGAGCAGGTGACCCCGTTGCTAGCCGAAGCGGCGTCGAATCCGAGATGCGACGAGAGGGTGCCGTTACTGCACGCTCGCGCCGCGGTGCAGGTCGGCCTCGATTTGCAGGCGAGAGCCGCCGCCGAAGCGTGCGCGATAGACTTGCAGATTTTCCATGATCCGCTGCACGTAGTTGCGGGTTTCCGAGAACGGAATCCGCTCCACCCAATCCACCGCATCGACATTGGGATCGCGCGGGTCGCCGTAGCGCGCGATCCATTTTCTCAGGCTGCCGCGCCCGGCGTTATAGGCCGCGAAGCTCATGATGTAGGAGCCGCGATAATCTTCCAGCAGGCCGCCCAGTTCGGCGGCGCCAAGCGTGGTGTTATAGACCGAGTCATTTTTCAGCCGGCCGAGGTCGTAGCTCGCACCATACTTCTTGGTGACATACTTCGCGGCGGACGGCGTCACCTGCATCAGGCCATAAGCTTGCGCCGGCGAAACGACCTTCGGGTTGAAACCGCTTTCCTGCCGCGCGATTGCGAATACCACGCTGGGATCGACTTCCGGACCGATCGGGCGATAGTGCGGCAATCCGGTGGAGGGGAACGCATAGACATCGAACGGTAGCCCACGATTCATCGCGGCCTTGCCGAGCAGCAGCATGCCGCGCGCGTCGTTGTTGCGCGATGCCAGTTCGCCCAGGCCCGCGAGCACGTCGGCTTCGGCGTTGTCGCCCATGTCGGCAAGAATCGGAATCGCAAGGTCGCGTTCGTTCAGTGCGTAGAGCAATTGTACCGCGCGCACGATTTCGAAGCGCTCGATGCCGCGCAGGCCCGAGCCCGGCGCGCGATTGATCTCGATCTGTGGCAGGCCGAGTTTGGCGCGCGCCAACTGGCCATAGTAACTGGTCGAATGCGCTGCGGCGGACTGATAGGCCGAGCGGGCCTCCATGCTGCGGCCGGAGGCTTCCGCCGCACGGCCGAGCCAATAGCCCGCGCGCGCCAGCGCCGTCGGATTGTCGCTGCGTTCGGCGATGCGTGCAAAGTGCTGGGTGGCGGTGGCCGGATCTTTCAGGAAGCGCAGCGCGATCCAGCCGGCGGTGAATTCCTTCTGGGTTTTGTAGACGTTCTTGGTCGGCAGCGCGGCGTCGCGCGCCACCAGATAAGCGGTGCGATTGTCGCCGATGTCGAGCAGTTCGCGCGCGAGCACGCGGCGCTCGATCCACCATTCGTCGAGATTGTAGAGGCGGGCAGGATCGCGCGGCGCGCTCAGCATCAGGCGGCCGGCTTCCTCGACGCGCTCTTGCCGTCGAAGCCATTGAACCTTGCTGAAGATGTAGCCGGCATCGCCGTGCAGGCTGTTCGGCACGTCATCGAGCAGCGCCTTCGCGTTTGACGCACGCTTCGAGACGGCGATTCGCGCGCGCGCCAGCGCCACCTGATCGCTACCGAGGCGATGCGCTGCGCGTAACGCAGCCTCCTGCGCGTTGCCGTATAGCAGCGCATCCATGCGCGCTTTATGATCGCTCGGCCGCAACAACGCGCCGAACTGATCGAGGATCGCGGACTCGAAGTTCGCGGAAATATCGTCGTCGAGCCAGGCTTCGCGCACGTAGCGTTCGGCCTGCTGCCGGTCGCCGCGCGCCAGCAGAGCGCGCGCCAACACCAGGCGTCCCTTGGTGGACAGCGGCGTTTCGTTCTGGAACCAACTCAGCACCGTGGCATCGTCGCGGCGGTCGTCCCACAATGCGGCTTCGGCGCGGCGGCGCAGGAAGGTCTGTGACGGCCATCCCGGATTGGCAGCGATGAAAGCCTGATAGCGCTCGACGCTCACGCCGTTGTCGGGGCTGCGCAGGATGACCCACTCTGCGAGCTTGCGCGCGACGGGATCGCTGATGGCGGCTTCCGCCTGCGTCGCGTCGCCGATCCTCCGCCGCTGCGCCAAACCGACTACATTCTGCAACGCGCCGAGATCGGCTTGCGAAGTCGACGATGTCGCCGCGACCACTGAGGGTAGGGTGGGTTTGTGCTCGACCCGCGGCGTTGGATGGCGTGCCGGCGGCGGCGCCGCGGCGGTGGCGGAATGCGATTTGGCGGCGGCCGGTTTCGACGCGGATTTGGCCGGTGTTGGTTTCGCTGAGGCAGGCTTTGATGAAGACTTCGCTTCGGTCTTCTTCGATTCAGCCTTGTGCGGATCGGTCTTGCTGGTGTGCGATTTCTCGCCGTGCGCTTTGCCCGAGGCTTTGGCCTCCGGCTTCCTGGTGTCGTGAGATTTCGACCCCGCAGACGATTTCGACGTCGCCGTTTTGGCGGACGTCTTCGTCGCGTGGGATTTGGTTGCGGTGGCCTCGGGGGCGGCTTGCGCGCTGATCATCAGTGCCAGCGACCCTACGGTCGCCATCAACACCTTCCATCGCCATGCCGATGCGCGGGCAAACGTCATCACGGCGTCCTTCGCTCGAATCGATCCCGATACGCGACCGGGGAAATTATCTCTGATTGCGAGAACAGAACATCAAATGTGTTAAGCATTTCATGTCTGCCGTGCGACCGGGGCGATTTCGCGGCCATTGCCACAATTCGCGACCCGACCGGCTTCCCCGAAGAATCGGCCCGTCACCTCGACGCCGCTGCCAATAGACAGCGCAAGCTTATGAAACTATTATGGTTTGCGCTGCGACGCGGAGTGATTGGCCCGGTCCGGACGCCGCTCGGCGCCGGAACTTGGAGGATGGGGCGGACGACTTGCTCCGATAGACCTTTTGTCGCGGCTGGGGACCCGCTAGATAAGCCGTCTGCAATTGAGCGGCGGTGTTTGTTGGAGAATGACGATGGCAGCCAAGACGAAATTCCGGGGGTCCTTTACCGCCTTGGTGACGCCGTTCAAAAACGGCTCGGTGGATGAGGCCGGTTTTCGCAGTTTCGTCGACTGGCAGATCGCGGAAGGCACCAATGGCTTGGTGCCGGTCGGTACCACCGGCGAAAGCCCGACCGTCAGCCATGATGAACACAAGCGGATCGTCGAGTGGTGCATCGATCAGGCCAAGGGCCGCGTGCCGGTGATGGCCGGTGCGGGATCGAACTCGACCCGCGAAGCGATCGAGTTGGCCGAACACGCCGAAGGTGCGGGCGCCGACGCCGTGCTGGTGGTGACGCCGTACTACAACAAGCCGACGCAGGAAGGGCTCTATCAGCACTTCAAGGCGATCAACGACGCGATCAAAATTCCGATTTTCATCTACAACATTCCGGGTCGCTCGGTGATCGATATGTCGGTCGAGACCATGACGCGCCTGTCGCAACTCCCCCACGTCGCGGGCGTGAAGGATGCGACGGCGAGCATGGTCCGCGTCTCGCAACAGCGCGCGGCGATGGGCGAGGACTTCAATCAACTCTCGGGCGAGGACGCCACTATTCTCGGCTACATGGCTCATGGCGGGCATGGCTGCATCTCGGTGACCTCCAACGTCGCGCCGCGGCTGTGCTCCGAATTTCATCAGGCCTGGCAGCGCGGTGATACCGCCGCGGCGCTGGCGATTCATGACAAGCTGATGCCGCTTCATACCGATCTGTTCATGGAGTCGAATCCGGCGCCCATCAAGTATGCGCTGTCGGTGTTGGGGAAGATGGAGGAGACATTGCGGCTGCCGATGGTTCCTGTTTCCGAGCCGACGCGAGCAGCGGTGCGCAAGGCCATGGTTCACGCCGGGCTGATCAATTGAGTGCGTGTTTGTAAGCGTCGATCGTTGTCATCACATATCAACATGGGCTGAAAAGGAATTTGGGATGCTGAAGGAATTCCGCGAATTTGCCATGAAGGGCAACGTCGTCGATCTCGCCGTTGCCGTCATCATCGGTGCGGCGTTCGGCGCGATCGTCAATTCGATGGTTGCCGATATCATCATGCCGATCATCGGTGCGGTCACTGGCGGTCTCGATTTCTCGAACTACTTTACCGGGCTGTCGTCGCAGGTCACTGCTGCCAACCTCGCCGATGCCAAGAAACAGGGTGCGGTGCTGGCCTGGGGTAATTTCCTCACGTTGACGCTAAACTTCATCGTCATCGCCTGGGTATTGTTCATCGTCGTGCGACTGATGAATTCGCTGAAGAAGAAGGAACCGGCTGCGCCGGCTGCTCCGCCGGAGCCGTCCGACGAGGTCAAGTTGCTGACCGAAATTCGTGACCTGCTGAAGAAGAGCTAAAACGAGGCGCCCGCTGCGGGCGCTGTCGTTTGTTAAGGGCAGCGCCCAAAGGGGCTTATCAATATGGCGGAGAAGAACGAGCGCGCCATCAAGGTTGTCGCGGAAAACCGCAAGGCGCGTTTCAACTATGCGATCGAGGACACGGTCGAGGCCGGCATTTCGCTGACCGGCACCGAGGTCAAGTCGATCCGTAACGGCAAGACGACGATCGCAGAATCCTATGCCGACCCCAAGGGCGGCGAGATCTGGCTGATCAACGCCAATATCCCCGAGTATTTGCAGGCCAACCGCTTCAATCATGAGCCGAAGCGGCCACGCAAGCTGTTGCTCCACAAGAAGGAGATCAACAAGCTGGCTGGTGCGGTGGAGCGCAACGGCATGACGCTGATTCCGCTCAAGCTGTATTTCAACGAGCGCGGCCGTGCCAAGCTGCTGCTCGGGCTCGCCAAGGGCAAGAAGTTGCACGACAAGCGCGAGACCGAGAAGAAGCGCGATTGGAATCGCGAGAAGGGTCGTTTGATGCGGGCGAGGGGATAGTGCGCCGTCTTCGGAAGGATCGGTGGATATGAATCAGAATGATCTGTTGGCCGTCGACTGGAGCAGGATTCCCGCGCCGCAGGATGACGGTGCCGCGCGACATTTGACCGGCGCGGCGTTGCCGCCGGTTAGTCTGCTCGCCACCAACGACACCATGGTGGCGTTGGCTGAGTTACCCGGCCGCACCGTCGTGTTCGGCTATCCGCGCACCGGCGAGCCGGGCAAGATCGCGCTTGTCGATGACTGGGATATGATTCCGGGCGCGCGGGGATGTACGCCGCAGACCTGCGCGTTCCGCGATCTGTTCGCCGATCTCAAAGCCGCCGGCGCTCAGCATGTGTTCGGGCTGTCGACGCAGAGTAATGCCTATCAAAGCGAGATGGCGGGGCGGCTGCATCTGCCGTTTCCGGTGTTGTCGGATGAAGCGCTCGAACTGACACGCGCGCTCGATCTGCCGACCATGGAAGTCGCGGGATTGGTGATGATCAAGCGGCTGGCGTTGATTATCGACGACGGACGCATCACGCATGTGTTCTATCCGGTGTTTCCGCCGGACCGGAATGCGGGTGATGTGCTGGCGTGGCTGAAGGCTAATCCGCGCAAGTAACGCGGACGTCTCAACCGAGATCGGTGCGGACTTTCGCGAACACGCTTTCGAACATCGCCGGCGTCAGCACGCCGGTGTTGGTGTTGTAGCGTGAGCAGTGATAGCTGTCGTAAAGTTTGACCGCGCCGACATCATGCACGGCGCCGTGCGAAAACGGCGCGGCCGCGGCGCGAAGCTCGAGTGCTTTCACCGTCGAGTCATGTGCGACGCGCCCCAATGCAACGATGGCGCGCAATCGTGGCATCTCCGCAAATGTCGCGTTGAGAAATGGCCGGCAGGTGCGGATCTCGATCGGTAGCGGCTTGTTCTGCGGCGGCACGCAACGCACCGCATTGCTGATGCGGCAGTCGATCAGCGTCAGGCCATCGTCCGGACGTGCCTGATAGACGCCCTTGGCGAAGCCGAATGCGATCAGCGTGGCATAGAGCAGGTCGCCGGCATAGTCGCCGGTGAACGGCCGCCCGGTGCGGTTCGCGCCTTGCAAACCCGGCGCGAGACCGACGATCAGCAGCGCGGCGTTACGATCGCCGAACGATCGCACCGGCGCGTTGTGCCAGCCGGGTTCGCGCGCGCGGATCGACTCGCGGAATTCGACGAGCCGTGGACAGAGCGGGCAATCCCGATCCGGTTCAGCGGGATCAGCGGTTTTGGTGATCGTGTCGGACGACGATCGAAATTTCGGCGCCGATTTAGTCCTCGAAGTCGTCGTCATTGTTTCGCGCGGCAACGGTGCTGCGTTGAAGGAATTGCGGCGCATGATGGCGCGGCTCGCGCGGGGCAGGTCGCTCCGAAGGATCGCGGCCGAGCTTTGATTGCAATTCCATCAGATCGGTGAACACGTCCGCTTGCCGGCGCAGTTCGTCGGCGATCATCGGCGGCTGGCTGGTGATGGTGGACACCACTGTGACCCGAACGCCGCGTCGCTGCATGGCCTCGACCAGTGAGCGGAAATCTCCGTCGCCGGAAAACAGCACCATTTGGTCGATGTGCTCGGCCAATTCCATGGCATCGACGGCCAGTTCGATATCCATATTGCCTTTGACTTTGCGACGGCCGCTGGCGTCGATGAATTCCTTGGTGGCCTTGGTGACGACGGTATAGCCGTTGTAGTCGAGCCAATCGATCAACGGCCGGATCGACGAATACTCTTGATCTTCGATGATTGCAGTGTAATAAAATGCACGTAAAAGTGTACCGCGACTCTGGAACTCTTTCAGCAAGCGCTTGTAGTCGATATCGAAGCCGAGCGTCTTGGCGGTGGCATAGAGATTGGCCCCGTCAATAAAGAGCGCAATTTTGCTGGATTCAGAAGGCATAAGTCTCTCGCGGTTGTTTCATGTTCTTGGCGCTGGCCCGGAAGAGCCGATGCGCGTGGCAGAATGAAGGAGCCGATGACTCGTTTTCGGTCATCGGAGACGCATTCTCAAGCGATAGATACCTAAGAGCGACTCGGGAAGTCTGATAGGTTAATGAAGCGGTTTCTTGATGTCACCGCAACCCGACCCTTGTAGGGGTGCATTTAACTTGGGCCAAGATAGGACGAAGTCCGGGCTTATGCCATGAGGCAAAATGCAGATTTGACCTTGCGAAATCAGCCAAGCCCATATACCTACTGCGGGCATTCAGCCACATTCAACCCCCTGTAAGCGGAGCGGCAGTTCATGGCGCGCGTCACCGTCGAAGATTGCATTGATAAGGTCGACAATCGTTTCGATCTGGTTCTGCTCGCCGCGCACCGGGCACGCATGATCTCGTCGGGCTCGCAGCTCACGATCGATCGCGACAACGACAAGAACCCGGTTGTCTCGCTCCGGGAAATCGCGGACGAAACCATCTCGCCCGAAGACCTGAAGGAAGAACTGGTTCATTCGCTCCAGAAATTTGTCGAGGTGGACGAGCCGGAGCCGGATACGGTGCCGCTGATCGGATCCGCCGGTGCCAGCGTCGATGCCGACGACACCGAAGTGGCCGTCGAGCGCATGACAGAGGAAGAGCTGCTGAAGGGCCTTGAAGGCCTTGCTCCGCCGGAGGAGCGCCCTGAGGAGGACGAATAGTCCCGAGGTGGGCCGCCGGCTCGTTCACGAGCGATTTTTTACCAAAGCCCGGGCGCAACCGCCCGGGCTTTTGCTTTTGTTGACATTTTTTAGCGCTATGATGTGCATTGGGGGCGGTGAGGACCGGCCGCCCGAGGTCGTTGGAGCTGGTCCGTTCGCGTATCGCCGGTATTGGAACCGGCGCTGTGGGGCCTGGAAGCGTGATTGCGTATTGGCGCCGCAATGTGCGGCAAGTGCAGCCTAAGGCCGAGCCAGCGGCTCCCATCGCGCCGCCCACCGTGGAGGTGCAGAAGCCGGCCAAACCGCCACGCTCACAGATGATGCGGCAATACGATCTGGTTGAGCGGGTTCGTTCCTACAACCCGAATACCGACGAAGACCTGCTGAACCAAGCCTACGTCTACGCCATGAAGGCCCATGGCGAGCAGAAGCGTGCGTCCGGCGATCCGTACTTTTCGCATCCGCTCGAAGTTGCAGCGATCCTCACCAATCTGAAGCTCGATGACGCGACTATCGTTGCCGCGCTGCTGCACGACACCATCGAGGACACAGATGCGACGCGCGCTGAGATCGATAGTTTGTTCGGCTCCAAGATCGGCGCGCTGGTCGAGGGACTGACCAAGCTCAAACGCCTCGAACTGGTCTCGCGCGAAGCGAAGCAGGCGGAAAATCTGCGCAAGCTGTTGCTTGCGATCTCCGATGACGTTCGCGTGCTGCTGATCAAGCTGGCGGATCGTCTGCACAACATGCGGACGATGGAATTCATGCCGCCGGCATCTCGCCAGCGCATTGCCGAAGAGACGCTCGATATCTATGCGCCGCTGGCCGGGCGCATGGGCATGCAGGAGATGCGCGAGGAACTGGAGGACCTGTCGTTCCAGACGCTCGACCCCGAAGCCTACGCGGTGGTGATGCAGCGGCTCAATGCGCTGGCCGATCGCAACCGCAACCTGATCGAGGAAATCGAAAGCGAACTCTCCGCCAAACTCGCGAGCAAAGGCATGACCGCGCGCGTGGTCGGACGCCGCAAGCGGCCGTTTTCGATCTGGACCAAGATGGAGCGCAAGTCGGTCGGCTTCGAACAACTGTCGGATATTTTCGGATTTCGTGTCGTGCTCGGCGATGTCGAAGCGTGTTATCGCGCGGTCGGCATCGTTCACACCACCTGGCCGGTGGTGCCGGGGCGCTTCAAGGACTACATCTCGACGCCTAAGCAGAACGACTATCGCTCGATCCACACCACGGTGATCGGCCCCGGCAATCAGCGCGTCGAATTGCAGATTCGCACCGAGGATATGAACCAGATCGCCGAATACGGCATTGCCGCACATGCGCTCTACAAGGATGGCATGGGAACGCCGACCGATCTGGTCAAGCGCGAGTCCAATGCGTTCGCGTGGTTGCGTCACACCATCAGCATGCTGTCGGAAAGCGCCAACCCCGAGGAATTTCTCGAGCACACCAAGCTCGAACTATTCCACGATCAGGTGTTCTGCTTCACGCCGAAAGGCAAGCTGATCGCGTTGCCCCGCGAGGCCAATGTCATCGACTTCGCTTATGCGGTGCATACCGATGTCGGCAACAGCGCGGTAGGTTGCAAGATCAACGGCAAGTTCGCGCCGCTGTCGTCGGAACTACAGAATGGCGATGAAGTCGAGGTGCTGACGTCGAGTGTGCAGACGGCGCCGCCGTCGGCGTGGGAAACGCTTGCGGTCACCGGTAAGGCGCGGGCGGCGATCCGCCGCGCCACGCGCACGGCGGTGAAGGGACAATATGCGACGCTCGGCCGCCGTATCGTCGAGCGCCTGTTCATGCGTGCGAAGATCGAATACGCCGACGACAAGCTGAAGGGCGCGCTGCCGCGGCTGGCGCGCGCCTCGATCGAAGACGTGATGGCGTCGGTTGGACGCGGCGAGATGAAGGCGTCCGATGTCGCGCGCGCGATGTATCCGGACTACAAGGAGGAGCGCGTCAATCGTTTCGGCGAGAAGAAGAGCCTCGCGGTCAAGCTGAAACTCCGTTCGCCGAAGGAGCCTGTCCGCGCGCCGGCCGCGATTCCGATCCGCGGGTTGAGGTCCGATCTGCCGATCAAGTTCGCGCCCAATGGCGGCGCGGTCCCGGGCGATCGCATCGTCGGCATCGTGTCGCCGGGAGAGGGGATCACTATCTATCCGATCCAGTCTCCGGCGCTGAAAGATTTCGAGGAAGAGCCGGAGCGTTGGCTCGACGTGCGTTGGGACGTCGATGAATCGACGCCGCAACGTTTTCCCGCGCGTCTGTTCGTCGAAAATGTCAACGAGCCGGGCAGTCTGGCGCAGATCGCGACCGTGATCGCCGAACACGACGGCAACATCGACAACATCGGCATGTTTCGCCGCTCACCGGATTTCACGGAGCTGACCATCGATCTTGAGGTCTATGATCTGAAACACCTCAGCGCTATCATCGCGCAGTTGCGCGCGAAGTCGGTCGTCTCCAAGGTCGAGCGCGTCAACGGTTAACTCTCATTCGGTCTTCCCGCGAGTTTGTCATGTCTCAGTTCGCCGCCCTTCGCCTCGGGGTCAACGTCGATCATGTCGCCACGCTGCGCAACGCGCGCGGTGGCGAGCGGCCGGATCCGGTACGCGCCGCGCTGGCTGCGATCGAGGCCGGCGCCGATGGCATCACGGCGCATCTGCGGGAGGATCGCCGCCATATCCGCGACAGCGACATGGCGCGATTGAAGGCGGAGATCTCCAAGCCGCTCAATTTTGAAATGGCCGCGACCGACGAGATGCAGCGGATCGCGCTGACCACCATGCCGCATGCCGTTTGTCTGGTGCCGGAGCGGCGCATGGAATTGACCACTGAAGGTGGGCTCGATGTCGTCGGGCAACGCGATGCCCTTGCGCCTTACATCGCGCGCTTCAACGATGCCGGCATTCGCACGTCGTTGTTCATCGCTGCCGATCCGGCGCAGATCGAAATGGCCGCAAAGTTGAAGGCGCCGGTGATCGAACTCCATACAGGCGCGTGGTGTGACGCAGTGACGGATGGCGATCGTGCCAAGGCCGATCGTGAATGGCTGCGCATCGTTTCCGGCGCGAAACTCGCGGGCGAGGTGGGGCTTGAAGTTCATGCCGGCCACGGGCTGGACTACGCCACCGCCGAGACCATCGCCGCGCTGCCGCAGATCAAGGAATTGAACATCGGTTACTTCATGATGGGGGAGGCGTTGTTTGTCGGCTTGCCTGAAACAGTCCGGCAGATGCGCGCCGCGATGCAGCGCGGCCGGGCGCGCGTCGGGACCTCCGCATGATCATCGGCATCGGTTCGGACCTGATCGATATCCGCCGGATCGCCAAGGTGATCGAGCGCCATGGTGAGCGCTTTCTCGACCGCATCTTCACCGAGGCCGAGCGCGCCAAGGCCGAGCGCCGCGCCAAAAGCGAGAAGATGGTGGTCGCAACTTACGCGAAGCGCTTCGCCGCCAAGGAAGCGTGTTCGAAGGCGCTCGGCACCGGAATCCGGCGTGGTGTCTGGTGGCGCGACATGGGGGTGGTCAACCTGCCGGGCGGCCGCCCCACCATGGAACTGACCGGCGGGGCGCGGGAGCGGCTTGCCGTCCTGACCCCGGACGGGCATGAGGCGCGGATCGACCTCAGTATCACCGACGATTGGCCGCTGGCTCAGGCCTTCATCGTGATCTCGGCGGTCCGGCGTAGCGAGTGATGCAGTCGGCCCGAATCCATTAACAGAATAAAAAATCAATATATATCAATCGATTACCAAGTTTTGAGGGGGCGGTTGATTGCGCGTCCGTCAACAACGGTCTAAAACCCGCCCGGGGTGCTTCGTGGCGGAATTGATCCTGCGGGATGATCACCATGGGCGGTGATGCAGGACGGTTCAAGCGTTCAAAATCGAGCTGGGTTCAGGCGGCGCGAACGGGCCTCGCCAGACGAATGCTCATCGTCGTGCGTGTGACGAGGGAATCAAGAAAGCGATGAGCGTGACTTCAAGCACCAAGAAGGAAAGCGGTTTTGGCGAGACGGTTCGGGTTATCGTTCATGCGCTGATCATCGCGCTGGTAATCCGCACTTTCCTGTTTCAGCCCTTCAATATTCCGTCGGGCTCGATGAAGGCGACCCTGCTGGTCGGCGATTACCTGTTCGTCTCCAAGTATTCCTACGGCTACAGCCACTATTCGATCCCATTCTCGCCGCCGTTGTTCTCAGGCCGTATTTTCGGCTCGGAGCCTTCGCGCGGCGATATCGTGGTGTTCCGGCTGCCGAAGGACGACTCGATCGACTACATCAAGCGCGTGATCGGCTTGCCCGGCGATCGCATCCAGATGCGGGAAGGGTTGCTCTACATCAACGACGTCCCGGTCAAGCGCGAACGATTGCCCGATTTCGTCGGTGAGGATCCCTGCGGCTCCGGCGCGACCGCGCGCGTGAAGCAGTGGCAGGAGACGATGCCGAACGGCGTCACCTACAAGACGCTCGATTGCGTCGATAACGGTTTCTACGACAATACCAACGTCTATACCGTGCCGGCCGGCCACTTCTTCATGATGGGCGACAACCGTGACAACTCCACCGACAGCCGCGTGCTTTCGGCGGTCGGCTACGTGCCGCTGGAGAATATCGTCGGCCGCGCGCAGATGATTTTCTTCTCGATCGCCGAAGGCGAGCACGCCTGGCAAATCTGGCGATGGCCCACCGCGATCCGGTGGAATCGCCTGTTCACTATCGTGCGATGATTGGCGAAACGACGGACATCAAGGTGGTTTCCCAGGCTGACGAGGCAACCCCTGCGCCTCCGGCCAATGCCGCGCCCGTGCGCGTCAAGAAACCGCGCGGGAAGGCGGCCGCAAAAGCCGCCATGGCCGCGATCGAAGAGCGCATCGGTTATTCGTTCAAGGATCCGACGCTGCTCGCCACCGCCTTCACGCACGTCTCGGCGCTGAAGGCCGCGCGCAACCGCACCGACAGTTATCAGCGGCTGGAATTTCTCGGCGATCATGTGCTCGGGCTGATCGTCTCGGACATGCTCTATCGCGCTTTTCCCAAGGCGGATGAGGGTGAACTCTCGAAGCGGTTGGCGGACCTTGTGCGCAAGGAAACATGCGTCGATGTTGCTCGGTCGCTCGGCTTTCAGGATGCGATCAAGCTCGGTTCGGTCGGTGCGGGCGCCGGTGCGCGGTTGCGCAAATCGGTGCTCGGTGACATCTGCGAGGCGGTGATCGGCGCGATCTTCCTCGATGGCGGTTATGCCACGGCGGCGAAGTTCGTCGAAACAAACTGGCTGGAGCGGATGCGCAAGCCGCAGCGTCCGTTGCGCGATCCGAAGACAGTGTTGCAGGAGTGGGCGCAGGGCAAGGGTTTGCCGGTGCCGGTTTATCGTGAAATCGAACGCACGGGTCCGCATCACGATCCGCAATTCCGTGTTGCGGTGGATTTGCCGGGGCTGACGTCAGCGGAAGGCACTGGCGGCAGCAAGCGCGCCGCGGAAAAGGCAGCCGCTTCCGCCATGCTGGCGAGCGAAGGCGTCAAGGGAAGCAGTCATGGCGCCGGATAGCGCATCGCAGGATACAGCGCCGCAATCACCGACACGTTGCGGCTTCGTCGCGCTGATCGGCGCGCCCAATGTCGGCAAGTCCACGCTGGTCAATGCGCTGGTCGGCTCCAAGGTCACCATCGTCTCACGCAAGGTGCAGACCACGCGCGCGCTGATTCGTGGCATCGTCGTCGAGGATAACGCGCAGATCATTCTGGTCGATACGCCCGGCATTTTTTCGCCGAAGCGGCGGCTCGACCGCGCCATGGTGTCGACGGCATGGAGCGGGGCGCATGACGCCGATCTCGTTTGCGTGTTGCTCGATGCGCGCGCCGGGATCGACGAGGAAGCGGATGCGATCCTCACCAAACTGGAGACGGTCGCTCACCCAAAGATTCTGGTAATCAACAAGATCGATCTGGTGCCGCGCGAAAAGCTGCTGGCGCTGGCCAAAGCTGCCAACGAACGTCTCACATTTACGGATACCTTCATGGTGGCGGCGCTGTCCGGCGACGGCGTCGACGATTTACGCCGCGCGCTTGCGGCCAAAGTGCCGGAGGGGCCGTTTCATTATCCCGAAGACCAGATGTCGGATGCGCCGCTGCGCTATCTCGCGGCGGAAATTACGCGTGAAAAGATCTACCGGCATCTGCATCAGGAGTTGCCGTATCAGTCCACGGTGGAAACCGACACCTGGACCGAACGCAAGGATGGTTCGATCAAGATCGAGCAGACGATTTTTGTCGAGCGCGATAGCCAGCGCAAGATCGTGCTGGGGAGGGGCGGCGCCACCATCAAGTCGATCGGCGAACAATCGCGCAAGGAGATCGCCGAAATCGTCGGCCAGCCGGTGCACCTGTTCCTGTTCGTGAAGGTGCGCGACGGTTGGGGTGACGATCCCGAGCGCTATCGTGAAATGGGCCTGGATTTTCCCAAAGAATGACGCCGGCGAACCAGCCAGTCCCGCAAAACATCTGGCGCTTCGAGGTGCTGCTCTATGCCTCGTTGCTGCTCGACACGCTGACCTCGCTGTTCCGGACCATGCCGGACGACATGAGCGAGTCCGCCGCATCGGTTGCTTATTTCGCCAACGCCGTGCTGATCCTGCTGTTTGTCTTTCTGGTGGGGCTGGCCGCGCGGCATCGGAAAAACTGGGCGCGCATCGTCCTGCTGGTCGCGTTGGGCTTGTCCGTTCTGTCGCTGGCGGGCGAACTGTCGTTCAACGGGTTGCAACTCGAGTCACTGCTCGAACTGATCTCGACAGGCATGACGGCCGCGGGGCTGTATTACTCATTCACCGGCGATGCGCGGGGCTGGTTCGACAGACCGGGCGGATGAGTGGCGATGCCACCTGCGCATGACGATGGAATGCGATAGTATCGCGCATCATGGAATGGACCGACCAGGGCATCGTATTGGGCGTGCGGCGGCACGGCGAATCCAGTGCTATCGCTGAACTGCTGACGCGCGAACATGGCCGACATCTCGGCCTCGTGCGCGGCGGGGCGGGCTCGCGAATGCGGCCGGTGCTGCAACCCGGCAATACGGTTCATGCGATCTGGCGTGCGCGCCTCGACGAACACCTCGGCACCTATCAGATCGAGGTGACACGGACACGCGCCGCGACCTTGCTGGCGGATTCCCACGCGGTTTACGGCGTCACGCATCTGGCCTCGCTGGCCCGCTTGCTGCCGGAACGCGCGCCGCACGAAGAGATTTACGAAATGCTCGAACTGACGCTGGACGATTTCACCGATGCCGGTGAAGCGGCCGTTCATCTCGTCAGATTCGAGTTGGCGATGCTGGCCGAACTCGGCTTCGGCCTGGACCTATCGAGTTGCGCCGCGACGGGGGCGACCACCGATCTGATCTATGTGTCGCCGAAGTCCGGCGGCGCGGTGTCGCGGCAGGCGGGGGAGCCTTGGCGCGGCCGGCTGTTGCGGTTGCCGCCGTTTCTGCGCGACGCGGAGGGCGAGAGCAACGGCTGGTCCGATCAGGACCTCCAGGACGGTTTCGAACTGACGGGGCGCTTCCTGCTTCGCCATGTGCTGGAGCCGCGAGGGCTCAGCCATTCCGATGCCCGCGCCGGCTTCATCGCCGCCGTCGTCCGGCAGCGGGGACGGGCCTTGCCTTCCGATTCCGCCGCGGAATCGTAGGTTTCGGCCGGTTCCAGACCGAATCGCGGGGGGCGAATCACGCCTTGTCGTGCGCCCCGTCAGGCGCTAACCCCTCCCCATGGGAAAACGATTGATTCCACCGGAACCCGCCGACATCGAGGAGGTCGCGCTACGCACCGCCCTTGAGGAGCGATATCTCGCCTACGCGCTGTCGACCATCATGCACCGGGCGCTGCCCGATGCCCGCGATGGCCTGAAGCCGGTTCACCGCCGCATCCTCTACGGCATGCGGCTGTTGCGGCTCGATCCCGGTACGCCGTTCAAGAAGTCCGCCAAGATCGTCGGCGACGTGATGGGTTCGTTCCATCCGCACGGCGACCAGGCGATTTACGACGCCATGGTGCGCCTCGCGCAGGATTTCTCCTCGCGCTACCCGCTGGTGGACGGGCCGGGCAACTTCGGCAACATCGACGGCGATAACCCGGCCGCTTATCGCTACACCGAAGCGCGCATGACCGACGTTGCGCGGCTGCTGCTGGAAGGCATCGACGAGGACGGCGTCGAGTTTCGCGCCAACTATGACGGGCAGTCGAAAGAGCCGGTGGTTCTGCCCGGCGGCTTCCCGAACCTGCTCGCCAACGGCGCGCAAGGAATTGCCGTCGGTATGGCCACGGCGATTCCGCCGCACAATGCGGCCGAACTCTGCGACGCCGCGCTGCATCTGATCGACAAGCCCGACGCCAAGTCGCGCGCGCTGTTGAAGTGGGTGAAGGGTCCGGATTTCCCGACCGGCGGCATCGTTGTCGATTCCAAGGAAAGCATCGCGGAAGCCTACACCACCGGGCGCGGCGCGTTCCGCACCCGCGCCAAGTGGCATCAGGAAGAAGGCGCGCGCGGCACCTGGGTTGTCGTCGTCACCGAGATTCCGTGGCTGGTGCAGAAGTCGCGGCTGATCGAGAAGATCGCCGAACTGCTCAACGCCAAGAAGCTGCCGCTGGTCGATGACATCCGCGATGAGTCGGCGGAAGACATCCGCATCGTCATCGAGCCGAAGTCGCGCAACGTCGATCCCGAACTGCTGATGGAATCGCTGTTCAAGCTCACCGAGCTTGAAAGTCGGATTTCATTGAACCTCAACGTGCTGGTGAAGGGCCGCATTCCGAAGGTGGTCGGCCTCGCCGAAGCCTTGCGCGAATGGCTGGATCATCTGCGCGACGTGCTGCTGCGCCGCTCCAACTACCGCAAGGCACAGATCGAGCATCGGCTCGAAGTGCTGGGCGGTTATCTGATCGCCTATCTGAACATCGACAAGGTCATCAAGATCATCCGGACCGAGGACGAGCCGAAGCCGGCCTTGATGAAGGCGTTCAAGCTCACCGAGATTCAGGCGGACGCCATCCTCAACATGCGGCTGCGCTCTTTGCGCAAGCTCGAGGAAATGGAGATCCGCACCGAGGACAAGAACCTTCGGGCCGAACTCAAGGGCATCAATGCCGTGCTCGGATCGGAAGCCGAGCAATGGAAGAAGGTCGCTGAGCAGGTGCGCAAGGTGCGCGATACGTTCGGGCCGAAGACGCCGCTCGGTAAGCGCCGCACTATTTTCGCCGACGCGCCGGAACACGACCTCGCGGCGATCGAAGAGGCCTTCGTCGAGCGCGAGCCGGTTACTGTTGTCGTTTCCGACAAGGGCTGGGTGCGCACGCTCAAGGGGCATGTCGAGGATCTGTCAAATCTGTCGTTCAAGACCGACGACAAACTCGGGTTCTCCTTCTTTGCCGAAACCACCTCGAAGATCTTGCTGCTGGCCACCAACGGGCGGTTCTATTCGCTCGACGTTGCCAAGCTGCCGGGCGGGCGCGGCCATGGTGAGCCGATCCGCATGTTCATTGACATGGAGCAGGACGCGGCGATCGTCACGGTGTTCGTCAACACGGGCGGCCGCAAATTCCTGATTGCGAGCCACGAGGGGCAGGGCTTCGTCGTCAACGAGGACGATTGCGTCGGCACCACGCGCAAGGGCAAGCAGGTGCTCAACGTCGAGATGCCGAACGAGGCGCGGACGCTGACGACGGTGGCCGGCGACACCGTCGCCGTGATCGGTGAGAACCGCAAGCTCTTGATCTTCCCGCTCGATCAGGTGCCCGAGATGGCGCGCGGCCGCGGCGTGCGTTTGCAGAAGTACAAGGACGGCGGATTGTCGGACGTCGCGGTGTTCACGGCCAAGGAAGGCCTCAAGTGGCGGGATTCCGCCGGCCGCGAATTCAGCGCGACCATGAAGGAATTGTCCGAGTGGCGTGGTACGCGCGCCGACGCTGGCCGCCTGCCGCCGAAGGGTTTCCCGAAGTCCAACAAGTTCGGCTGGGGTATCGAGTAGGCTGCGCCCGACAGGACGCAGCCTCTCGGATTAGCCCGCCGCAGGCTTGGCGCGGAGCTGATAGAGGATCAGCGCCAGCGTCGAGCCGAGCGCGAGCACGACGCCGAGCGCAATCATCGCATCGCTGAAGATGGTCGCGGCCATCCAGACGCCGAACGCCGCGCCAAGCATCTGCCAGAAGCCCAGCAGCGCTGATGCTGCCCCTGCATTGGCGCCGAATGGCGACAGCGCTTGCGCGGTGCCGAGCGGATTGACGATGCCCATGCCGAGTAGAAACACCGAGATGCTGCCGAGGAAGGGCAGGAAGCCGCCATGCGACGCGCCGACCAGCAGCAGCGCGATGCTTCCGATTGCGGTGAGCAGCAGTCCCGCCTGAATCGGGCGTTGCAAGCCGAAGCGTGCGGATAGCCGCGTCGCGATCATACCCGCCGCGAAAACGATGATCACCGTTCCGGCAAAGAACACGCCGAGACCGATCGGTGAGAATTGCAATCCTTCGATCAGGATGCGGGGCGCTGCCGAGAACAACGCGAACAAGCTGCCGAGAATCAGGCTGACTGTGACCGCCGGAATCAGAAAGCGGCGATCGAAGGTCAACTGCAGGTACGTTGTTGCGATGCTACGCGGAGCCAGCGGCGTGCGCACGCCGTGATGGGTTTCGCCGAGTTGGGTCGCATAGGCCGCCGCCGCGACCGCCGAGAAGATCGCGACGAATGCGAATTCGGAACGCCAGCCGAAGTAACGATCGAGCGCGCCGCCAAGCAGAGGTGAAAAGCCTGGGGCCGCGGCCATCGCGATCATGATGAGAGCAAGCGTGCGCGCCAGCGCTTCGCCGCTGAACAAGTCGCGTGCGATGGCGCGCGAGAGCACCGACGTCGCGCAGGCGCCGAACGCCTGCAGCACGCGGCCGAACAGAAGGTTGGGCAGGTCCGTCGCCAGTCCGCACCAGATGCTGCCGGCAATGAAAACGATGAAGCCGGTCACCACCGGCAGATATCGGCCATAGCGGTCGGAGATCGGGCCGACGGCAAGCTGTCCGATTGCGAAGGCCGCAAGGAAAACCGTGATCGATGATGTGACGGTCGCTGTGGAAACATCGAGCGACCGGCCGATCTGGGGCAGCGACGGCAAGAGAATATTGGTCGCCAGCGTTCCGCTCGACGCCAGCGCCGCCAGGATTGCGACCTGCGCGACGGTTGCGCGCTGCGGGGTAAGTGCAAGAGCAGGATCGGCAATCGAATTGTCGGTCATGATCGTTTCCTTTGCTAATTAAATGATGATTATCATATTAAACGGAGTGGCGCTTGTGATTTGGATATGCAGAAACGCCGGGGAGGGGTTGTCACCTGAACGATCATGGGGGCCGTGACCGCACTGCCTTCAGCGGGCGGATGGCGGGTTCCGGCGGGGAACTCCCCGTCAAAGCGACTTCCTTCCCGCTATTGCAAATGAGTTGCAATAAAAGAAAATATCGGCGATGGTGAGGGCATGGATGCCCTGACCGGAATAAGTAAACCGAACCCGCCCGCGGAGGCGGGGCGGCCAAGTTTGCCGGAGGTCCACGCGTCAATTCCGCTGCCGGTTGGCGGGCACTGGTTCCGGCGTCTGTTGGCGTTCCTCGGCCCCGGCTACATGGTGTCGGTCGGCTATATGGACCCCGGCAACTGGGCGACCGACATCGCCGGCGGGGCGCAATTCGGCTACACGCTGCTGTCGGTGATCCTCCTGTCGAACGTAATGGCGATCCTGTTGCAGGCGCTGGCGGCGCGGCTCGGCATCGCCACCGGGCGGGATCTGGCGCAAGCCTGCCGCGAAGCCTATTCGGGGCCGGTAGGCATCATGCTGTGGCTGGTGTGCGAGGCCGCGATCATCGCCTGCGACCTCGCGGAAGTGATCGGCACCGCGATCGCGCTGCAATTGTTGTTCGGCATTCCGTTGATCGGCGGCGCGCTGATCACGGCACTCGATGCATTTCTCGTCTTGCTGTTGATGAATCGCGGCTTCCGTTTTCTCGAAGCCTTTGTCATTGCGCTGCTGATCGTCATCGCTGCCTGCTTTGCCATACAGATCGCCGCAGCGGCACCGCCGGTGGCAGACATCGCACAGGGTTTTCTTCCATCCAAGGAGATCGTCGCCAATCCCACGATGCTCTACATCGCCATCGGCATCATCGGCGCGACGGTGATGCCGCATAATCTCTATCTGCATTCGTCGATCGTGCAGACCCGCGCCTATGAGCGGACTCCAAAGGGGCGTCGCGATGCGATCAAGTGGGCGACCATCGACAGCACCATCGCACTGATGCTGGCATTGTTCGTCAATGCGTCGATCCTGATCGTCGCAGCGGCGGCGTTCCACGGTACCGGCCATCAGGACGTTGCCGAAATCAGCGATGCGCATCGTCTGCTGTCGCCGCTGCTCGGGCTCGGCATTGCATCGACGCTGTTCGCGGTGGCGTTGTTGGCGTCCGGCCTCAACTCGACGGTGACGGCGACGCTGGCGGGCCAGATCGTAATGGAAGGATTCATCCATCTGCGCATGCCGGCCTGGGCGCGCCGGTTGGTAACGCGCGGCATTGCTATCGTACCGGTGGTGGTGGTGACATGGCTCTATGGCGAGCGAGGCACCGGACAACTGCTGGTGCTGAGCCAGGTGGTGCTGTCGATGCAACTCCCCTTCGCCGTCATCCCGCTGGTGCGGTTCGTCTCGGACCGGCGCAAGATGGGCGATTTGGTGATTTCGCGCTCGACCGCCGCCATCGCCTGGACAGTGGCAGGTGTGATCGTCGTGCTCAATCTCAAGCTGCTGTTCGATACGGTCTTTGGATGAGATCGATCGTGATTGAGAGTGAGATGAATTTCGGCTCGATGACTGAATTTAGCCGTCATTGCGAGGAGCGTTAGCGACGAAGCAATCCAGTTCTTGCTCTTTGGCCTTCTGGATTGCTTCGCTTCGCTCGCAATGACGATTCATCTCAATTCGTCATGCATTAGTCCTGCGCCTCCGACTGCGCGGAAGCCTCGTCGTCGACACGCAGCCATCCGGTCGGCGCGAGCCGTTGCTGCGGCAGGAAGCGGCTTTTGTAGCTCATCTTGCGCGAGCCATCGATCCAGTAGCCGAGATAGACGTAGGGCAATCCCATACGGCGCGCCCGCGCGATGTGATCGAGGATCATGAAGGTGCCGAGCGAGCGGTTTTCCTCGGACGGCTCGAAGAACGAATAGACCATCGACAGACCGTCGCCCAAAATATCGGTTAGCGCTACTGCGATCAGTTCGCCGGAGGCGGACGCCTCAAGACCCTCGGCGGGACGGCGGCGATATTCGATCAGCCGGGTGTCGACGTGGCTGTCCTCGATCATCATGGCGTAGTCGAGCACGGTCATGTCGGCCATGCCGCCGAGCCGATGGCGGTGGTCGAGATAGGCGCGGAAGATCGAATACTGTTCCGAGGTTGGTACCGCGCTGCGAGATTGGCCGACCAGATCGGCATTGCGCGCCAGCACCTTGCGAAAATTGCGCGAGGGACGGAATTCGTTGGCGATGACGCGCACCGACACGCAGGCGTGGCACTGGTCGCAGGCCGGGCGATAGGCGATCGACTGGCTGCGGCGGAAACCGCCATGGGTGAGGAGATCGTTCAGCTCGTTGGCCTTGCTGCCGACCAGATGCGTGAACACCTTTCGCTCTTGCCGGCCCGGCAGGTAGGGGCACGGCGAGGGAGCTGTCAGATAGAATTGCGGAGTGTCGCGGGAGTGTTGCGTCACCGAATCTCGTCAGCCTCCGATGGTTCGGCAAGCATCGCCCGAGCGGAAGGGCCGGTCAACGGCCTTCCGTCGTTACCAACTCTGGCGGGGCTGGGGAGAGATCGCGGTGCGAACCGAGGTGTTGATCACCACGGTTCCGAGGATGATATCGTGCAACAAGCGGCGGCGGCTGTTGAACAGGCCGACCAGCAGCACCAGCGGCGTCAGAGCCGACACCGAAATCCAGTAAACGACCGCGTGGGTGGCGCCGAGCAGGAAATAGCTCGGCGCGCCGTACCAGGTGCGCATTTCCAGATCCATCACGCGCATACCAACGGTTGCCGAGCGCGGGCCGCCAAGCGTCATGCCGTAGTAAACGATGGCCCAGATCACCGAGGCTGGACCTATGAAGGCGAACAGCACCCAGCCCAGCCCCAGCGTCACCAGCCCGAATACGGCGATGAACAACGCCACCAGGACCACCGGAACCGACAGCACCAGCAGATCGATCAGGAAGGCGAAGAAGCGGCGCGTCAGCACGCCACGGAACAATTCAGGCTGCTCCCATGGATCGAAGGCATGAGGCCGCACCTCATCCCGGCTGCCTGCCCAGCCCGTTGCCTCTGTCCGATTGGAATCGCTTGCCGACATGATGCTCTCCGTCTGGTGACGAAATCCCGCATCATGACATGGCGATCCGCCAACCGGCGCACAAGGCCCGACGGATCGCTCCTTCGCGCCTCGATGTCGCGGCTAGCTCCGCTTTGGAGCAGCTCAAAGCCCTGCGCGAATCTTTTCCGCCGCCTGCGGGGCGAAATAGGTCAGCACGCCGTCGGCGCCCGCGCGCTTGAAGGCGACGAGGCTTTCCATCATCGCCCGTTCGCCGTCGATCCAGCCATTCTTTGCGGCGCCGGCGATCATCGCGTATTCGCCGGAAACCTGATAGGCGAAAGTCGGCATTCCGAAGGTGTCCTTGACCCGGCGGACGACGTCCAGATAGGGCAGGCCGGGCTTCACCATCACCATGTCCGCGCCTTCGGCGATGTCGAGTTCGACCTCGCGCAACGCTTCATCGGAATTGGCGCTGTCCATCTGATAGGTCCGCTTGTCGCCGGTGAGCGCCTTGGCGGAACCGATCGCGTCGCGGAACGGACCATAGAACGCCGACGCATACTTGGCCGCGTAGGCCATGATCTGGACGTCGAGGAAGCCGGCTTCGTCCAGCGCCTCACGAATGGCGCCGACGCGGCCGTCCATCATGTCAGACGGCGCAATCACGTCGCAGCCGGCTTCCGCCTGCACCAAAGCCTGCCGCGCCAGCACGCCGACGGTTTCATCGTTGAGAATCTTGCCGTCGCGTATCAGCCCGTCATGGCCATGGCTTGTGAAGGGATCGAGCGCGACATCGCACAACACGCCGAGATCGGGGAATTCCTTCTTGATCGCGCGCACCGACTGGCAGACCAGATTGTCGGGATTGAGTGCCTCGGAGCCGCGCTCGTCGCGCAGCGACGGATCGGTGTAGGGAAATAGTGCGATGCACGGAATGTTGAGTTTCATGGCCCGTTCGGCATCGCGCACCGCCTGATCGACGCTGATGCGCTGCACGCCTGGCATGGAGGCCACGTCGATACGCTGGTTGGTGCCGTCGACGATGAAGAGCGGCCAGATCAGGTCGTCGGTGGTGACGACGTTTTCGCGCACCAGCCGCCGGGCCCATTCGGATTTGCGGTTGCGGCGGGGGCGAACCACCAGATCGAGCGAAACCGGGGCAGTGGCGACCTCGCGCCGAGGCGCGTCGCGCATTTCGATGGGCCGCCCGAATTTGATCGCCATGGTGGAAAATCTCCGAAACAGGACTCTGGAATTAGTCCTATTTCAGTCTAGCACCTCCCAGCAATGGCGTCACCGCATGGGGAGGTTGCCGCAATTGATTTTAGCGCCTAGGCGGGCCATGAATCGCCTCAATGACGGTGCGATTCAGCCGTTCCGGACACGAGTAACGAATTGATGTCTGAGCTTTCACCCCGCGAGGTGCCGCAGCGCGAGCGCACCATCACGGCAAACCATCTGCGATCGGCCAAGCCGGAGTCCGACGACAACGTCTGGACCGGCCGCCTCGTGCTGTTCCTGCGGGTGATGGCCGTGCTGTCGATGGGCAAGGGGCTCTACCACTGGGCGCAGGTCACCGGCTTCATTGGGGGCGAAAGCGGTGCGTTCGAGAACCAGACGACTGCCTGGCAAGCCGCCACGATCTATTTTGCCGTTATCGAACTGGTGGCGGCAGTCGGGCTGTGGCTGGCGACGCCATGGGGCGCGGTGGTCTGGCTGACGACCGTGGTCTCGATGGCGATCGTGGAGTTGATGTTTCCCTCGATCTATGGCGGCAGTCTCATCGTCGTGGGCGTCGAAGTGGTGTTCCTGGCACTTTATCTCGTGCTGGCCTGGCTCGCGGCGCAGGAGCGGCCGCCATAGCCGGACTTGCGGAGCTACGAGAGGTTAGGCGGCAAGAAACATCGGGAGGATATCGTGGCTCAACTTCACGCGGGTGGAACGGCGGGCAGTCTCATCGTCAACGCAGTGGCGCGCTACGGTGATCGGCCGGCGCTGGCGGACGGCAATATCCGCTGGAGCTATCGCGAGTTCGGCGATGCCGTGGGACGCTTCATCGCGCTGTTCCGATCGGTCGGCTTGAAGCGCGGCGATGCGCTGTCGGTGCTGGCCGGCAACCGCGCGGAATCCTGGGCGGCGATCAGCGCGGCAATGGTGATGGGCCTGCGCTACACGCCGCTGCATCCGATGGCTGCCGAGGACGACCACGTCTTCATCATCGGCGATGCCGAGATCGATGCCTTGATCGTCGAGGCCGGCAAGTTCGCGCCGCGTGGACTGGCCATCAAGACGCGCGTGCCGTCGCTCAAGCATCTTCTGTCGTTCGGTCCGGTGGAGGGCGCGCGCGACTTGCTGGCGGAGTTGCCCAAGGTTGCTCCCGCACCGCTCGTTGATGAGAGCGACGTCAACAGCATCGCGTGGCTTGCCTACACCGGCGGCACCACGGGACGCTCCAAGGGCGTGATGCTGCCGCATCGCGTCGTCACCACGATGGCGACGCTCCTTTATGCCGATTGGGACTGGCCGCCGGAAATCCGTTTCCTCGCCGCCACGCCGATCAGCCACGCCGCCGGCGTCACACTGTATCCGGTGATGATGCGCGGCGGCTTTACGCGTCTGGTGCAGGGCTTCGAGGCTGAAGCCTATTGTCGCGTCGTCGCCGAGGACAAGATCACCGCCGCGTTCCTGGTGCCGACCTTGATCTATGCGCTGATCGACGCGCCCGACTTGCGCGCGCGTTACGATATGTCGTCGCTCGACATGATCGTCTATGGCGCCGCGCCGATGTCGCCGGATCGCTTGCGCGAAGGCATGGATATCTTCGGGCCGATTTTCGTCCAACTCTACGGCCAGACCGAAGCACCGCAATGCGTCACCACCATGCGCAAGATCGATCATGATGTCTCAAAGCCGGGGCGTCTTGGTTCGTGCGGCCGTCCCAATCCGCTGGTCGACGTGAAACTGTTCGATTCAGAGATGCGCGAGGTTGCGACCGGCGAGCCCGGCGAAATTTGCGTGCGCGGCACGCTGGTGATGGACGGCTATTGGAAACGTCCGGAAGCGACGGAAGAAGCGTTTCGCGGCGGCTGGCTGCACACCGGCGACGTCGCCATCAAGGACGAGGAGGGCTACCTCTATATCGTCGACCGCACCAAGGACATGATCATCTCTGGCGGCTTCAACATCTATCCGCGCGAAGTCGAGGATGCGTTGATGTCGCATCAGGCGGTGGCTTCTGCTGCTGTGATCGGTGTGCCCGATGACAAGTGGGGCGAGGCGGTGAAAGCGTTCGTGGTGTTGAAAGCAGGTGCCAACAATGGCGCCGCCGAATTGCAGGCGCACGTCAAGGAGAAGCGCGGCGCGCCGTGGTCGCCGAAAACCATCGAGTTCGTCGCCGAGATTCCGGTCACTGGCCTCGGCAAGATCGATCGCAAGGCGTTGCGTGCACCCTATTGGGAAGGGCGGCAGCGCGGCGTCGCGTAAAATTAAAGGCCGTCGCCAAGATTTTCCGCGAATTTTCACAAAATTTTTCGCGGTAAGAATTGAGTCACCCTAACACGGCGGTGACGAAGATTACGCGAATGTTTCGGATTTGAACGACCCTGTTCGCAAATGCGACAGGGGCCGGCGGGAACCGCAGACGAAGCGTGAACATCGCGCCCCGGTCCTCAACAGATGATTACAAAAAGCCCTTATTTGACGGGCTTAATCCGTGATTCACTGTCTTAAATTCATGATCTCTTTATTGTCTTATTTAAGCGGATCTTCAAACGCCTCCGTTAGGTTGTGGCTATCAGGCGGGACACAAGTTTCGTCGCATAAGTCGAAAAAACGACAACAGGGGTAGTGTCATGATGAAAGCCGCAGCCACGGCCGTTGAAACCGCCGAACGCGCTGCCGGTCACGCACCGGTGCAGCCGCTCTATCTTGAAGCTCTCACGCTGGTAGAGCGGTTGCATCGCCGGCTACTCGACGTCATCAAGGATGAATTCGATCGCCGCGGCCGCGCCGACATCAACTCGGTGCAGGCGCTGTTGCTCTACAACATCGGCGACAAGGAACTGACCGCCGGTGAACTGCGCACGCGCGGTTATTATCTCGGCTCGAACGTCTCCTACAATCTGAAGAAGCTGGTCGAACTCGGCTTCCTCGATCATCAGCGTTCGCGCGTGGATCGTCGTTCGGTGCGCATTCGTCTGACCGCGCAGGGCCAGGAAATCCGTCGCATCGTCGATGCGCTTTATCAGAAGCACATGAAGACGGTGGAGCAGGTCGGCGGCATCTCCAACGAGGAGTTCGCGACGCTCAATAAATCGCTGCACCGTCTGGAGCGTTTCTGGACAGACCAGATACTCTATCGTCTCTGAGTTTTCTTCGCCTCCAAGCGAGCAAAAAGGCGAGCCGACGCAAGATCGGCCGCCTGACCTTCGAAGACGTCTCTCCAAGGACACCTTCTCACTGTCGCGCATCGGCCCCGAGTTGCCCCGGGACCGGTGCGTTTTTATTTGCTACGCGACAATGGAAGCGGGGCGCTTGCGCAGCAGGTAACGCTGCGTGCCTTCCAGCACCAGTTTGCGATTTTGGTTGTGCACTGTCGTGCGCATCCCGACGACGCCGGTGGCGCGTCCCGGCTTCACTTCGTCGATGATGAGCGTGCCGTACAAGGTGTCGCCGACATAGACCGGCGCGAGGAATTTCGACGACTGGTCGAGGAAGCCGATCAGGCTATCCTCGGTCATGAACGGAAAGGTGCCGGCGCCAGCCGCGGTCTGGATCAGGATTTGATAGCCGTGCGCCAGCATGTGCGGCATGCCTCGCGCGCGGCAGAATTCGACATCGTAATGGATCGGATGGTTGTCGCCGCTCGCCGCCTGGAAGGCGAGGAAAATCGCGTCGGTCATGGTTCGGCTCGGCAGGATAAATTTTTCGCCGACGGCAAAATCCTCGAACCAGCGTGTCTCGTAGCGCTTGTGCTGGGCGGGGTCGAACGCATCATCCATGTCGTGGCTCCTTGCCGGATCTTGTCGATGGTCTGATCCTTGACCGAAAGCAGCGCCATCGCCAACCGGGGCGCATGCAACCCCAGCCATGCGGATCAAGCCATGCGGCCGATCGCAGCATTTGCCAGAGGCATCGCGCGATTTTTCTGTTGGCACGACAAAATTCAGGCGTACAACAACGCCGCGCGGGTCGCACGGGAGAGGGCAGGCATGGACAAGCAAGCAATGCGTGAAGAAGCCGAGCGGCTGATGCGCGAGGCGATGACGCGCAAGGGCGTGACCGTGAAGCAGGGCGATACCCGCATTATGGCGACGTGTGGCAAATGCGGCGCGCAAAACAAGGTCTCCGCCCCGAAGGGCACGACACGCGTGCAATACACCTGCAAGGAATGCGGCGTGAAGCAGATGGCGCTCTGACAATTTGGGGTTGAGGGCCACCTCTGAGGCGCACACGCCGGGAACGGGTTAGATAAAACGCGTACCGATGCGTTGGTGCCGCAGCCAGAAACCGGCAAAATCAGCTGCGTCCATCGTCCCCGTTGCGGCCGGTTGTCACCCGGCGCATGCTCGCGGGATAACGTCGGAACAGTGGTTTGGTTGCGGCTTTCAGGAATGCCCTGACGCGTTGCCCACTGGGCGGCCGACGGTTGCCGGTGGGACGTTCGCCCACCATATCTGGCCCAAAAGTGGTACTTCAACCGCAAAACCTTGGCGACTGTGAGCCGGATGTGGTAAGGCCACGCCCGTTACCCGACCTCTTCCCCCGGACCGCCCGCGCCTCCTTCGAGAGGCTGTGGCGGTGGAGATATTGCCGATGAGCTCATCCGCCCAAGCCGCTTCCGCGCCTGATACGTTTTTCACCGCGCCGCTCGCCGACGCCGATCCCGAGATCGCGGCCGCGATCAAGGGCGAACTGGGCCGTCAGCGCCATGAGATCGAGCTGATCGCCTCGGAAAACATCGTCAGCCGCGCCGTGCTCGAAGCGCAGGGCTCGGTGATGACCAACAAGTATGCGGAAGGCTATCCGGGCAAGCGCTACTACGGCGGCTGCGAATGGGTCGACGTCGCGGAAAATCTCGCCATCGAGCGCGCCAAGAAATTGTTCGGTGCGAACTTCGCCAACGTGCAGCCGAACTCCGGTAGCCAGATGAATCAGGCGGTGTTCCTGGCGCTGTTGCAGCCGGGTGATACCTTCATGGGCCTCGATCTCGCTGCTGGCGGCCATCTCACCCACGGCGCGCCGGTCAACATGTCCGGCAAGTGGTTCAAGCCGTCGCACTACACCGTGCGCCGCGAGGACCAGATCATCGACATGGATGCGGTGGCGAAGCAGGCCGAGCAGGTACGGCCGAAGCTGATCATTGCCGGTGGCTCCGCCTATTCGCGGGCGTGGGACTTCAAGCGCTTTCGCGAGATCGCCGATAGCGTCGGCGCTTATTTTCTGGTGGACATGGCGCACTTCGCGGGTCTTGTCGCCGGCGGCGTGCATGCGTCGCCGGTGCCGTATGCGCACGTCACCACCACGACGACGCACAAGTCGCTGCGCGGCCCGCGCGGCGGCCTGATCCTGTGCAACGACGAAGAGATCGCCAAGAAGCTGAACTCCGCGATCTTCCCCGGCTTGCAGGGCGGTCCGCTGATGCATGTGATCGCCGCCAAGGCGGTGGCGTTCAAGGAAGCGTTGCAACCGGACTTCAAGATCTACGCGAAGAATGTCGTCGCGAACGCCAAGGCGCTGGCGGAAACGCTGCGCGGTCACGGTTTCGAGATCGTCTCCGGCGGCACCGACAATCACCTGATGCTGGTCGATCTGCGGCCGAAGGGACTGAAGGGCAACATCTCGGAGAAGGCGCTGGTGCGCGCGGGCCTCACCTGCAACAAGAACGGCATTCCGTTCGACCCCGAGAAGCCGTTCGTAACCTCGGGCCTGCGGCTCGGCACGCCGGCGACCACCACGCGCGGCTTCGGCGTTGCCGAATTCAAGCAGGTCGGCGGCCTGATCGCAGAAGTGCTCAACGCGGTGGCGCAGTCGCCGGACGGCAGCGCGCCGGGCGTCGAGGCCGCGGTGAAGGAAAAGGTCAAGGCGCTGACGAGCCGCTTCCCGATCTATCAGTAGAATGTGTTTTCGTCATTGCGAGCACGCCTCGCAATGACGGTTACTTAGGGTGAAACGATGCGCTGCCCAAGCTGCAACAGCCTCGATACGCAGGTGAAGGATTCACGGCCGACCGAGGATTCTTCGGTGATCCGGCGGCGGCGCGTATGCCTTGCGTGTAATTTTCGCTTCACGACATTCGAGCGGGTGCAGTTGCGCGAATTGACGGTGATCAAGCGTAACGGGCGGCGCGTGCCGTTCGATCGCGACAAGCTGGTGCGCTCGCTGCAAATCTCGCTGCGCAAGCGCCCGGTGGAATCCGAGCGCGTCGAGAAGATGGTGTCGGCCATCGTGCGCGAACTGGAGAGCGGCGGCGAAGCGGAAATCTCGTCGGAGACCATCGGCGAAGCGGTGATGGAGCATCTGCGCCAGCTCGACGACGTCGCCTATGTCCGCTTCGCGTCGGTCTATCGCAATTTCCGCGAGGCGCGTGATTTCAAGACCGTGCTCGGTGAATTGTCCGGTGACGGCGAGCCGCCGGCGGTGCTGGTCCGCAAATGATCTTCCGGCTGCTGGAAGACCAATATGCCGACAAGGCGCGTGAAGCGAAGGCGCTCGATCGTCGCTTCATGCAACTGGCGCTGACGCTGGGGCGTCGCGGTCTCGGCCGCACCGCGCCAAACCCGGCCGTCGGCGCGGTCATCGTCAAGGATGGCGTCATCGTCGGGCGCGGCTGGACCCAGCCGGGCGGACGGCCGCACGCCGAGCCCGGGGCATTGGCACAGGCGGGCGAGGCGGCGCGTGGTGCGACGCTCTACGTCACGCTGGAGCCGTGCTCGCATGTCGGCAAATCGCCGCCGTGCGCGGACGCCATTATCGCGGCCGGCATTGCGCGCGTCGTCTCCGCAATCGAAGATCCCAATCCGCAGGTCGCGGGGCAGGGCCACGCGAAGCTGCGCGCCGCCGGCATTGTCGTCGATGTCGGGACGTGTTCGGACGAAGCCGCGCGCGATCACGCCGGGCATTTTCGCCGTGTGCGCGACGGGCGGCCACACGTCATTCTCAAGCTCGCGGTGTCGTCGGACGACAAGATCGGCGCAGCGGGCGGCAAGCTGCTGGCGATCACCGGTGAGGCCGCGCGGGCGCGGGTACATCTGCTGCGCGCGCAATGCGACGCGGTGTTAGTCGGCATCGGCACCGCGCTGGCGGACGATCCGCTGTTGACCTGCCGTCTGCCGGGCATGGCGAAACGCTCGCCGGTGCGCGTCGTGCTGGATCGCGCGTTGCGCGTGTCAGGCGATAGCAAGCTGGTTCATTCCGCGCGCGAAGTGCCGCTGTGGGTGCTGACATCGGATACGGCCGAAGCGCCGGCGGCGGCAAAGCTTGGCGCGGCGGGCGTGCAGGTGTCGCGGGTGAAGGTGAGGGCGGCTGGCCTCGATCTTGCCGATGTGTTGCGAACGCTATCCGACAGGGGCATCACGCGGCTGATGGTCGAAGGCGGCGCGCAGATCGCAGCCTCGTTCGTCGAGGCCGGATTGGTCGATGAAGTCTGGCTGCTGCGCGGGCCGATTGAGATTGGAGCGGATGGCGTGGCCGCCCTTGGCGCATTGCCGCTCGGCAGCATCACACAGTCGTCTTCCTATCGGGTTCGTGCTAGCGAAAAGCTCGAAAACGATACCCTTACGATTTACGAGCGAGTTTAGATGTTCACCGGGATCATCACCGACGTCGGCGAGATCGCCAGCCTGAAGGCTGTCGCGCAGGGGCAGTTGCATCGTTTGCGAATTCTGTGCCGTTACGATCAGAGCACTATTGCCGATGGCGCGTCGATTGCCTGCAACGGCGTGTGCCTCACCGTGGTCGCTTCCGGCGTCGAGAATGGGCGGACATGGTTCGATGTCGACGCCGCCGCCGAAACGCTGCGCATGACCACCGCACAACACTGGCAGGTGGGAACGCGGCTTAACCTCGAACGCGCACTGAAGATCGGTGACGAACTCGGTGGCCACATCGTCGCCGGCCATGCCGACGGCGTCGCCATCATTGTGGCACGCGACGATCTGCCGGACATGGCGCGCGTCGAATTCGATGCGTCGCGCGATCTGGCGCGTTTCATCGCGACCAAGGGATCGGTGACGCTCGACGGCGTCTCGCTGACCGTGAACACGGTGGCGGACACGCGCTTTTCGGTGCTGATCATCCCGCACACGCTGTCGGTCACCACGCTGAGCGGCTGGCAGCAAGGCTCCGAGGTGAACCTCGAGGTAGACCTCATGGCGCGCTACGCCGCGCGGCTGACGGAGATGGCGAAGCCATCTTGAGGCTTCGCCCGGTTTCGGTCGATGAAACTAGACTTTTCATAAGGAAATCGTCATGGCCGGGCTTGTCCCGGCCATCCACGTCTTCGTGATGTCGTAAAGACGTGGAAGCCGGCGACAGACACGGCATGACGAACAATTGGAGCCTCCATGCGCAGCGTATTCGTGCTTGGCTTCACGTCGGGCAGCGACTACAAACCTGCGGAAATGTAAGTCAGCCTTGACTTTATGTGCTTTCGTGAGAACTGGATCGACCCATGGCCGACGCGCGACGCGCCCCGCTGAAAGACCAGACCGACGTGCGCGGCGCCCGTGCACTGATCGTCGAGGCGCGCTTCTATGACGATATTCAGGACGCGCTGCTGCAGGGCGCGGTGGCGGAACTGGATGCCGCCGGCGTCACGCATGATGTCGTGACCGTTCCCGGCGCGCTGGAAGTCCCAGCGGCGATCGCCATTGCCTTCGATGCCGCCGAGAAAAGCGGCAAGCCTTACGATGCCGCGATTGCGCTCGGCTGCGTGGTGCGCGGCGAGACGTTCCACTTCGAGATCGTCTCGATGGAATCCTCGCGTGGCCTTATGGACCTCTCCATCAACCGCCGCATTCCGCTTGGCAACGGCATCCTCACCGTCAATACCGATGAGCAGGCCTGGGCGCGGGCGCGGCCCGGCGATCTGAACAAGGGTGGCGATGCCGCGCGCGCGGCGCTGGCGATGCTGCGCCTCAAACGTCGCGTCAATCAGGCCTGAGCATCATGGCGGACATCAAGAAAAATCCGGCCAAACCCAATCCTGCCAAGCCTCAGGACAAGAAAGCCAACCGGCGCGGCGCGGCGCGGCTCGCCGCGGTGCAGGCGCTGTACCAGATGGATATGGCAGGAGCGGGCATCAACGACGTCTTCGCCGAGTTCGAGAGCCACTGGATCGGTAACGAGGTCGAGGGTGATCAGTACCTACCGGCCGAAGCCGCGTTCTTCCGCGATGTCGTTTCCGGCGTGGTGCGTGATCAGGCCAAGCTCGATCCGTTGATCGACGACGCGCTCTCGCGTGGTTGGCCGCTGAAGCGAATCGACGCGATCCTGCGCGCGGTGCTGCGTGCGGGTTCATATGAACTCGAACATCGCAAGGACGTGCCGGCGCGCGTCGTGGTGTCGGAATATGTCGATGTCGCGCATGCTTTTGTTGAAGGCGATGAGACCGGCATGGTCAACGCTGTGCTGGATCAAATCGCGCGGCAGTTCCGCAGCAGCGAATTCGGGCGGGGGTAGGGTATGAGCCGTCACCCTGAGGTGCCGAAGCGAAGCGGAGGCCTCGAAGGGTGGTGGCCGTTCATCCTTCGAGGCTCGCAAGTGCTCGCTCCTCAGGATGACGGTTGCTGTCTGTCGTTGCGCGTGCTCCATGTCCTCCGGTGAAGACGATCTGATCGCGCGATACTTCAAGCCATTGGCGACCGCGCCGGGCGCTCTGGGGCTGACCGACGATGCCGCGATCCTGCAAGCCGGCGGCGACGATATCGTGATCACCACCGATGCCATTGTCGCGGGCGTGCATTTCCTGCCCGATGATCCGCCGGACACCGTGGCGCGCAAGGCGTTGCGGGTGAACCTGTCCGATCTCGCGGCCAAGGGAGCGGACCCGGCCGGCTTCGTGCTGACCTTGGCGTTGCGGGACGTGAATGAAGCGTGGCTCGCGCCGTTCGTGCGGGCGCTGGGCGAGGATGCGAATCAATTCGGTTGCCCGCTGCTGGGCGGCGATACGGTTTCGACGCCGGGGCCGGCGATGATCTCAATCACGGCCTTTGGGCGCGTGCCGTCAGGTAAAATGGTCCAGCGCAGCACGGCACGGATTGGCGACGTTCTGATGGTCAGCGGCACCATTGGCGATGCCACGCTCGGTCTCGCGGTCCTCAAGGGAGAGCAGGGGCCGCTCGCTGGCGACGCCCCTGCGCGCGGAGCGCTGGTGGATCGATATCGGGTTCCGCAACCGCGTGTTGCACTGGCGCACGCGGTTCATGATCACGCCAGCGCTGCGATGGACGTCTCCGATGGCTTGATGGGCGATCTTGCCAAGTTGTGCAGCGCTTCCGGCGTGTCGGCAGTCGTGGAGGCTGCTGCGCTTCCTTTGTCGGCACCTGCGCGCACCTGGCTGGCAAGTGATCCCAGCCTCGTCGCGCGGCTGGTTTCCGGGGGCGACGACTACGAGTTGCTTTGTGCGGTGCCAGAGAATCGGCTTGCGGCTTTTCAGCTTGCGGCGCGGTCGGCGGGCGTGTCGATTAGTGCCATCGGCCACATTGTTGCTGGAGAAAGCGTGCCGCGATTGGTCGATGCCGGAAATCGGGAAATCCCGCTACAACGGCGATCTTACAGTCATTTCTAGCTGTTTCAGGGCACGAGTCGGACCTGTGCCCAATTCGGCACGGTTCAGAAATCCTTTAAAAAACCTTTGCTTGCGACCTTGGCATCGTTGCGTGGCAGTCGCGATTTTGGCATGGTCCCGCCGATTTAAGGCCGCTCTTTGGGCAGAGCGGGCTTTCTTGCGCGTTCCTCCGCAATTGCGGTCATGAACGCAATTCGGGGCAACTAGGATCTGAGGCAATTCAATGACAGCATTATGGGTGATCGTGCTCTGCGGGGCACTTTCGATCGTCTACGCCATCTGGGCGACCTCGTCGGTGTTGGGAGCCGACGCCGGCAACGCACGGATGCAGGAGATTGCAAGCGCCGTACGTGAGGGCGCGCAGGCTTATCTGCGGCGGCAATACACCACGATCGGCATCGTGGGCATCGTTATCTTCGCTCTGCTGGCTTACTTCCTCGGTCTGCTGGTTGCGGTGGGCTTCGCCATCGGCGCCATCCTGTCGGGCGCTGCCGGCTTCATCGGTATGAACGTCTCGGTTCGCGCCAACGTGCGCACCGCGCAGGCGGCGACCAAGTCGCTCGCCGGCGGTCTTGAACTGGCGTTCAAGGCCGGCGCGATCACTGGCCTGCTGGTGGCCGGTCTCGCGCTGCTCGGCGTGACACTGTACTTCGCCTACCTCACCCACGGCGCGGGCTACGCGGCCAACAGCCGCACGGTGGTCGACGCCATGGTGGCGCTCGGCTTCGGCGCTTCGCTGATCTCGATCTTCGCCCGTCTCGGCGGCGGCATCTTCACCAAGGGCGCGGACGTCGGCGGCGACCTCGTCGGCAAGGTCGAGGCCGGCATTCCGGAAGACGATCCGCGCAACCCGGCGACGATCGCCGACAACGTCGGAGATAACGTCGGTGACTGTGCCGGCATGGCCGCCGACCTGTTCGAGACCTATGCGGTGACCGCGGTTGCCACGATGGTTCTCGCCGCGATCTTCTTCGCCACGTCGCCGCTGCTGGTCAACATGATGACCCTGCCGCTCGCCATCGGCGGCATCTGCATCATCACCTCGATTATCGGCACCTTCTTCGTCAAACTCGGTGCGAGCCAGTCGATCATGGGCGCGCTGTACAAGGGCCTGATCGCAACCGGCATCCTGTCGCTGGTCGGCGTCGGTTTCGTCATCCACTGGCTGGTCGGTTTCGGCCCGCTGGCGGGCGTGAAGTACACCGGCATGGCGCTCTTCGAATGCGGCATCGTCGGTCTGGTCGTCACCGGCCTGATCATCTGGATCACCGAATACTACACCGGCACCGACTATCGTCCGGTGAAGTCGATCGCCCAGGCGTCGGTCACCGGTCACGGCACCCACGTGATCCAGGGTCTGGCGATCTCGATGGAAGCGACCGCGCTGCCCGCGATCGTCATCATCGCCGGCATTCTGGTGACCTACAGCCTCGCGGGCCTGTTCGGCATCGCGATCGCCACCACCACCATGCTGGCGCTGGCCGGCATGATCGTCGCGCTCGACGCCTTCGGTCCGGTCACCGACAACGCCGGCGGCATCGCCGAAATGGCCGGCCTGCCGAAGGAAGTGCGCAAGTCCACCGACGCGCTCGACGCAGTCGGCAACACCACCAAGGCGGTGACCAAGGGCTACGCGATCGGCTCTGCCGGTCTCGGCGCGCTGGTGCTGTTCGCGGCCTACAATGAAGACCTCAAGTTCTTCATCGCGGACGGGGCCAAGCACCCATACTTCCAGGGCGTCGCGCCCGACTTCTCGCTGAACAATCCATACGTCGTGGTCGGCCTGCTGTTCGGCGGTCTGCTTCCGTATCTGTTCGGCGCAATGGGCATGACGGCCGTGGGTCGTGCGGCCGGCGCGATCGTCGAGGAAGTGCGTCGTCAGTTCCGCGCCAAGCCGGGCATCATGCAGGGCACCGACAAGCCGGACTACGGCAAGGCGGTCGACCTGCTGACCAAGGCCGCGATCAAGGAAATGATCATTCCGTCGCTGCTGCCGGTGTTGTCGCCGATCGTCGTCTACTTCCTGATCTACTTCATCGCGGGTGGTGGCGCGGCCGGTAAGTCGGCGGCGTTCTCGGCGGTGGGTGCGATGCTGCTCGGCGTCATCGTCACCGGCCTGTTCGTCGCGATCTCGATGACCTCGGGCGGCGGCGCATGGGACAACGCCAAGAAGTACATCGAAGACGGTCATCATGGCGGCAAGGGCTCGGACGCCCACAAGTCGGCCGTGACCGGCGACACGGTCGGCGATCCTTACAAGGACACGGCGGGTCCCGCCGTGAATCCGATGATCAAGATCACCAACATCGTGGCACTGCTGCTGCTGGCGATCCTCGCGCACTGATCTGCGAGATATTGAAAGAAAAACCCCGCGGTGCGAGCCGCGGGGTTTTTCTTGAGTCGGATGTGATGCAAGTGAGCGCAGATGCAACGATCCGCGCTGGTGCGACTATCGACTGCCGCCGCCGATCAACCGGAACAGCGGTGCGAGATAGCTGATTTCCTGACCGCCGCTCGCGGTGGTGCGGCTGATGAAGTCGAAGATCTTGCCGTCCTTCATGCCGTAATTCGCGAGCCGCGTGACCTGACGATTCTTGTCGAAGTAGATCGCGATTACGCGCTGGTCGGTGACATGCTGCGGCATGAACGCGACGGGGCGTTCGGTACGCTGTGAGATGTAGTAGAACACTTCGCCGTTCAGGGTCGCGACGGTGGAGGGGGTTCCCATCACGATCAGCACCTGATCCTGGCTGGCGCCGATGGGGATTTGCTCCAACGCACCCGGCGGCAGGATATAGCCCTTCTGGAACTGCTCGCCGCCGCATGCAGCCAAGCTCACGCCTGTAAGCGCGATGGCAATGGCGGTTCCAATACCTCGCCAGCGTGCGGCGCGGCCGCGCGTTCTTTCGGTCCGATTGCGGTTTGTCATGCGGAAGTGAGCCCCGTCCCCTTGCATCCTATAGGGCGTTGACGTACCGGGCTGAACCGGCGAATTCAAGATAGGCGCGCCCTGGCGTCGATGTGGAACCTATGACGATCTGGCCGTTCAAATCTTTTGCCCGACCCCGATCCGGTTCGGAAAACACCATTGGCACCATCTATGGCATGATCGTGACGAGGGCGCGAGAGCCGGCGTTCTACCACGGCTATGGAGTCCCGGACACGGTCGACGGCCGTTTCGATCTGGTGGTGTTGCATCTGTGGATGGTGCTGCGCCGTCTCGGCGCGGACATGGATTCGCGGAAGCTGGCGCAAGGGCTGTTCGATCTCTTCTGCAGCGATATGGATGCGAACCTCCGTGAGATGGGGGTGGGCGATATGACCGTTCCCAAGCGGATGCAGGCGTTCGGCCAGGCCTTTTACGGGCGCTCTGCGGCCTATGATGCCGCGCTCGCGGAAGGGCATGAGGCGCTGGCACGCGCGCTCGACAAGAATGTCTTCAACGGGCGGAATTTCGAACAAGCAGGGCATTTGGCGGATTATGTCGAGGCGTCGGTCGCGAAACTGGCGAGCATCGACGCCGCCGCACTTGCCGAGGGGCGCCAGGCGTTTGCCGCGCTCGGTGCGCAATGAGGAAAGACCCCATGGCCCATCCCGCACAATCTCCCGCTGCCGATCCGTGGCCGTGGCCGGTCAATGTCGACCAGATCCCGGAGGCTGGTTTGCAGGTCGCGTTCGAGGCGACTGAGACCCAGTGCGCCGCGCTGGCCACGGTGGCCGGCTTACGCGATCTCGTACGCGCCGCCGCCGCGTTCGAATTGTCCCATGCCGGGGGTGGGAAGGTGCATGTCACCGGTCAGGTGACGGCGCGCGTAGGCCAGACCTGCGTGGTGACGCTCGATCCGGTCGAGAACGATATCGACGAGTCGGTCGATTTGATGTTTGCACCGGAGGCGGATATTCCGCGTCTGTCGTCCACAGTCGATGACGAGGTCGAATCCGAAGATATTCCCGATTCCCCCGAGCCGATTATCAACGGTGTGATCGATCTCGGTCGGGTGGCGACGGATGTTCTGTTTCTGGGAATCGATCCCTATCCGCGCAAGCCGGACGCCGTTTTCGAACAGCCGGCGGTCCCTGCGGATCCCGAGGACCATCCCTTTGCCGCGCTCAAGGCCCTGAAAAAGGGGAAAGCGCCGCCTGACTCCGATTGAGGCGCGCCGGGTCTGTCAAGCCGCATGCATTTCCGCGGTTGCGCAACGCGCCTGATTCTTTCAATAACCACCCCGGGTTCGGCCTAGCGGGTCAAGATGTTGTATCAACACCGTGACACGCTATTGTCGCGCTTGGTAGGGTGCGGCGCAGCGGGAGCCGCAGGGTTGCGGTGGATGTGTTCATAGCCCGCAAAATACATGGTTTCCGGGACGTATATGGCGAAGAAAGTTCGAATTGCGCTTGACGCCATGGGCGGCGACATCGGTCCGTCCGCGGTCATTCCCGGCGCGGCCATTTCGTTGACCCGGCATCCCGACAGTGAATTCGTCATGTTCGGCGATAGCGCGGTGATCGGGCCGCAGCTCGATGCCCATCCGGCGCTGAAGGCGGTGTCCCGCGTCGTACACACCGACGTCATGATCAGCATGAAGGAGAAGCCGAGCCAGGCGCTGCGGCATGGCCGCAAGAACTCCTCGATGTGGCTGACGATTGACGCGGTGAAGAAAGGCGGCGCCGACGTCGCCGTGTCCGCCGGCAACACTGGCGCGCTGATGGCGATGTCGCGGTTCAACCTGAAGATGTTGCCCGGGGTCGACCGGCCGGCGATCGCGGCGGTCTGGCCGACCGCGCGCGGCGATTCCGTGGTGCTGGATCTCGGCGCCACCATCGGCGGCGATGCGCATCATCTGATGGCGCTGGCGGTCATGGGCAGCGCGATGGCGCGGGTGCTGTTCGATATCGAGCGGCCGACCGTCGGGCTGCTCAATATCGGGACCGAGGAGGTCAAGGGCGGCGAGGAAATTCGCGAGGCGGCGGAATTGCTACGCGCGATGAAAGCCCCGCAGTTCGAATTCCTTGGCTTTGTCGAGGGCGACGGCATCGGCCGTGGCGATGCCGATGTGATCGTGTCCGAGGGGTTTTCCGGCAATATCGCGCTGAAAGCCGCCGAGGGAACCGCGCGGCAGATGAGCGAATTCCTCCGCTCCGCGATGAAGCGGACGTGGCGGGCCAAGCTCGGCTACTTGCTGGCGCGGAATGCGTTCAAGGCGCTGCGCGACAAGCTCGACCCCAGCAAATCCAACGGCGGCGTGTTTCTTGGGCTCAACGGAGTGGTGGTCAAAAGTCACGGCGGCACCGATGCCGAAGGCTTTGCCTATGCCGTCGATGTTGGCTATGAGATGGTCCGCTACGATCTCCTCACCAAGATCAATCAGATGCTCAATCGCGATGGCAGCCCCCTGATGGCGGCGCCGACTGCGCAGGAGGCTGTTTCGTGACTGCCATACGTTCGGTTGCGCTAGGCTGCGGCTCTTATTTGCCGAAGCAGATCCTGACCAATGCCGACCTGGCCGCCAAGATCGACACCTCCGACGAATGGATCGTGCAGCGCACCGGCATTCGCGAGCGGCATGTCGCGGCGGAAGGTGAGTTCACGTCGCATCTTGCGATCAACGCGGCGAAGGCGGCGCTGGCGGATGCCGGCATCGATGCGCAGTCGATCGACCTGATCGTGCTGGCGACGTCGACGCCCGACAACACGTTTCCGGCGACGGCTGTTGCCGTGCAGCACGGCCTCGGCATCAATCACGGCGCAGCGTTCGATCTTCAGGCCGTGTGCTCCGGCTTCGTCTTTGCCTTGGCGACGGCTGACAACTTTCTGCGGAGCGGTGCGTTCAAGCGTGCGCTGGTAATCGGCGCCGAAACCTTCTCGCGTATTCTCGACTGGACCGATCGCGGCACCTGCGTGTTGTTCGGCGACGGCGCCGGCGCGATCGTTCTCGAAGCGCAGGAGCAGCCGGGGCTGCCCTCTGATCGCGGCGTGCTGACGACGCATCTGCGCTCCGACGGTCGCCACAAGGCAAAGCTGTTCGTCGATGGCGGTCCCTCGAGCACGCAGACCGTAGGGTATCTGCGCATGGAAGGCCGAGAAGTGTTCAAGCACGCGGTCGGCATGATCACCGACGTGATTGTCGACGCCTTCAATGCGACGGGGACGTCTGCGGACGATATCGACTGGTTCGTTCCGCATCAGGCCAACAAGCGCATCATCGATGCTTCAGCGCACAAGCTGCATATTGCGCCGCAGAAAGTAGTGCTGACGGTTGATCGCCACGGCAATACATCGGCCGCTTCGATTCCGCTGGCGCTGGATACGGCTGTGCATGATGGTCGCATCAAACGAGGCGATCTCGTGCTGCTGGAAGCAATGGGCGGCGGCTTTACCTGGGGTTCCGCGCTGCTGCGCTGGTGAGCCTCAAGCTGGTATTTGTATCGAGTTTGCTTGATCTGAATGCGGCTGCATTGATGTGCGCTGTTGACCGGCGCGCACTAAGCTCATAATTTCCGAGGCGAAATTTTCCGCCGTGAGTTGGGGCAGGCGATGGCTGGAACTGGCAAAACCGTAACACGCGTCGATTTGTGCGAGGCTGTCTATCAGAAGGTAGGCTTATCGCGCACGGAGTCGTCTGCGTTCGTTGAGCTGGTATTGAAGGAAATCACCGACTGTCTTGAGAAGGGCGAGACCGTCAAGCTGTCGTCGTTCGGGTCATTCATGGTGCGCAAGAAAGGCCAGCGCATCGGCCGCAATCCGAAGACCGGAACCGAAGTTCCTATCTCGCCGCGCCGGGTGATGGTGTTCAAGCCATCCGCGATTCTCAAGCAGCGGATCAACGCCAACAGCGCGGGCAATGGCGCCGACAACGGCGAGTAATTTTCGAGGCGTCTCACGCGTCTCGCTTGTCCCCTTTGAAATCAGCATTGCTTTCCAATCGACGCCTGCTGCGGTAGAGTCAGGCGATGCGTTGCGATGTTGGATTCGCACCACCGACAAGCACAGGAGGGCATGCATTTGGACAAGGCGCCGGATGCATTCCGCACCATCAGCGAGGTCGCTGAGGAGCTTGAAGTTCCGCAGCATGTGCTGCGCTTCTGGGAAACGCGCTTCTCGCAGATCAAGCCGATGAAGCGCAGCGGCGGCCGCCGCTACTATCGCCCCGACGACGTCGACCTGCTGCGTGGCATTCGTCGGCTGCTCTATGGCGAGGGTTACACGATCCGGGGTGTGCAGCGGATCCTGAAAGCGCACGGCATCAAGTCGGTCCAAAGCCTGACCGAGAATGCAGCGGTCGTATTCGGTCCAATCGAGAGGGCCGTGCCTGCGCGCGCGCAGGACGACGATGACGATCGCGCCGAGGATTTGCATGACGCGGCGGATGAGGGCGAGGACGAGACTGACGACGATCTCGAAGAGGCCGCTGGGGACGACGAGGATTCGGAGGAGAGCGTCCCGCCGCAACGGCGCGAGCCCGAACTGTCCGCGCCCCGCCGTGTCGAGCCCGCGATGCGCTTCGAGCCGGAACCCTCTATGCGACCATCTGCCGGCCATCCCGGCGCCCAGAGTCCGCGCGTCGAATTTCGCCGGCTCGATACCGATCGGCTGCGTGCCGTGCTGACAGAATTGACCGCCTGCCGCCAGTTGCTCGACAGCGCGTTGAAGGAGGGGTAGGCGGTACCCGCTTGGTGTATTGTCCGACCGGCATGAGGCATCAATGCTCCTAAATCCACGGTCGGGCTGCTTGCGCCAAGGCCGGATCGCGGCTACAGGAACGGGGCCGTAAAATGGCACGGAGCGTGGCGCAGCCCGGTTAGCGCACTAGTCTGGGGGACTAGGGGTCGTGGGTTCAAATCCCGCCGCTCCGACCATTAAAACCCCACCGTCCTCATTCCCCGCAATTGGTGTGTCGGGCACCCGGAGCAAACCCGGCGGGCTGCATCATTTGGTAGAGAAGCCCCAACACACCGGGCCGCGTGACAGACCTATTACGGTTAGTCAGCCTTGATCTCCGTAAGCGGCGAGATTCCACACGCGAGATCGCCGACACTCGAATTTGTGCCAGATCAATGTTCGGCTTCTCGACGCATGTCATGCTGACCGCGATCTGGAGGTGCCGAAATGGGTGTCGCAGCAATCTTGGAGAAATGGAAAGTTCGTCGCGCGCTCGCGAACGAGTTCAGTTCGCTGGATATGGCCCAGCGCGAAGAACTGGCGCGCGATGTCTGGGTGCCTGACGGTGTCTTTGAACGTCTGTATGTCGCAGGCGATCGCACCGACGAACTGGAGCGCCTGATGGGCGCGCTTTCGCTCAACGTCGAGCAATGCGAGATCGTAAATCCAGACGCCCTCACGCGCGACATGTGTCTCGTGTGCCCTGGATGCCTGATGATCAATCGGTGTCGGCGCGAACTCGAGGCGGGTTCGGCGAGGCAGAACTACAACGACTATTGCTCCAACGCGTTGACGCTCAATGCGCTGCTCGAAACGAGAGCCTGTCAAGGCTGACGGCGCGCAATCGAGGCCGGTGTATCTGAAGCGTTCTGAAGCGTCGCGGCCGTCACGACGTCGATAAAGGCGGCTCTGAATCCTATTCATACGGCCATTGCGAACCACGACAAATCAATGCCACTCTGAGCGATGGCGAATGGCGTCAGTCGTCCGCCGGTTCGATGCGCGGTCTTCGTTCTCTTCGCCACGGCTAGGAGCTACCGCGATGCTGGAGTTGGTCGAATATGAAAATCGCGGTGATGGGCGCCGGCGCGGTCGGCGGCTATTTCGGAGCCATGCTGGCCCGGCACGGGCATGATGTCGTTCTGATTGGACGGCCTCAGCATGTCGCGGCCATTCGCGGCAACGGCGGTTTGAAGCTGGACAGCAAGGCCTTTACCGGCGTCGTGCCGATCAAGGCCACCGCCGAACCCGATGGCGTCGAGGGCGCCGATCTCGTCCTGTTTTGTGTGAAGTCGGGCGATACCGAATCCGCCGGTCGGTCGATGGCGCCGTTTCTGAAGGACGCAGCGACGATCTTGTCATTGCAGAACGGCGTCGACAATCCAACGCGCTTGCAGCCGTTGCTGCGGCAGGCGGTCGTTCCCGCGGCCGTCTATGTCGCGACGGAAATGGGCGGGCCTGGACATGTCATTCACCACGGTCGGGGTGACCTGGTGATCGGCGCATCGGCCGCGAGCGATGCGATCGCCGCGCAATTAACCGCCGCTGCGATCCCGACCAAGGTTTCGGATCGTGTCGTCGATCAACTCTGGGCCAAGCTGGTGATCAATTGCGCCTACAACGCGCTGTCGGCGGTGGCGCAACTGCCCTATGGCCGGCTGTTCGATGTCGATGGCGTGCGCGAGGTGATGCGCAGCATCGTCGAGGAATGCGCGTCGGTGGCCGACGCGTTGGGCGTCGCATTGCCGAACGACATGTATGCTTCGACCGTTGCGCTGGTGACGTCGATGCCGAAGCAATATTCGTCGACGGCGCAGGATGTCGCACGCGGGCGGCCGAGCGAGATCGATTTTCTTAATGGCTACGTGGTCCGCAAAGGCGCGGAACTGGCCATTCCGACACCGGTGAATCTCACCTTGCACAGCATGGTGAAGCTGAAAGAGTTGACGCACCCGAAAGGCGAGGAGCACGCATGAAGGATTTTGCAGGACGGATCGCGGTCATCACCGGCGGTGGCACGGGCATGGGTCGCGAACTGGCCCGACAGCTTGTCGCCGAAGGCTGCAACGTCGCGATGTGCGATGTGTCGATGGCGAACATGGTGGAAACCAAGCGGCTGTGCGAAGCCGAGCGCCTTCCGCAAGGGCTGCGCATCACCACGCATGTCGCCGATGTCTCCGACGAGACGCAGATGCAGCGATTTCGCGACGAAGTGGCGGATCAACAGGCGACGGATAAAATCCATCTGCTGTTCAACAACGCCGGCATCGGGGGCGGCGGCAGTTTGTTCACCAATAGCCGCGAACAATGGGAGCGCACCTTCAACATCTGTTGGGGCGGCGTTTATCTCGGCACCCGCACATTCCTGCCGATGCTGCAAAACGCGGACGCTGGCCACATCGTCAACACGTCCAGCGTCAACGGCTTCTGGGCGTCGCTCGGACCGACCGTGTCCCATACCGCTTACAGCGCGGCGAAATTTGCCGTGAAGGGATTCACCGAGGCGCTGATTACCGACCTGCGGCTGAACGCGCCCCATATCAAATGCTCGGTGGTGATGCCGGGACACATCGGCACCTCGATCATGTCGAATTCGCGCAAGGTGCAGAAAGGCGTGGAGACCGACACCCTCGATCAGAACGAGATCGAGCAGACGCGCGGGCGGCTGGTCGCCGGCGGCGTCGACGTGTCGCAACTTTCCGACGATGCCATTCAGCAAATGGCGGCGGAGCGTGCGCGTGTCTTTCTGGAGGAAGCCCCGATGACGGCGTCGGCGGCCGCAAAGGTCATCCTCGACGGCGTCAAGGCCGAGCGCTGGCGCATTCTCGTCGGGCACGATGCCGAACTGCTCGACGGCTGGGTGCGTGGCGCGCCGGAGGCGGCCTACGATCCCGATTTCCACGCGCGCTTCGCTGCCGAGGCCGGCTGGAAGCTGGGCTGATCGCGCATCACCCGTGCACGATCGCTTTCTCGATCATGCAGTGAATGCCTTTCGAGCCGTTGACCGTCTGCGTCACGCGGAGGTCGGCGGCGAGGCTGCACAGCATGTAGGCGTCCTCGCGCGACAATCCGCGTTGTTCGCCGAGCAGCACGATCATGTCGCGCAACGCGTTCTCGGCGCAGCGATCGAGATCGGGATGCATCGCCATGGTGATGTAGTGCGTCGGCGTTTCCGCGCGAGGTGTAGGGAATCTCAAATCCTTGCGCAGAACGAACCGGAAGCGGCCTTGCAGTGCGGTCTCGATAGCCGTGACGCAGACTTCGCCGTCACCCTGCGCGCCATGGCCGTCCCCGCAGGAAAACATTGCGCCGGGGACGAACACCGGCAGAAACAGCGTGGTGCCCGGGATCAACTCCTTGAGATCGATATTGCCGCCCATCGCGCGCGGCACCAGCGACGAGATGCGTCCCCATGCCGGCGGCGGCGATACGCCCATGACGCCGAAGAAAGGCTTGAGCGGCAGGTCGAGGCCCCACGGCATCCGGCCGGTCATGCGCGTTTGATCGAGCGGAATGTTGACCGCGCGGCCTTCCGGGAAATCCTCGGGCAGGGTCCCCATCAAAGGACGAATGACGTTCCAGCCCCAGTCCTGCCGCAGCCGGATATCGAGGATGTCGATCTTGAGCACATCGCCGGGCTCCGCGTTTGCGATCGCGATCGGCCCGGTGAGAATATGCCCGGGCAGCATGCGTTCGTTCTCGGCGTGAATGGCGTCGAGTTCGGGCGGGATATCAAACTTGCTCCGATCGGGGATGACTTCCGGGCTCCCGCTCACGGTATCGACGGTGACTTCGTCGCCGCTGGCGATGCGGAGAACGGGTTGCAGCTTCGCTTCAAAGAATCCCCAGTGGCAGGTCTTCGGACTGGCAGGAACGTGATGATGCGCCATGATGATCCATTCGCTCTGTACACAACGAGTGTGCGTCAGCAAACGGCGATTGTCGATCAGGCGAGCGCGTCACGGCGCAGCACGCGTTCCAGCCATTCGATGAAGACGCGCAGCCGATGCGACAGGTGTTGCCGATGCGGATACAGCAACGTTATCGGCATCGGTGCGGCGCGGAAGTTCGGCATCACCTCGACCAGTGCGTCGGACGCGAGATGGTCCTTCACGTCGTAAGCGGGAATCTGGATCAGGCCGACGCCGGCGAGACAGCAGGCGATATAGGCCTCGGCGCTGTTCACGGTAACACGCGCGCGCGGCGTGCAGGTTTTCACCGCGCCGTCCGCGATCCATTCCCAAGGCACGATGCGTCCATTCGAGGGTGACGCATAGTTCACCGCGAGATGCGCGCCGAGATCGTCGGGATGCTGCGGTGTGCCATGGCGTGCCAGATAAGCGGGACTTGCGACGTTGATCAGCGGCAGCTCACCGATGTGGCGCGCGATCAGGCCGGAATCGGCGAGCGGACCCACACGCAGGACGCAATCGATATTGTCCTCGATCAGATTGACGGCGCGATCCGTCGATCCGAAGTCGACATCGATCTCCGGAAAGCGTGCGAGGAATTCCGGCAGCGCCGGCGCAAGGATCAAGCGCCCGATGCGGCCGGGGACATCGATGCGAATCCGACCGGCGGGGAGAACGGCGTCGTTACGGAATAGGTTTTCGATTTCCTCGACGTCGGCGATGGCGCGCAGGCAGCGCTCGTAGAAAGCGTGGCCGTCCTGCGTCGGCGCGACCTTGCGTGTCGTGCGCGACAACAGCCGCGCACCGACGCGGCCCTCCAAGGTCTGGATCGCGGCCGAGATCGAGGAGCGCGGCAGGCCAAGCGTCGTCGCGGCCTTGGTGAAGCTGCCGCTTTCGACCACGCGTGCGAAAATCCTGAAAAGCTCGATGCGGTCCATGGGGGTCAGCCAAGCCAGATATTGTTCGGAAATTCTGACATATCTTGTCAAATGAAGCCAGTTTAACCGAATTATCAAGATGATAGCTGTTTCCCAAGGGCTGCATGGGCGGCCGCAGACGGAGCAGCACGATATGACCGATCACAGCATCAAGGGAAAAACCGTCATCATCGCAGGCGGCGCCAAGAATCTCGGCGGACTGTTGGCGCGGGACCTGGCCGCCCACGGCGCCAAGGCGATCGCGATCCACTACAACAGCGCCGCGACGAAAGCCGATGCCGATAAGACGGTGGCCGCGATCAAGGCCGCCGGCGCGAATGCCGTGGCGTTGCAGGGCAATCTCACGTCCGCAGCCGCGATGGAGAAGCTGTTCGCGGATGTCGTCGCAGCGGTCGGCAAGCCGGATATTGCCATCAACACCGTCGGCAAGGTGCTGAAGAAGCCTATGGTCGAAATATCCGAGGCGGAATACGATGAGATGAGCGCGGTGAACGCCAAGTCGGCGTTCTTCTTCCTCAAGGAAGCGGGGCGCCATCTCAACGACAACGGCAAGATCTGCACGCTGGTGACGTCCTTGCTCGGCGCCTATACGCCGTTCTACGCGTCCTATGCCGGCACCAAGGCGCCGGTGGAGCATTTCACCCGCGCGGCTTCGAAGGAATTCGGCGAGCGCGGTATTTCGGTGACCGCGATCGGGCCGGGCCCGATGGATACGCCGTTCTTCTATCCGGCCGAAGGCGCGGATGCGGTCGCCTATCACAAGACCGCTGCGGCGCTGTCGAAATTCTCCAAGACCGGCCTCACCGATATCGAAGATATCGTGCCGTTCATCCGCTTCCTGGTGTCGGACGGCTGGTGGATGACCGGGCAGACCATTTTGGTCAACGGTGGCTACACCACGAAATAGCGTTGGCGGCCGGTCAGGCTGTTCGAGTGTCTTGGCTGTTGCGGCGGCGCGTCCATAAGGACGGCCGCCGTTCGCGTTTTACGGTTTCCATTGTTTATTGTTGTTCTAAACTGCATGCAGAAACGGAACACAAGGGACCAAGCCATGCAGCAGGACGTGAAGGCGCGCGAGACGGCAGCGACGGACAAGATCGATCTCGCGGCACTCGTTGCCGATCTCAATACGTTGCTGCGGCTCAAGACGACCGTGATCGGCATGAAGATGTTCGCCACCGTGGCGGAGATGGAAGCGATCCCGAAAATCCGCCGGCCGAGTGCGATCCACACCACCGATCAAATCGTCAGCATGGCGTCGCGGCTCGGCTGGACTGTCGGCATCACCTCGGCCGATCTGGTCGGCGCACAATGTCGCGCGGTGATTGGCCTCGCACCGACCGACGAGAAATGGCTCAAGGGCGAATCCTATGTCGGCGTCTGGCACGGCACGCAGGAGGATGCGCAGAAGCGACAGGAAGCGCTGTGCACGGTGCCTTACGGTCGCTATCAGGCAATGGCGGTGAGCCCGCTCGCCAGCGGTCGCCTGAATCCGCCGGATATCTGCATGGTGTATGCGACGCCCGGCCAGATGATCATCCTCATCAATGGTCTGCAATATACTGGCTACAAGAAGTTCGAATGGGGCGTGGTGGGTGAGACCGCCTGCGCCGATTCCTGGGGGCGGGCGCTTGCGACCGGAGAGCCGAGCCTGTCGCTGCCATGCTTCGCCGAGCGGCGCTATGGCGGCGTGCCGGACGAGGAGATGCTGATGGCGCTGTCGCCGGCGCATCTCGCCAAGGCGGTGGTCGGCATGAAGGCGCTGGCGAAGAATGGCCTGCGCTATCCGATCGCGCCTTACGGCATCCAGAGCGATGTTCGTGCCGGAATGGGCGCGTCCTACGCCGACCGGAAATAGGCCGATCCTGGTGAGGCTGCCGGACGGTTCCGAGACATCGCCATGGTGCCCGTATCTGCATGGGCTTGACCGGTTTGCCCGGCGGTGATGGAACGGGCGCCCGGCGTGCGCCGCAACGATTCGCCGTTACGATTCTTGGAGTCCAGTCAATGAAGCCCGAGGCCGAATTCGATATCGTCATTTATGGCGCCAGCGGTTTCACCGGCCGGCTGGTGGCGGAATATCTGGCGTCGCGCAACGGCGAACCGCGCGACCTGAAATGGGCGATGGCCGGCCGCAGCCTCGACAAGCTGGCGGCGGTGCGTGACGAGATCGGTGCGCCGAAGGATACGCCGTTGATCGCGGCCGACGCGGCCGATCCGGCTTCGCTGGATGCGATGCTGAAGCGGACCAAGGCCGTGCTCACCACCGTGGGGCCGTATCAGTTCTACGGCACCGATCTTGTCGCGGCCTGTGTTGCGAGCGGCACCGATTATCTCGACCTCTGCGGCGAGCCGGTGTGGATGCGGCAGATGATCGACAAGTATCAGGCTGAGGCGCAAACGTCCGGCGCGCGTATCGTGTTTTCCTGCGGTTACGATTCGATTCCGTTCGAGCTCGGCGTGTTCTTTTTGCAGGACGCGGCCAAGGCAAAATTCGGCTCGGCCTTCAATCGCGTCAAAGGTCGCGTGCGCAAAATGAAGGGCACGCTCTCCGGCGGTACGGCGGCCAGCATGAAGGCGATCTTCGCCGCCGCCGTCAACGACCCGACTTTGATGCCGATGCTGCGTGATCCATTTGTGCTGACGCCGGGATTCGAGGGACCGAAGCAACCGCCGGGCAACAAGCCGCAATTCGATGACGATCTCGATATGTGGCTCGCGCCGTTCGTGATGGCGAACATCAACACCCGCAACGTGCATCGCTCCAATTTCCTGTTGGGTTTCCCTTACGGTCAGGATTTCGTCTACGACGAGATGATGGTGGCGGGACCGAAAGACACCGGAGAGGCGATCGCGAAAGCCATTGTCGCCGGGAATAACAAGCTGGGTGCGCAGGGCGGCCCCAAGCCGGGCGAGGGACCCTCGAAGGAAGAACGCGAGGCCGGCCACTTCGATCTGCTTTTCCTCGGCGTTGCGCCGGATGGTCGCCAGATGCGCGCTGTGGTGACTGGCGACCGCGATCCTGGTTACGGCTGTACCTCGAAGATGATCGCTGAAAGCGCCATCTGTCTGGTGCGCGAGGCGTCCGACGTGCCGGGCGGCATGTGGACGCCGGGCGCGGCTTTCCGCCATCGCCTCGTCAAGCGTCTAAGCGATCACGCCGGCATGACATTCGGAATCGAACAGGCCTGAGAATCCTCGTCATTGCGAGCGAAGCGAAGCAACCCGGTATTACTTCAAGAGTCTGGATTGCTTCGTCCCTGATGCTCCTCCCAATGACGGCGCCTTCTTAAGCCCGCAGCCCTGACGGCCAGCCGATCGCAGCCTTGGCCGCGCCCCAGCTTCTGCGCGCCGTTGCTATGTGTTGCTGATTGGCGGCGAACATCCCCCACATCAGGCCCATCATCATCCAGAAGTGCCGCCAGTGATCGGTGTCGATGATGAAGGCCTCGCCGACGGTGCCGAGGAAGGTTGCGAACACCGCGAGGTAGACGCGCTGCCACGGCGTGCGAACGAACGCATAGCGGAAGCCGAGGACAACGGTGGTTCCGATCAACGCCGGATAACACACGCCGCTGATCCAGCCGCCCGACATGAAGGCATTGAGATACGAGTTGTGGGTGTCTTCCGGGAAGAACTTGGTGAATTGCAACGGACCGATTCCGAACGGCAGATCGAGCGCCATGCGCGCGCCGAGAATGTGCCGCCCGAAGCGGCCGAAGCGGCCTTCGTCGTAACTCTGGTCGAAGCTGGCGCGTTGCTTGAAAATCGTATCGATCGAATCGAACGACAGCAGAACCAGTAGCAGCACGACGCCCATCAACAGTGCTGCCACCGACAGAGTGATGATGCGCGAGCGCTGAATATTGGTCTTGCTGGTCAACACCATCATGAACAACATGAAAGCAGCAGAAATGATGAACTGACCCCATGCGGCCCGCGAGAAGGCCAGCAGCAGCGCCAACGTGATGATGCCGAGGACAAGCGTGCTGCGCAGCGCCTTGCCGAAGCGATCGCTGACCACGCTTTGCAGCAGGAACAGCGCCGGCAGCACCAGGAATGCCGAAAACACGTTGGGATCCTTGAACGGACCCATGGCGCGGCCGTAGAGCGTGAAGAGCCCGTATGCACCTGGAAACAACTTGAAGTAACCGGCGATGCCGGCGAGCGATGCGATGAGCGCGCCGAAAATCAGGCCGCGCCGGAGAAAATCCAGCCGTGCGGACGTGTCCTGCGCCACCGCCATCGCGAAGAAGATGGCGGTGATCGCCATGTACCACGACGTGAGAACCCAGGTGACGATCCGGGATTGATTCATCAGATCGGCGGCGCAAATCGTGTAGCCGATGTTGATGAGAAACAGCATCGCCGCAAGCGGCAGGAAAGCGATCCGCAGACTCAAGCCGGTTGCGACCAGCACGATCATCGCCAGCAGTGTGGTGAGTTCGTAGGGGCTTGGCTCGAAGAACACCACCGCGCCGGAGCATCCGACCAGCCAGAGCAGGCCGCGTTGAAGAGCGGCAACGCGCGGCGCGACCAGTGCGGGCGGCAAGGAGCCATAGCTTGCGGCGAAGTCCGTCATCACACGCTCATACTCTCACGCGGCACGCTCGCTCGACGGACACCGTCAAGCCGCGCTCAATACGCATTCTCCGCCTTCAGAAGCGCGATCGGCGTTTTCAGCAAAATGTAGGTATCGAACAACACCGACCAGTTCTCGATGTAATAAAGATCGAACTCGACGCGCTTCTGGATTTTCTCTTCGCTGTCGACCTCACCGCGCCAGCCGTTGATCTGCGCCCAGCCGGTGATGCCGGGCTTGACGCGATGACGGGCGAAGTAGCCGTCGACCGTTTCGTCGAACAGGCGGCTTTTCAGTTTGCCCTGCACCGCATGCGGACGCGGCCCGACCAGCGAGAGGTTGTTTTTGAACACGACATTGAACAGTTGCGGCAGTTCGTCGATGCTGCTCTTGCGGATGAACTTGCCGACGCGCGTTACGCGGGGATCGTTCTTGGTGACGACCTTGCTGGCCAGCGGATCGGCCTGATGGTGATAGAGCGAACGAAATTTGAAGACCTCGATGCGCTCGTTGTTGAAGCCGAAGCGTTTCTGCCGGAACAAGACCGGTCCGGGACTGTCGAGCTTGATGGCGAGTGCGATCAGCGCCATCAGCGGTGACAGAAGCATCAGCAGGATGGCGCCGACGACGTGGTCGAACAGCGATTTCATCACCTGATCCCAGTCGGTGATGGGGGCTTCGAACACGTCGAGCGTCGGTACTTTGCCGAGATAGGAATAGGAGCGCGGACGAAAGCGGAGCTTGTTGGTGTGCGCCGACAGCCGGATGTCGACCGGGAGCACCCATAGCTTCTTCAGCATATCGAGAATGCGCGTCTCGGCCGAGATCGGCATCGCGAATAGAACGAGGTCGATGCGGGTGCGATGGGCGAACTCGACGATGTCGTCGATCTTTCCCAGCTTCGGCAATCCGGCGCAAGTATCGAGCGCGCGCGTGTCGTTGCGATCGTCGAACACGCCGAGGATATCCAGATCGGAATCGTTCTGTTTCTTGAGCAGTTCGATCAGCCTCTCGCCGTTCTCATCCGCACCGATGATCACAGTGCGGCGATCGAGGCGGCCTTCACGCGCCCAGCGCCGGATCAGCGAGCGCAGCAGAAGCCGGCCGGCGATCAGTCCTGCCAGTCCGCAGACGAAGTAGGCCGACAACCACAGCCGCGAAAACGATGTGCCGCTCTTGAGGAAGAACGAGGCCCCGATGAACAGCAGGAAGACCAGCGCCCACGCGGAGATCATCCGCGTCATCTGCCGCAGTTTTCCGCGAAACATCTGTACTTCATAGAGGTCGGCGGCCTGGAAGGCCGCGACCGAAACGAGCGTCACGCAGAGAATGGAAATCGGGTAGTACCAGCTGAAGCCGTCGAGCCGCGCGACATAGCCGAGATATACCGCCAGGCCGATCGCCGCGATCAGGATGAAGTCGGCAAGGCGCACCAATCCGACGATGACGACGGGTGAATAGGCCTTGCGGACCTTCTGGTTGGCGACCGCCAATGCTGCCGTTGACAACCGACGGCGGCGCTCCACGCGGGGGGCTCCCCCAGCAGCGGCTGCGGCGTCGATCATGGAGCGGGCGTTGATGGGTTCCACGTTGATGTCCACTTAATTTTGCATGCGGGCCTCAGGCACGCGCGACTGTAGTGAGGCTGTTCCCACCACTTAGTGAACGTCAGTGAAGAATCAGCGTGAGCCTGTCGAGGAGGGTTAATGTTTGGCAAACGCCTCGCGATACCCGGCGATCACGCCTTCGACCATGCTATTCTGCGAAAAATGTAGGAAAATCCGCTCGCGCAGGGCTTTCGCGCGCGCCAGCGTGGCATCACGATCCGCCATCGCCGCCGTGATCGCGGTGGCGATCGCGCTTGGTGCATTGGGGGCGAACAACGCATCGTGATGAGGGCCGAAAATCTCCGGAATGCCACCGACATTGGCGGCAATCATCGGGATGCCGGCGGCGGCTGCCTCGATCACCACATAGGGCATGGAATCGCCGCGCGACGGGACAACCAGCAGGCGGCCTTGCGCGAAGCCGTGGCGAGCCTGGACATGTCCAACAAAGCGAACAGCCTGGGTCAGGCCGAGCCGTTCGACCTGTGCCTTGATCGTGGCGGTTTCCTCGCCGTCGCCGGCGAGCGTCAGCGTCACCGGGTTGCCGCCGGCGCGGAGCTCGGCCACGGCATCGACCAGCAAATCGGCCCCTTTGATGTGGCGAAATTCGCCGACATAGACCACATCGGTCGCGTCGCTCGCCACGGTGATCGGATCGAATTCCCGCGCGGTCACGCCATTGAAGACGCAGCGCACTAGTCCAGCCGGCGTGCCGATGACGCGCTGGAAGGTGTCGCGCGCGAACATGCTTTCGAACAGAAATAGATCGATACGGTTCATCAGCGCGCGTTCGAGACGGCTGTAGAAGGCGCCCGCCAGCGTATTCGGCGGGAAGTGCAGCGAGCCGCCGTGCGGGGTGTAGACGTGGATGGCGCCATTGGTGCGCGGCGTCAGGTTGATGAAGACGCCGGCCTTCGCGCCGTGGCCGTGCAGCACCTGCGGTTTCAGGTCGTTCGCGAGCTTGCGGAACCTGAGCCACGCCGTCAGATCCGCGGGGTGCGGTTGGCGGTGGATGGCGATGCGGTGCACGCCGAGTTTCAGCCGCGGAGCGATCTCCGCGAGCAGCGCGTCGGCCCGGGCGCCGCCGGTCAGGCTGTCGGCGATGATGCCGACGTGATGGCCGCGATCGATCTGGCCGTTGGCCACATCGAGGATGTGCCGGATGATGCCGCCCACCGGCGCGCGAACCGCGTGAAGGATGCGCAGCGGCTCACTGGATATCTCGGGCATTGTCAGAACCAGCGCTCGCCGACGACGATGGTGTCGCCCGGATTGATCGGGGTGGCGGGGGACACCACGGCGCGCATGGTGCCGGCGCTCGAGGTGTGGGTGAGGGTGACGCTGTCGCGCTTGGCGCGCGGCGAGAAGCCGCCGGCAATCGCCACCGCGCTCTCCGCCGTCATGTTCGGCACATAAGGATACTGGCCGGGCGCGGCGACCTCGCCGAGGATGAAGAACGGGCGATAGGCTTCGATCTCGGCGGCGACATAAGGCTCGCGGATATAGCCGTTGCGCAGGCGGTCGCCGACGCGGCTCGCGAGTTGCGCCGGCGTCAGCCCGCGCGCCTGCACCGAGCCGATCAACGGCATGGTGATGGCGCCGGAGGCGCCGACCGCATAGGAGTTGGTCAGGCCTTCCTGGCCGTAAACGACAATGCGCAGCTTATCGCCGGCATCGAGGCGGTAGTCGGAATCATAGGCCGGCACCGTCATACGCGGGCCGTAAGCCGCACGGGCCGGGATCACGCGCGGGCCGGGGGCCGCCGCATAGCGCGGATAAGCGGTGGAGGCAAAGCTGTTGCGCATCGCTGCGATGGCGCCACCCGAAGAGGTCGCAGCCGGACGCGCGGCATAAGCAGGCGGCGGCCCAGCGGGTGTGCTGCCATACGCGAGGCGGTCGAGGTCGCTCGGTGGATGTCCGCTCGCCACCGGTCCCCGCCGATGCATGCAGCCAGACAGCGCGACCGTGCTGAGCAGGCAGAGAGCAATGGCGCGATAGCCGGACATGACGCGATCCTATTGGAGAGTGACGCGATTAAGTCCCCCTATGGTTAAAAAAACATGACCTCACGGCGGTTCGTGACCGAGTGCCCGGAAGCCGGATTAACCGCGCGGAAACCATAATGGTCTCTACTCGCGGGCGGCGTGAGTCGTGGCGCCGGTAGGAGCATTCCATGCGGTTCGATCTCTGGAACAAAATCAAGGGCAGGTTGCCGGCCCGTCAGCCGCGCGTTGCCACCGTGATCGCACCGAAGCCGGCAACCAAAATCGAGCCTGAATCCAAGCCGTCGACAGCGCCGATCCGTTCGCTTCAAGCCGCAGAATATGGCGATCTCGACATGCGCGTGATCTGGCGCGCGATCGTTGCGAAAAAGAACTTCATCATCATGCCGACCTTGCTGGCGGCGGTGGTATCGCTCGCCGTCGTCAATATGATTACGCCGCTCTACAAATCCGAGACGCGTGTGCTGGTGGACGGACGCGAGAACGTGTTCCTGCGCCCCAATGGCGAGCGCCCCGAAGAGCGCAACGCGCTCGATCCCGAAGCCGTCACCAGCCAGGTACAATTGCTTCTGTCGCGCGATCTGGCGCGCATGGTGATCAAGCAGAACAAGCTGGCCGAGCGTGCCGAATTCGATCCGGTGCTGAGCGGAATCTCACCGGTGAAAATGGTGCTCGGCCTGTTCGGTATCGGTCGCGATCCTTTCCGGATGACGCCGGAAGAGCGCGTGCTCGATGCCTATTACGATCGGCTGACGGCTTTCGCCGTCGACAAGTCGCGGGTCATGGTCGTCGAATTCCAGTCGCGCGATCCGGAATTGGCCGCGCGGGTCGCCAATTCCATCGCCGACAATTATCTCATCCTGCAGCAGAACGCGCGGCAGCAGCAGGCCAAGGCGGCAAGCCAATGGCTGTCGGGCGAGATCGATAGCCTGCGAAAGAAGGTGGCTGACGCCGAGCAGCGCGCCGAGGCGTTTCGCTCGAAATCCAGTCTGTTCGTCGGCACCAACAACACCACGCTGTCCAATCAGCAGCTCGGCGAATTCAATACGCAGTTGAACAACGCGCGGGCGCTGAAGTCCGATGCCGAATCCAAGGCGCGTCTGATCCGCGACATGCTCAAGTCCGGCAAACCGATCGAAGCGTCGGAAGTGTTGAACTCTGAATTGATCCGCCGTCTGTCCGAACAGCGGGTGACGCTACGTGCCCAACTCGCCGAGCAATCGTCGACCTTGCTCGACGGCCATCCCCGCATCAAGGAACTGAAGGCGCAGATCGCCGATCTCGACAAGCAGATCCGCGAGGAAGCCGGCAAGCTGTCACGCTCGCTGGAAAACGATGCCCGCATCGCCGAAGCGCGGGTCGAAAACCTCAGTGCCAATCTCGATCAGCTCAAGCGTCAGGCGACCTCGACCAACGGTCAGGATGTCCAGCTTCGCGCGCTCGATCGCGAGGCCAAGGCCGAACGTGATCTCCTCGAATCTTATCTTGCCAAGTATCGCGAAGCGACTGCGCGCGAAAGCATCGATGCCGCGCCGGCCGATGGCCGCATCATTTCCCGCGCGATCGTCTCCAATACCCCGAACTATCCGAAGAAGCTGCCGATCGTTCTGATCGCCACGCTGGCGACGCTGATGTTGACGACGGGTTATGTCGTCAGCAGAGAGCTGCTGCGGATGACGTCGCCGCGTGCATCGATGGCTGTCGCTCCGATGACTGCACCGTCGATGATGGCGGCTATGCCGGAGGCGGCCGCGCCACTGCCTGCGGTCCATGAGGCGAGCGGGTCGGGTGTTAATGAACTCGAACAACTCGTGATCGACCTGCAGAAGCCTGGCGCCGCTTCGCGCAAGCTCACGGTTCTCGGCTCCGGGTCGGCGGAAAAGACCAGCCGCACCGCGCTCGCATTGGCGCGGCTGTTGGCGCGAAGCGCCAAGGTCGTGTTGGTCGATCTGTCGGCGTCCTCGCCGGTGGTGAGGGCGGCTTCGATTGACGGTGCCGCGCCCGGCCTCACGGATCTGATGCTGGGCGAAGCCTCCTTCGGTCAAGTCATCAGCAAGGATCGTGTCTCGTCGCTGAATTTGGTGACGGCGGGGCGCGCCGGCGCTGACCGTGCGCTGTTGCAATCGCCGCGCCTGACGTTGGCGCTCGATGCGCTGCTGCAAGCCTATGATCATGTCGTACTGGATGCAGGTGCTGCCGACGATCTGCCGGCGGCCCTGTTGACGGCCGGTGCACGGGCCATCGTGGTTCCCGACGGCGCTACGAGCGTCGACGCGCGCCAATCGATGTCCGATCAGTTGCGGGCGGTGGGGTTCGGCAACGTCACCATGCTCAGCCAGGCGGTGCCCATCGATTTCGGCGAGCGCGGACCGCGCTTCGTCGCAGCGTGAAATACTCTAGCGGTTCAGTGAGCCGCGGATGGTCTGCGCGGCTTTCATCAACGCCGGCGTCTGCTTCACCAGGCGCTTGAGGTGAGCCATGGCTGAAAGGCCGCTCGCCGCCATCTTGCCGCGTGCGTTGAGGCCGATGAAGCTGTCGAAGATCGGTTCGTCGTTTTTGCAGAACAAGCGCTTGTACTCGTCCGAGCCGATGCCGAGATCGATCGCGCTATATTTCAGCGCCGCATAATGATCGACGATGTAGCGCATCAGGATCAGGCCAGGGCTGAAGTGGGCGATGGCAGACAACGTATAGGTGTTGAACATCATCGAGAAGCGGTCACCATCGGCAACGCCGGCGTAGATGGCGATCACCTCTTCGTCGCATACCAGCGCGTGAATCTCGATCGCGTGGCCGCCATCCGCAAGCTTCGTATGGCAGGCGCCGCGGATGAAACTCTCGACGCCGGGATCGGCGAAGACATTGGGGAGCTTCTGCAAAGCCATCCGTTGCGGCTTGATGGCGAAGAACGCATCGAGCAGCCGGGCGATGTCGGCATCGGTTTCCGCCTTGAGATAGCGGTAGCCGGGAAGCGCTTGCAGCTTCTTCTCTTTGCTTTTCAAGCGGCGGCGGAACGAGTTGCTGATGAGCGCGGTCGGCGCTGCGTTGACCTCGATCGCCATCAGCGGGCAGCCGTTGACCGCAGCTTGGGTGGGCAACAACGCCATCGGGTTGGCGAGGTTATGCCAGTGTCGCGGTTGCCGGGCGAGCGCGAGGGTATCGATCGAGAGCGCGGGTGCGCGCAGCGCATCGAGCACCACGTCGATATCGCCGCGCGTCGCGGTGGCGAGAAAATCGCGACGGCAGATTGGCATGTTGAAGGTGATGTGTTTGTCGCCGAGAAAGCTCGCGACCCCGACGCCATGATCGCGCTGAATGCCGAGCGGCAACAGCATCAGCGGTTCACGGTACGCATCACGCGCGACCGCGATGATCGGTTCGATACCGGTTTCGGTGCCGACGTGGTTTTGCCAATTGGCGAGCAAGTCGAAGCGCTGATAGGGCGTCAGCACGGAGCCGGGACCTTCAAGGCGACGCCAGGTCTGCTCCGCAGCAGTCATGTTGCGAAAAATCTCGACCTCCGCCACCCGCGTGGCTTCGGCCTGCGCGCGGGCTTCGGTTGCCCGGCTCTCGATGACAGCCGCCATGGTCATACGCACACCCTGTCCGTTAAGACATTTTTCATGTCTCTTGTTGCCGGAACCTTGGCAAACAAACGTCAATAAAGCGTAAGGGGGATTGTGGAGTCGCCGCCACGCGGCACCTGGAAGAGCCGCTTAGACCTCAGGATCGGGCCGCGACATCCAACTGATGATCGGCATCGCCGGCAGCACCCAACCGATGCCGGCTACAACATAGAAAATCGCCTGATACCATCCGGAAGCAGCCAGCCACGGCGTCTGCGCGATGGTCATGCCGAGCAGCGACCACACCACCACGAGGATGAGCAGGGCGATCGTGCCGAGGAATTTCCGGGTGCGGATGGTCATGACGCGAACGTGTAGAGATTGCCCGCCGTTAGATCAAGCGCGGCTTGCACCGCCCGGCCGCGAGGCTATAACCAACGCAAAATTGCTCTCAAATTGCGGCTGAAATGACCGAAATCCTGACTTCGGCGGAACCTGGCGCCAGCGCCGCGCCCGCGTGTATTCGCGCGGTGCGCTGGTGGCTCGTGATCGTGGCCGCCTTGATCGCGCTGATGGTGCTGGTGGGTGGAGCCACGCGTCTTACGGAATCCGGCCTGTCCATCGTCGAGTGGAAGCCGGTGACCGGAACGCTGCCGCCGCTCAGCGAGCAGCAATGGAACGAGGCGTTCGAGGGCTACAAGGCGATCCCGCAGTATCGCGAACTCAATTCCGGCATGACGCTGCATGAGTTCAAGACCATCTTCTGGTGGGAATGGAGCCATCGTCTGCTCGGGCGAGTGATCGGTCTGGTCTACCTGTTGCCGTTCCTGTGGTTCATGTGGCGCGGCTTTCTGCCGGGCGACTTGAAACGTCGGCTATGGGGCATCTTCGCGCTCGGCGCATTGCAGGGCGCGGTGGGCTGGTGGATGGTCGCGTCCGGCCTGACCCAGCGCGTCGAAGTCTCGCAATATCGATTGGCGACGCATTTGATGCTGGCGCTGCTGATCTTCGCGGCGATTGTCTGGACGCTACGGCGACTGTCGGAGCATCCGCGCGTTTCAGGCGCCGCGCGGCTGAAGGTGACGAGCGCGGTGCTGCTCGGGCTGGTGTTCCTACAACTCTATCTTGGCGCGCTGGTGGCGGGGCTGCGCGCCGGAAAGGTGTTCAACACCTGGCCGCTGATCGACGGCGGTTTCATTCCGAGTGCGGCGCGGCTGTTCTTCGAACAGCCATGGTGGCGCAACCTGTTCGACAATACGCTAACGGTGCAATTCAATCACCGCATGGTGGCCTATACATTGTGGGTGGTCGCGATCCTGCATCTCGTCGATGCGATCCGTTCGCGCGCCGGCAACGCCGTGGTCAACGGTGCGTCGTGGCTCGCGCTCGCTATGACGATGCAGGCGACGCTCGGCATTCTGACGCTGCTGCATCAGGTGCCGATCTCGCTCGGGCTGGCGCATCAAGGCGTCGCCATCGTGGTGTTGACGCTGGCGATCGCGCAGGTCGAGCGGCTGAGTGTGCCGTCGCTTGTACGTGAGACGAAGATATCGCCGCTCACTGCCGGCGTGGCGCGCTGAGTGGAGCTATTCTAATCTTCAAATTATGCAGAAACCCGCTGTTTGCAGGGATTATCTGCACCGACGCGGCGATGACGATCTTGTGTGCCGGTGGTTTGCTTCCGCGCAACACATTCGAGGGGTAGAACGAGCATCGTTTTGTCGATCCGTTCATCCGAGAGCCAGGTCATGTCCAGCGCCTTCATTCAATCCGCAGTCATCCTGCTTCGCGAGGGGCTGGAGGCGATGCTGGTGATCGCGGCGCTCGCGGCCTATCTGACCAGGGCGGGCGGTGGCCATCGCGTCAAATCGCTTTACGCTGGCGCGCTTGCGGCGATCGGCGTCAGCATCATCGCGGCATGGCTGTTCGCGATGCTCAATTCGGGCCAGCACAGCGACCTGATGGAAGGCGTCATCATCCTGTTTGCCGCCGCGCTGATGCTCTACGTCTCCGGCTGGCTGATGGTGAAGCAGGATCCGCAGGGCTGGAAGGAATATCTCGCCCTCAAGGCCGACAATGCATTGGCGCAGGACACCGCGTGGGCGGTGGCCGCGCTGGCGTTTCTGGCAGTATTTCGCGAGGGTGCGGAGACCGTGCTGTTCATCAACGCGCTCGCCACCACCGAGGGCGGCTGGAGTATCGGCCTGTTCGGCGGGCTTGCCGCGGCAACGCTGTGGCTCGCGGTGCTGTTTTACTTCATCAACCTGATCGCGCAGAAAATCCCGCTGCGGCCATTGTTCATCATCACCTCGGCATTCCTGTTCGCGATGGCGATCAAGTTCATCGGCGAGGCGGTACAGGAATTTCAGGAGCAGTCTATCCTGCCGTTCACGCAGGTCGCGGGCGCGGATTGGCTCTCTACCGTGGGTCTTAATCCGACGGTGGAAGCCTTGTCGCTCCAGTTGTTGGTGATTTTATTCGCGCTCGCCACCTATTCGCTGGTGGTGCGCAACAAGCGCCTGACGCGCATCGACAAGGCAGCGCGGGCAGGGAAGGCGTAGGGATGGAAACCGGAGTGATTTGCGTTTTTGACGGAAACACTCAGTTCGTCATGCCCGGCCTTGTGCCGGGCATCCACGTCTTGAAGTCCTAGCAAGGTCAAAGACGTGGATGGCCGGGACGAGCCCGGCCATGACAGTGGCTTTATTGCATAATGTTGGGGTTACGCCCGCAGTGCCTGATCGAGATCGGCGATGAGGTCTTCCTTGTCCTCGAGGCCGATGGAGAGGCGCACCAGATCCGGGCCGGCGCCGGCCTGAATCTTCTGCTCATCGGTGAGCTGGCTGTGCGTGGTCGACGCGGGATGAATCACCAGCGACCGCGTATCGCCGATGTTGGCGAGATGCGAGAACAGCTTCAGATTGGACACGAGGCTGACGCCGGCGTCATAGCCGCCCTTGAGCGTGAAGGTGAACAGCGCGCCCGCGCCCTTCGGCGAATATTTGCGGGCGAGGTTGTTGTAACGGTTGCCGGCGAGGCCGGCATAGTTCACTTCGTTCACTGCCGGATGCGCCGACAGCCATTCGGCGACCGCTTTGGCGTTGTCGCAATGCCTTTGCATCCGCAGCGGCAGCGTCTCGATGCCGGTCAGGAACAGGAAGGCGTTGAACGGCGACAGCGCCGCGCCGAGATCGCGCAGGCCGAGCACTCGGCAAGCAATGGCGAAAGCAAAGTTGCCGAACGTCTCCTGCAACTTGATGCCGTGATATTCCGGGCGCGGCTCGCTCAGGATCGGATACTTGTTGTCACGCGACCAGTCGAAGGTGCCGGCATCGACAATGATGCCGCCGATCGAATTGCCGTGGCCGCCAAGGAATTTCGTCAGCGAGTGAAGCACGATGTCGGCGCCGTGGTCGATCGGACGGATGAGATAGGGACTCGCCAGTGTGTTGTCGACGATCAGCGGTACGCCGGCCTTGCGCGCGACGGCGGAGATCGCCTCGATGTCGGTGACCGAGCCGCTGGGATTGGCGAGCGACTCGATGAAGATCGCCCTTGTGCGCGGCGTCACTGCGCGTTCAAACGTGGAAATGTCATCCGGATCGGCCCACACCACGTTCCAGCCAAAACTCTTGAAGGCGTGCGAGAACTGGTTGATCGAGCCGCCATAGAGCTTGCGCGCGGCGATGAATTCGTCGCCGGGCCGTAGCAACTGATGCAGCGCCGTGACCTGCGCGGCGTGGCCGGACGCCGTTGCCACCGCCGCCGTGCCGCCTTCGAGCGCTGCGACGCGCTCCTCCAGCACCGCGGTGGTCGGGTTGCCGAGGCGTGTATAGATGTTGCCGAACGCTTGCAGGCCGAACAGCGAGGCCGCGTGGTCGGCATCGTTGAAGACGAATGACGTGGTCTGATAGATCGGCGTATTGCGCGCGCCGGTGGTCGGGTCCGGCTGAGCGCCGGCATGGATCGCGAGCGTGGCAAATCCGGGAAGGCGGTCGGTCATTCTCAGGTCCTGTCTGCTTGAAAGGGTTTTGGCGGCCCGGCATGCTGCTGATCCGGCCGCGCGGCGTCAAGTCGGGCCGTGATCGCTGCGCGGATATGCTGAGTACCCTCAGTTGAAGGGAACAGAATGGCAGCGCCTTACGGCTTTAGGCATTATTGTTCTTGTCGTCCTTGAGTTGCGCGGCGCGGTCCGCGGCATTGGTGCCGCCGCCACCGACGCTCACCCGATTCAGCGAGAGCCGCATGCCCTGCGTGGGGACCGGTGCACGCTTCGAACTCAGCGTGCGCGAATTGACGCCCATCCAGGAAATCTCGGAGGAGAGCCGGCCGTATTCGATTTTAGGGCAGCGGTTCATTACCACTTTCAACCCGGCGGCTTCGGCAAGCGCACAGGCTTCGTCGTTGCGGACGCCAAGCTGCATCCAGATCACTTTCGGCAGAGGATTGAGCGTCAACGCATCCTTGACCAACGCCAGCGCCGCGTCTGAATTGCGGAAGATGTCGATCATGTCGATCGGACGATCGATGTCGGCGAGCGAGGCCACGAACGGCTTGCCCATCAGGCTTTTGCCGACCTGTCCGGGGTTGACCGGGATCATGTCGTAGCCGCGCTGCGCCAGATATTTGAACGCGAAGTAACTCGGCCGCACGTTGACCGGCGACGCGCCGACCATCGCGATGGTCTTCACGTTGTTGAGGATGCTGCGAATATAATTGTCGTCGTAAGTGTCGTGGTTCATTGTAACGCGATCATTTCATTGAAACGTCTTTGCGAGAAGCAAAGCGACGAAGCAATCCAGTCCTTGATTCGTGGCTTTCTGGATTGCTTCGCTTCGCTCGCAATGACGGAAGGGACGCACTTCGGCCGATATTGCATCGCTTGCAATTCTAGCGATCCTGCCAAGTCGGTACGCGCTTTTCGACGAAGGCGCAAATGCCTTCCTCGGCGTCGCGCGCCATCATGTTTTCGGTCATCACTTCCGACGCGAAGCGATAGGCGTCGGCGAGACTCATTTCGACCTGCCGATAAAACGCTTCTTTGCCGATCTTGACGGTGTGAGCCGACTTGCGCGCAACTTGTTGAGCGAGCGCAATCGCGGTATCGCGTTCGGTGCCGTGAGCGACCACGCGATTAACGAGACCGATGTCGCGCGCGCGGGTCGCGCTCACTGGTTCGCCTGTCAGCAACATTTCCATCGCCTGCTTGCGGGGAACGTTGCGCGACAGCGCCACCATCGGCGTCGAGCAGAACAGGCCGATATCGACGCCGGGCGTCGCGAAGGTCGCCTGTTCGGAGGCAATGGCGAGATCGCAACTCGCCACCAGTTGGCATCCGGCGGCGGTGGCGACGCCCTGCACGGCGGCGACGACGGGTTTCGGCAGACGCACGATGCTTTGCATCATCGCACTACAGGCCGTCATCATTCGCGCGAAGAACGCGCGGCCGCCATCGGCATCGGCGCGACGCGCCGTCAGTTCCTTGAGATCGTGGCCCGAGGAGAATGCTTTGCCGGCGGCGGCGATTACCACCGCGCGCACGGCTTTATCGTCGCCGATAGCGTCGATCGTGGCGTGGAGATCGGCGATCAGGGCTTCCGAAAGGCAATTGCGGGCTTCGGGCCGGTTCAGGGTCAACACGGCTACGTCACCGATCTGCTCGCGGAGCAGAATCGGAGGAGCGGAAATCGGCGCGCGAAGCGGTTGGGCATTCATTGTCGTATCCATCATCTGGCGAGTTCCGTCATCGTACTGTAACAGAGGGCGGCAAGCGAGAGTGAGGGCAAGCATGGCCGTTGCGAAAATGAGCGTCGCCGAACTGGAGGCGTTTCTTCATACTGAGTTTCCTCAGGCATTCAGCGGCGGGGATATCGCAATCGAGAGTGCCGATGGCGCCACTTGCTTGCTGCGCCAGCAGTATAGCGAACGCATGTTGCGGCCCGGCGGCACTGTGTCCGGCCCGACGCTGATGGCGTTGGCGGATTTCGCCATGTATGTGGTGCTGCTGTCCGCCATCGGCCCTATCGGACTGGCAGTGACCACGAATCTCAACATCAATTTCCTGCGCAAGGGACAACCGGAACAGGATGTGCTGGCGGCGGCGCGGCTGCTCAAGCTCGGCAAGCGGTTGGCGGTGGGCGAGGTGACGCTTCTCTCGGGCACATCGCCTGACCCGATCGCTCACGTTACGGCGACCTATTCCATTCCAAACGCAAGCTGATTTCTAGGGTATCAAAATACCATATTTTTAAGCGCTTGATATTGCGTGTGAATTTGCCGCGTTTGACCATTGACGTGGCGGCGCGCGATCTCTAAAAGCTCGGCCTGTCCGCTGCAATCGGCGCGGGCCCAATCCCTTTCAGGAATGTTCACATGAAGACGTTTTCGGCTAAGCCCGCCGAAGTCACCAAGAAGTGGGTGGTGATCGACGCCAGCGGTCTGGTTGTCGGCCGCCTCGCGACGCTGGTGGCGATGCGGTTGCGCGGCAAGCACCTCCCGACCTACACGCCTCACGTCGATTGCGGCGACAATGTTATCGTCATCAACGCCGCCAAGGTGGTGTTGACCGGCCGCAAGCGCGACCAGAAGGTTTATTACAACCACACCGGTTTCATCGGCGGCATCAAGGAACGCAGCGCGAAGTCGATCCTCGAAGGTCGCTTCCCGGAGCGCGTGTTGGAAAAGGCCGTCGAGCGCATGATCCCGCGCGGGCCGCTCGGCCGTGTCCAGATGGGCAATCTCCGGGTCTATGCCGGTGCTGAACATCCGCATGAAGCGCAGCAGCCGGAAGTCGTCGATATCGGCGCGATGAATCGCAAGAACAAGAGGGCCGCATAAGATGTCCGATACCATGCAGTCTCTCGATCAGTTGGCCGCGCTGAAGACGGCGGCCCCCGACGCGCCGAAGCACGTCAAGAAGGTCGACAAGCAGGGCCGCGCGTATGCCACCGGCAAGCGCAAGGACGCGGTCGCTCGTGTCTGGATCAAGCCGGGCGCTGGCAAGATCATCGTCAACACCCGCGAGGTCGAAGTCTATTTCGCTCGTCCGGTGCTGCGCATGCTGATCCAGCAGCCGCTGGTCGCGGCGGCGCGGGCAGGGCAGTATGACGTGGTCTGCACCGTCACCGGTGGCGGCCTGTCGGGCCAGGCCGGCGCAGTGCGTCACGGTCTGTCCAAGGCTCTGACCCACTTCGAGCCGGATCTGCGCGGCGTCCTCAAGAAGGGCGGCTTCCTGACTCGCGACTCGCGCGTCGTCGAACGCAAGAAGTACGGCAAGGCGAAGGCCCGCCGTTCGTTCCAGTTCTCGAAGCGTTAACCGTGGTCATGCGGGCCGCGGCCCGCAGACGATGGCTATGTTTTACAAAAGGGCGCCCACAGAGGCGCCCTTTTTATTGTCGGTGTCATGGTACTTTCCATTTGAAATGATTTTCGTCGAAAACTTGCATGGGCATACAAACGGATTGCAAATTCGTGTCGCCTAAATTCCGCGGCGGCTGAGGTCCTGATTTCCCGACACAACCCCGCCCGCCGAATTGCCGGTTACGCCACGATGTCGCTCGACACCTCAACGCTTTATCTCGTGGCAACGCTGGTTGCCGCGCTCCTGGGAGCCATGCTCCTTTTCTTCGGACGGCAAGAGAATATCCCCGCGCTGAGATGGTGGGGCGCAGCCTACGTACTGGGCGCGTGTTCGATCGCTGTCTCGACGCTGACCAACTCGCTGCTGATCCAGCAACTGTCACTCTCATTGAACGCCGCAGGCTTCGTGGCGTGCGGCATGGTGTGGGGCGCTGCGCGGGTGTTTCACGGCCGCGCGCCGAATTTGCCGGGCATCCTGCTGGGTGCGTTCGTTTGGCTGGCGGCGATCAGCCTTCTGGCGCCAATAACACCGGCAATGCGGATGACGATCGGCGCTGCGATTGTCGCCGTCTACGCCGCGTTGACGGCGAGCGAATTGCTGACCGAGCGGCGCAAGACGATGAAGCGACGATGGCCGTCGTTCGTGGTGCCGGTCTTGCACGGCTTCGTGCTGATGCTGCCGATCCTGCTCGGCGATTATTTCCGTGGCGATGACGAGAGCTTCGCGGACAGCGTCTGGGGGACCATTTTCGCGATGGAATTGGTGCTCTACGCGGTGGGCACCGTCTTCGTCATTTTCATGCTGGTGTCGGAACGGACGGTGCGGGCGCACAAGGCCGCGGCGTCGCTCGATCCGCTGACCGGCATCTTCAATCGCCGCGGCTTTGCCGAAGCGACCACGCGCATGATCGAGCGCGAAGCGGATGCGGGACGTCCCGTCACCGTAATGATCTTCGATATCGATCACTTCAAATCGATCAACGACCGGTTCGGTCATCCGGCGGGCGACGATGTTCTCTGCCGCTTTGCCGGCGTCATCACCAACACATTGCGGATCACCGATCTTTGCGGTCGTATCGGCGGCGAGGAGTTCGCGGCGCTGCTGCCGTGCTCGATGGAGGAAGCGCTGCTGGCCGCCGAGCGTGTGCGCGAAGCGTTTGCTACAAGCGGAATCGTGATTGCGGAAACGCCGGTGGATACCACAGTGAGCATTGGCGTTGCGGGCGGGCCGGTCGGCACCGAACTCGATGTGTTGCTGGCCGCCGCCGATACCGCGCTCTATCAAGCCAAGCGCGGCGGTCGCAATCGCGTGCAGTCGGCATCGGAGACGCCGGTGTCGCTGGAACAGGGGCGCGTCGCGACCGCGAGCCAGTCCGCGCAAGCTGCGCGGCCTGAGATGGTGCTGAACGCGACTGCGATGAGCCGCGCTTGAGCCTGAGCGCGATGCGCTAACCTGCCATTTACCATTTCTACACTATGATTCCGGGCATGAATCCGGCACGCCATGACACACCGAATGCAGCCTTGATGTCGCTCGAAGCGGCGGCAGCCTCCGCGCGGAGCGGTTTCGCCTGCATGTTCTCAACGTCGGCTGAATACGAGTCCGCGTTGATCACCGAGCGCCGCGCGCAGGGCCGATATGCCCCGCCGCGCCGGACTTGGCCGATGGCCGCCTTCGTCGGAGTGGCGCTGGTGGTCGCCGGCAGCGCGATCTGGCTGTTCTGAACCGATCCGGCTTCAACACGCAGCGATATTGCGATAAATCGTTGGCCTCAACAAAAAGGCCAGCACAATGATTACTGAAATCGCCCAGATCGAAATCAAGCCAGGTTCGGAAGCCGACTTCGAAGCCGCCGTAGGCAAAGCGCGCGCGGAGTTCGGCAAGTCGAAAGGCTTTCATGGTTTCGAACTGCATCGTTCGATCGAGAAGCCGCAGCGCTATCGGCTCATGGTGAAGTGGGCGACGCTGGAAAATCACACGGTGGATTTTCGTGGCTCGGAACAGTTTGCCGCCTGGCGCGCGCTGGTGGGGCCGTACTTCGCCTCGCCTCCGGACGTCGAGCACACCGAAACGGTGGTGACCGCGAACGGTTGACGGCTAGTCGGCTGAACGAAGCGTCATCCTGAGGTGCGAGCGAAGCGAGCCTCGAAGGATGGATGGATCGGGGCCGTCGCCCTTCGAGGGCCGCTTCGCGGCCGCCTCAGGGTGACGACTCTCAGCTCAATCCCGATGGATCACGCTGTGGCCGTTTGATCCGGCCACAGATGGTTCAGCACCACCTTGATGACCGCGATCAACGGCAGCGCCAGCGCGAGGCCCCATAATCCGAACAGGACGCCGAGGAAAATCTGCGCCGCGAACAGCGTGGCCGGCGGAATGCTGATGGCGTGGCGCTGGATCAGCGGCGTCAGCACGTTGCCTTCGAGAAACTGCACCGCGAGATAAAGCCCGAACGCGCTGATGATCGCGGTCCAGCCCGAGCCGAGACTCGCCAGCACGATCAGGCAGCCGGCGAGGATGGCGCCGACGTTCGGAATGAATGTGAGCAGCCCGGTGATGAAGCCCAGCACCAGCGCACCGGGAATCCCGATCAGCGTCAGTCCGATCCAGGTCAGCAGGAACAGCGTGGTCATGGTGGCCATCTGGCCGAGCAGCCAGCGCCGCAGCGTCTCCCCGATGTCGTCGATCAGCTTCGCTGCTTCCGGCAGACGCTGTCGCGGCACGAAACGCAAAATGCCGTCGCGATAGAGTTTCGGCTGCGCCGCTAGCAACAGGCCGAGGAAGATCACCACGAAGAAATTGCCGACGCCTTCGAACACGCCGGCGAGAATCTTGATGGTCTGGCTGACGATGGCGCCGGTGCCCGATGCAATCGCGCTGGCATCGGGCAATTTCGGGCCACGCGGGGGCGTAACCGGTGTGTCCTTGGGTGTCGTGGCGTCAGTTGTCGCCACCTTGGTGGTCCCGAGATTCAGGAAACTTGTGTCGATGCCCTGCTTCTCCAGAAAGTCCTTGGCGTTGCCGAGTTGCGCGCGAAGTGTCGAACTCAGCGCCGTCACCTGCTGGGCGATGGTCGCGCCGCCGAGCACGGCGACGCCGGACAGCAGCCCGGTGAACAGCACGCAGACGATCACCAGCCGCAACGTCGGGCCGCCGCCCATCACCCGGCGCAACAGATCGGCCATCGCGGTGAGGAATACGCCGAACAGAATTCCGGCGAACAGCATGAAGAGCGTCCCGGCGGAATACCAGGCCAGTGCGAGAGCCGCGGCGAAGGCGACGATGCCGACGCCGCCGGCGGCGATGGAGCGGGCGAGGGAGCCGTGCGCAAGACCTCGATCTTCAAGCGAACTGCCCACGTTTTTGCCCCTCGATTCCATTGATCTCTAGTCTTTCCATAATTCACTGGCGGATCAAGGCGTCCGGAATTCCGAAGGGGACGTGCCAACCGGGCCAAGGGCGTCGTTGGCGCGTTTACCCTGTATGCAATTGGAACTTGTAGCGCCTTGTCTGAGCGCGGAGGGGTGGTATCAGTTAAGGATTGATTAACCAAGCGAGTTTGAGCCGATGTTGGAACGGCGAACGGAAATGCGCACGCGGACCTTCCTGGGTGGCGTCATCGCCTTTGACCGGCGCTATTCGACGGTCGCTTGTCAGGTGAGGAATCTCACGCAGGCAGGCGCTTACATTAGGATCGAATCGACTGCGGCGATCCCGGCTGAGTTTGATTTTTCAATCCCAGCCCGCGGTCGGTCATTTCGTGCGCAGTTGGTCTGGCGTGACGAGGAGGCTGCGGGCCTCCGCTTCACCAGCCCCGCCGAGTCCACGGTGACTCCGCTGGACTACGCCATCAAGCTGAGGACTTGCGAGCGGGAAAACGTCGATCTCAAGCGACGCATTGCCGATCTCAGCGCCGGCTGACGGCGTCATGTCGAAGCCAACAACACGAAAGACGGTGTCGAGCGTTCTTCTCGTCGCGGCCATCAACTATGTGATGGTCGTGATCGTATCGGCGACCGCGGCAGCTGTTGTCGCGCAGACCGCCAGCGCGATCATCTCCGAGAAATTTCTCGCCGTCGTGACCGCTCTGAAAAGAGCCTCCTTTTGACGTATTCGCGTGCGATGCTGCGCGATCAAACTGCGGCAAAGCAAAAAAAGGCACCCGTGAAGGGTGCCTTTGATGTTTGTCGTTGGTCTCGTCGCCGGATGAGTCCGGCTGCGATTACAGCGAATAATACATGTCGAATTCGACCGGGTGCGGCGTCATTTCGAACCGCATCACGTCTTCCATCTTCAACTCGATGAAGCTGTCGATGAAGTCGTCGTCGAAAACGCCGCCGGCCTTCAGGAAGGCGCGGTCCTTGTCGAGGCTTTCCAGTGCCTCGCGGAGCGAACCGCACACCGTCGGGATCTGCTTCAGCTCTTCGCGCGGCAGGTCGTAGAGATCCTTGTCCATGGCCGGACCCGGATCGATCTTGTTCTTGATGCCGTCGAGGCCGGCCATCAGCATCGCCGCGAAAGCGAGATACGGATTGGCGGTCGGATCGGGGAAGCGAACCTCCACGCGCTTCGCCTTCGGCGACGTCGTGTAGGGAATGCGGCAGGAAGCCGAGCGGTTGCGCGCCGAATAGGCCAGCAGCACCGGCGCTTCATAACCCGGCACCAGACGCTTGTAGGAGTTGGTGGACGGGTTGGTGAAGGCGTTGATCGCCTTGGCGTGCTTGATGATGCCGCCGATGTAGTGCAGGCAGGTTTCCGACAGGTCGGCATACTTGTTGCCGGCGAAGGTCGGCTTGCCATCTTTCCAGATCGACTGGTGCACGTGCATGCCCGAGCCGTTATCGCCGAAGATCGGCTTCGGCATGAAGGTGGCGGTCTTGCCGTAGATGTGCGCGACCTGATGGATGCAGTACTTATAGACCTGCATCTGGTCGGCCATGTAGGTCAGCGTGTCGAACTTCATGCCGAGTTCGTGCTGCGCCGACGCCACTTCGTGGTGATGCTTCTCGACCTTGACGCCCATGCGCGCCATCGCGCCGAGCATCTCCGAGCGCATGTCTTGCGTCGAATCCTGCGGCGGCACCGGGAAGTAACCGCCCTTGGTGCGGATGCGGTGGCCGAGGTTGCCGCCTTCATACTGGGTGTCCGAGTTGGTCGGCAGTTCGGCGGCGTCGAGACGGAAGCCGGTGTTGTAGGGGGTGGCGCTGTAGCGCACATCGTCGAAGATGAAGAATTCGGCTTCGGGGCCGACATAGACGGTGTCGCCGACGCCCATCGACTTCACCATGGCCTCGGCCTTCTTGGCGATACCGCGCGGGTCGCGGTTGTAGGGCTCGCCGGTGGTCGGCTCCAGCACGTCGCAGGTGATGACCATGGTGGTCTCGGCGAAGAACGGATCGATGGTCGCGGTTGCCGGATCGGGCATCAGCGTCATGTCGGATTCGTTGATCGCCTTCCAGCCGGCGATCGACGAGCCGTCGAACATGGTGCCTTCGGCGAAGATCTCTTCGTCGATCATCGAGATGTCGAAAGTGACGTGCTGCCACTTGCCGCGCGGATCGGTGAAACGCAGATCGACATACTTGACGTCATTGTCCTTGATCGACTTCAGGACTTCCTGGGCGGTGGTCATGGATTCCTCTTATGTGGGTTCAACGGGTGGGAGCTGCTGTGCGCAGCCGATAGGCGGGACGAAAATCAGATGGCGTCGAGGCCGGACTCGCCGGTCCGGATGCGAATGGCCTCCTCGATATTGGACACGAAAATCTTGCCGTCGCCGATGCGGCCGGTCTGAGCCGCGCGGCGGATCGCCTCGATGGCTTTCTCGACGAGGTCGTCGCCGATGACGATCTCGATCTTCACCTTCGGCAGGAAGTCGACGATGTACTCGGCGCCGCGATACAGTTCGGCGTGGCCCTTCTGCCGGCCGAAGCCCTTGGCCTCGGTGACGGTGATGCCTTGCAAGCCGACCTCTTGAAGGGCTTCCTTCACTTCGTCGAGCTTGAATGGCTTGATGATGGCTTCGATCTTCTTCACTGAATCTCTCCCGGCACTTCAGATCCTTCAGACTACAGGCGTGATATGTACGGCTGATGCCGCAGGCCGTCGCGGCGGAACGATGGTCGCGATGTGGTTCGTAAACGATCTCTCGAATGCCGGGCTTAAGGCCCAGCGGGCTAAATCCGATGCCGATCAGTTACCAGAATCAAATGGGGTGTTCCATGTCGGCCCAGCCGCATTCTGCGGCAGCTATGGGTGTATAAATGGGCAGTATGCACATTTTTCGGGCAGTAGCGCGTTTTGTTTCGACAGAGCGAAAATCCTGCTGCTTGCGTTTGAGGCGATGAAGGGCGCCCGGTGATGCCATGCAGGTTTTGACCACAGCGGAAATGAGCCGGGCCGATCAACTTGCCATCGCGGGCGGCACCAGCGGTTTTGCCCTGATGCTCAGCGCGGGACGCGCGGTCGCCGAGGCTGCGGCCGATCTGGTCGAGGAGGGGCCGATTGTCGTGGTTGCCGGCGGCGGCAACAACGGCGGTGACGGGTTCGTCGCGGCGGCTGAACTGGTGGCGCGCGGCCGGCAGGTAACGGTAGTGCTATTCGGGACGCGCGAGGCGTTGACCGGCGATGCCGCGCTGGCGGCGCGGCATTGGAGCGGGCCGGTGCTGCCGGGCGAAGCCGCGTCGATCGGTCATCCGGCGTTGATCATCGATGCGTTGTTCGGTGCGGGACTGGACCGGATCGTCAAGGACGGCGCGCGCGACTTGATCGAGGCGATCAATGCGTCTGGCGCGCCGGTCATCAGCGTCGATCTGCCGAGCGGTATCAACGGCAACAGCGGCGTGGTGATGGGCGCGGCGGTCCACGCCGCCGAAACCGTCACGTTCTTCCGCCGCAAGCCCGGCCACCTGCTGATGCCGGGCCGCTCCTATTGCGGGCGGGTTCGGGTGGTGGACATCGGGATCGATCCGTCCGTCCTGCACGACATCGCGCCCGCGACCTTCGAGAACGTGCCTGATCTTTGGGCGCATGTTTTTCCGGTGCCGCGTGCCGACGGACACAAATACGCTCGTGGCCATGCGGTCGTCGTGTCCGGCGGCATTGCAGCGACCGGCGCGGCGCGGCTGGCGGCGCGAGGGGCGCTGCGCGGCGGCGCGGGGCTGGTGACGGTGCTGTCGCCGAGCGAGGCGCTCGCGGTCAACGCGGCGAGCCTGACCGCGATCATGATTCGCCCGGTCGATACCGCCGCCGAATTTGCCGAGGTGCTGGAGGATCGCCGCCTTAATGCCTGCGTCATCGGGCCGGGGGCCGGCGTCGGGTTGCGGACCCGCGCGCTCGTTCTGGCCGCGCTCGCAGCGGGGCGCCAGACCGTGCTGGATGCCGATGCGCTGACGAGTTTCGCCGACAAGCCGGACGATTTGTTCGAGGCCATCAAGGCGATGACCGAAACGGGTGTCGTCCTGACGCCGCATCAAGGCGAGTTTTCACGCCTGTTCAGCGAGTTGGATAACAAGCATCCATTCAAATCGAAACTGGAACGGGTGCGTGCGGCGGCGGTTCGCAGCGGCGCGGTGGTGCTGCTCAAGGGCGCCGATACGGTCGTGGCCGCACCCGATGGCCGAGCGGCGATTGCCTCCAATGCGCCGCCGTGGTTGGCGACGGCGGGTTCGGGTGACGTGCTGTCCGGCCTGATCGCGGCGATGCTGGCGCAGGACGTGCCGACATTCGAAGCCGCCTGCATTGCGGTCTGGATGCACGGCGAGGCCGGGCGCGAAGCGGGGCCGGGGTCGATCGCGGAAGACTTGCCGGAGGTTCTGCCGGCGGTGTTCCGGCGGCTCTACGACACATTCGAAGTGGATTACTGACGGCCCTCACTCCACCGCATAGTGGCGAACCAACCGTGGCGCACTCCAGTCGGCGGCCACGGATTCGAGAAGCCAGCGTCCGGCGGTTTCCGCCTTGAAGGCGACGCGGTGGGTCTGGCTTGGTCCAACCACCAGCGTGTCGAGCCAGAACGGCTTCCAGCCGTCGTCGAGCCGGTCGAGCAGACGGAAATGGTGGCCGTGCAGGTGGAAGGTCACCGGGATGGTGGCGCGATTGATCAGGGTGAGGACGACGGCGCGGTTGCGCTTCACCCGAAACGCGGGCGTGGCGGTCAAATCGAATTGAGCCGGTGTGCTCCAGCCGTTGGCCGGTTTCGTGGTCTGGTCAAGCGCGAGATCGACCCGGAGCGCATTCCGCAGGTCGATCTTGTCGGGCAGCCCGTCGGACGGCAGGGCGGACGGAGTCGGAAGCAGGGTGGGCCGAACCGACTCACCAGAGGTTGTCAGCCGGGCGATCGGGAATGCGCTGGTGCCGTCGTGTAGAAAGATTTGTGCGGTCGATCCCGGTGATCCGGTCGCGTCGATGATCGTGTCGATCCGGGTTCCGGGCGCCAGCATCAATTGCCCGTCGCGCGCCGGGAACGGCTCAGCGGGGCGGCCGTCGATAGCCATCACGAGGACATCGTGATTTTCGATTTTCAGTGCAACGACATTGCGTTGGCAGGCATTGATGAAGCGAAATCTCACCCGCTCGTTGGGGCGTAGCGGGATCTCCCGGGATGGTTGGCCGTTGATCGTATAGATCGGCGCGGCGGCGTCTCCGGGCATACCGGGCGCAGCCGCGCTGCCGTCGGCACGCAGCCGCCAGTCCTCGATCAGAAACACCTCGTCGCGGTCGGTCGTCATGCCGTCCTCGCCGACCTTCAATGCCAGCGCGCCGGTGGCCCGCGCCTGTCCGTCGCCTAGCAATCGCGCGTCGCACAGCAGCGTACCGGCGTGAAGCAGAGGCAGCGCGAGCGTTCCACGGCTACCGGGCGCGATCGGGACGCCCGCCAGCAACGGCTCCGCGGTCGGCACGCCGTCCAGGCCGTACCAATTCAGGATGGCCGGAACGGGAAGATCGTTCTGGAAGGTCAGGGCCACGGTATCGCCGCGGCGGAAAGCGAGTTGTTGTCCGCCGGCTTCGGGTTCGAGCGCCCAGATTTCCGAATCCGGACCGTCTGGTCGCAGCGGTCGGCGAATGGGACGAGCACGCAGCGTCAGCGGGATTGCTGGACGCGGTGGTGTGGCCTGCTGGGCGCGGCCTTGCGTGGCCGCGAGAACGGTTCCCGCAAGCCCCGCGAGCACCGAACGCCGGTGAAGGTGAACAGGAAGAGGGCTACGCGTTGTCATGGCACATGCGGACCATTTTCGCCGGCGGAAGTCCAGCCGTCCGGGGACAACGCCGAGGCGTCAGAAAAGCGCATCCGGACCATTTTTTTGCTGCGCGCGGGCGTTCGCATGCTATAAGCCCGCCGCAACGATCAGGATGGTTTTGCTGGGCTCGGCGGGACCGTCGCGATCGATTTCGGTTTGTCGAAGCATGTAGAGGGCGATGCCGCGTGACGGCGGCCGGTATCGTGCAGCGACATCGGGGCCTGATTGGACCTTCAAGCGCGGGCGTGGCGGAATTGGTAGACGCGCTGGATTTAGGTTCCAGTGACGAAAGTTGTGGGGGTTCGAGTCCCTCCGCCCGCACCAGGCATGATCCCAAGCGGGCCGCGTGAACGATTTTCCGGAGGACGTGTTTCCGTAAGGAGTTAGGTCCGCCGAACCACCGACGCGAGGCGTTTTGCCATGCGTCGCCAGATTGACAACGACCGGCCATCGGCCGGCCAAGCGGGAAGAAGATTGACGCCATGCAGGTGAACGAAACCGTCGCCGACGGATTGAAGCGCGAGTTCAAGATCAGCATCCCGGCCGCCGATATCGGCGCCAAGGCGGATGCGCAACTTGCCGACCTCAAGGGCAAGGTCCGCCTCAACGGTTTCCGTCCGGGCAAGGTGCCGACCGCCCACCTGAAGAAGCTCTATGGCCGTTCGGTGATGGCCGAGACGGTTGAGAAGACGATTCAGGAAACCAACAGCCAGATATTCACCGAGCGCGGCTTCAAACTCGCGACCGAGCCGAAGGTGACGCTGCCGACCGAGGAAAAGGCGGTCGAGGAAATCCTCAACGGCAATGCCGACCTGACCTACACCGTCGCCATCGAAGTCGTGCCGTCCATCGAACTGGCCGACTTCAAGACCTTCACTGTCGAGAAGCCGGTGGCTGAAGTCAGCGATGCAGATGTCGACGAAGCGATCAAGCGTATCGCTGACCAGAACCGCGACTACGCCGACAAGGGCGAGGGCGCCAAGGCCGAGACCGGGGACCGCGTCACCATCTCGTTCAAGGGCACCATCGGCGGCACCCCGTTCGAGGGCGGTACCGGCGAGGGCATTCAGGTCGGGATCGGCTCGAACACCTTCATCCCGGGCTTCGAGAACCAGTTGATCGGCATCGCCAAGGACGAGACCCGCACGCTCAAGGTGCCATTCCCGAAGAACTATGCGAACGCCGAACTGGCCGGCAAGGATGCCGAGTTCGAGACCACTGCGACCCTGATCGAAGCGCCCAAGGACAAGGCGATCGACGACGAGTTCGCCAAGTCGCTCGGCCTCGAGTCGCTCGACAAGCTCAAGGAAGCCGCCCGCGAGCGCCTGACTGCCGAGTATGCGGCCGCGTCGCGCCAGAAGGTCAAGCGCGCGCTGCTCGATCGCCTCGACGAAGCCCACAAGTTCGAAGCGCCGCCGTCGCTGGTCGACGAAGAGTTCAACCTGATGTGGAACTCGATCAAGGCCGAGATGGACTCCGCCGGCAAGACCTTCGCCGACGAGGACACCACCGAAGAGGCGGCGAGCGCCGAGTATCGCAAGATTGCCGACCGCCGGGTCCGCCTCGGGCTCGTGCTTTCGGAGATCGGCGAGAAGAACAAGATCTCCGTGACCGACGACGAGGTCAGCCGCGCCGTGATCGAGCGGGCGCGCCAGATGCCGGGCCGCGAGAAGGAAGTGTGGGATTTTTATCGCAGCAATCCCAGCGCCTTGGCCCAGCTTCGTGCACCGATTTATGAAGACAAGGTGGTGGACTTCCTGCTCGAACTCGCCACCGTCAACGACAAGACGGTGTCGCGTGAAGACCTCTACAAGGACGAGGACGCCGACAAGACAGCAGCTTGAGCGAAGGCCGCCCTTCGGGGCGGCCTCGACACCTGCGGGCACGGGCGGCGAATCCGAACCCGGTCAATCAACCAACGTCGTCATGCCCGGGCTTGACCCGGGCATCCACGTCTTTTGGGGGGCTGTGGCGGGAAGAAGACGTGGATGGCCGGGACGAGCCCGGCCATGACGCAGAGAGCGCGCTGCCTCGCAGCTCCGCCCCGGACGTTTGCGACGTCATTCCGGCCGAGCGTGGATCAACGACTCGAGACGTAGCGACATCACCGGCTTGGTGCCGTCGGTGAGGACGGCGCGAATGAACATGAATGCGTCGTTTCGCTCCGGACGCATCACGATGTTCTCGATCTCGGCGTAGCCGGTGAGTTCGGTGCCCGGGCGCACCGGCCGTTGCAGGTCGATTTCGAACCGCTTGCCGGCAATGCCGGCCACCTTCCACCACATCGCCTCCGCGACCAGTCGCTGGTAGACCGCCATGGTGTGCAGCCCGCTGGCGATCACGCCGCCGAACGGGCCTTTTGCCGCAGCTTCGGGATCGATGTGGATGTAAAGGGGGTCATAGCGCGTTGCGAATTCGATGATTTCGGCTTCTTCCATTCGGTAGGTCTCGAACGGGAAGCGTTGGCCGACAGTGAGATCCTGAGCGTAGAGCATTTCGGTCTTTCCTCTGGAGACCCGTCCATGCTGGCAGCTTCCGGTACGCCAAGCCATGACCTGCGGGGTAAAGGCCACGCTTTCACGCTGGATATCGGCTCAATCGGCCGACGTGGTAAGCCGTTAAGGTTGCCGCACGAAACACCGGCGAGGGGGTATAGCGCCGCTATGCCGTGCTCTCCGAATCGGCTTGAACTAGGCAACCGATTCCCGGCGGAGGCAGGTCTTGTCCTGGCGGGATCGGGGTATATCTGTACGCCGCTTAATCTATCTTGCCTTTCGGGGCTGTCATGCGCGGCGACGAGGTCAACCGGCCCCGTCACACCGCACGCTGAACGTCCCGCTGAACCCTCAGGTGATAAATGCGCGATCCGGTGGAAACCTACATGAACCTCGTCCCCATGGTGGTCGAACAGACCAACCGCGGCGAACGGGCTTACGACATCTTCTCGCGCCTCCTGAAAGAGCGCATCATCTTCGTGACCGGTCCGGTCGAGGACGGCATGTCGACGCTGATCGTCGCCCAGCTTCTGTTCCTCGAAGCCGAGAATCCCAAGAAGGAAATTTCGATGTACATCAACTCGCCAGGCGGCGTGGTGACATCGGGGCTGGCGATCTACGACACCATGCAGTTCATCCGCCCGCCGGTGCATACACTGTGCACCGGTCAGGCCGCGTCGATGGGCTCGCTGCTGCTGGCCGCCGGCGAGAAGGACAACCGCTTCTCGTTGCCGAACTCCCGCATCATGGTCCACCAGCCGTCCGGCGGGTTCCAAGGCCAGGCCACCGACATCATGCTGCACGCCCAGGAAATCCTCAACCTGAAGAAGCGCTTGAACGAAATCTATGTCAGGCACACCGGACAGACCTACAAGGCGATCGAGGATGCGCTGGAGCGTGACAAATTCCTCACCGCCGACATGGCCAAGGAGTTCGGTCTGATCGACAAGGTGATCGACAAGCGGATCGACGAGGCGACTCCGGCGAAACCGGCCTGAGGCAGCCGGCCGGGCGCGATCTGGGGGTAATCCGCGCTGAACCCTATCGCGGTTCCATCACACTCAACCGCGGACGTGGCCATCGGGCCACGTCATACCGAATTGCACTGGCGGGGGTCGCGCCAAGGCCGCAAATCACGCTATTGTCACGACACCAGACCAATGGCCGATTAGCGAATTCTTGATAGTCGGCTGTCAGCATGGTTGGCTGACATCGGTTACTGACGGATTGAACTGGCCGCGATTCGTCGCGGCTCATGAAGTGAGAAAGGGTCTTCCAGGCAGGGTCTTCTTGGTACGGATATTGCTCCTATCTTAAGTTTCAGGCGGATGTGCCGGATTGGAGCGGTCTTGATCGAAGAGATCGTGCGATGAGATCGAAGGCAGACGGAGACAGGAATGAGCAAGGTCGGCACCAGCGACTCGAAGAACACTCTCTATTGCTCGTTCTGCGGCAAGAGCCAGCATGAAGTCCGCAAACTGATCGCAGGTCCTACGGTTTTCATCTGCGACGAATGCGTTGAATTGTGCATGGATATCATTCGCGAGGAGAACAAGTCCTCGCTGGTGAAGTCGCGCGACGGCATTCCGACGCCGAAGGAAATCTGCAAGGTGCTGGATGATTACGTGATCGGCCAGGGCCATGCGAAGAAGGTGCTGTCGGTCGCGGTTCACAATCACTACAAGCGGCTGAACCATCAGACCAAGCACAACGACGTCGAACTGGCGAAGTCGAACATCCTGCTGATCGGTCCGACCGGCTCCGGCAAGACGCTGCTGGCGCAGACCTTGGCGCGCATCCTCGACGTGCCGTTCACGATGGCGGACGCGACGACGCTTACCGAGGCCGGTTACGTCGGCGAGGATGTCGAGAACATCATTCTCAAGCTGTTGCAGGCTGCCGACTACAACGTCGAGCGGGCGCAGCGCGGCATCGTCTACATCGACGAGATCGACAAAATTTCGCGCAAGTCCGACAACCCGTCGATCACCCGCGATGTTTCGGGCGAGGGCGTGCAGCAGGCACTGTTGAAGATCATGGAAGGCACGGTGGCCAGCGTTCCGCCGCAGGGCGGCCGCAAGCATCCGCAGCAGGAATTCCTGCAAGTGGACACCACCAACATCCTCTTCATCTGCGGTGGCGCGTTCGCGGGGCTGGAGAAGATCATTTCCGCGCGGGGTCGGACGACGTCGATCGGTTTCGCCGCGCAGGTGCTGGCGCCGGAAGATCGCCGCACCGGCGAGATTTTCCGTCACGTCGAGCCGGAGGACTTGTTGAAGTACGGCCTCATTCCGGAGTTCGTCGGCCGCTTGCCGGTGGTCGCGACCTTGGAAGACCTCGACGAGGCTTCGCTGAAGAAGATCCTCACCGATCCGAAGAACGCGCTGGTCAAGCAGTACCAGCGGCTGTTCGAGATGGAGAACATCGAGTTGACCTTCGCCGACGAGGCGCTGGGCGCGGTGGCCCGCAAGGCCATCGAGCGCAAGACCGGCGCGCGCGGGTTGCGGTCGATCCTCGAAAGCATCCTGCTCGAGACCATGTTCGATCTTCCGGGTCTGGAAGGGGTCGAGGAAGTGGTGATCTCGCGCGAAGTCGTCGAGGGCACGGCACGGCCGCTCTACATCTACGCGGATCGTTCCGACCGGGCGAACGAGACCAGCGCCAGCGCCTGATCCGGCGGCGCGGACGCGCCGGCGGCACGTTCGTTCATGCCAACGCGTTTGCCACACGAAATGCGTCGTCCCCGCGCAGGCGGGGACCCATAACCCCTGACATTGGTTGTCTATACTACGGCGCCTTGGCGAAAGGGCCGAGCCGCTGCGGCGTTTGGGTCCCCGCCTGCGCGGGGACGACGCCGAGGTTACCTGATCCTTCGCGTATGTTTTGGGTCAGATAACCTGATCGCGGCTTACGATTCGACGTCAATGCGCGCGCCGGCGCTGCAGGAAAAGTGCTGTGTGCAGGGCCATTTGGCCGGCTTGACTCCATGGTGGCCCATAGCCACCTAATGCTCTCGGCGAAGCCAAATCTCGCTGGATTCGCCATTCATTCGTTCCTGACAGAAGGCGGTTTCCCGCTGCTCATCAAGAACATCTCGGCACCTTGTGGCGGTTGCGCATGTTGCGGACTGCGTGCAAGGGGGCACAACAAAGGGAATAGGCCATGTCGACCTCAAAGCCTCGGCCAACTATCGTTCACGGCGAAAGCCATCTCTATCCGGTGCTGCCGCTGCGGGACATCGTCGTCTTTCCGCACATGATCGTGCCGCTCTTCGTCGGCCGCGAGAAATCGATCAAGGCGCTCGAACAGGTCATGAAGAATGACGGGCTGATCATGCTCGCGACGCAGAAGAACGCGTCGGACGATGATCCGACCCCGGACACGATCTACGAAATCGGAACGCTCGCCAGCGTCCTGCAATTGCTCAAGCTGCCCGACGGCACCGTGAAGGTGCTGGTCGAGGGTCTGACGCGTGCGCGCGTCGAGCAGTATTCGGATCGCGCTGATTACTACGAAGCGACCGCAGTCGCGCTCGCCGATACCGACGCTGTGAGTGTCGAGGCGGAAGCGTTGGCACGTTCGGTGGTGTCGGACTTCGAGAGCTATGTGAAGCTCAACAAGAAGATTTCCGCCGAAGTCGTCGCGGTGGTGCAGTCGAAGACCGACTTCGCCGAACTGTCCGACACCGTCGCCTCGCATCTCGCGGTGAAGATCGCGGATCGTCAGGCGTTGCTTGAGACGCTGTCGGTCACCGCGCGTCTCGAGAAGGTGCTCGGGCTGATGGAAAGCGAAATCTCGGTCTTGCAGGTCGAGAAGCGCATCCGCTCGCGCGTCAAGCGCCAGATGGAGAAGACCCAGCGCGAGTACTATCTCAACGAGCAGATGAAGGCGATCCAGAAGGAGCTCGGCGACGACGAAGGTCGCGACGAGCTGGCCGACCTGGAAGAGCGCATCGCCAAGACCAAGCTGTCGAAGGACGCGCGGGAGAAGGCGCAGCACGAGCTGAAGAAGCTGCGGCAGATGTCGCCGATGTCGGCGGAAGCCACCGTCGTGCGCAACTATCTCGACTGGCTGTTGTCGATTCCGTGGAACAAGAAGTCGAAGGTCAAGAAAGACCTTGCCGCCGCGCAGGCGACGCTCGACGACGATCACTACGGGTTAGAGAAGGTCAAGGACCGCATCGTCGAGTATCTCGCCGTGCAGTCGCGCGCGAACAAGTTGACCGGTCCGATCCTGTGCCTCGTCGGCCCTCCGGGCGTCGGCAAGACTTCGCTCGGCAAGTCGATCGCGAAGGCGACCGGACGCGAGTTCGTGCGCGTGTCGCTCGGCGGCGTGCGTGACGAAGCGGAGATCCGCGGACATCGCCGGACCTATATCGGTTCGATGCCCGGCAAGATCATCCAGTCGATGCGCAAGGCGAAGACGTCGAACCCGCTGTTCCTGCTCGACGAGATCGACAAGATGGGCGCCGATTTCCGTGGCGATCCGTCGTCGGCCTTGCTCGAGGTGCTCGACCCTGAGCAGAACGGCACGTTCAACGATCACTACCTTGAGGTCGATTACGATCTCTCCAACGTGATGTTCATCACCACCGCGAATACGCTGAATATTCCCGGACCGTTGATGGATCGCATGGAACTGATCCGGATCGCCGGCTACACCGAGAACGAGAAGGTCGAGATTGCCCGCAAGCATCTCATCCCCAACGCGCTCAGCAAGCACGGCCTCGACTCCAAGGAATGGTCGATCGACGACGACGCGCTGTTGCTCCTGATCCGTCGCTACACCCGCGAGGCGGGCGTGCGTAACCTCGAGCGCGAGATTTCGACGCTGGCCCGCAAGGCGGTGAAGGAATTGATGCTCTCGAAGAAGAAATCGGTGAAGGTCACCGAGAAGTCGCTGGAAGACTTCCTCGGTGTGCCGAAGTTCCGCTACGGCGAGATCGAGAGCGACGATCAGGTCGGTGTCGTCACCGGACTGGCGTGGACCGACGTGGGCGGCGAGTTGCTGACCATCGAGAGCGTCATGATGCCCGGCAAGGGCCGCATGACGGTCACCGGCAACCTGCGCGATGTGATGAAGGAATCGATCTCGGCGGCGGCGTCCTACGTCCGCTCGCGGGCGATTACTTACGGCATCGAGCCGCCGTTGTTTGAGAAGCGTGACATCCACGTCCACGTGCCGGAGGGCGCGACGCCGAAGGACGGTCCGTCCGCGGGCGTTGCGATGGCCACCACCATCGTTTCGGTGCTGACCGGCATTCCGATCCGGCATGATGTCGCCATGACCGGCGAGATCACGCTGCGGGGTAGGGTGCTGCCGATCGGCGGCTTGAAGGAGAAGCTGTTGGCAGCGGCCCGCGGCGGTATCAAGACGGTGCTGATCCCCGAGGACAATGCCAAGGATCTCACCGAGATCCCCGACGCCATCAAGGGCGGGCTGGAGATCATTCCGGTCTCGCGGATGGACGAGGTGATCGCCAAGGCTTTGGTGCGGCAGCCCGAACCCATCGAGTGGGAAGAGGACACCAAGGTGCCGGCCAAGAGCGAAGCCGGCGACGAAGCCTCCGGCGGCCTGACCGCGCACTAAGCGATCGACATCGCATCAACAATCGAACGGCGTCCTGCGGGACGCCGTTTTTGTTTTTGGACGTTGCCGCCTTCCGGCGCATGATGGATCGCATTGCGTTGGAGGATGCGATGGAGATCGACGGACACTGTCATTGCGGACGGATTTCATTCACGGCGACGATCGATCCTTCGCTCGTGTCGATCTGTCATTGCACCGACTGCCAGACGCTGACCGGATCGCCATTTCGGCTCACGGTGCTGACCGCGCGCGACAACATCCGGCTAACCGGCGCGACGCCGAAAATGTACGTCAAGGTTGGCGACAGCGGCGGCAAGCGACGCCAGTATTTTTGCTCTGAGTGCGGAACGCCGATGTTCACCAGCGGCGACGACGCGACGAGCGAGTGGGGCATCCGCTGGGGGAGCATCCGCCAGCGTTCCGAGCTTAAGCCTGCGCGACAAATCTGGCGACGCTCCGCGGTGCCGTGGCTGAGCGAGGTAGATCGGCTTCCTGGCCGCGCCACGGATTGATCCGTCCCACGCTTGCGTCGGCAGCGGCCGAAAGGCTAAAGAAGGGCGATGGGCGGCTAGCTCAGCTGGTTAGAGCATCTCGTTTACACCGAGAGGGTCTGCGGTTCGAATCCGTAGCCGCCCACCATTTTCATCCTGCCGCTTTCATGTGTTTGACGACCTTCGCGCTACAGCATCGCGAAGGCGCTGGAGACCATCGCCACCGGCTTGCCGTCGTTCGCGGTCGTCAGCGTCACGCGGCCGAAGCTCATGGTGCGGCCGAGCCGCACCACACGCGCATCCGCCACGACGTCCGACGAACTCGCGGCCTTGAGGAAATGCGTCGTCTGATCCACCGTCGTCAACGGACGGAAACCGCGCGCCGCCGTCAGGATCGCCATCACCATCGAGGTGTCCGCCAGCGCCATCAGTGCCTGGCCGCAGACGATGCCGCCCTGACGGCATAGACGATCCGAGAAAGGCATCCGCAACATCGCGCCGGGCTGCCAGTCGGCGGCTGCGCCGGGCGGCGGCGCGGTCTCGATGCGGTCGAGCGTCAGCTTGAGGTCCTGCACCCACGGCGCAAAGACGTCGCCCAGCACGCGCCTCGCAGCATCGAGATCGAAATCGGCGGTCGTCGGTTCGGCAGTCATCGGTGCGTCATCTCCCGGTTCTGGTGGTTTTATCGAGTGTAGGGGAGTTCCATCGGCTTTGGCAGCGTCTTCCGCGGAACCGGTGCGATTGCCGCATGGCTTGAACGCACGGTGGGTTCACCGGTAGAGTTGCCGGTGGGATGCGTGTTGCGTGAGGGTGGCATGGTCGGGCGGATCACTGTGATCATCGGTCTGATTGTTCTCGGTCTGGCGTTGAGTGGCTGTACCAAGTGCGGTCCGATATGGGACGATTGGCAGGCCCCGAAATCGTGCCGATCATGAATGCGCGTTGTAAGCGGGTTTGAATCAATGGGAGTGTTCGGCATGAAGATGTTGCGTGCGGCGGTGATATTCGCGTTGTTCGCGACCCCCGCATTGGCTCAAAATGTCAATCTGATCCCGGAGACTCCGTCCAAGACGCCGGAACAGATCGAGCAGGACAAACAGCTTCAGAGAGAGTATCGCGACTCGCTGCGCAAGATTCCCGATGCCAAGACGTCCAACGATCCGTGGGGTTCGGTCCGCAGCGCCGAGACGCCGGCGTCGGCTCCGCGCGCCAAGCCGAAGGCCAAGCCCCGCAGCGCCAGCCATCAGCAATAACGTTTTGCCTGCGCTGCCGTCGGCCCGCCGGCGGTCTTGAGGTTGGCCGGGTTCGGCCTGAAGTTCTTGGGCGTTTTCTTCACGCGAACCGGTTTCCACTTCGCTCGAAAACGCTATAGTTTGACGGTCGCAGTTGATGGGGATGGGGTTCCCCCGATAACCGCCGCAAGGCTGATGACTCCTACCGGGCGCGTTGGTGCCGGGAGGAGGCTGTCTTCACCCGAGCGCGCCCATGACGGGAGCGCATATGATCGGGACGAGCATTTTCATGAATCTGCAATTGATCGCGGCCGTGGCTCTGGGAGGCGCGATCGGTTCGGTCGGGCGCTATCTCGCCGGCATCGGGGCCGGCAAGCTGTTCGGCATCGGCTTTCCGTGGGGGACGCTGATCATCAACATAGCCGGATCTTTCCTGATCGGTGTGTTCGTCGAATGCTTCGCGTTGCGTTGGGATCTGCCGCAGGCGGCGCGGGTGTTCCTCACCGTCGGCATCTGCGGCGGCTTCACCACGTTCTCGACCTTCTCGCTGGAATCGTTCCTGATGATCGAGCGCGGCGAACTGGGACCGGCAGCGGCCTATATCGCCGGATCGGTGGTGGTTTCGATCCTGGCTCTGTTCGCCGGCCTGCACCTGATCCGCACCGTCAGCTAGGCGGCGCTATAGCGTTTCAAGCGAAGTGGATTGCGGTTCGCTTGAAGAAAACGGGGCAACTCTCTGGTCGTTCTTATCCCTGAGGCCTGGTCTCGTCGCTGTCGTCGCGCGTCGGCAGATCGTCATAGCCGTGACGGCTGCTGTAGAACACCAGTGCCATCAGCCCGACGCCGACGATCAAGGACACCGTGACGCCCGCGACCAGCGCGATGATGCCCTCGACCGGCATCGGCGGCGCCGAGCCGGCGGTCAGCCCGCTATAGGCATACCAGCCGACGCCGGCCAGCAAGGCCAGGAGTGCGGCAATGAGAATCCAGGGGCCGATGCGCATGGTGATCGTCCGGAAAGGTTCGGCGCGTCGGCGCGTCGGGTCTTTGCAGTCCTGAACCTCCGGGGCGGCTTTGGCAACCGCTGCTTTGGCTTAAAGGGGTAAGGGGACCCGTCGGAAATAACACCGCCGTCGGACGGAGTATGTTCGTCCGACGGCGGTGCCGAGACCCGAGCCCTGAAATTTCCCGGTGACCTTCAGTCCGTTGCGATTGGAAAAAGGTTCAAGGGCAACTGATAGTCCGCAATCACGGTGTCGCGACCGTAGGAGTTGCCGCCAAGTCGGTCATGTGTACTAAATTCTCGGTACTGACCGAAATAGGCCACTCGCGAAAGCGAAACAGGCCACTCCACCGGAACGCCTGCCTTAAGAACTCGTTAACCGCGAAGCAGCGAGGATTCAGCCATGATCAAAACTGACCTAGAACGTATCCGCGATCTGGCCGTAGAAAGACTATCCACGGGGAGTGAGCCCCCGTGGGTTTGGTATCAGCTCATGAAGTTGCGAGAGGCTAGCGAGTCCCTGATCGAAGGGATGGACGCTACGCAGCCCACGGTAGATTCACAGGAACGGGGATCACCACGGGGTATCGGTCTCCGACTAGTGGAGACAGGCGACCAGCAAGAAACCGCTCAACCCCATCCCGATAAACTATCGGTACGGCTGCCCACGTAGTATATAGGCCGCCAAGCTGGGCATAGCGCGTAATAGTTTGATCGCGGCTATGGGCTGACAATCTATCTGCGACATCGCCTTGTCCGACGCGGACAACTCTCGGTGTGGAGCCGCCGTGCCAGATGATGTAGCAACCTAATGTCGGTGACGGCGACACGCTGGCGAAATTGAATGGCAACGGCAGCCAAGTATTCGAAGTGCTTTTCAGCCAAGTAACGCTTAACATATTCCACTCCTATCTGTTGTTGGTCGCACCTCCCTGCGAGTCTTTTCTGTTGGCTGCAAAATATAGCTGAGTCGCGCGATTCGCGACCCAGCCAATCCACAGAATTAGTTTTTCCCACCTTGAATTACCGTGAACTTCCGGCGCCGATCCGGGGGCGTCTCAGTTGGCAGCGCGGGCGCTACAGCGAGCGCAGCATCCACAAGCTGCCCGATGCTCCAAGTCCGATCCGCAACGCCAATGGCCTTCGCTGGCGTCACCTTGAGGGCTTCATGAACGCGGCAGAGATTGTAGTGCGCGACGTACAGCGCGACCGCCGCAACGTGGTTGTCCAGCTTCTTTGAGAAGCCATTGGTCAAGCGAGTGAACCGTCGGCTGCCCATGCGTAGCGAAAGGTTCTGGCGTTCAACGTAGCTCGTTGAGACGTATTGTTCGGGATCGCCCGTTACTACCTCACGGCTTACAGCTACTACGGCAGCGGGCGAATACCGGGTCACGGCATCCTTTGCCAGATGCGTCACGCTGTAGGTCTTTACGATGACGCCATGCGAGGCACTGTCGCCAAAAGCATCGCGGATCGCCATGCGGTAGGGATGGAAGCCATCCGTTGAAATCTCCGGCTGACCGATGACGCGCTGGCGTAGGTCGTGCAGGAAATCCATCGTGCTTTCGGTATTCCGCTTGCCGACACCCCAGCTAATGATGGCCTTCTGCGTCCCGGCCATGCCGATGAATACGTATTGATCGCCCTTGGCGTTGATTTCGTGGCGCTTGACGTTCTTCTGTTTCTTGCCGACAAACGACCACGCCTCATCAAGCTCCAGACGTTCGGTGCGGATGCCGACCATCATGCGGTCGTGCAATTCCATGCAGCCCATGCCGACGCGGTAGGCGAGGCTGCCAATAGTGCCACGGTTGACGCCGGTCAGGCGCGCGGCGGTACGGATGCCGACGCCTTCACAAAGGGCGGCAATGACTTCAATCTGCTTTGCGCGGGGGAGTACGTTCATGAGGGCCGAATCCTTCATGCTGAGGGATGGCCCGGCGACGGTTCTGGCAAACACACCCTGCAAGGCGTATATTCCAGTAGGTCGTTTTCTCTGGGGCCGAATCCCGGGGTTGATGATCAGGGATCGCCGAGGCTGCAACCAAGGCGGTCCCACTGGTTTGATGGTGGAAGCGGTCAGATTCGAACTGACGGGACCCTGCGAGGGGTATGGACGCCCAAAGGTCCGGCGAGGGGTAAACTCGCTGCAATAGGCCACTCTGCCACGCTTCCGCACACAAGAACGCCCCGCCCGCTGAAAAGCAGGTGGGGCGTTCTTGCTTGTGCATCTTGATGACCATGCCGCACGATAATGCTTGCAGAAATTATCTGCAAGCATTATTTATGGCCCTGTGCAAGCATTGGAGCGAATTATGACGGAAGCGGACAAAGTGAAGGCGGCGCTCGCCCGCAGGGATGCTCTTTCGCCCGAACGGCGCGCGGAGATTGGTCGCAAGGCCGCATCTGCGCGTTGGGACAAAAATTTGCCCGAAGCTGAATACGAGGGAGATTTCCCAATCGGCGGCACGCAAATTTCCTGCGCTGTTTTGCCAAACGGAACTAGGATCATTACGCAGGCAGCATTTTTGCGGGCGCTAGGACGATCACGATCACCAAAAGCAGGAACAGGCGTCCTTTCCACGGTCGACGAACTGCCCTTCTTTTTGCAGGCAGAAGCGCTAAAACCCTTTATTTCCGAAGAGTTAGCTATGTCGACGAACCCCATCTTCTACCGGACCAAATCCGGGACAAGGGGGGTTGGATATGACGCGCGGCTGCTCCCGCAAGTCGCGGAAGTCTACCTGAAATTCCGCGATGACACTTTGCGGCAAAAGAAGGATGTGCCAGCGCGATATGAAAAGATGATCGCTGCTGCTGATTTGCTAATGCGCGCGCTCGCGAACGTGGGGATCATCGCGCTTGTCGACGAAGCAACAGGCTTTCAGCAAAGCCGAGCAAAAGACGCCCTCGCGCGAATCCTTGAGGAGTTCATTGCTAAGGAACTGCGCCCGTGGGTGAGAACGTTCCCCGATGAATTTTATGCCGAGCTATTTCGACTTCGCGGCCTGAAATACCCGCGCGATACTGTGAAGCGTCCGCGTTATTTCGGGCACCTCACGAACGATATTATCTATGCGCGTCTCGCCCCCGGCGTAATGGAGGAACTGAAAGCGGCAACGCCGCGCGCGCCAGATGGGCGTCACAAGCACCAACTGCACCGCAGATTGACGGATGATCTCGGTCATCCAAAATTACGCGAACATTTGGCGGCAGTCGTGACCACCATGCAACTTAGCGATGACTATGACGACTTCATTCACAAACTGGATCGGGTAAAGCCGCGCTTTGGCGATACGTTGCCCCTGCCGCTTGAGGGGCCAAAAGAAAAGAAAGAACCACTATGAAAGAGACCGCTCACTGATGCGGACTAAGGAGAGTAACTTATGAGCCAGTTTTATGTGCCAGATGCCGCGTCTATGAATCTGTGCCAACAGTCAATTAGCAGCCGTTCGAATATAACCGTGAGCGGCGTCGATATTTCCGACGAGCGTGTAAAGGCATTTACGGGCGCCGTTCAGTCCGTTCAGGACATGGGCAAAGACAAGACCGACGGCAGACGGTGGCTCATTACGATGCCGGATGCATTAGTGAAATAGGCCACTCCCAAAATTAAACTAGGCCACTGAGGGTCGAACTAGGCCAGTACCAAATTCTCGGAAAGAACATATTGCGAACAGGGAACAAATAGGGTACATTCTCGGTCATCCGAATTGACGACCCAAGTTTCTGTTCAGCCGCGTCCGCCTTCGTTGTCCCCCTGGCGAATCCCGTTCATAAGGAGCACCACATGTCTGCCACTGCCCTGCGTATCGTCGAAGGATCCTCCATGGACAAAACCAAGGCGTTGTCCGCCGCGCTGTCCCAGATCGAGCGTCAGTTCGGCAAGGGCTCGGTGATGAAACTGGGCAAGAACGACCGCGCGATGGAGATCGAGACGATTTCCTCGGGGTCGCTCGGGCTGGACATCGCGCTTGGCATTGGCGGGCTGCCGAAGGGACGCATCGTCGAGATTTACGGGCCGGAATCTTCGGGCAAGACCACGCTGGCGCTGCATTGCGTGGCAGAGGCACAGAAGAAGGGCGGCATTTGCGCCTTCATCGATGCCGAACACGCGCTCGATCCGGTCTATGCCCGCAAGCTCGGCGTCAATGTCGATGAGCTTCTGATCTCGCAGCCCGATCATGGCGAGCAGGCATTGGAGATTGCCGATACGCTGGTGCGCTCCGGTGCGGTGGATGTGCTGATCATCGATTCGGTGGCCGCGCTGGTGCCGCGCGCCGAACTCGAGGGCGAGATGGGCGACGCGCTGCCGGGCTTGCAGGCGCGGCTGATGAGCCAGGCGCTGCGCAAGCTGACCGCCTCGATCAACAAGTCCAACACCATGGTGATCTTCATCAACCAGATCCGCATGAAGATCGGGGTGATGTATGGCTCGCCGGAAACCACCACCGGCGGCAACGCGCTGAAATTCTACGCGTCCGTGCGGCTCGATATCCGCCGCATCGGCGCCATCAAGGAGCGCGACGAGGTGATCGGCAACTCCACCCGCGTCAAGGTGGTGAAGAACAAGCTGGCGCCGCCGTTCAAGCAGGTCGAATTCGACATCATGTACGGCGAGGGCGTATCGAAGATGGGCGAAATTCTCGACCTCGGCGTCAAGGCCGGCATCGTCGAGAAGTCGGGCGCCTGGTTCTCCTATGACAGCCAGCGGCTCGGGCAGGGCCGCGAGAACGCCAAGACCTTCCTGCGCGCCAATCCGGACATGACGGCCAAGATCGAGGCCGCGATCCGGCAGAACTCCGGGCTGATCGCCGAGCAGATTCTGGCCGGCACGCCGGAGCGCGATGCGGACGGCGAAGAGCCTGCGGAAGATTGAGCTTCCGGGACTTGAGTTCGTCGTAACTTGAGTTGCGGCGTGACCCGAAGCCTCGGGAATCGGCTTCGGATTCAGTCATGCCTTCGGAAGCGAACGGGCGCTGTGGACGTTGAGTTGCCGACGTCCCCAGTGCCCGTTTGATTTTTGGCGAGGCCTTGTCTTCGTCATTGCGAGGAGCGTAGCGACGAAGCAATCCAGACTTTGCTTTGTGGCTTCTGGATTGCTTCGCGGAGTCTGTGCTCGGACGGCGTGAAACGCCGATCCGAGTGCTCGCAATGACGGTTCTGGGAGGCTACTCAGCAGCCTGCGCGTAATCCTCGATCGGCGGGCACGAGCACACCAGATTGCGGTCGCCATAGACGTTGTCGACGCGGCCGACCGGCGACCAGTATTTGTCGTTGCGCGAGGTGCCGGCGGGGAAGCAGCCGTCCGCGCGCGAGTAGGGCCGATCCCAGTTGTCGTCGGCGATGTCGTGCACCGTGTGCGGCGCGTGGCGCAGCGGCGAGGCTTCGATTGTCCAGCGTCCGGCCTCGACCTCGGCGATCTCATGCCGGATTGCGATCATGGCCTCAACGAAGCGATCGATTTCCGCCTTCGATTCGGATTCGGTCGGCTCGATCATCAGCGTACCCGCCACCGGGAAGCTCATGGTCGGCGCGTGGAAGCCGTAGTCGATCAGCCGCTTGGCGATGTCGTCGACGGTGACGCCGCAACTGCTCTTCAGCGCGCGCGGATCGATGATGCATTCATGCGCGACACGCCCGCTGACGCTGCGGTAGAGCACCGGGAAATGCGGTTCGAGCCGGTCGGCGATGTAGTTGGCGTTGAGGATCGCAACTTCCGTTGCGCGCGTCAGGCCTTCGCCGCCCATCATCAGGATGTAGAGATACGAGATGGTGAGGATCGACGCGGAGCCGAACGGTGCCGCCGCCACCGGGCCGACCGGCGCCTTGCCGCCGTCGAGCACCGGATGGCCCGGCAGGAACGGCTTCAAATGTGCCTTGACGCCGATCGGACCCATACCGGGGCCGCCGCCGCCATGCGGGATGCAGAAGGTCTTGTGCAGATTAAGGTGGCTGACGTCGGCGCCGTAGTCGCCGGGGCGGGCGAGGCCGACCTGGGCATTGAGATTGGCGCCGTCGAGATAGACCTGTCCGCCGTGGCTGTGAACGATGTCGCAGATCTCGCGGATCTTCTTCTCGAACACGCCGTGGGTCGACGGATAGGTGATCATGACAGCGGCGAGTCGGTCGGCGTGCTGCTCGGCCTTGGCGCGCAGATCGTCGACCGAGACGTTGCCGTGCTTGTCGCAGGCCACCACCACGACCTCCATGCCGACCATCGCGGCGGAGGCAGGATTGGTGCCGTGCGCCGACGACGGGATCAGGCAGACCTTGCGGTGGCTGTCGCCGCGTGCGGCATGATAGCCGCGGATCGCCAGCAGCCCGGCATATTCGCCCTGCGCGCCGGAGTTCGGCTGCAACGACACCGCGTCATAGCCGGTGATGTCCACCAGCCATTTTTCGAGCTGCGCGAACAACGCGTGATAGCCCGCCGCCTGCTCACGCGGCGCGAACGGATGCAGCGCGCCGAACGCCGGCCAAGTCAGCGGCATCATTTCGGTGGTGGCGTTGAGCTTCATGGTGCAGGAGCCGAGGGGGATCATCGCGCGGTCGAGCGCGAGGTCGCGGTCGGCGAGCTTGCGCATGTAGCGCAAGAGTTCGGTTTCCGAGCGATGCGTGTGAAATACCGGATGCGTCAGATAGGCGCTGGTACGCTGCAGGCTCTGCGGCAGCGTCGTGTCCGCGTGTGCCTCGATGTCGCCATAGGCGAGATCGCCGCCGAACGCCTGCCACACTGCTTCGACGATGGCGGGTGTGGTGGTCTCGTCCAGCGCGATTCCAATCTTCGTTCCTTCGCGGCGCAGGTTGATACGCGCGGCCAGCGCGCGGGCGACGATGGCGTCGGCCTTCGCGCCGGCATCGACGGTGACGGTGTCGAAGAAGTTTTCGCTGAGCGGCGCGAAGCCGAGCTTGCGCAGGCCCGCCGCCAGCACGCTCGCGCGGCGATGCACGGTGCGCGCGATCTGCGCCAGCCCTTCGGGGCCGTGATAGGTCGCGTACATCGCTGCGATCACTGCCAGCAGCACTTGCGCGGTGCAGATGTTGGAGGTGGCCTTCTCGCGGCGGATATGCTGCTCGCGCGTCTGCAAGGCAAGGCGATAGGCGGGCGCGCCGCGCGCATCGACGGAGAGGCCGACGAGGCGGCCGGGGATTGCGCGCTTCAGACTGTCGCGAACCGCCATATAGGCGGCGTGCGGTCCGCCGTAGCCCATCGGCACGCCGAAGCGTTGCGCCGAACCGATGGCGATGTCGGCGCCGAGATCGCCGGGAGAGGCCAGGAGCGTCAGCGCCAGCAGGTCGGCGGCGACGATGGCAAGGCCGCCTTGCGCATGCACGGCCTCGATGGCCGGACGCAGGTCGCGCACCACGCCGGACGTACCGGGATATTGCAGCAGCGCGCCGACCACCGACTTGTGTTCGAGATCGACGAGCGGGTCGCCCACCACGATGGTCCAGCCCAGCGGTTCGGCGCGGGTGCGCAGCACGGCAAGCGTCTGCGGATGCACTTCATGATCGACGAAGAACGCCGCGACTTCGTTCTTGCTGTTGCCGTGCGCCGCGCGTTCCGCGATCGCCATCGCTTCGGCGGCGGCGGTGGCTTCGTCGAGCAGCGAGGCGTTGGCGACGTCGAGCCCGGTCAGGTCGCAGATCATGGTCTGGAAGTTGAACAGCGCTTCCAGCCGGCCCTGGCTGATCTCCGGCTGATAGGGCGTGTAGGCCGTGTACCACGCGGGGTTCTCGAGGATGTTGCGCTGGATCACCGCCGGCAGGATGGTGCCGCTGTAGCCTTGCCCGATCAGCGAGGTGAATACCTGGTTCTTCGCGGCGACCTCGCCGATATGCGCCAGCGCTTCCGTTTCGCTCAGCGCGCGGCCCAGATCGAGCGGCGCGCGCTGGCGGATGTCCGGCGGCAGCGTCTGGTCCATCAGCGCGGACAGGCTGGCAGCGCCGACGGTCGAGAGCATGGCGTCGATGCCACGCTGCGAGGGGCCGATGTGGCGGCGCGAGAACGGCGTCGCGGTGTCGTTGGCGATCGCGGTGGGCTTGGTCATCGCATCATCCTTAAAACAGGTTACGCGGTATGCTTCTCGTAGGCGTCGGCATCCATCATGCCGTCGAGTTCGCTCTTGTCGGCGATCTTGACCTTGAACAGCCACGCCTTGTCGGCGGCGTCGGAATTCACCAGCGTCGGATCGCCGGTCACCGCGTCGTTGACTTCAACGACTTCGCCGGTGATCGGCGCATAGACGTCGGATGCCGCCTTGACGGATTCGACGACGGCGGCGGCCTCGGCTTTCTTCAACTGGCGGCCGAGCTTCGGCAGTTCGACGAACACCACGTCGCCGAGTTGCGATTGCGCGTAGTCGGTGATGCCGACGGTGGCGACGTCGCCGTCGATGCGGAGCCATTCATGGTCGGCGGTGTAGAGAGTAGGCATGGTCAATCCTCAACGCTGATAGCTGTGGGGAACGAAAGGCAAGGCGGTGACGGTCATCGGCAGGCGCTGGCCGCGGACTTCGGCGAACACGCGCGTGCCGGTCGCGACATGTGAGATCGGCAGGTACCCCATCGCAATCGGCCTGTTCAGGCTCGGGCCGAAGCCGCCGGAGGTGATGCTGCCGATCGCCTCGCGGGCTTCGGCATCGGCGTAGAGCGCCGCGCCGTCACGCACCGGGGCGCGGCCCTCGGGCCGTAATCCAACGCGCTTGCGGGAGGTGCCACCGTCGATCTGCGACAGAATGGTGTTGGCGCCGGGGAAGCCGCTGGCGCGCGCGCCGCCGTTGCGGCGGCTTTTCTGGATCGACCACACCAGATCGCCCTCGACCGGCGTGGTCGTGGTGTCAATATCGTGGCCATAGAGGCAGAGCCCGGCCTCCAGGCGAAGACTGTCGCGGGCGCCGAGGCCGATCGGCGCCACCGCCGCATCGGCAAGCAATGCATTGGCGAATGCCTCGGCGTCGGCCGCCGGCACCGAAATCTCGAACCCATCCTCGCCGGTGTAGCCGGAACGCGAGACGAAACAGTCGAGCCCCATCACCTTGCGCGGACCGGCATCCATGAAACGCATCTGCGCGACGTCGGCTCCGAGCCGGGTCAGCGCCTCGACGGCCTTCGGCCCCTGCAAGGCGAGCAGGGCGCGATCCGCCAGCACCTCTATAACGCAGTCGCCGGATAGCTCCTTGCGCAGCAGCGCCTCGTCCTCGGCCTTGCAGGCGGCATTGACAACGAGGAACAGGTGGTCGCCGAAATTCGCCACCATCAGGTCGTCGAGAATGCCGCCGGCGGCATTGGTGAATTGGGCGTAGCGCTGGCGGCCTTGCGGAACCGCGACGATGTCCTGCGGCACTAGTCGTTCGAGGGCGAGGGCGGCGTCCTCGACCTTGCCGGACTTCGCGCGCAGGGCGATCTGGCCCATGTGGGAGACGTCGAACAGCCCGGCGCTGGCGCGGGTGTGGAGGTGTTCCTTGAGCACGCCCATGGGGTATTGCACCGGCATGTCGTAGCCGGCGAAGGGCACCATCTTGCCGCCGCGCGCCAGATGCAGCGCGTGCAGCGGGGTTCGGCTCAAAGGGGGAGAAGCGGTGTCGTGTGCATCCATCGCGATAAGGCTCCTCTGGTTCCGGAACTTCCCGGAAGCGCTGTCGAAGCCCCATCTGTCGCTGTGCCTGAGAGTATTATCCCGTCGGCGGACGCTCCCGGCGCAACGGCCGTCACGTCTCTTTCCAGATGCAGTCCAGATCACACGGTCCTTTTGCCTGAGAGTTTCCTGGGGCGGTTGCTCCTTCGGCGCCGCCAGCCTTTGAGTCAAAAGCTGCCGGTCTCTCCCGACGTGATCTGTCGTCAGGGGAACACCCAAAACACGGCTTCCCTAAGGCTGTCAACTCGCCCGGAAGGGCTATCAACGGGGTTATCGCCGGGCTTGATCGCGCGGCCGCAACCCTCTGATCGGGAGCCCATTTTGTGGACAGCGCCAGTTGCGCCGTCTAAAAGCGGGGCGCTGGTAAAGGTCAGCAGGCGGCATCCGGAAAGCGAAAGCGCGATAGGTCCAAGATGAGTGGCGTTAACGAAATCAGGTCGACGTTCCTGAACTACTTCGCGAAGAACGATCATCAGATCGTTCCGTCGTCGCCGCTGGTGCCGCGTAACGATCCGACGCTGATGTTCACCAACGCCGGCATGGTGCAGTTCAAGAACGTCTTTACCGGCGTCGAGAAGCGCCCCTATCACCGCGCCACCACCTCGCAGAAATGCGTGCGCGCCGGCGGCAAGCACAACGATCTCGACAATGTCGGCTACACCGCGCGGCATCACACCTTCTTCGAGATGCTCGGCAACTTCTCGTTCGGCGATTACTTCAAGGACCGCGCCATCGAGCTGGCGTGGAATCTGATCACCAAGGAATACGGCCTGCCGAAGGACAAGCTGACGGCAACCGTCTACATCGACGACGACGAAGCCTTCGATCTCTGGAAGAAGATCGCCGGCCTGCCGGAATCGCGCATCATCCGCATCGCCGGCTCGGACAACTTCTGGCAAATGGGCGACACCGGCCCCTGCGGTCCGTGTTCGGAAATCTTCTACGATCACGGCGAGCACATTCCCGGCGGCCCTCCGGGCTCCGCCGATCAGGACGGCGATCGTTTCATCGAGATCTGGAATCTCGTGTTCATGCAGTTCGAGCAGGTCGCGCCGGGCAATCGTTTGTCGCTGCCGCGCCCATCGATCGATACCGGCATGGGGTTGGAGCGCGTCGCGGCGGTGCTGCAAGGCAAGCACGACAACTACGACATCGACCTGTTCGCCGCGTTGATCCGCACCATCTCCGAACTTACCGGCGTCAGCGCCGATGGGCCGCACCGCGCCTCGCATCGCGTCATCGCCGATCACTTGCGGGCGTCGTCGTTCCTGATCGCCGATGGCGTGCTGCCGTCGAACGAAGGCCGCGGCTACGTGTTGCGCCGGATCATGCGTCGCGCCATGCGCCACGCGCAGTTGCTCGGCGCGCGCGAACCGCTGATGTGGCGACTGGTGCCGTCGCTGGTGCGCGAGATGGGGCAAGCCTATCCCGAACTGGTACGCGCGGAATCCTTGATCGAGGAAACGCTGCGGCTTGAAGAAACCCGTTTCCGCAAGACGCTGGAGCGCGGGCTCGCGATCCTCGACGAGAAGAGCGGCAGCCTGAAGAAGGGCGACATGTTCGACGGCGAGACCGCGTTCACGCTGTACGACACATATGGTTTCCCACTGGACCTGACGCAGGATGCGCTTCGCGCGCGGGGTATCGGTGTCGATATTGCCTCTTTCACCGACGCGATGGAGCAGCAGAAGGCCAAGGCGCGTGCGTCGTGGTCGGGTTCGGGCGATACCGCCGCGGAAGCGGTGTGGTTTCCATTGCGCGAGAAACTGGGTGCGACTGAATTCCTCGGCTACGAAACCGAGAGCGCCGAAGGTGTGGTCGCCGCCATCGTCAAGGACGGCGCGCAGGTCGACCAGCTCAAGACCGGCGAGAGTGGCGCCATCGTGCTCAACCAGACGCCGTTCTATGCCGAGTCCGGCGGTCAGGTCGGTGATACCGGCGTGATGACCGGCGACGGCGTAACGTTCCGCGTCACTGAAACCCACAAGAAAGCCGGCGATCTGTTCGTGCATTTCGGCACGGTGGAGCAGGGCACGCTGAAGCCGGACGCGGCACTTCAGCTTGAAGTCGATCACGCGCGGCGCGGCGCCATTCGCGCCAACCACTCGGCAACGCATCTGTTGCACGAGGCGCTGCGGCAGGTGCTGGGCGATCACATCGCGCAGCGCGGCTCGCTTGTCTCGCCCGAGCGGCTGCGCTTCGACTTCGCGCACAACAAACCGATCTCCGCGGACGAACTGCGCCGCATCGAAGATATCGCCAACGACGTCGTGCTCGAGAACGGCGAAGTGACGACGCGGCTGATGGCGCTCGATGACGCGCGTGAGTCCGGTGCACGTGCGCTGTTCGGCGAAAAGTACGGCGACGAAGTGCGCGTGGTGTCGATGGGGAATCGCGCCCGCGACAACGCGCAGGGGACTAACGCGCTGGGCTGGTCGGTCGAGTTGTGCGGTGGCACCCATGTGCGCCGCACCGGCGATATCGGCGTGATCTCAGTGACCGGCGAAAGCGCGGTGGCCTCCGGCGTGCGCCGCATCGAGGCGTTGACCGGTTCGCAGGCGCGTCACCACGCCAACGACACCATGCAACTGGCCCGCACGGCGGCGGCCGAGTTGCGCACCACCATCGACGACATGCCGGCGCGCATCGCTAGCCTGATGGAAGAGCGCAAGAAACTCGAACGCGAACTCTCTGACGCGCGCAAGAAGCTGGCGATGGGCGGCGGCGGTTCGAGCGATGCTGCAACGAGTGACATCCGCACCGTTGGCAACGTCAAATTTCTCGGTCGAGCCGTCGAGGGGATCGAGATCAAGGACCTCAAGAGCCTCGCCGATCAGGGCAAGAAGCAGCTCGGCTCCGGTATCGTCGCGCTGGTCGCGACGTCGGAAGACGGCAAGGCCAGCGTCGTCGTCGGCGTGACGCCCGACCTGACGCCGCGCTTCAACGCCGTGGATCTCGTGCGTAAGGCGTCCGAAGTGCTGGGCGGCAAGGGCGGCGGCGGCAAGCCCGACATGGCGCAGGCCGGCGGCCCCGACGGCGCCAAGGCGGCGGCCGCGCTCGAAGCGGTCGCGGCGGCCATGGGCGGGGCTTAATCAGAGCAACGTCATTGCTGTGCATGTTCATGAATTCGCTGATTGGATGGTCCTTTGGAGGATGATCCGATGCGCGACAACAGTTTTGACCGGACGGTTGAGCGGAACTATTTGCAGAAGTGGCGATATCTGATTCCGGAATACGAGGCG
>JBQCHY010000066.1:0-19885 GCA_051954235.1 Xanthobacteraceae bacterium
GGGGTTGGCCCCGCCAACCCCGTTCTTCGCCTATTTCAAAAAAAAAGACGGTGGTGGGCCGGCACCCCCCCGGCAATGACGAAAGTGGATTCGTTGTCTCCACCCCACGGGGACAACGCCGGGATTGTTGAGGCGCTTCGCACAATGAACATCTTCGATGTCGCGATCTATGCCGGATTGCTGGTCGCGGTCGTCGGCGGATTCTATGTCGGCTTGCTGCGCAGCGCCGCGACCATCGTGGGCTATCTGATCGCGATGCCGGTCGCGGTCTGGATCACCGGACTGATCTCGCCGCAACTGCGTCCAACCGAAACCTCGCTGCTGGAAGGCCCTTCGCTGCTGTTTATCGTTTTCCTCGTGGCCGGCATCGTGTTCGGCAAACTGCTGCGTATGGTGGTTGACGAGATCACCGGCACCGATGTCGGCCTGCTCGATCGTCTCGCCGGCGCGCTGTTGGGCGCGGTGCGGCTATGTCTCGTGGCGATCACGCTGGTGCTGATTGTCGATCAATTGATGCCCGTGAACCGCCAGCCGGCGTTTCTCAGCCAGTCGTCGCTGCGCCCGATGCTGTCATGGGCCGCGGCGCAGGGCATCAAGTCGCTGCCGCCTGATATCACGGCGTATATCGACCGGCTCAAGCGCCAGTACGAACTATAACGCACTGCGCAGGGGCAGATATGCGTTTCAGGGGGCTTTGCGGGCTTATCAGGGCGTCTCGCTTTGGCTAAGGTCCGGTCCATCATCGACAACCATCAAGAAAACGGGGAGTGAAACCGTGGATCTGGGAATCAAAGGCCGCCGCGCACTGGTCTGCGCATCCAGCAAGGGCTTGGGACGCGGCTGCGCCATGGCGCTGGCTGCCGAAGGCGTCAATCTCACCCTCACCGCGCGCGGCGCGGAAGCGCTGGCCAAAACCGCCGCCGAAATCCGAAAAGCCTTCCCCGGCATTGAAGTCAACGAGGTCGCCGGCGACATCACCACGCCGGAGGGCCGCGCCGCGGCGTTGAATGCCTGCCCCGATCTCGACATTCTCGTCAACAATGCCGGTGGCCCGCCGCCCGGCGATTTCCGCACCTTCACCCGCGACGATTGGATCAAGGCGATCGACGCCAACATGCTGACGCCGATCGAACTGATCAAGGCGACGGTAGACGGCATGATCGCGCGCAAGTTCGGCCGCATCGTCAACATCACCTCGGCCGCGGTGAAAGCGCCGATCGACGTGCTGGCGCTGTCGAACGGCGCGCGCAGCGGCCTCACCGGCTTCATCGCCGGCCTGTCGCGCAAGACGGTGCGCCACAACGTCACCATCAACAACCTGCTGCCGGGGCCGTTCGACACCGACCGCATCCGCAACGTCTCGGCCGGTCAGGCCAAGGCCGCGGGCGTCTCCACCGAGGAGATCATGAAGCAGCGCGCCAGCGAGAATCCCGCCGGCCGCTTCGGCGATGCGGAAGAGTTCGGCCTCGCCTGCGCCTTCCTGTGCGGCGCCAAGTCCGGCTTCATCACCGGGCAGAACCTCCTGCTCGACGGCGGTGCCTTCCCGGGCACGATGTAAGCGGCGACGCTACCCGGCCGGCGTGGTGCGCTCGTCGTTCCACGTCAGGCCGAACTCATCCAGTCCCTCGGCGAGAAAATCGCTCAACAGCGGCTCGCCCAACAAATAGCCGGCGGTACGATTGTTATGATTGCGCGCAGCTTCGGCCCGCAGAGCATCCCACTCCTCGATCGTGCCATCGCCGCGACCAAGCCACATCAAGGCGACCAGATCGACCTGTTCGTCCACACTCATGGCGTTGATGAAGCTGACGATCTCGCGCACCACCGGATCGTCGGCCCGATCCTCCAGCACGTCGATCATGCGGTCGTCGCTGGCGTTGGAGCCGGACGCCACATCCGTCAGTGCGTCCTTGGCATCGAATTCACGCGCCTTCTCGATAAGATAGCCGACCTGCTCGGCGGAAATGGTCAATTCCGGCATTGCTCGCTCCTGTCGCGGCCCGACAGAACAACGCAAGCGCCCGCCAGACGATCCATTGCGCGGACCGCACGAAAGTTTCATCCTTGAACAAGACACGAAACGAGAGGAATGCCGGATGAGTTGGACCGTCGGCCGGGTCAAGATCACGAAAGTCGTCGAGATGGAGACCGTGGGACACACCCGGTTCATCCTGCCGCAAGCTACGCCCGAGAAAATCCAGCAGATGCCCTGGCTGGTGCCGCATTTCGCCAACGACGAAGGACGGCTGCGCATGAGCGTGCATTCGCTGGTGATCGAGACGCCGTCGCAGCGCATCGTGGTGGACACCTGCATCGGCAACGACAAGCAGGGACGCGGCGTGCCGACCTGGAACAACCTCAACACGCCGTTCCTTCAAACGATGACCGACGCGGGCTATGCCCCGGAGTCGATCGACATGGTGCTGTGCACCCATCTTCACGTCGATCACGTCGGCTGGAATACGCGACTGAAGGACAGCCGATGGGTGCCGACCTTCCCGAAGGCGCGGTATGTCTTCGGCAAGACCGAATACGATTACTGGGCGGCCCACAGCGACAGCCCCGAACATCGCGCGGTGTTCGAGGATTCAGTGAAGCCTATCGTCGATGCCGGGCGGGCCGATCTGGTTGCCAGCGACGCAAAGCTGTCTGACGAGGTGTCGCTGATCTCGACACCGGGCCACAGCCCCGGCCATATGAGCATCCTGATCCGCTCCGACGGCAAGGAGGCGCTGCTGACCGGCGACGTCGCCCATCATCCGTGCCAGATGGCGCATCTCGACTGGTCGTCCACCGCCGATTCCGATCCGGTGCGGTCGATCGACTCGCGCCGCGAACTGTTCTCGCGCTTTGCCGATACGCCGACCCTGGTGATCGGCGGGCACTACAATCCCGGCCATATCAAGCGCGACGGCGACGCCTTCCGCCTCGACGTGTAACCGCCCGCCGCGTCCCGTTTTCACCCGCGCGGTTGAATTCGGCCCCGCATTGTTCCAAGACAGACCTCCAATAGTGACCGACCAACGAGACCGCAGGGAGACCACGATGAAACTTGTGAGATATGGCGCCATCGGCAGCGAAAAGCCGGGCCTGATCGATGCATCAGGCCAGTTGCGCGACCTTTCGGGCCAGATCGGCGACCTCGCCGGCGACGCCTTCTCGCCGGCCGAGCTGGCGAAACTCGCCGCGCTCGATCCCGCAAAACTCCCTGCCGTTAGCGGTTCGCCGCGTCTCGGATCGCCGGTCGGAGGCTCGCCGAAGTTCATCGCCATCGGCCTCAACTTCGCCGACCACGCCGCCGAATCCGGCCTGCCGATTCCGGCCGAGCCGGTGGTGTTCATGAAGGGCAACAACGCGCTGTGCGGCGCCAATGACGACGTCGAGAAGCCGCGCGGCTCGACCAAGCTCGACTGGGAAGTCGAACTGGCGCTGGTGATCGGCACCCGTGCGAAATACGTCAGCGAAGCCGATGCGCTCAAGCACGTCGCCGGCTACGCGGTCTGCAACGACGTCTCCGAACGCAACTTCCAGATCGAGCGCGGCGGCAACTGGACCAAGGGCAAATCGCACGACACCTTCGGTCCGCTCGGCCCGTGGCTGGTGACCGCCGACGAAGTCGGCGATGTGCAGAAGCTCGACATGTGGCTCGACGTCAACGGCGAGCGCCGACAGACCGGCTCGACCGCGACCATGATCTTCAATGTCGCGCAGATCGTCTCCTATCTCTCGGGCATGATGACCTTGATGCCCGGCGACGTCATCACCACCGGCACGCCTCCGGGCGTCGGCATGGGCATGAAGCCGCAGCCGCAATTCCTCAATGTCGGCGACGTCATGACGCTCGGCATCGCCAAGCTCGGCGAGCAGAAGCAGAAGGTCGTCGCGGCCTGATCGCGCACGAACACGGAGTTGCGTGGCGCCGCGTCACGCAACTCTCACGTCTCCAGATGTCCCAGCCATCACGCCAAGGCGTTTCAGATGAAGCTCACATTTTCCCCGGCGTCGCCGTTCGCCCGCAAGGTTCGCATCTGCGCCATCGAACTCGGGTTGATCGATCGCATCGAAATGGTGCCTACCGCCGTCGCGCCGGGCACGCCGAACGAACAATACGCCCATGACGTCAACCCGCTGCGCAAGCTGCCGGTGCTGATCCTCGACGACAGCAGCGTCATCGCCGATTCGCTGGTCATCTGCGAATATCTCGACGACCTCGCGGGCGGCGGCAAGCTGATGCCGGTGAGCGGCTCCGAGCGCTGGAAAGTCAAGACCGAGCACTCGCTGCTGCAAGGCATGCTCGACGCCATGCTGCTGTGTCGGTACGAGCGGCTGTTGCGCCCCAAGAGCAAATCCTGGGACGTCTGGTTCGACGATCAATGGGACCGCGCGTGGCAGGGTTTCGCGCGTTTCAACGCGTCGCCGGATGTATTGGCGCGGCCGCTCGACATCACTCAAATCGCGCTGACCTGCGCGCTCGGCTACGCCGACTTCCGCTTCCCCGATCAGGATTGGCGCAAGGCCTTCCCGAAACTCGCGGCCTTCAACAAGACCATGCTGAAGCGGCCGTCGGTGAAGATCTCGGTGCCGCCGAAGGCATAGACGATTTTCCGCTACCGTAACGGGTGAGATGAATTTCCTCCGTCATTGCGAGCGAAGCGAAGCAATCCAGAAAGCCGCGAAGCAAAGACTTGATTGCTTCGTCGCTGCGCTCCTCGCAATGACGGTTCAATTCGCGCCCGGCTCTAATCGAACAGCGACGGCGTGTGATTGACGTAAGCGCCTTCGATTTCCAGCATCTTGAGCTTGGTGGCGACGCCGCCGTTGGCGGAGAAGCCGCCGGGCTTGCCGCCGGCCGCCAGCACACGATGGCAGGGCACCACGATCGGGCACGGATTGCGGCCGAGCGCCTGGCCGACATCGCGCGACAGTTCGACGCCGCCGAGCCGTTTGGCGATGTCGCCGTAGGTCAGCGTCTTGCCCGGCGCGATGGTACGGGCGATGGCGTAAACCTGCCGATGGAATTCCGGCACCTCCGAGAGATCCAGCGCGATATCGGCGAGGTCGTTGGGCTTACCGTCGAGCAGTTCGATCATGCCATCGATGGCATGCCGCACGTCCGCCGGTGGCGGCGCCTCGATGAGATCGCCGTAGCGTTGCAGCAAACGCAGCCGGGTTTTTTCGGCGCTCGACATCGGCAGTTGCACGCCGACGATGCCCTGCGCGCCCCAGACGATGCCGCAGGCGCCGATCGCGGTGTCGAACATGGCAAAGAGATGAGCGGTCATGGCGATTGTCCTGCCTGAGATAATCGATCCCGCGCAGGCGATACGCTCACGTCGCGAGACCATGGACATCATGTCGCGATCGCCGGCCCCGCGCCACCCGGATTCCGGCTTTTCAAACGGTCCTTCGCGGGAACTCTAGCGCGCGCCGCGGCCCTTCGCCTTCCCGGCCACCGGCTTGAGGAATTCGATTCCGATCTCGTCGCCCTGCAATCGCACCAGACGGCAGCGCCGATAAACCAAGCCGGTCGACGACAGAAGCAGAAAGAACTCTTTCAGCTCGAGCCCCTCGAGCGAGCCGTGAACGATCAGCCGTGCACCGCCGTCGGAGGCATCCTGCATCACGCAATCGCGCCGCCAGGTGCCGTCGATCGCCATCATTTGCACCGTGACGCCGTGCTCAAAATTCACGCGCGCATTTTTGCGGTTATCCCACCCCATGGCAGGAACTCCTGCGGCCATTGAAAAAGACTTTGAACAAGACGTTCAATACGCTGAAAATTACGTATTCCGAACGCATGATGCTACCGCGCGCAACTTTCAATTATCTTAAATTCAAACATCAACGAACGCGCAGCAGCGTCGCCAAAAAAACAGGCCCGCCGAAGCGAGCCTGTTTCCGTTGAGCGGTCCGACCGATCACCACCGGCGATGGTGGTGATGATGGCGGTGGTGGTAATGATGACGCGGCACATACACGCGCGGCACGTAGTGATAGCGATGGTGATGATGGTAGTGGCGCCGCGGATGATAGTGGCGATGATAATGCCGCCGGTGCTGAACCTGCGTCACCATGCCGGTGGAGCCCTGCTGGACCGCGGTGGTGACGCCCGGGGTCAGCGGCGATGCCGCTTCCGCTTGCGGCGTCGGTGCCGCGACAACAAGCAGGCCGCCGACAGCGAGCAAGCCGAGAAGTTTTTTGACGAACATCAATGTTCTCCCTCAGGTGGCGTTTGAAAAACCAGCACCGGTTTCCGGCCGATGTCGAAATGCAGGCTAGGATTCAGGAAGTGAACGCAAAATGAATAGCCCTGCGACATTACGCGCATCGACATCCGCAACGCGGAATCAACGGCGTCCGGATGCCGCGCGATGAGAACGTGCGCGCGCCGAAATTGTTCCGTGCGAGCGTGAACGCGATGCGCGCGCATCAACTCTTTCGGGAAAAGGTCAGCCTTGTCGGGAAAAGGTCAGCCTTGCCGCCAGAAGCAGTGCATGCGCGGCACGATCACCGTGCCGCTCGGGCGGAATTCCTGCACATAGGTCGCGCTGCATTCGCGCACCGCGTTGGGGCTCAGGCGCTGATAGCGCGGATACACCCGGATGCGGGTCGGCGCGCGACGATGAACGCGGCGCTGGGCCGAGAGGTCGGTGGCCGTCGGCGGGCCGGCGTGTCCCACCGCATTGATGTGCGACGAGGTCGCTTCAGCGGCGGTCGCGCTGCCGCCAAATCCGGTACCAAGTCCGATGCCGAGAGCCGCGGCCACCGCCGCCGCCAGCATCGCTTTCCCCATCTGCGTCATGACGCCCCGCCAGTCTTCCGTCGTTGCCGATACGGTCCCCGATTGCCGCGCCGGCGTCAACCGCCCGGCGACATCCCGCCGCCATGGCCCGGAGACGCCCGCCGCTTATATTTGCTAGGGTCCGGCAACACCAGCACCGGACGGTGATTTTCGCAACGGAATGCCCATGCCAGACCTCGCCGAGACCGCCCCACCCGAGCCGGAGACACCGGCCTGGGCCGGAGCAAAAGCCCCCTCTCTCGCCGATCTGGAAGCGATGGCCCGCGAGCAACTGGCGACGCTGCCGCAGGTGTTTCGCGACGTCTGCGCCGGCGTGGTGATCCGGGTCGACGAGTTCGCCACCGACGAGGTGCTGGACGAACTCGACGCCGAGAGCGAGTTCGACATTCTCGGGCTGTTTCAGGGCCTCGGACTGCCGTTCCGCAGCCACGAGGAGATCGCGCCCTTGCCCAACATGATCTGGCTCTATCGCCGTCCGATCCTCGAATATTGGGCCAGCCACGACGAAACCCTCGGATTCATCGTCCGCCATGTGCTGGTGCACGAAATCGGCCACCATCTCGGGCTGTCGGACGATGACATGGAGGGGATCGAGGCCAGCGTCGCGGATTAAGGCACGATGGGCGATACGACGACGTCATCCTGAGGTGCGAGCGCTAGCGAGCCTCGAAGGATCACCGTCGCCCTTCGAGGCTCGATGCTGCGCATGGAGCACCTCAGGGTGACGGTTTCTGCTGCAATTCTCATCCATCGGACCGGGCGTATGAGCCCTGCACAATTGGGCCTTGGACCGGCGGCCATATTTGGCTAAAAACCGCAGCACTTGCGCCCGCTGGCGCATTTCTGGAACCCGGGACCGGTTATGGACAAATTCACCACGCTCGAAGGCGTCGCGGCGCCGCTGAAGATCATCAATGTCGACACCGACATGATCATTCCGAAGCAGTACCTCAAGACCATCAAGCGCACCGGCCTCGGCAAGGGCCTGTTCTCCGAACAGCGCTACAAGGACGACGGCAGCGACAACCCGGATTTCGTGCTCAACAAGCCGGCCTACAAGAACGCCAAGATTCTCGTGGCGGGCGACAATTTCGGCTGCGGTTCGAGCCGCGAGCACGCGCCGTGGGCGCTGCTCGACTTCGGCATCCGCTGCGTGATCTCGACCTCGTTCGGCGACATCTTCTACAACAACTGCTTCAAGAACGGCATCCTGCCGATCCGCGTCTCGCAGGAAGACCTCGACAAGCTGTTCGACGACGCCGAGCGCGGCGCCAACTCGACGCTGACCGTCGACCTCGCCAATCAGGAAATCCGTGGTCCCGACGGCGGCAAGGTGAAGTTCGAGATCGACGCCTTCCGCAAGCACTGCCTGCTCAACGGCCTCGACGATATCGGCCTGACAATGGAAAAGAAATCGTCCATCACGAGCTACGAGGCTAAAGCCCACGAAGCGCGCCCCTGGGTGTGAGGACGGCCAGCAGCCAGTTCTCCGTCACTATCAGTTCTATCAATCGTCATGGCCGGGCTTGTCCCGGCCATCTACGTCTTAACTGCACCTCAGCGGAGAACAGACGTGGATGGCCGGGACGCTTCATGCGATCACCTTTTCGCACGACCGCCTCAGCCCTTCACCGCTTCAGCCGCTGCGATCGCGGCCATGTTGATGATGCCGCGACTGGTGACCGTCGGCGCCAGCACATGCGCAGCCTTGCCGGTGCCCATCAGGATCGGGCCGATGGGAAGGCCGTTGTTGATTTCCGCGAGCAGGGTCAGCGACAGGTTCGCCGCTTCCAGATTGGGAAAGATCAAAAGATTGGCTTCGCCCGAATAGGCCGGATCGGAAATGTAGCCCTTGCGCAGCGTCTCGTTGACGGCGAGGTCGCCCGGCATTTCGCCTTCTACCAGCAAATCCGGCGCAATCGCCTTCAGCTTGCGATAGACCTCGCGCATCTTGGCGGCGGAAGCCGCATCGCGCGAGCCGAACGCCGAGTGGCTGAGCAGCGCCACCTTGGCCTTGATGGCGAAGCGGCTCATGTGATCGCGCGCCTGCAAGGTGATCTTCACCAGTTCGTCGGCATCCGGATCGACGTTGACGTAGGTGTCCGCGAGAAAAAACGTGCCGCGCGGCATGATCAGCACCGACAGCGTCGACAGATGCGAGACGCCGTCGGCCAGACCGAGAATCGATTGCAGTTCCTGCGCGTGGCGGGGGAAATCGCCTTCCAGCCCGCACAACAACGCGTCGGCTTCTCCGCGCACCAACCCCAGCGCGCCGATCGCGGTGGTATTGGTGCGCACGATGGCGCGCGCGCCGTCGAGCGTCACGCCGTTGCGCTCCTGCAAAGAGTGATAGAGTGAAACGTAGTCGCGGTAGCGCGGATCGTCTTCCGGATTGATGATCTCGATATCGCCGGCGCGCAGCGGCAATCCGAGCCGCTCGAAACGCTGCTCGATCACGCTCGGCCGTCCGATCAGGATCGGGCGTGCAATGGATTCGACGATCAGCACATGCGCGGCGCGCAGCACACGCTCGTCCTCGCCGTCGGCGAAGGCGACGCGAATGTTCTTGCCGAGTGTCTGCTCGATCATCGGCTTCATCACCAGACCGGAGCGGAACACGAAGCGCTTGAGGCTGTCCTGATAGGCCGCCATGTCGGCGATCGGTCGGCGCGCCACGCCGCTGCTCATCGCCGCCTGCGCCACCGCCGGCGCGATGCGCAGGATCAGGCGCTGATCGAACGGCGACGGAATCAAATAGTCGCGTCCGAATGTCGCCGGGGCGCCGCTCGCGGTGACGTCCATCGCCGGCTCATGCGCCAGTTGCGCGATGGCATAGGCGGCGGCGCGTTTCATGTCCTCGTTGATGACCGTTGCGCCGGAATCCAGCGCGCCACGGAAGATGAAGGGGAAGCACAAGACGTTGTTGACCTGGTTCGGATAGTCGGAGCGCCCGGTGCAGATCAGCGCATCCGGCCGTGCGGCGATGGCGATTTCCGGCATGATCTCGGGCACCGGATTCGACAGCGCAAGAATGACCGGATTGGCTGCCATGTCGCGGATCATTTCCGGCTTCAATGCACCGGCCTGCGACAGGCCGACATAGATATCCGCGCCGGCCATGACATCCGCGAGTTCGGTCGCGTCCGTCTCCTGCGCGAACGCACCGCGCCAACGATCGACCGAGTTGCCGCGTTTCGCCGTAACGAGGCCCTTGCTGTCGGCGATAAAAATGTTCTCGCGCTTGGCGCCGACCGCGATCAGCATGTCCATGCAGGCGATAGCGGCCGCGCCCGCGCCGGAGGTGCAGATCTTGACGCTGCCGATATCCTTGCCGACCAGTTGCATCGCATTGAGGACGGCGGCGGCAACGATGATCGCGGTGCCGTGCTGGTCGTCGTGGAAGACCGGAATCTTCATGCGCTCGCGCAGCGTTTCCTCGACCAGAAAACAATCCGGCGCCTTGATGTCTTCCAGATTGATGCCGCCGAAACTCGGCTCCAGCGGCGCAATGATTTCGATCAGCTTGACCGGATCATTTTCCGCGATCTCGATGTCGATGCCGTCGATGCCGGCGAATTTCTTGAACAGAACCGCCTTGCCTTCCATCACCGGCTTCGACGCGGCTGCTCCGATGTTGCCGAGCCCCAGCACCGCGGTGCCGTTGGAGATCACCGCGACGAGATTGCCCTTCGCGGTGTAGCGGTAGGCCTGCTCCGGATCGGCGGCGATTTCCTCGCAGGGCGCGGCGACGCCTGGCGAATAGGCGAGCGACAGATCGCGCGTGTTGGACAGCGGCTTGGTCGCCGTCAGTTCGATCTTGCCCGGTTTGGGAAACTCGTGAAAGCGTAGCGCCGACGCGCGCAGATTGGCCTGGTCTTCTTCCGACACGATCATCCCCCCGATGTGTCAGTCCCACGCCGCGCGCGTCCCGAACACAACCTCAATTTCGATGCCGATAACTGCATGCCGCCGTTCGGCGGCATATCCAAACGGGGGCACCAACAAAAGACCAATTCCGCGTCAGGTCAAGTCAATCGTACCCGCACCGGCGAACGGAATCACCGCGCGACCGTATCGCGTGTCCGCTTTTCATCCCTTGGTGAAATCAAGTCACAAGCGACCACGGCAAGGTGACGCCGCCGCGAAACACCACCACCTCGCTGTCGTCAACGCCGACCGCCGCCATCACCCGGCTTTCGCGACGTTCCAGCGTGATGGCGCCGCTGTTCGGCGGCATGCCGTAGAAGCGCGCGCCGTTGAGCGAGGCAAATGTCTCGAAACGATCCAGCGCGTTCTCCTCGTCGAACACCTGCACATACGTCTGCAACGCGGTGGCGCCGCCGAAGATGCCGGCGGAGCAGCACTCGGCTTCCTTGCGCGTGCGCAAATGCGGCGCGGTATCGGTGCCGATGAAGAAGCAGCTTTCGCCCGAGGTCGCGGCCTTGCGCAGCGCCAGCCGATGCCGCTCGCGCTTGGCCACCGGCAGGCAATACAGATGCGGCTGCAATCCGCCCTGGAAGATCGAGGTACGATTGATGACGAGATGATGCGGCGTGATGGTCGCCGCCGCGCGCGTGGCATGGGCGCGGACGATGTCGAGCGTTTCCGCCGTGGTGGCGTGCTCGATCACCACCTTGAGGCCGGGATGGCGCGCCAGCAGCGGCAGCAGGCTGTGCTCCATGAACGCCGCTTCGCGATCGAAGATGTCGATCTCGGGATCGGTGGATTCGCCGTGGATCAACACCGGCATCCCGATTTTTTCCATGCGCTCGAACACCGGCGCCAGCGCCGGAATGTTGGTGACGCCGTGATGCGCGTTGGTGGTGGCGCCGGCCGGATAGAGCTTCGCCGCAACCCATACGCTCTCGGCGTGGCCGCGTTCGATCTCGTCGGGCGAGGTCATGTCGGTGAGGTAGCACGTCATCAGCGGCTGGAAGTCCGAGCCTTCGGGGCGTGCCGCGAGAATGCGGTCACGATAGGCGCTCGCGGCCTCAACCGTCGTGACCGGCGGCACGAGGTTCGGCATGATGATGCCGCGCGCGAACTGCGCGGCGGTGAACGGCAGCACGGCGTTGAGCATCGTGCCGTCGCGCAGATGCACGTGCCAGTCGTCGGGCCTACGGATGGTGATGGAAGCGACCGGCGCGGCATTGGCCGCCGCCTTGTCGAACATCGCGTCGAGACTCATGCCGTCCCCTTGCCGTGGACGCGCAGCCGCGCGTTGGAAACACCAGCCTGTGTCATGCGAACGATGGTCCTTGGATGCTGCAAATCATTGGCGACATTATAGGCCGAACGACGCGACGCTTGAAACCCGGTTCGGGCTGATGCCTGCCGGCGGAAATGCGATGGGCTTTCTCCTTTCCGTCATTGCGAGCGAAGCGAAGCAATCCAGTCCTTGCTTCGTGACCTCTGGATTGCTTCGTCGCTGCGCTCCTCGCAATGACGGTTGGTTTAACGTCGTCGCGCCAGCGCGAGCCGATCCGCGAGAAATTCGATCAGCGCCTCGACGCGCGCCGGACGCGGACCGCCGGGCGGCATCACCAGATGCACCGCGCCTTCGGTCTGCTTCCAGTCTTTCAGAATGACCTCGACCTGTCCCGCCGCAATCGCCTCGCCGACGATGAAGTCCGGCAGGTCGGCAATGCCGAGGCCGGCGATCAACGCCGGCAACACCGCCTCACCGTTGTTGACGCGCAACTGGCCGGAGGGACGCACCGTAGCTTCCTCGCCGGCGGCGTTGGTGAAGTGCCAGACGTTCGGCGTCGACATGTAGGCGTAGGCGAAGCAGCGATGCTGCGCCAGATGCATCGGATGGGTCGGGCGGCCGTGGCGTTCGAGATAGCCCGGCGCGGCCACGGTATGGCGCCGCATCGCGCACAGCCGCCGCGCCACCAGCGATGAATCCGGCAGGCTGGCGATCCGCACGCCGATATCGAACCCCTCGCCGATCAGATCGACCATGGCGTCGCTCAGGTGCATGTCCACCGCCACGTCCGGATACTCCGCCAGAAAATCCGGCAGCAGCGGCGCCAACACCTTGACGCCGAAGGTCATCGGCACCGCGAGCCGCACCAGCCCGCGCGGCGCGGCGGATTGCGCCAGCGCCTCGCTCTCCGCCGCCTCGCCGTCCGCCAGCAGTTGCGCGGCGCGCACCGCCAGCGTCCGCCCGGCGTCGGTCAGCGCCAGCCGGCGCGAGGTGCGGTTGAACAGCCGCGCGCCGAGCCGCTCCTCCAGCCGCCCTATGGCCTTGGAGACGGTGGCCTTGGACAACGCGAGTTCGGTCGCCGCCGCCGCGAAGGAGCGCAGTTCCACCACCTTGGCGAAGATCGCCAGCGCTTCGAAATCCGGAAGTTTCGACATATCAATTTCAGAAACAATGAGTTTCGATAGTTTCTATTTATACGCCATTTGGATCGACGTATCTAGTCTCCAACAGAGTTCGAACCCCCGTTCGAAAGGAGTTATCCGATGATTGAACTTCGCCCCTTCGACAGTCTCGGCGCCGCCAACCACGGCTGGCTCAATGCCAAGCACCACTTCGCGTTCGCCAGCTATTACGACCCCAAGCGCATGAACCACGGCAGCCTGCGGGTCTGGAACGACGACGAGATCGCACCGAATTCCGGCTTTCCCCCGCACCCGCACGCCAACATGGAAATCATCACCTTCGTTCGCGAAGGCGCGATCACCCATCAGGATTCGCTCGGCAACAAGGGCCGCACCGAGGCCGGCGACGTGCAGGTGATGAGCGCCGGCTCCGGCATCCGCCACGCCGAATACAACCTTGAGCCGGTGACGACGCGGATCTTCCAGATCTGGATCGAGCCGACGCAAGAGGGCGGCCAGCCGTGCTGGGGCGCCAAGCCGTTCCCGAAGGGCGACCGCTCCGGCAAGTTCGTGACGCTCGCCAGCGGCATCAAGGGCGACGCCGACGCGCTGCCGATCCGTGCCGATGCCCGGGTGGTGGCGGCCACGGTGAAGGCCGGCGAAAGCGTCAGCTATGCGCTCGGCGCGGGCCGTAACGGCTATCTGGTACCGGCCACCGGCGCGATCGAGGTCAACGGCGTCCGCGCCAATGCCCGCGACGGCGTCGCGATCAGCGACGAGAGCAGCGTGACGATCACCGCGCTCGCGGACTCGGAACTGGTTCTCGTCGACGCGGCGTAGCTGTCTCCTCCTCGTCATGCCCGGGCTTGTCCCGGGCATCCACGTCCTTTCAGCGCAAGTCCCAGGGAGAACGTGGATGGCCGGGACAAGCCCGGCCATGACGAAGAGGTCATTTCGCAACCACCTTTGCACTCACCCAAACAGGAGCAACAAAAATGGCAAAAGTTCTCGTCCTTTATTATTCCGCCTATGGCCACATCGAAGCGATGGCTAACGCCGTTGCCGAAGGCGCGCGCGAAGCCGGCGCCACGGTGGACATCAAGCGCGTGCCGGAACTGGTGCCGCCCGAGGTCGCCAAGGCCGCGCATTACAAGCTCGATCAGGCCGCGCCGGTCGCCACCATCAACGACCTCGCCAACTATGACGCCATCATTGTCGGCACCGGCACCCGCTTCGGCCGCATGTCGTCGCAGATGGCGAACTTCCTCGATCAAGCCGGCGGGCTGTGGGCCAAGGGCGCGCTGCACGGCAAGGTCGGCGGCGCCTTCTCGTCGAGCGCAACCCAGCACGGCGGCCAGGAGACCACGCTGTTCTCCATCATCACCAACCTGCTGCACTTCGGCATGACCATCGTTGGACTGAACTACGGCTTCGCCGGCCAGATGGGCGTGAAGGAAGTGACCGGCGGCGCCCCCTACGGCGCGACCACCATCACCGACGGCGACGGCAGCCGCTTGCCCAGCGCCAATGAACTTGCCGGCGCGCGTTATCAGGGTCGGACGATTGCGGAAACCGCAGCCAAACTGCACGGGTAAAAAACGGCCGAGGGAGACATGCGCCAAATGCATATCTCCCTCGCCGGACCCCGCGTTGCGGCGGCGATGGGGGCGATTATCTCGGGGCGGATACTAAAAGGAGTCCGCCATGAGCGAGCTATATTATCTTTACTACACGACCCCGAGTCCGCTGCCGCGATTTGTCATGAACTGGATTCGCAGCAACTTCGGCGGCATTGCCTCCGGTCGGTGAGCCGCTTCGTCATTGCGAAAAGCTTTCGCGATGAAGCAACCCAGACTCTTCAAAGCTGGGTCGCTTCGCTCGCCATGACGATTTGAGTTGTGTAGCACCTAAAAAGCCCGCCTCCCCGGCGGGCTTTTTTCTTGCGGCGCCAGCCTTGGCCGATCCCGTCGCGGAACGCGGCTTACGATGCCTTCTGCAACGCGCTGACGTCGTTCACCGGCTTGTTGAGATGCACGTGGCTGTCGACATGATCAACCCAGCTCAACGGCACCAGATGATGCTTGCCATCGGGCGAACTGGTTTTGGTCAGCTTGATCTTGTCGCTTCCCTCCATGTGATCGACCTGTCCGATTTTCTTGCCGGCGGAATCGAGCACGTCCATGTGTTCCTTGATCTTCGCAACATCCATCATTTCGCTGCTCCTGCATTTTGTCGCAGCCCCTGACCCTTTCAACACCCGTCGCCGCGACCAGTTGCATCGGATCGCAATTCATCGACCTTTCATCCACGTGCGGAACCGTCGCCCGTTGCAGCGCGTTGATCGGAAGAAGCAGACAACGGCGACAAGTTCACCACGGAGATCATCGCATGGACAAAGATCGAATCGCGGGAGCGGCCAAGGACATCGCCGGCAAGGCGGAAGGTGCGTTCGGCAAGGTGACGGACGACCCCGAAATGGAATTGTCGGGCCGCGCGCGCGAGGCTGCGGGCACCGCACAGAACGCATTCGGCCAGGCCAAGGATGCCGTGCGTGACCTCGGCGAGGCTGCGAGCAATTATGCCCAGGACGCGCTCAACGCCGGCAACGACTACTATCGCGACGGCAGCCGCGCGGTGACTGCGAAAATCAAAGAGCAACCGCTGACCGCGCTGCTCGCTGCCGGCGCCATCGGCTTCACGTTGGGCGTGCTGCTGACCCACCAACCGCGCCAGCGCAATTGGCGCGATTATTATCGCTAGAGCGTGGTGAGATTAGTTTGGCGGTTCCTTCGTGCGTCATTGCGAGGAGCGTTAGCGATGAAGCAATCCAGACTCTTGCAAGAAAAACTGGATTGCTTCGCTTCACTCGCAATGACGATCTAACATTGATTCATTTCGTTTCAACGGCTCACTACAATCATCGTAGTCCCGTGAAGATGACGTCGCAGGATCACATGATCGTTGCTGGAACGCACGCGTCGCTTCCGCGACAATGCCAGCTATGAAACATCTCATCCGCAATTGCGCGATCGCTCTCGCGCTGATCTCGTTGACTGCATCCGTGTGGGCGCAAGATACGGCCCGCTCTCCTGCATCCGCGCAGCATCAGGATGCTGCATCCCATCAGGATTCACCACGCTTGAAAAGCGACCGTGGCAGCGGCGTGCTGGACCTGCTACCCGCCGATGCAGTCTCCGATCACACGCTCGACCTCGATGGACGCCAACTCGCCTACACGGCAACGGCCGGCACGCTGAATCTCTACGACCAGAGCGGCCAGCGTTCGGCTGCAGTGTTCTACACCAGCTATGTCGCCAAGGATCGACGCACGGATCGTCCGATTACATTTGTCTTCAACGGCGGTCCGGGCGCTGCGTCCGCGTTTCTGAATCTCGGCCTCGTCGGACCGCGCCGGCTCGACTTCGGGCCGACCGAACGGGACGGCGCCAACGCCAAGCTCGTCGACAATCCGCAAAGCTGGCTCGCCTTCACCGATCTCGTGCTGATCGATCCGATCGGCACCGGCTGGAGCCGCACCGCGAAGGCCGACGACGCCAAGAATTTTTATGGCGTGCGGCAGGACGCGCAAGCGGTCGCCAAGACCATCGCGCTCTATCTATCGCATCAGGGTCGCAACGGCGCGCCGACCTATCTTCTCGGCGAAAGCTACGGCGGATTCCGCGCCGCCAAGGTGGCGTCTGCCTTGAGCGACGAGCAAGGCATTATCGTCTCCGGCATCGTGATGCTGTCGCCGTTGCTCGACGGCGCGCTGACCTTCGGCGGCAATCGCCTCGCGCTTGGCGCGGCGCTGCAACTGCCGTCGCTCGCCGCCGCCGAACTCGAACGCCGCAACGCCTTCTCGCTGAAGGACCAGCAGGCCGCCGAACATTTTGCGCTGGCCGACTATCTCACGACGCTGGCGGGGCCGGCGCCGACCGGACCGAATGCGGACGCGTTTTATCAACGCGTCGCCGATCTCACCGGCCTGCCGCTCGATGTGATCCGGAAACGGCGCGGCTTCATTCGCGACGCTTATATCAAGCACCTGCGCGGCAACGACCACGCGCTGGTCAGCCGCTACGACGTCACGCTGGCGGCGCCCGATCCGGCTCCCGACTCCGACAATGCCCACAGCGACGATGCGGTGCTGGATGGATTCATCCGCGTTTATGGAGGTTCGTTCGCCAACTATGCGCGCAACGAACTCGGCTTCAAGACGGAGATGACCTACACGCTGCTCGCGGACGGCGTGAACGGGCGCTGGGATTGGGGTTCGGGCGGCCGTGCCATGGCCAGCGTCACCGACGATCTGCGCCAGTTGCTGGCCATCAATCCCACGTTCCGGGTGATGATCGCTGGCGGCTACAGCGATCTGGTCACACCCTACGCCGCCAGCAAGTATGTCATCGATCACCTGCCGGAGACGCTGACGGATCGCGTCAACTTCAAGGTCTATCGCGGCGGCCACATGCTCTACACCCACGCGCCCTCGCGAAATGCGTTTACTACGGACGCGAAAGCGTTTTACGCGCAGGGTGCGGGGAAAAAGTGATCAGAGTGATTCGTCATTGCGAGGAGCGCAAGCGACGAAGCAATCCAGTTCTCTCGACCAAAATGCATTCAATTGATCCGTCATGTCCGGGCTTGTCCCGGGCATCCACCTTCCTAAAGGCTGCGCAAGTTCAACGACGTGGATGGCCGGGACGTAGGCAAGCGAAGCGACGCCGTTCTTCGAACGGCTACGCCCGGCCATGACGACGATTGATTTATATCATTCTTCCGCGAGTCGGCGGATCGCTTCACTTAGCGGCCGTGCGCCGTCGTCGTAATCGCGCCACGCCGTGGAGGTCTTCAGCAGTTTCGGCACGGTGCGCAGCGTGAATCGTTTCGGATCGAGCCCGGCGCGAACCTGCGTCCAGGTCAACGGCATCGACACCGTCGCTAACGGGCGCGCGCGCGGCGACAGCGGCGCCACCGCCGTCGCCATGCGGTCGTTGCGCAAATAATCGAGAAAGATTTTTCCGTTGCGTTGGGCTTTCGCCATCGTGATCAGGTAACGCTCAGGCTCATCGTCGGCGAGACGGCGGCAGACTTCCTTGGCGAAGGCCTTCGCGTCGGCCCACGTCAGCTTGTCGGATTTCTTCACCGCCAAAGGCGTCACCACATGCAGTCCCTTGCCGCCGGTGGTCTTGCAGAACGATACCAAACCCAAGACATCGAGCCGTTCTCCCATGGTCTGCGCCGCCTCGATCACCTTATCGAAGCCGATATCGGGTGCAGGGTCGAGATCGAACACCAATCGTCCCGGCGTCGCGGGATCATCCGGCGCGTTGTTCCAGGCGTGCAGTTCGATTCCGCCCATCTGCGCCACCGCAGCCAGCCCTTCGACGCGGTCGATCTGGAGATAGGGTTGGCGGTCGCCAGAGACCTTCACCATCTCGAGCAGGTTGGACGCGCCTTTCATGGCGTGGCGCTGGAAAAACTTTTCGCCGTCGATGCCGTCCGGCGCGCGGACGATCGAACACGGCCGCCCCTTGATGTGCGGCATCAGCCAGTCACCGACCGCCTCGAAGTAGGTCGCGAGATCGAGCTTGGTAATCGGCGCGCCCTCGCCGTCGTCGGGCCACAGCGCCTTGTCGGGATGACTGATCGGCACGCCCATCACCACCGAGCGCTCCGAGGTTCGCGCGACCGTAGCACGACGAACCGTGCTGCTTTTCTTGCGCGATGCCTTCGGCGCGGGTGTCGCCACCTTCGTCTCCTTCGCCGAAGCCGGGCGCTCGGCCACCACCTCGTCGGCCGGCTTGTCCTGACGCAGGCCTTTGAACGCCGCCTGCCGGATGTTGCCGGCGCCGGTCCAGCCGGCGAATTCGACTTCGGCCACGAGGTCAGGACGCAACCAGTGCACGTCGGCTTTTTTCGCCGGCGCGTTCCTGCCGCCGAACGGACTCTTGGTCGCCGCATTGGCTTTCAATTTCGGCATCAACCGCTTCACCACGTCCTGCCTGAATCCGGTGCCGACATTGCCGACATAGATCAAATGATCGCCGCGATGGACGCCGGCCATCAGCGAACGGAATTTGCCGCCGTTGCTCTGCCAACCGCCGAGCACCACCTCATGCCCGGCACGACATTTCGACTTGATCCAGTCCATGGTGCGTTCCGAACGATACGGCGCATCGAGCCGCTTCGAGATGATGCCTTCGAGCGACATCCGGCACGCCGAGCGCAGCACGGCGTCGCCGCCGGTCTCGAAATGCTCGACGTAACGGATATCGCCGCGCGCGGTTTTGCTGACGCTGCTCTTCAACAGTTCGGCAAGGGCGGCCTTCCGCTCCGCCAGCGGTTGCTCGCGCCAGTCATGGCTAGCGGCGAACAGCAGGTCGAATGCGAAGAAGATCAGTTGATCGGTATCGCCGTCGCTCAGCGCCGCTTGCAGGCCGGCAAAATCCGGCGCGCCTTTCTCATCCAACGCAACAACTTCGCCGTCGATGATGCAATTCGGCAGCTTTTTCGCAGTGGCGGCGATCGCCGGGAATTTCGCGGTCCAGTCGAGGCCCTTGCGGGTCTTCAGCGTCGCCTCTCCGTCCTCGACGCGGAGCTGCACACGGTAGCCGTCGAATTTGATCTCGTGGCACCAGCCATCGGCTGCAGGCGGCCGCTCGACCGAGGTGCAGAGCTGCGGCGCGACGAAGTCCGGCATCTCCGAGACCTTCTTGGCCGTTGTCGCGGTCGTCGCCTTCGTATTCGAAG
>JBQCHY010000067.1:0-60567 GCA_051954235.1 Xanthobacteraceae bacterium
ACTGGGGGAGAGGGATATCGTCTTGCCTCTGATTCCGGCGCGCGTCCGAGGGTGGATCGCGGGCGACGAGTCTCCGGCGCCGGCAGGCGCGATGGCACTGCCGCGCAGCCGCAAGCCCGGCGATCGCGGTCTTCAGGGCGAGGGCAGCGCCGACGTCGGTGCGTCGCCGCAGACGGTGTGGGATATGCTGCTCGATCCCAACACGCTGCAGGCCGTGATCCCTGGCTGTCATAGCGTCGAGAAGATATCGGCCACGCATTTCCGTGCCGAGGTGACGCTCGGCATCGGCCCGGTGCAGGGCAAGTATCGCGCCGAGGTGAAGCTTTCAGACCTTGATCCGCCGCATGCGGTGACATTGTCAGGCTCGGCCGATGGTGCGCTCGGCCATGGTGCCGGCGAGGGCCGCATCACACTTGTTCCGCGCGAGGGTGGCGGCACCACGCTAACCTATAAGTATGACGCCGAGGTCGGCGGCAAGGTGGCCAGCATCGGCGGCCGTCTGCTCGACGGCGCCACGCGGGTCATCATCGGTCAGTTCTTCAACGCGCTGGCGCATCGTGCCGGCGGTGGTGAAGCCGTGGACGGCGCACCCACCGGCTTGTGGACGCGGCTGTGCGCGCTGTTCGGAGTTGCGCGATGAAGCCGGCTGCGTTCGATTATGTACGGGCGGACACGCTCGACGAAGCGCTGGCGACGCTGGCTGCGGAAGGCGGCGATGCCCGCGTCATCGCCGGCGGGCAGTCGTTGATGGCGATGCTCAACATGCGGCTGGCGCGGCCGAAAGTGCTGGTCGATATCATGCGGATTGGCGATCTCGATCGTATCACTGATGAGCGCGGGCGCATCGTTGTCCGCGCTGGTGTGCGCCAAGCGAAGCTGTTGGCATGGGGCGAACTCGCGGCAAAGCTGCCGCTGGTGGCGCTGGCGCTGCCGTGGACCGGACACGAGCAGACCCGCAGTCGTGGAACGATTTGCGGCTCGGTCGCCCATGCCGATCCCAGCGCCGAAACGCCGCTGTGCCTGATCGCGCTCGACGGAGAAGTGCATCTGCGCAGCGCGCGCCGTCGGCGTGTGGTCGCGGCTGGCGACTACATCACCGGCATGATGAGCACCGCCCGTCAGGACGATGAGATGATCGAGGCGGTGTCGTTCCCGATTCGCGCGGGTAATGGCTACGGTTTTCGCGAGGTGGCGCGTCGCCACGGCGATTTCGCCATCACCGCCTGCGCGGCCATCGCCGGCGCCAATGGTATCCGGCTTGCGGTTGCCGGTGTCGCCGACAAGCCGGAAGCACGCGACTGGCCCGATCTCGACGGTAGTGCGCTCGACGACGCGCTCAACGCTTTCGCCTACGAACTCGACGCGCGCGACGATATTCACGCCACCGCGCGGTATCGCCGCGATCTGGTGCGCCAGATCGGCCGCGAAGTCATCATGGAGGCACGCCGATGCCGCGCCTGACCGCGAACGAGCGTCACTCCGTGCGCTTTCAATTGAATGGTCATCCCGTGGAAGGTGATGCAGAGCCGCGGATGCAACTGGCCGACTTCCTTCGCCACGAACTGGGCACGACCGGAACCCATGTCGGATGCGAGCACGGCATCTGCGGCGCCTGCACCGTGACGGTCGACGGAATGCTGACGCGCGCGTGCCTGACGCTGGCGGTGCAGGTCGACGGCTGCGACGTTCGCACCGTCGAAGGATTGGCGCCGGAGCAGGGGCGCCTCTCGATCTTGCAGGCGGCGTTTCGGCGTCATCACGGCCTGCAATGCGGCTTCTGCACGCCCGGTATTCTGATGTCGCTCGATCGCTATCTGCGCAGCAATCCTAAGCCGACGGAAGGTCAGCTTCGTGAATTGCTCAGCGGTCACCTGTGTCGCTGCACGGGTTACACGCCGATCATCCGTGCCGCGATGGACGCGGCCGCCGCGCTTGCGTCCTCCGCACAACAAGAAGACCACACGCATGTTTGATCTCGGCACGAGTTTCATCGCCAGCGTCGAACGCGATCCGAATGCGATCGCCATCGTCGATCGCGATGTTCGGCTGACCTATGGGCAATGGTATGCACGGATATCGGCGCTGGTCGCTGCGTTCGATGCGGCGGGTCTCCGCGCCGGAGATCATCTGGTCACGGTGTTGCAGAACCGCTGGGAAGCCGCGACCCTGCACTGGGCCTGCCAGTTCGCGGGGATTATCATCACTCCGATCAACTGGCGCGCCAAAGCCGACGAGATCGATTTTTATCTGGAAAATTCCGAAGCGAGAGCGATCGCTTATCAGGATATTTCCGCATCCGCCGTTGCGCAGTCGAAGTGTGCAGTACACCTCTGCTGCATCGCGCTCGATGCCGTTGACGGCGGCGCGCTGTCTTTCGGAGAGATGATCGCCGCGACCGGCTGTGAGGCCGATCCGCGCGCGTCGTCCGAAGACTGGTCCGTGATGCTTTATACATCCGGCACCACGTCGCGTCCCAAAGGAGTACCGCGCCGGCATCGCGCCGAACGTCACGCCGCGGTGGCCCATGTCGCGCAGAATATGTACGGCAATGGCGAGCGCACCCTGGGCGTCATGCCGCTCTACCACACCATGGGCGTGCGCTCGCTGCTGTCGATGTCGCTGATCGGTGGGCTGTTCGTGTGTCTGCCGCGCTACGACACCGCACGCGCGCTCGACCTGATCGCGAGCGAAAAAATCAGCAATCTGTATCTGGTGCCGACGCTCTATCACGATCTGGTGCACTCGGAGACCTTTGCGGCGACCGACGTGAGCAGCGTTCGTAAGCTCGGCTTTGCCGGTGCGCCGATGCCGGATGGTTTGCTGCGCAAGCTGAGCGATGCTTTCCGCCCCGAATTGTTCGTCAATCATTACGGCAGCTCCGAGATCTACACCTTCACCATCGACCAGAGAGCCGAGGTGAAGCCGGGATCGGCAGGCCGATCCGGCATCAATCAGCGCGCCCGTGTCGTCAAGCTCAATGCAACCAGTGTCATTGATGGCGCGGCGGCCGGTGAAGAGGGCGAGATCGTTGCACTCGCATCGAGCGATGAAGCATTCGAGGGCTACTGGCGGCGGCCGGAAGCGACGACGAAAGCGCTACGCGACGGCTGGTACTTCACCGGCGACACCGGATACGTCGACAAGGATGGCGATCTGTTCGTCACCGGGCGCGTCGACGACATGATCGTGACCGGCGGCGAGAACGTGTCGCCGGTGGAGATTGAGAGCTGCCTATCGCTGCATCCGGCGGTTCTGGAAGTCGCGGTGGTCGGACTGCCCGACGAACGTTGGGGCAAGATCGTCGCCGCTTTCATCAAGCGCGGCGCGCCGGTCGAAGCCGAGGAACTCAACGCGTTCTGCCAGACCTCGGGCCTCGCCAACTTCAAACGGCCGCGTCGTTTCGTCTTCGTCGAGGACGTGCCGAAATCGCCGGTCGGCAAACTTCTGCGGCGACAACTGGTCGCCGGAGACTACACCGAGGAGCGGGGGCTTCCCGCCAAACAATCGTAACCATCATTGACAGGAACACGGAATGGCTATCGCTTATCAGTTCACCGATCCCCGCCTTGCCAAGCTTGATGGCTTCCACGTCGAGATCGACGAAGCGCATGAGCGCGCCGACATCATTCTCGACCGGCCGCCTTACAACATCGTCGCGATGGGGCAGCGCGATCAATTGCGCCTCACCTTCGAGACGCTCGATGAAGACAAGCGGGTGCGCGTCATCGTCATCCGCGCGATCGGCCAGCATTTCTCCAGCGGTGGCAACATCGGCGGCTTTATGGAAGCGTCGCCGGAGCATGTTTCCAAACTCGCCTGGAATATCGCTTCGCCGGCGCGTTGTTCGAAGCCGGTGATCGTCGCCAATCGCGGATACTGCTTCGGCGTCGGGTTCGAACTGTCACTGGCGTGCGATTTCCGCATCGCGTCCGAGACCGCGTTCTACGCCTTGCCGGAACAGAAGCTCGGGCAGATTCCCGGCTCCGGTGGCTCGGCGCGGCTGCAGAAGATGATCGGCATCACCCGCACCAAGGACATCGTGATGCGCTCGAAGCGCATTCCGGCGAAGAAGGCGTTGGAGTGGGGCATCGTTACCGATTGCGTGCCCGATGGCGAACTCGAGAAGGCGACCGACGCGCTGGTGGACGAACTGCGTACGTTCTCGCCGCTGGCCCAGCGCACCGCCAAGAAATTGCTCAATGACACCGAGGATTCGACGCTGTCGATTGCGATTGAGCTGGAGGGGCACTGCTACAGCCGGTTGCGGCAGTCCGACGATTTCCGTGAAGGCGTCGAAGCATTCAACGCCAAGCGGCCGCCGAATTTCAAGGGAAGTTGAGGCGCCAGAGGCACGACAACGACATGCGGCAGGGATGACAGAACAAGAAGCATTCCGGGATCAACCGGTCCCTGCCGTATCACGGTTCACGACCGACACAACGAATCAAATCACGCTCCCAGGGAGATAAACAATGCTCAAGTTCAGCCAAGTCTGTACTGTTCTTCTCGCGACCACAATTCTTTCGGCTCCGGCATCGGCGGCCGACCCGATCAAGATCGGCGTGGTGACGCCGCTGTCCGGCACCTATTCGCCGATCGGCCAGCAGGTCCGTTGGGGCCTCGAACTCGCCACCAAGGAAGTCAACGCCAGTGGTGGCATCATGGGCCGGCAGATCCAGCTCATGTTCGAAGATGAGGAAGCCAATCCATCGGTCGCGGTGCAGAAAGCAGAGAAGCTGTTCGAATCGGAGAAGGTCGACTTCCTCACCGGAACCGTGAATTCCGGTTCGACGTTGGCCGTCGGTCAGACCGCCGAGCGCGCTGGGAAGCTGATTGCGACGACGGTGTCGTTCGCGGACTCCATCACCGGCGATAAGTGCTCGCCCAACGTCTTCCGCGTCAACGCCCGCGCGGGTCAGCAGTCGGCGGCGCTTGCGACGTGGGTTGCCAAGCAGAAGCCGAAAGCCAAGGTCTATTTCCTCGGCCCCGATTATGAAATGGGGCGCTCCACGGTCGCGACTTTCAAGCGTACCATCGAAGGTCTTGGCGCAACGTCGGTCGGCGAGGTGTTCGCGCCGCTGGATAGCAAGGACTATACACAATACTTCGGCCAGTTGCGGCAAGCGCGGCCGGAAGTTCTCTATACGTCTGTCGCCGGTAACGACACCGTGCGGTTGCTGACGCAGATGCAGGATTTTGGCCTGCTCGGTAATCTGCTGGTGGTGGGCGCGTCGGGCACCGTAACGTCGCAGAACATCGGCGCGATCGGCGCTGCCGCCAACGGTTTCACCACCGGTGTCGGTTATTCCACGCAGATCGACAATCCGGCGAACAAGAAGTTCGTCGCAGCCTTCAACGCTGCCTACAAGGCCGATCCGGATCTCTACGGCGCCGACAGCTATGGCCTGATCTACTTCTACAAGGCGGCCGTCGAAAAGGCGCAGTCCACCGCCACCGACAAGGTACGCGCGGCGATGGGAGATCTGAAATGGGCGACGCCGCAGGGTGAGAAGACCATGCGTGCGGGTGATCATCAGGCGATCCAGCCGATGTATGTCGTGCGTGTCAACGGCGGCAAGTTCAACATCGCCGGCGAAGTCGGAGGCGACGAGGCGATCGGCGCGGACGAATGCAAACGGTTCTGAACGATACGCATCGAGCGGCTACTGAGAACACGTGAAGATCGATCGCGCGGCAGTGCCGTGTGATCGGGAGCGTCAGTCTCCACGTCGTTCGGTGCGGTCTTCAGTCCAGCAGTGATGATGAAGGGGTCATGGTGAGGGGCCGATGACGTCCGTTCTCGAGTTCATACAATTCGTTCTTGCGCCGCAGATGATCACCGGCCTGTCGCTTGGTGTCGCGGTGGTTCTGGTGGCGTTGGGGCTGACCATTATTTTCGGTCTGCTCGACGTCATCAACATGTCGCATGGTGAATTCTACGCCATCGGCGCTTACGTTGCGTTGGCACTGGGCGCGGCGGGGGTCAGCTTCTGGCTGCTGATCGTCATCGTGCCGCTGATCATGATTCCGCTCGGCTATGTAGTAGAGAGCGGATTGATCCAGCGCGTGTTCAACAAGCCCGATCGGCATGTCACCACGCTGTTGCTGACTTTCGGTCTCGGCCTGGTGCTGGAGGAAGTGCTGAAGGTGATTTTCGGCCCCAATACGCAACGGCCGCCGACACCGATTCCGGGCGCTTTCGATATGTTCGGCATCATCATGCCGAACTATCGGCTGTTCCTGATCCTGTTCGGCTTCGCGATCATTGGCGCGGTGGCATTGGTGGTGAACCGCACCGCGCTCGGCGCCATGGTGCGCGCCGCTGCGTTCGATCGCAACATGGCGGCTTCGCTCGGCGTGCCGGTCAGTCGTGTCTATGCAGGGACCTTTGCATTCGGCATCGCGCTGGCGGGGCTCGCGGGCGTGCTGCTGGCGCCGGTGTTCTCGGTGTTTCCAACCATGGGGCGTGATTTCATCTTCATGGCGTTCACCGTCGTGATCGTCGGCGGCATGGGATCGATTATTGGTACCGTGATCGCGGGGCTCGTTCTGACCCAGGTGCAAGTACTTTCGAGCCTCGTCGTGTCCCCGGTGTGGAGCGATCCGATCGTGTTCAGCATCATGGTTCTCGTCCTTGTTCTTCGCCCGCAGGGCCTGTTCGGTCGGATCGGTCATGCTTAGTCCACCGTCAAAGGATACATCCGGCTTTCTGGCATTCGACCGCTCCGGTCTGGCGATGCGGGCAAGCCATGTGCTTGTCGCCATCCTTGTCGTCGCGGCGCTCGCATTTGCTGCCGTGGGCGCGGCGCTCAACGATACGTTCTTCCTGCGTCTGGCGACGGAGGCCCTGATCCTCGGCGGTTTCGCGCTCTCGGTTGATATCTTGCTCGGCTACACGGGATTGCTTTCGCTCGGCCACGCGCTCTATTTCGGCTTCGGCGCTTATGTCTCTGCTCTGGTGCTTAAGGAAACACCGTCGTTCTGGGCGGCGATGGGCGTGGTGCTGGTCACCACATTGGTGTTCGGCTTCATCACCGGGCTGATCGCCAACCGGGTGCGCGGGGTTTACTTCGCACTGGTCACGTTCGGTTTGGCGCAGGTTGCCGCCAAGGCGGTCTACAACACGCGCGCGCTCGGGGCATCCGATGGCCTGATCGGAATCCCGATCGTGCCGATCAACCTCGGTTTCACAATCGTCATGTCGAATGCGCCGGTCGCGTTCTTCCTGTTTACGCTGATATTCGTGATTCTGCTGTATGCGGTTGCGGCGTATCTGCTCGATACCTCGTTCGGTCGTGTCCTCGGCGCGCTTCGCGCCAACGAACATCGCGTGCCGTTCCTCGGTTATTCGAGGCATCGGGCGCGGCTCTCGATCTACGTATTTGCCGCTGTGATTGCCGCGTTGTCCGGCGCGCTCTATCCGATGCTGCGCGGCTTCGTCTCGCCGGAACTGATGTTCTTCGCGGCCTCGGGCAATGCGGTGATCACGGTGGTGATCGGCGGGGTCGGAACGCTGGCCGGAGCACTTTACGGCAGCATTATCCTCACCGTGTTGAAATCGGTGATCGGCACCATGACCGAACACCATCTGATCGTGATCGGCGTTCTCTTCATGGCGGTTGTCATCTTCCTGCCAAAGGGACTGATAGGTGTCGTCCGGCCCGGTATCGCGCGGCTTCTCGGAGGAGGTGCGCGATGACTCCCGCGCTGCAGGTGGCAGGGCTCGGGGTCGCATTTGGCGGCATCCGCGCCGTTGACGGTCTATCCTTCGTCGCGCAACACAAGGCCATCACTACGGTGATCGGCCCGAACGGCGCCGGAAAATCGACCCTGTTCAATTTGATCAGCGGACAGATCCGGCCGCACGCCGGGCGTGTCACGCTGGGCGGTGTCGATCGTACCGGCGCACCGCCGCATTTGATGCAACGTGCTGGACTTGGCCGCTCGTTCCAGATCACTAACCTGTTTTTCGAACTGACGGTGTTCGAAAATCTCCAGCTCGCGGCGCAGCGGCTCGAACCACCGCGCCAGATGCTGCGCCGGATCAGTCGTGGCGAACTCTCCCTGCGACGCGTCGGCGAACTGGTGGAGCGTTTTAGCCTCGGCACCAGGCTTGGCGAACTCGCCGGGGCGCTGTCACATGGCGAGCAGCGCCGGCTCGAGATTGCAGTGGCATTGGCGGCGAAGCCGTCGGTGCTGCTGCTCGACGAGCCGACGCAGGGCATGAGCCACGGCGACACCGCCGATACCGCGCGGCTGATCCGGGAGTTGTCGCGCGACGTTACGATTTTGCTGATCGAGCACGACATCGGCCTGGTGATGGACATCTCCGACCACATCGTGGTGATGCACCAGGGACGAATGTTGGCGGAAGGCGCGCCGGTCGAGGTGCGGGCCAACCCTGTAGTGAAGGCGGCGTATTTCGGAGATGCGTCATGCTGAAGATCGAAAACCTTCATGTCCACTACGGGCTCTCCCACATCATTCAAGGCATCTCGCTCGAAGCAAGGCCGGGTGAAGTGGTCGGGATTTTCGGCCGCAACGGGGTCGGCAAGACCACACTGATGAAAGCGGTTGCCGGCTGGGTGAAGCCGAGCGGCGGCACGATCTTGCTCGACGGGCAATCGTTTCATGGACTGACGCCGGATCGCATCTGCCGTCACGGCGTTGGCTTCGTGCCCGAAGATCGGCGCATCTTTCCCGGACTTTCCGTAGAGGAGAATCTCAAACTCGGCCTGATGCAGCGGCTCGATCGATCGCGCGTTGGAGATCGCGCGGCGGTGCAGGGCATCTACGATCGCTTTCCGCGCCTTGCCGAGCGGCGGCGGCAGACCGGAACGACGCTGTCCGGCGGCGAACAGCAGATGCTGGCGATGGCGCGGGTGATGATTGGCGCGCCGCGCCTAGTGTTGATCGACGAGCCGAGTGAGGGGCTGGCGCCGATGATCGTTGCCGATATCTTCGCGATTATTTCCGAAATGAAGGCGACCGGCATGATCGTGTTGCTGGTGGAACAGAATCTCGGCGGCGCGCTCGCGATATCGGATCGATTCTACGCGATCGAGCGTGGTGCGGTGGTTCTTGCGGGGCTGGCGGCGGTTCGGGACGCGAGAAAGGAATTGTTGGAGGCGATCGCGGTTTAGAGGGCGCACAGATAAGCTGATAGCGTTGGCTTCCAAATTCAGAAGATTAAGAGATTAAGGAAGGCTACGGTCGGTTGGTGGGGAATGATTGGAATTTGCGCCGACGTAAAAGATACGGAAGATGATATAGAGTTTGCGTCCTTGGGCAGGAAGAGCGTACCGTTGAAATTTGCGATCTAAGACGACCGAAGCGTACTAGCGGGAGTGATGCAACTCTATAAGCGAATGGCGATAAGTCGACGTTCCCTGGAAATCATGGACGCTGACTACCAGTCGAACTCTGCCGCTACTATCCCGCACGGCGGCGGCGACCGAGGTAACGTCACGGATCAGGTTGTCAATGTCGACTGCAAAACCCCTTGAGCGGGCATGTTTCGCCTCTGCAAGATACGCCTTTGGAGATGGCTGCACCGGCCAGCGTAAAAGGCGTCGATAGTTTTTTTGTCCGAAGCCTGATGTGCCGCTGCGACGACCAGGCCCGTTGCGCTGGCATACAGGGGCAGCCGTATCGCGATGCGGAATTCGATACGGATATAACTGTCCGATGCGATGCGCCCCAAGAGCAGCAGGCGACCGTCATCACGATCGGGTTCGCAGCGGTTGTCGCGCACGTGTTTTCAATGACTTATAGTAATCACCCCGCTCTTAAGTTGGTGCTCCCCGGATCGACCCGTTCTTATTGTGGAAATCGCCCCGTTGTTGCGAGACGGTGTCAAGCAAAATCAAGTACATAGCCGACGCGGTCTTAGTGTGTCGGCATAAATGGCCGGACCTCGCGTCCGGCCATTTGCGTTTCGTGCGCTTGTGGGGAGCGATGGGCTTCGGCGAAGGGTGGGGCCGCCGCTACGCATACACAAAACGACGACCCCGTGCCGCGTAATTGAAATCGTGACCGGCCCTCTTGGAAGACATTCCGGCCAACTCTACGCGACGCTACGACGATAACCGGACGCTGCGCCGCCACAACTTAACTCGCATCTTAACCTAACTGTTAAAGGTTACCGCCGAGATCGGGAGTTGGCCGGAGAGACGAGGCAAAATGCGAAGGAGAGATCAAGGCCAATTGCCGTCATTGCCGTCGCCGGCGCACCGCGGCGGGAATCTTGGTCACGATGCATTTAACCTATCCGTCATGCCCGGCTTTATGCCGGGCATCCACGTCTTAAGGGCGACGCAGGTTCAAAGACGTGGATGGCCGGGGCAAGCCCGGCCATGACAGATACTTGGGGCGTACTGGTCCGAGACTTCTGATGGGGTTTCCATCGCACGACAGAACGCCAGTGGCCTCACGAGCGGGATGACGGCGTTTCGATGCGGCGCGACCAGTCCTCGGTTTTCCCTGACGCCAGACGGGCTTCGACCAGACGGAGCCAGCTTTCCGGCAATCCGGGAACGGCGGCGAGTTCGGCGAGCGCCGTGCGATTCATGCGGTCGTGATAGAGCAGGTGGGAGACGCGGGCGAGGGACCAGTCGGGATTGGGTCTCGCGATCAGCGTGCCGCGATCGCCGGCGGCGACGAGGCCGGGTGTGATGACCCGGAAGTACCAACCCGAACGGCCGCTGTCCTGCACCCGGCGCGCCATGTCAGGCACGTCGAAGCGCAGGTTCAATTTCCAGCACGGCTGGCGGCCCTGGCTGACTTCCAGCAACGCGGTGCCGACGCGCCAGCGATCGCCGAGGTAGACGTCGGTTTCGGTCACGCCGTCGAGCACCAGATTTTCACCGAACGCACCGGGCCGAAAGCGCGCGGCGCGCTCCGGCAACTCCTGCGTCCACGCCGGCATGTGCGAGATCGCGTAGGCGTGCACGGCCTTGTGTGGCCCGCCGTGATGTTTGGTGTCGGCCTGCTCGTCGCCATCAAGGCCGAGCGAGCCCACTGCAAGCGGACCTGCGACCGGTTGCTTGTCGATCGCACTCCGCGCGCCCGCCGTACCAAGCGGCGCGGCGCGACCGACGCGGAGTTCGAGAACTTCGAATGCGGACATCTGGATGTTGTACCGTCTTTTGCTTCAGGCGGCGTCTCGCACCGAAGTGACTTTCTTCAGATCCTCGGCAATCGCCTCACGAGCCATCCGCAAATCGTAATCGTTCTGCAAGTTGAGCCAGAACTGTGCCGAAGTGCGAAGCGCCTTGCCCAGGCGTAACGCGGTATCGGCAGTGATGCCGAAACGTTCGTTGGCGATGCGCTCGATGCGCGTGCGGGGAATACCGCAAGCCTTGGCAAGCTTGCCGGGAGAAAGGTTCATCGGCTCCAGATATTCCTCCCGAAGAACTTCGCCGGGATGCATAGGCGGTAGAGTTTTAGGCATGGGGCGCCTCCTAATCGGTAAATTCAACCTGTTCGGCACCGTCCTTGGTCCAGATAGAGCAGATGCGAAACTGATCGTTCACGCGGATCGAGTGCTGGCCGGCTCGATCCCTGCTCAGATATCAACTGGATTGTATCATAAAAAGATACCAACCTGCGACGAGCGGAACTTCACTCGAAATCTCTCGCTTTGTAGCGTTCGTTAGAACGAGAAGCGGCCTTCGCAGGGGAGCTACGAAGGCCGCGTCGTACGCTGCGTCGCGCCTAGGTTCGCGACGTTGCGTGGGAGCTCAAGAGATCAAGTCAGAACGGCAGCAGCACGTCGAGCACCTGTTGGCCGTAGCGCGGCTGCTGCACGTCGGTGATCTGGCCGCGGCCGCCGTAGGCGATGCGTGCCTGCGCGATCTTGCTGGAGTCGATGGTGTTGTCGCTCTGGATGTCTTCCGGGCGAACGATGCCGGCCACCACCAGTTCGCGCACTTCGAAGTTGACGCGGATTTCCTGCTTGCCCTCGACGACGAGATTACCGTTGGGCAGCACCTGCGTCACCACGGCGGCGACGCTGGTTTGCAGGTTTTCCTGACGCTGCACCGAGCCCTTGCCGTCGCTGGATGAGGTGGAATCCGCGGTAATCACCTTGCCAGGCAACACCTTGGCCGCGTTGCCGGTCAACAGCTTGCTGCCGAGAAAATCCGTGACGCCGGAATCTTCCTTGTTGGTGCGGCTGCGTTGCGTTTCGTTGGCGATGTTGGCCTTGTCGGTGAAGTTCACCGTCACCGTGAGAATGTCGCCGACCTGATGCGCGCGCTGGTCCTTGAAGAAGGCGCGCGAGCCGTTGCGCCACAGCGAGTTGGCGGCGTAGGCGGCGGGCTCCGGCTTCGGCATCGGCATCTGCACCGGCTTGTAGCCCGGCTGCGTCGTCGGATTTTCGATCGATGTCAGCGCCGGCTTCTCGCCGATCGCGGAGAGACGGTCGATCGAGGAGCATCCGCTGGCGAGGGTTGCGGTGGCCAGCAGCGCGGCAGTGAGGATGGCGCGGGTGTGAAACTTGGACATCAACGTGACTCAGCTTTACGAGGATCGGACAGGGCCGTGTTGGCAGCGACCGCGACGGGCGCGGGCAGGCTTGCGGTGGCGACAGGCTGCGGCGCGCTGACGAGGACCTGATTGCGGCCGGAGACGGTGCCGGAGAAGGTGCGCTTGGATTGCAGGTTCATGACAGTGACGACGTCGCCGTCGGTGCCGTTCTCGAGCGCCTTGCCGCGAATGGTCAGCGTGATGCCCGCGGCCTGATAGACGATGGTGACGGCCTGATCGCGCTGCACGAGATCGGGCTTGACGATATCCGATTGACGTAGCGCTTGACCGAGCCGTAACTGACGCCGCGCCTGCATGCCGACCACTTGCGAACTTACCGCATTGTCGCGGCCGACTTCGCTGCGCGGGCGGCGCTCGACCGCGATATCCGACGCCTTGATGATCTCGTTGCGATCTACGGCGCGCATCAGCACGACCGCTTCGACGGTCTCGACCGCAGTACCGGTGAAGCGCAGTCGGGTCGGCGTGCCCGTCGCGCTATTGGCGATTTCGAACGCAACGTCGAAGCGACCGCCGCGCGGATCGAAGTGAACCGCAACCGGACGCAGCGCGCCGGCGTTGGCGGCGTCGAACTGCAAGGTCTGCACGCCGCGATCGAAGGTCAGTTCGAGGTCCTTGGCATCGCCGAGACCGTTGCGATGTTCCAGCGCGGCCGCGACGTTCTGCTCGATCTCTTTCGCCTCAATGGTGCGCGCGAGCCGCGTCACCGAGACTTCGCGCACATCCTTGGTGTCGACGCCGATCACCTGATGCGCGCGCAACGCGGCGAGGACTTGCGCGGTCGGCAGCGACCCGGTGGTGCCGAGGTCGGGCGCGCGATAGATCGCAATCGCGGCGGCGTCGCCGGCGTTGTCGATCATGTCGCCGATCCGCACGATATCCGAAGAGACGGTGACGTTGGCGCGCAGCACCGGAACGGCGGGCGCATTGCCGGCGGACTGCGCCAGCGCGGCGAGCGGCGCGGTAGCGATCAGTGCGGCGGTGAGCAGGGTGCGGATCATGATCACGAACTCTCTCAGCGGAACATGTTCGAGGTCGATTGCAGCATCTGGTCGGCGGCGCTGATGACCTTGGCGTTCATCTCGTAGGCGCGCTGCGCGGCGATCAGGTCGGAGATTTCCGACACCACTTCGACGTTGGCCTGTTCGAGGTTGCGCTGTTGCAAGTCGCCGTAGCCGTCCAGCGTGGCGACGCCGTCCTGCGGCGGGCCGGAGGCGGGCGTCTCGGTGAACAGGTTGTCGCCGATCGGTTGCAAGCCGGCCTTGTTCATGAAGCGGGTGAGGCTGATCTGGCCGAGGATGGTCGGCGTCGTCGAGCCCGGCACCGTCACCGACACCTGACCCTGCGCATTGATGGTGATGCCGGAAGAGTTCTGCGGGATCGTGATGGTCGGCTGCACCAGGTTGCCCTGCGCGTTGACGACGCGGCCCTGCTGGTCGGTGGTGAACGAGCCGTCGCGGGTATACGCGAAGGTGCCGTCCGGCATCTGGATCTTGAAGAAGCCTTCGCCGCGCACCGCGATGTCGAGATCGTTGCCGGTGGGCGACAGCGTGCCCTGGCCCATCAGGCGCGGCGTGCCAACGGTTTTCACACCGCCGCCGATGTCGATGCCGACCGGCAGGATGGTGCCCTGATCGGAGGCCTGCGCGCCGATGCGGCGGACATGGTCGTAGATCAAATCCTGAAACGCCGCGCGCTGCTTCTTGTAGCCGGTGGTGCGCATGTTGGCGATGTTGTTGGAGATCACCTGGACGTTGAGCTCCTGGGCGGCCATGCCGGTCGCTGCGGTGTAGAGAGCGCGCATCGGTCAGTTTCCTTGTGCCTCAGGCCGGAACGTCGGCAAGTTTTTCGATAGCGGTGCGGCGCAGATCGCTCTGCTGCTGCAACAGCGCGGAGATTTGCGTGTAGGCGCGGGTCACCGAGATCATGCGGCTCATCTCGACGACGGAGTTGACGTTGGACTTCTCGACGAAACCCTGCTGCACGCGCGCGGCGGTGTCGGCTTGCGGCGCCATGCCGTTGGCGGAGTAAAGGTTCGCGCCTTCCTTCAAGAGCTTCTGCGGATCGGCGAACTTCACCAGCCGCAGCTTGCCGCGCACCGAGTCGACGCGGGTGTTGGCGCCTTCCACCACGGTGATGGTGCCGTCGGCGGAAATGGTGATGTCGTGGTCGGTCTGCTGCATCTGGATCGGGCCGTTGGCGCCGACCACTGGAAAGCCGCCGGAATTCACCAACTGGCCAGTCGAATTGACGCGCAGGCTGCCGTCGCGGGTGTAGCGTTCGCCGCCGGGGGTCTGCACCACGAGAAAGGCGCTGCCGTCGATGGCGACGTCGAGCGGATTCTTGGTTTCCTGGGTCGGGCCCTGCGCGAAGTCGTGAAAGGTCGCGCGGTCCTGCACGTAGCTGAGACGGCGGTCGCGGCCAATAAAGTTGTCCTGATGCGCCACCGGCATCAGGTATTCCTCGAACAGCGACTGGTCGGCCTTGAAGCCGTTGGTGTTGACGTTGGCCACGTTGTTGGCCACGACGTCGATCTGCCGCTCCAGCGCGACCTGCCGCGATAATCCGATGAGGAGGGTATTCTCCATCGGCCTGATCTCCCCTGATAGACGATCGGGGATGGCCTCTCCCAAAGCTGGCCCCGATCCGTGATCCGCTGGCTCTCCCAAACCGGCGGCTCGGGATCAGTAAAGCGAAAGCCGTGCCAATTTCGGAATTGCAGCTAATTCAATGAGTTGATGCTGTGGAGGGGAGGGGGCGAGGGCGGCAATAACCGCTTGTTGACCATAATGGCTCGGCAAAATTTTCCCAGTTGAAGGACAAAAGAAAGATTCCGTTAACCATTGCGGCCCTAGCGTCCGAAATGAGGCAGGGCGCGTGTGCGCCGGGGGCATTTGTATCGCGTAGTGGCTGCTCGGCAGCATCGGGCTCACCCCATTTGGCGGGCGAGCGATGGCAGACAACGAACAGACCGAAGAAGGCGCGGCAGCGGAAGGCGCATCGGCTCCGAAGAGCAAGCGCAAGCTCGTCATCATCGCGGCCGCCGTGTTGCTGTTGCTCGGCGCGGGCGGCGGCGGCTGGTTCTTCTTCTTCAATCATCACGGCGAGGAAAAGCACGCCGAAGCGCCGGCGCCGAAGCCGCCGGTGTTCGTCGACGTGCCGGATATCCTCGTCAATCTCGCCGGGCTGCCGGGCGAGCGGGTGCAATACCTGAAGATCAAGGTGGTCCTCGAAGTGAAGGACGAGCCTCTGGTCGAGAAGATCAAGCCGACCATGCCGCGCCTGATGGACATCTTCCAAACCTATCTGCGCGAGTTGCGCGCCACCGATCTCGCCGGCTCCGCCGGTCTGTTCCGCCTCAAGGAAGAACTCACCAAGCGCGTCAACGCCGTGATCTCGCCGGGGCAGGTCAACGCCGTGCTGTTCAAGGAAGTCGTGGTGCAATGAGCGGACGGGTTCAGAACCATGGCCGGTAACGACCAGCTCGATCAGGACGCTATTGCCGCGCAATGGGAAGCCTCGCTGGATTCCGAGGACCCGGAAGCGGCGGCGAAGGCGGCCGCGGAGAACGAAATCACCGGCGTGATGGCGGAGCAATGGGCCGCCATGGTCGAGGACGGCGGCCGCGATGCGACCACCGGCAAGAACGGCAATGAACGGGTTCTGTCGCAGGAAGAGATCGACAACCTGCTCGGCTTCTCCGTCGGTGAAATCAACATCGACGACAATTCCGGCATCCGCGCCATCATCGACTCGGCGATGGTCTCCTACGAGCGTCTGCCGATGCTCGAAATCATCTTCGATCGCCTGGTGCGGTTGATGACGACGAGCCTGCGCAATTTCACTTCCGACAACGTCGAAGTCTCGCTCGACCGCATCACCTCGGTGCGGTTCGGCGATTACATGAATTCGATTCCGCTGCCGGCGGTGCTCTCCGTGTTCAAGGCGGAAGAGTGGGAGAACTTCGGCCTCGCCACCATCGACGCCAGCTTGATCTATTCGATGATCGACGTGCTGCTCGGCGGCCGTCGCGGGCAGGCATCGTTGCGCGTCGAGGGACGGCCTTACACCACCATCGAAACCAATCTGGTGAAGCGGCTGATCGAAGTGGTGCTGGCGGATGCCGAGCAGGCGTTCCGGCCGCTGTCGCCGGTGACCTTCACCATCGATCGCCTCGAAACCAATCCGCGCTTCGCCGCCATCAGCCGCCCCGCCAATGCGGCGATCCTGGTGCGGCTGCGCGTCGATATGGAAGATCGCGGCGGCAACATCGAACTGCTGCTGCCCTATGCGACCATCGAACCGATCCGCAACGTGCTGTTGCAGATGTTCATGGGCGAGAAGTTCGGCCGCGATCCGATCTGGGAAGGCCATCTCGCCACCGAGATCGCGCAGGCGGAAATCGCGGTCGACGCGGTGCTCTACGAAGCCGAGTTGCCGCTCAAGCAACTGATGAAGTTGCAGGTCGGCGACACGTTGCCGCTCGATATGCGCGCCGATGCGCTGGTGGCGGTCCGTTGCGGCAACGTCACCTTGACGGAAGGGCGCATGGGCCGCGTCGGCGACCGCGTCGCCATCCGCGTCACCAAGAACCTGCGCAAACCCAATACCACCCTCGCGATGTTCGAGAGGGCCGACGAGCAAACCAAATTGATGGAGGCACCGTGAACCATTCAATCGGACTGACGATCGAAGCCTTGGTGGCGGTGCTGCTGGTGGTGACCATCGGCTACTGCATGCTGCTCAACAAGCGGCTGTTGCGGCTCAAGGCCGACGAACAATCATTGAAGGCCACCATCGGCGAACTGATCACCGCGACCGAAATCGCGGAGCGCGCCATCGGCGGGCTCAAGCACACCGTGCGCGACGTCAACGAAAATCTCGGCGACCAGATCGCCGCGGCCACCGATCTTTCCGAACGGTTGATGCACCAACTGGCGGAAGGCGACGTTGTGCTCGGCCGGCTGTCGCGCATCGCAGTGGCGGCACGCTCGCCGGCAGCACCTGCGCCTGCACCGGCTCCAGTGCCGGTGCAGCAGGCGCCGGAGCCGCAGCGCGTTTCGGCCGCGAAGGCGGCAATGGCGGCGACGCAGGCTTTCGCTGAACGCAGGCGCGCGAACGGCATCGCTGCATGAACGCGTTTCGCGACATCCGGGTGCTGCCGGTTGTTCTGGTGGCGGTGCTGGGGCTGGCGGTGCTGAAATTCGCCGGTCTCGCCATCGATGGCGGCTACGTGTTCGACTACCAGCCGCAAGCGACCCAGAAGTCGTGGGCACAGGAAAATTTCAACTTTCCATCCGGCAACACGCGCAGCGCGCGCGCGGTAGATAGCGGCGACATCACCGGCTCGGTCAGCGCCAAGCCGAAGGAAGCGCCGAAGCCGGACGCGCCGGCCGCCAAGCCGCCGGACACCGCGCCGCCGGCGGGAACGGTTGTCGTTCCCGATCAGCCGAAGGTCGTTTCCGAATCCGAACGCGCCATTCTCGAGCGGTTGCAGAGCCGCCGTCAGGAACTCGATGCGCGGGCGCGCGAGATCGACATTCGCGAGAACCTGCTGAAAGCCGCCGAGACCCGCATCGCCGACCGCGTCAAGGAATTGAAGGAGACGGAAGCGCGCATCGTCACCAAGACCCATGAGAAGAATGACGCTGACGCAGCGCGCTTCAAGGGACTGGTGACGACCTACGAGGCGATGAAGCCGAAGGATGCGGCAAAGGTGTTCGACCGGCTGGAAATGTCGGTGCTTTACGAAATCGCCTCGCAGATCGCGCCGCGCAAGATGTCGGACATTCTCGGCCAGATGACGCCGGAAGCCGCCGAGCGCCTCACCGTCGAACTGGCGCGCCGCGCCGGCGGCGAAAAGACCGCAGCCGCGACCGAACTGCCGAAGATCGAAGGCAAGCCGACCGTCGTGGATCGGTGACCTTGTGTGCCGCGATCTAACAGCGAGATGAATCGAAATTGAATCGTCATTGCGAGCGAAGCGAAGCAATCCAGTCTTTCTTCTCCCTCTCCCGCTTGCGGGGGAGGGTTGGGGTGGGGGCTCTGGATTGCTTCGTCGCTTCGCTCCTCGCAATGACGACAAAACGAGTCTTCGAATCCAATCGGTCCATGCTTGAGATCGGGACACGCTCATGATTCTTCAGGTCATCACCCATCCTGTCACGCAGCGGATGACGCGCGAAGAGTATCTCGCCGATGCGCGGCCGACGCTGGCGATGTGGCGGCAGGAGCCCGACCTGATCAGCAAGTTCTATTGCGAGAATCCCGATGGTGCGCTGGTCGGCGTCTATCCCTGGAAATCCCGCGAACGCGCCGAGGCGACACATGATGCGGCCTGGGCCGAGAACGTGTTTCGCAAGCGCGGCGTGCGCCCGATCATCGAATACAAGGAGGTCCGCATGATCCTCGACAACGACAAGGGGACGGTGACCGAGTTCTGAGAGATCGTTTGAAAAATTGTTTCTGGGTGTCCCGGGCGCGCTGCGGCACGAAGTGCCGCTGCGCAGAACCGGGACCGTTACGACCCCGGATCAGCAGCGCATCGCTTCGCGCTGCGCAGCATCCGGGGAACCACCGATAGACCGCCTGACGGGTCTTCAAATAGGATCTGATGTCGTTCGAACCGGCATGTTGACGTTAACAAATCCTTATACGAGCCGACATAGAGTTAACCGCAACGAGAGCGACCGGAGCGACTGTCCCATCCGCTCCACGAGAACTGGATCCGAAGACGCTTGAGATGACGCGCATCGCTGCCCGGCATTCTTGGTTGTTTGCCCGCCGTTTTCGGGCCGCGGCCGCATGTCTTGCGATCTTCTCCGGCGTCGTGCTGACCACCTTGCCGGCCCGTGCCGAGCCGGTGCGTGGCGAGGCCGTGCTCGCGACCGAGAACGGGTATGCGCGGCTCATCGTCAAGCTCGACGAGGACGTCGATTCCGAGGTGTCGGTCGCGGGCTCGATCCTGATTATCCGCTTCAAGCGCGCGGTCGATGTGCCGGTCGATCAGATCTCGGACGCGGTGCCGGATTATGTCGGCTCGGCGCGCCGCGATCCCGACGGCTCCGCGATCCGGCTGGCGCTGTCGCGCAAGGTCAAGGTCAATTCGATGGCGGCAGGCGAACGCCTGTTCGTCGATCTCCTGCCGGAAAGCTGGAAGGGAATGCCGCCCGGTTTGCCGCCGGAGGTGGTGCGCGAGTTGTCGGAGCGCGCCCGCGCCGCCGAGCGCGCGCTACGGCAGCAGCAGGCCGCGAACGCGCCGAAGCCGTTACCGCCGGTGCGCGTGCGCGCGTCGGTGCAGCCGACTTTCGTGCGCTACGTTTTCGAACTGCCGGAGAATGTCGGCGTCTCGTCGTCGCTGGGCTCGCACAAGTTCTCAGTGGTGTTCGACAAGCCCTTCAAGTTCGATCTCGCGGATGCGACGCTGGTGGCGCCCGCCAATGTCAGCACCATCGAGCAGCACCTCGACGGCAAAAGCGCCGTCGTCGATTTCGCGCTGATCGGCGACGTCGATGTGAAGGCCTTCCGCGAGGAGAAGAACTACATCGTCGATATCGGCGTGCAGCCGGCCACGGTGCCTCCCGTGCCGTCGAAGGCATCGCAAGCCACGCCGGTGATCGCCGCGCCGAAAACCGCGGCGGCCGAAGCACCAAAAGCGAGCGAAGCGCAGCCGCAAGCAATCGCGGAGAGCGCAAAGCCAGCGGAGCCGAAGGTCGCCGAGCCAAAGTCGAGCGCGCCGGCGAATGTCGCGGCGGCAGAAACGCCTGCGAAAATCGAAGCGCCGGTGACGCCCGCCGCCAGCCCGGCGGCGTCCGTCGACAATGCGCCGGTGCAGGTTCAACACAACAGCGACGGCATCCGCCTGAACTTCGCGTTCGATGCGGCGACGCCGGCCGCGCTGTTTCGCCGGGCCGACGCGGTGTGGCTGCTGTTCGATTCCACGCAAAGCATCGATCTCGATGCGATCCGCCGCGACGCCAAGTCGGTAATCGGCGACGTCAGCCGCATTGCGTTGCCGAACGGGCAGGCGATCCGGATGCGCCTGATCCGGCCGCAACTGGCGGCGCTGTCCGACAACGACGGCGTGACGCCCGCGACGGGCGGCCAGCGTTGGACGCTGATCTTCGCCGATACGCTGAAGACCTCGTCGGAGCCGCTGGAGGCACGGCGCAATGTTGTCGATCCGCGCCGCGCCACGATCACGATTCCGCTCGAGGGCGCGGGCAAGCTGCATCGGCTGACCGATCCCGATGCCGGCGATACGCTGCTGGTGGTGACGGCAAAGCCGCCGGCACGCGGCTTCATCAAGCGCCAGGACATGGTCGAACTCTCGGTGCTGGAATCGGTGCAGGGCGTCGTCGTGCGCCCGAAGTCCGACGACGTCACCGCGACGGTGGCGCCCGACAGCGTGACGCTGACGCGGCCCGGCGGACTGACACTGTCGTCGGCGCGGATGCAGCCGGAGCGCGCGACCGCGTCGGTGCGGCCGTTGTTCGACGACGCCGTGTGGCGCGATGATCGCGCCGCGGCGTTTCTCGACCGGCGCAACGCATTGATCGACGCGGATTCCGTTGCCGAAGGTGCGGAGAAGATCGCGGCGCGGCTGGCGTTGGCACGTTTCTACATGGCGTGGGGCATGTACCCCGAAGCCAAGGCGGTGCTCGATATCTCGTTGAGCGAGGCCAAGCCCGGCACCGAGGATGCAACGACACTCACGATGCACGCGCTCGCGAGCAGCCTGATCGGACGCCCGGAGCAGACGCTGAAAGATCTTGCGAGCCCAGCCATCGGCAACAGCACCAACGCGCAATTGTGGAAGGCGCTCGCTTATGCGCGCCAGCAGAAATGGGCGGCGTCACGCGAAGCCTTCAAGAATGCGGAGCTGGCCATCGGCACGCTGCCATTGGAATTGCAGCGCGTCATCCTGCTCGATGCGATGCGCGCGTCGGTCGAAGTGAAGGACTACGCCGGTGCATCGGCGCGCAGCAACGATCTCGATGCGGTTGGCGCAACCGGCGATATCGCGCCGGCGGTGGCGGTGCTGCGCGGGCGTCTCGCGGAGGGCCTCGGGCAGGAGAAGACAGCGCTGCGCGACTACAAGATCGCGGCGGCGTCCAATGACCGCATGGCCGCGGCCGAAGGCAAGTTGCTGGAGATCGAACTGCGCCAGAAGCGCAACGAAATCTCCGCCGAGGATGCGCTGAACGAACTCGAAACGCTGTCTGCGCTGTGGCGCGGCGATGGCATCGAGGTTCGCACGTTGCAGCAATTGTCGCATCTCTACGCCGATGCGGGCCGCTACGCGGAATCGCTCGCGGCCAGCAAGACGGCGACGCGCCTGCAACCCAATTCCGAGGCCGCGCGGCTGGCTCAGGACGAAGCGTCGGCGCTGTTCCCGCAGCTTTACCTCAGTCCGAAGGGCGATAACATGTCGCCGATCGACGCTCTGGCGACGTTTTACGATTATCGCGAACTGACGCCGATCGGCCGGCGCGGTGACGAGATGATCCGCAGGCTCGCGGATCGCCTGATCGGCGTCGATCTGCTCGGGCAGGCGGCCGAGCTGTTGCAATACCAGATCGATCATCGGCTCGAGGGTGCGGCGCGAGCGCAGGTCGCGGCGCGCCTCGCCATGGTCTATCTGATGAACCACAAGCCGGACCGCGCCATCACCGCGCTGCGCGGCACGCGCATCGCCGATCTCGCCGGCGAACTGCGCCAGCAGCGGCTGCTGTTAGAGGCGCGCGCGCAGAGCGATATCGGCCGTCGCGATCTGGCGCTGGAGATCATCGCCAACATGAGCGGTCGCGAAGCGATCCGGTTGCGCTCGGACGTTTACTGGGCGGCGCGGCGCTGGCGCGAGTCGGCCGAGCAGATCGAACTCTATTACGGCGAACGCTGGCGCAACTTCAAACCGCTCGACACGGTGGAAAAGGGCGACATCATCCGCGCCACCATCGGCTACGCGCTGGCCGACGACGCGCTGGGCCTCGCACGTTTCCGCGAGAAGTATGCGCCGCTGATGGCGGGCGAGGCGGATCGGGCAGCGTTCGACATGGCGAGCAAGCCGGCCTCCGCCAACAATGCCGATCTGGTCAAGCTCGCCAAGATGGCCGGCAGCGTCGATACGCTCGACGGCTTCCTGCGCGAGATGCAGGCGCGCTTCCCCGACGCCATCGCCAAGGCCGCGCTGCCGCCGGCCACGCCCGCCACCGATCCGACCCCGACCGGCAGCCTGCCGGCGATCGTCGGCAGCAAACGGGCGGATGCGGGGAACTGAGCGGCCGGATCAACTGGATCGCGAAGCATTTAACCATCCCCCGTCATGCCCGGGCTTGTCCCGGCATCCACGTCTTCTCTGCCGCTCCTACGCAAGAACGTGGATGGCCGGGACAAGCCCGGCCATGACAAGAGTTGTGCAACTTCAAAATGCGTCACCCGCCGCCGTAGCTCTGCACCAGCGAGCCCGCGACCAGCGACCAGCCGTCGACCAGCACGAAGAAGATCAGCTTGAACGGTAATGATACCACCACCGGCGGCAGCATCATCATGCCCATCGACATCAATACCGACGCCACCACCAGGTCGATGATCAGGAACGGTAGGAACAGCAGGAAGCCGATCTCGAACGCGCGCTTCAGTTCGGAGATCATGAAGGCCGGTATCAAGATGCGCAGCGACAGATCTTGCGGCGTTGCCGGTGTCGGCTCGCCGGAGAGGTCCATGAACAGCTTGAGGTCCTTCTCGCGCACGTTCTTCTGCATGAAGCCGCGCAGCGGCACCGAGGCGCGCTGCATCGCTTCCTCGACGGTGATCTGGTTGGCGACCAGCGGCTTGATGCCGTCGTCGTAGGATTTTTGCAGCACCGGCCCCATCACGAAGGCGGTGAGAAACATCGCGAGCGCAATGATCACCGAGTTCGGCGGCGCGGTGGCGGTGCCGAGCGCGGTGCGCAGCAGCGACAGCACGACCACGATGCGCGTGAACGACGTCATCATGATCAGGATCGACGGCGCGACCGACAGCACCGTCAGCAGCGCGATCAATTGAATCGCGCGCTCGGTCACACCGCCGTTGCCGCCGCCGAGATTGATGCTGATATCCTGCGCGAACGCCGGATCGGCCAGCGATCCGGCGGCGAGAATGACAGCGAATAATAAAACTCTACGCGGGCTGAACGCCGATCTCACGAAGGCGTCTTCGGGCGTCCGAGCAGGGACGCCATTTCGTCTTCGAGATTCTCGAAGTCGCCCTTTGTCCTCGTCGGGGGAGCGACTTCCGGCGCGGGCGTGGTCGAGCCGCCGGGCGCGGGTTCGACGGAGACGCGCGGCGCGGTCCGCGCCGGCGGAGCTTCAGGTGTCGCCGGCGGCGTGCCGGGTGACGGCTCGGCCGCGGGGGCCGGACGAGCTTCGCTGCCCGGGCTCGGACGGCGCAAGGCCGCTTCCAGTCGCTTCGCCATCTCGGCGAGGTTCTGGTCGGCGGTTGCGAGATCCGGCGGCGGTGGCGGCGGAGGTGTGATGACGGGCTCGGCCGGGCGCGCCGGCGGTGCCTTCACGGCGGCCGGCGAATCCACCGGGCGCAACGGCGGCCGCGGGATCATCGGTTCGTTCCGCGGAGCACGCAGGTCCGGGCGCGGCTCGGGCCGGGTCACCGGTTCCGATGAAATGGTCGCGAGCGGATCGTGACGGCGCTCGGGGAGCGGGGGATGTTGCGGGGGTGGCGGCGGCGCGGCGGGACGGCGCAACTCATCCGCGAACGACGGCCGTGCTGGGCGCGCCGGCGGTTCGGGCAACGAGGGCTCGACCGGCTCCATTGGGGACGCGGTCTCCTCGTCCTGGAACGGATTGAGCCGGGCAGGGGCATCCGGGCGCGGGGCAACCTGATCGCGGGCGGGGGCCGCGCGCACGATGTTCTGTTCCACCACGATGTCGCTGGGGCCGCCGATCATCAGGAGATGCTCGACGTTGTCGCGGCGGACCAGCACCAGCCGGCGGCGACCGTCGACGGCCGCGGCGTCGATCACCGCGAGGCGCGGCATCCGGCCCCGCCCGGCGCTGCCGCCGAGCCGGTTGCCGGCAAACCGGCGCACCAGCCACGCCACGAGGCCGATCAGCACTAGGACGGCGACGAATGCGATAAAGAATGTCAGCGGTGTCTGCATTGATCCATCCCCGGCGCAACCGGCGATCCCGTCAGAATCGCCGCCTGCTGAAGCCCCACGATACAACAAATAGCCAACGGGGCGTGAGTCGGCCGCTACTGGTTAATGTCCCCGGGCAACATTTGCCCGCCCGCTCCCCTCATAACCCAAGATAACGTCAACCAAAACGAGTTTCGGGAGCCTGCGTTCCGTCGCCGTCTCAGGCCGCGGGTGGGACTTTCCGCGTTCGGGGCGGGAAATGCCTGACAATCCTTAGTTAAAAGTCGTTAGCAATTTGAGCGATGACGTTAACCGGCCGTTAACCATGGCGCGGCAAATTCTGCCTACCTGCGATTGCAGGGCGAGGACCAGACAATGGCCATCACCGATCTTCCGACGCTGTCCGCCCTGCGGGCCAAGATGCAGTGGCATCAGGAGCGCCAGCGTGTGCTGGCGGAGAATATCGCCAATTCGGATACGCCGAACTTCCGGCCGCGCGATCTGGTGGAGCCGACCTTCGGCAAGAACGGCCTGTCTCCGCCGGGGGCACCGATGGGGACGCTGCCGATGGCGCGCACCTCGGCCAGCCACATGGCGGCGATCGGCGGCGCGCCGAGTTTTCCGCAGAACCGCAACGGCGGTTTCGAAACCCGGCCCGCCGGCAACGCCGTCAATCTCGAAGACCAGATGCTCAAGGTCTCGCAGAACCAGATGGATTACGCGGCTGCGACCACGCTCTACAGCCGCAGCCTCAATCTGTTGAAGACCGCGATCGGCAAGCGCTGACGCAGCCGCAACCTTAAGGACATCGTGTCATGGCAGACGAGGGAATGGACTTCATGCGCTCGATGAGCATCGCGACCTCCGGGTTGCGGGCGCAGGCGGGCCGTATGCGGGTGATCTCGGAAAACATCGCCAACTCGGATTCCACCGCGCAGACCGCAGGCGGCGATCCGTATCGCCGCAAGGTGCCGACGTTTTCCTCGACGCTCGACCGCTCGCTCGACGCGCGCGTGGTCTCGCTCGGCCGCGTCCGTCCGGACAACTCCAGCTTCCGCGTCAAGCATGAGCCCGGCAACCCGGCGGCCGACGCCAGCGGCAACGTGAAATATCCCAACGTCAATCCGGTCATCGAAATGACCGACATGCGCGATGCGCAGCGGTCCTACGAAGCCAACCTCAACATCATCAGCGCCACGCGGCGGATGATCCAGCGCACCCTCGACATTCTCAAAGCCTGATTTTCCAAGGAGCCATCGTCATGGCAACGCCGACCGCAGCCGCCAATGCTTATGCCAGCCTCGCCAAGATGATGTCGCCGGGCGGCGCTGGCGCCGCCAAGGGAGCGGAAGCCGCTGGCCCCTCGTTCAGCGCGCTGTTGAAGGACGCCATCGGCAGCGTGATGGATTCCGGCCGCAAGTCCGACGCGCAGACGGTGGCGATGGCCAACGGCAAAGCCAACGTCATGGACGTGGTGACGGCGGTGGCCGAAACCGACGTCGCCGTCTCGACGCTGGTGTCGGTGCGCGACCGGGTGATCCAGTCCTACGAAGACATCATGCGGATGCCGATCTGACGGAAACATTTTTAGAGGAAGGTGCAACACGAAGATCGTCGCCCCCGCGAAGGCGGGGACCCAGACGTCGCAGCGGTTCGGCTCTATCGACTGAGGCGAAGTCTTTGAATGACGATTGATGCCAGGGGTTATGGGTCCCCGCCTTCGCGGGGACGAATCCGAGGTTGTTTGAATGCTTTGCGACCAACTGCATGTCGGGCGGATTTAACGAATGCAACAACACAGGAACGCACATGACCGGAGCTGAAACCCTCGACGTCGCGCGCGATGCGATCTGGACCATCGTGATCGTCTCGGCGCCGCTGCTGGTGGTCGGCCTGCTGGTCGGCGTTGCGATCTCGCTGGTGCAGGCGCTGACGCAAATCCAAGAGCAGACGCTGGTGTTCGTGCCGAAGATCGTCGCCATGCTGGTGACGCTGGTGCTGGCGCTGCCGTTCATGGCGGACGCGCTGCACGCCGAGATGATGCGGATTTCGTCGCGAATCATCGGAGGCTAGCGCATGGTGCGGCGATGCGCATCGACCTTTCGTTCCTGCCGGCCTATGCCGCCGCCTTCATGCTGGTATTCGCCCGCATCGGCGCGATGGTAATGCTGTTGCCGGCGCTGGGCGAGGTCAACATCCCGGTGCGGATCAAGCTCGGGATCGCGCTGCTGCTCACCATGATCATCCTGCCGCTGCATCGCGCGGCGTTTCATGTCGACATGCAATCGATGGCGCCGATGGCGGTGCTGATGGTGCAGGAAATCTTCATCGGCATCGTGCTCGGTGCAACCGCGCGGGTGACGCTGTCGGCGCTGCAGGTGGCGGGCTTCATCATCGCGCAGCAACTGGGGCTGGGGTTCGTGACTGCCGTCGATCCGACGCAGGGCCAGCAGGGCGTGCTGATCGGCAACTTTCTCGCGCTGCTCGGCGTCACCTTGCTGTTCGCCACCGACAGCCATTACCTGGTGATCGCCGCGTTGAGCGAGAGCTACAACATCTTCGCGCCGGGCACGCTGATGCCGAGCGGCGATGTCGCGGCGCTGGCCGTGCGCGCGTTCGCCGGCGCCTTCAAGGTCGGAGTGCAACTCGCTGCGCCGTTCCTGATCTTCGGACTGGTCTTCAACATCGGGCTCGGCATTCTGGCGCGGCTGATGCCGCAGATGCAGGTCTATTTCGTCGGCGTGCCGCTCTCGATTCTGTTCGGCCTGCTGATCCTGCTCATCGTGCTGGGCGCGATGATGGGCGTGTTCCTCGATTACTTCACCGGCATCATGCACGACCTGACGCCAAGGACCTGACAAGGAGTTGATCTGTGTCCGAGGAGAGCGACGGTCCGGAGAAAACAGAAGACCCGACCCAAAAACGGCTGGACGATGCGCTTGAGCGCGGCGACGTCGCCAAGAGCCAGGAGGTCAACACCTGGTTCATAATCGCGGGCGCGGCGCTGGTGCTGACGTCGTTCTCGGGTTCGATCGGCAGTGGATTGCAGAATCCGCTGCGTAATCTGCTGGCCAATTCATGGATGATCCGTGTCGATGGTCCGAGCCTGCTGGCGCTGGTGCGCGATCTCGAATATGTGCTGGTCGTCGCGCTTGGTGTGCCGTTGCTGCTGCTGGCGCTGGCGGCGATTGCCGGCAACATGATTCAGCACCGGCTGGTGTGGTCCGGTGAATCGCTGAAGCCGAAATTCAGCAAGCTGTCGCCGCTCGCCGGCGCCAAGCGCATCTTCGGCAAACAGGCGGCGGCGAACTTCGCCAAGGGCCTGTTCAAGGTGATCGCGCTCGGCGTGGTGATGACGATGGTGTTGTGGCCGGATCGCTTCCGTGTCGACGCCATGGTGCGCTCCGATCCCGCGACCATCCTCGGCACCACGATGGAACTGACGCGGCATCTCTTGACGGCGACGGTGGCGATGCTCGCGCTGGTCGCCATCGCCGATTATTTCTTCCAGTACCGGCAATGGTTCGAGAAGCAGAAGATGTCGCTGCAAGAACTCAAGGAGGAGTTCAAGCAGTCGGAAGGCGATCCGCACATCAAGGGCCGCATTCGCCAGTTGCGCCATGCCCGCATGAAGAAGCGGATGATGGCCGCCGTTCCCAAGGCCTCGGTGATCATCACCAACCCGACCCACTATTCGGTCGCGTTGCAATACGACCGCGGCATGGCGGCGCCGATCTGCGTCGCCAAGGGCGTCGACGCGGTGGCGTTCAAGATCAGGGAAGTGGCCAAGGAACACGATATTCCCATCGTCGAGAACGTGCCGCTGGCGCGCGCGCTCTACGCCACGGTGGACGTCGATGACGAGATCCCCGTCGAGCACTACCACGCGGTGGCTGAAATCATCGGCTACGTGATGGGCCTCAAGCGCGGCCTGTCCGGGCGACGGACGTGATTCGGATGGGCGGGCGACCGGCGGGAACCGCGCGCAATCACGGGGATAGCTGTATGATGCGCTTGCGCGCGGAGGGCCGATTCGGGCACTCAGGTTCGGTCTTCGCGCTGACAATCCCACCGCATAGGCCGCGCACCGTTTCATGACCACCACATCGGACCATTCGCCGTTGCCCGATCCCACGCCGCAAGAACCGGTGGGACGCAGCGGCAGCATCGTGCTGGTGCTGCTGGTGGCAGGCGCGGTCGTGGCGGCGGCGGTCGGCTTCATGGTGCTCGGCAAGAGCCAGGCGCAGCCTTACATTCTCGGCCTGTTGGCGGTGCTGGCGATGGTCGGTCTGTTCGGCCTGTTTGCTTTCGCGGCCGGGCTGATGCGGATCGCCGACCGTACCGTCGACAATCCGATCATGCGGCCGGTCGCGGACAACGCTTTCGACGGCATCGCGGTGACCGATTCCCGCGGCTACGTGATTTATTCCAATGTCGCTTATCGGACGCTCACGGGCGCTGCGTCGGCGCATGACGTGCGGCCGGTGGAGCGGGTGTTCATCGGCAATCCCGATGTGTCGGAGGCGGTATTCCGCCTGCTCAAGGCGTCGCGCGAAGGCAAGCGGTTGCAGGAGGAGGTGCGCGTCGCCGGCAGCGACGGCGCGCCGGGGCGCTGGCTGCGAATGCGGGTGCGGCCGCTCGACGGCAACAAGAAAAACGCCAGGCTGTCGGTGTGGTCGATCGCGGACATCACCCGCGACCGCGAGCGGCAGGAGGACGTGTTCCAGGAGTTGCAGCACGCGATCGAATATCTCGATCACGCGCCGTGCGGTTTCTTCTCGGTCGATCCCAAGGGCGAACTCGTCTACGTCAACGCCACGCTGGCGAATTGGCTCGATCACGATCTCGCTGAAATCGGCTCCGGTGGATTGAAGCTGAGTGACATCGTCTCGGGCGACGGCGCGGCGCTGCTCACTTCGATTGTGCCGGCTCCCGGCGAAGTCAAGACCGAGGTCTTCGACGTCGATCTCAAGATGCGCAACGGCCGCACCATGCCGGCGCGGCTCTATCATAAGCTCGCCTTCGGGGCCGATGGCGCGCCGGGCGCGTCGCGCACGCTGGTGATCAGTCTGGCGCGCAACGAACGTGCCGATCCGCAGCGCACCGCGGACGTGCGCTTCATGCGCTTCTTCGATCATACGCCGATGGCCATCGCGACCGTCGACAAGGCCGGCGTCATCGTCCGCGCCAATGCGCGCTACGCCAAGCTGGCGCAGGGATTGAAGCCCGGCTCGACCAGCAGCGCCTCGATCCTCGACGCACTCCACGAACGCGATCGTTCGGCGCTCGCCGCCGCGATTACCAAGGCTGCGGAAGGCCACGGCGATATCGCGCCGGTGGAAGCCTCGCTCGACAGCGCCAGCGAGCGCTGGGGCGAGTTCTTCGTCACCGGCGTCAGCGAGCCCGGCGACGCGGAAGCGGCCATCGTCTATCTGCTCGAGACCACCGAGAAGCGCTCGCTGGAAAGCCAGTTCGCGCAGTCGCAGAAGATGCAGGCGGTGGGGCAACTCGCCGGCGGCATCGCGCACGACTTCAACAACGTGCTCTCCGCCATCATGATGGCCAACGACTTCCTGCTGAACGCGCACAAGCCGACCGATCCGTCGTTCCAGGACATTATGCAGATCAAGCAGAACGCCACGCGCGCCGCGACCCTGGTGCGGCAGTTGCTGGCGTTTTCGCGGCGGCAGACATTGCGGCCGCAGGTGCTGCACCTCGGCGATTCGCTGTCGGACCTGACGATGCTGCTGCGTCGGCTGATCGGCGAGAAGGTGAAGCTCGATCTCGTCCACGGCCGCGACCTGTGGCCGGTCAAGGTCGACGTCTCGCAGTTCGAGCAGGTGATCGTCAATCTCGCGGTCAACGCGCGCGACGCGATGCCTGACGGCGGCAAACTCACGGTGCGCACGGCCAATGTGTCGGCGCAGGACGTGGAGCGGCTGTCGTACAAGGGTATGCCGGCGGCGGACTACGTGAAGATCGAAGTAGCCGATACCGGCACCGGCATTCCAGCCGATCTGGTCGACAAGATCTTCGAGCCGTTCTTCTCGACCAAGGAAGTCGGCAAGGGCACCGGCCTCGGCCTCTCGACGGTGTATGGCATCGTCAAACAGACCGGCGGCTTCGTCTATGTCGAGTCCGAACTCGGCAAGGGGACCTCGTTCCTGATCTTCCTGCCGCGTCATTATCCCGAGAAGGACGTGGTTCCGGAAACCCCGGCAGCCGCTCCCGACGCAGCCAAGCCGCAGCAAGCAGCCGTTGCTGGCAAGCCGGCCGCGCAGGATATGACCGGGCAGGGAACCATCCTGCTGGTGGAAGACGAGGAGGGGCTTCGCGGCCTGAACGCGCGCGGTCTACGCTCGCGAGGCTACAATGTCATCGAGGCCGCCAACGGCGTCGAGGCGCTGGAAGCACTCGAGGAGAACGAGGGCGGCGTCGATCTGGTGGTGTCCGACGTGGTGATGCCGGAGATGGACGGGCCGACCCTGCTGACCTCGATGCGCAGCCGCAATCCCGACATCAAGGTGATCTTCGTGTCCGGTTACGCCGAGGATGCCTTCGCCAAGAGCCTGCCGGAAAACCAGCAATTCGCCTTCCTGCCGAAGCCGTTCTCGCTCAGCCAGTTGGTCGCGGCGGTCAAGGAAACCATGGCGGGGTGATGCGGGCGCGGTCGGCGCGATTGATACCTGCCCTGAAAATCGCATTTAGGTCAAATCAGCAACTCGGAAAACGTCATACTCCGCGAAAGCGGAGTATCCAGTACTCGATGGCGGATCAAAATCTCACCTGTGCGAATTACTGGATCGTCCGCCTTCCCGGACGGTGACGCCGTATTCCGCTTTGGCTTTGCGGCAGGAACCGGCAAGAGCGGCCGACCGCGACTGAGCGCCGCATGGTTGCGACGCGATGGGGACTTCTCTTTTTTCCGGTATTCCCCACTTTATGCGCAACGACCCCGCTTCCGGGGAGTGAGGAAACACATCTATGACATTTCTTCGACGCCCTCGTGGCATCGTTCAGACGCTGGCCCTTGCCATGGCCCTGGCGTTCCCGCTGCTGATGATCGCGGTTTCGGCGGCGGATGCCCGCGCCGGCCGTGGCGGCAGCTCGGGATCGCGCGGCTCGCGCACCTTCTCGGCGCCGGCGGCCACCACCACCGCGCCGAACGCGGCGCAGCCGTTTAACCGCACCATGACCCAGCCCGGCACCACCGCCCCGCGCGGCGCGCCGGCGGCAGGCAACGCGGCCCGTCCCGGCATGGGCATGATGGGCGGCCTGATGGCCGGCCTGCTCGGCGCCGGCCTGCTCGGCATGCTGTTCGGTGGCGGCCTGTTCAGTGGCCTCGGCAGCCTGTCGTCGTTCTTCGGCCTCTTGTTGCAGATCGTCATCATCGTGATGGTGGTGCGGTTCGCGATGTCCTGGTGGCGTCGCCGCAACGCGAACGCGGCCGCCTATGACGGTCCCGCTGGCGGTCCTGGTTCTGCGCCGGCGAGCGGTCCGCAGACTAACCTGCGTAATGCTCTCGGCGGTCTTGGTGGCGGCCTCGGTGCTGGCACCGGCTCGGCTGCTGGCGGCCTTGGCTTGGGCGGCGGTGCGGCGGCTTCGGCTCCGCTGGAGATCAAGCCGGACGATTATGAAGCGTTCGAGCGGCTGCTCGGCGATATCCAGGCGGCATGGTCGAGCGAGGATGTCGAGAAGCTCCACAAGCTGGCGACGCCGGAAATGGTCTCCTACTTCACTGAGGATCTTGCCGCCAACAAGCAGCAGGGTGTGGTGAACAAGACCACCGACGTCAAGCTGTTGCAGGGCGATCTCGCGGAAGCGTGGCGCGAAGGCGTCACCGACTACGCGACGGTGGCGATGCGCTTCAGCTTCGTCGACAAGACCATGGACCGCGCCAGCGGCAAGGTGGTCGAAGGCAGCGATACGCCGACCGAAACGACGGAGGTGTGGACCTTCACCCGCCGTCCGGGCGAGGGCTGGGAGCTGAGCGCGATCCAGCAGACGTGATGCCTCGTGCAACCATTTGATCCGAGGGGCGTTGTGGCGAAGGCCGCAGCGCCCCTTTTTCGTTTCAGAGGGTCGATTGGAATATTCGTCGTGACGAGGGGTTTCCAATCTTCCGGGCCGGTCGAGGCCGGCCGTCGTCAACCAGACCACCATCAACCAAACCAGACGGGGAGTTCGATGTCAGTGACATTTACCAGTGCGTGGCGGACGGGTCTTTGCGCGGCGGCCGCGCTGGCGTTGTCCGTGGCGGCGTTGCCGGCGCAAGCACAGAACGCCAACATGACCTTCTTCGTCACCAGCCATGGCATCGGCAATGGCGGCAATCTCGGCGGTCTCGCCGGCGCCGACAACTGGTGCCAGCAACTGGCGCAGGAAGCGGGGGCGGGCGGCAAGACCTGGCGCGCCTACCTCTCAACCCAGGCCGAGGACGGCAAGCCGGCGATGAATGCGAAAGATCGCATCGGCAAGGGGTCGTGGCAGAACGCCAAGGGCGAGGTGATCGCCAAGGATGTCGCCGAGCTTCACGGCGACAACAAACTGACCAAGCAGACGGCGTTGAGCGAGAAAGGCGAAGTCATCAACGGCCGCGGCGACAAGCCGAACCGTCATGACATCCTGACCGGCTCGCAGGCCGACGGTACCGCCTTCCCGGCGGGCGAGGACCGAACCTGCAAGAACTGGACGAGCAGCACGCAGGGCGCGGCGATGGTCGGCCACGCCGATCGCCTGGGGCTGAACGAGGAGCCGCCGGCGAAATCCTGGAACATGTCGCATCCCTCGCGCGGCCCGGACGGCGGCTGCTCGCAAGCCGACCTGCGTTCGACCGGCGGCGACGGCCTGCTGTACTGCTTCGCGGCGAACTGATCCTTCACCCGCGCGTTGTTGTAACCTCGTCACGCATTCTGTCGTCTCGGCGGATGCGTGACGAGGGAGGGTCGCCGATGCGCTACGAACTTTACTACTGGCCGAGTATTCAGGGACGCGGTGAATTCGTGCGCCTCGCGCTTGAGGACGCTGGCGCAAGCTACACCGACGTCGCGCGCGAACGCGGCACGGCCAGCATGATGGCGATGATGAATGGCGGCGAGACAGCAACGCCGCCTTTCGCACCGCCGTTTCTAAAAGCCGGAAAGCTGGTGATCGGCCAGACCGCGAATATCCTGCTCTATCTCGGATCGCGGCATGATCTTGCACCGAAGACCGACGCCGGGCGGCTGTGGCTGCATCAGCTTCAACTGACCGTTGCGGATCTCGTGGTGGAAATCCACGACACGCATCATCCGCTCGGGCCGACGCTGTACTACGAAGACCAGCGCACGCCGGCGAAAAGGCGCAGCGCAGAATTCTGGGCCGAGCGCGTGCCGAAATATCTCGGATACTTCGAGGGCATCCTGCACCAGCGCAAGCAGGCTTACATTAGCGGCCGCAAGGTTACGTACGTCGATCTGTCGTTGTTCCAGATTGTCGCCGGGCTGCGCTACGCGTTTCCAAAACACATGGAGGCTTACGAGCGCCACATCCCGGCGTTGGTGGAGCTTCACGATCGCGTCGCCGCGCGGCCGAACATCGAAGCCTATCTCGCCAGCGATCGCCGCATTCCCTTCAACGAGGACGGTATATTCCGGCATTACAAGGCGCTGGATGCGTGAGCGGCGCGTGTCACCAGATGCCGGGGATCATCCGATAGCGCACGCGCGTCTTATAGGCGGTGTAGCCGGGCAGTCCCGCGACGAGCGCGCGTTCCTCGAGAGTTGCGCGATAGCCGAACAGCAGAACGAACAACGGCATCATCATCAGTCCGTACCACGAGCCGAGCAGCAGCGGCAGGCCGGCGAAGAACAGGATGGTGCCGCTGTACATCGGATGGCGCACGTAAGCATAAGGGCCGCTGTCGACGACGCGTTGGCCGCGCTCCGTCTGGATTTTCACCACCGGTGCGGCGAACGAATTCGTTCGCATCACCCACATCACGAAGACGTTCGATAACAGCAGCAGGATGAATCCGAGAGCTTGCAAGATCGCCGGCATGTCCGACGCCTGCGCGCGCCGCTCCAGTCCGATGGTGATGAACAAGATCAGCGCGATGCATCCGAACACCACGATGAAGATCTTGTCGGCGGTGGGCTGACCGGCCTGCATCATCCCGCGCATCCGCTCGGCAAGCAGATCGGGATCGGATTTGGCGAGCCATAATCCATCGCCCATGCCAAGCAACGCCATGGTGGCGAGGAAAATCCATCCCGCAGGCCAATGCCATGTCCCCGCCGAAAGGAACAGCAGCGCGCCCATGCCGAAAATCCAGATGATGTTCTGTAGCAGCAGGCGCGCGATCATGGCCGGACTCCGAGAAGTCCGACTGGATCAGATATTGGCGGCGAAGATGCGACGAGTTGTGAGGGCTCAGGCCAGAATATCGATGCGCCTTCCCTGACCCGGCGGCAGCGGCGCGCGCGGCGGCGGCTGTTCGGCGCGGTTCCGTGCATCATCGGCGGCAGTTTGTGGCTTGCCGTTGATGGCCGCGGGGTCCGGCGAGGGCACCGGTGCCGAAACTCCAACGCTGGCAATGCTCATCGACAATGATCCTTCGCGGCGTTGCTGAGACAACGCGGATCATCATGCGAGGACGGCCTTCAAGAAAGCATCAAGCCAATCGTTAAAATGCGATGGATCGCGCGGCGACGATTTTCATTCGTCACGGTCGCGGGACACCGTGACGGTCGTGATCGTCTTGACGCGCGTGCAATGGATGTTGAGCCGCCGGTAGCGCGTCTTGATATCATAACCGCGCAGCAGGCCGATCCGTTTGACGCAACGCGTAACACCGTTCAACGCGTCCTTCTTCGGGATCGTAAAAACCAGCGCGCTGGCCCCGGCAAGCACATCATAGAACGCGGCCGAGGGAGCCTTGTCTTCGGTGGATGCGTCGATCTGGTTGGTGACGGTGCGGCTGCGGCAACCGAGATGCATCGAGCGCACCGCCGGGTGCGACAGCGCGATGGTGTTCGCGGCAGCCTTGCCCACCGTCAGACCACCGATCTGGTTGGCAAGCTGCCTCGCCAGATCGTCGCAATGGTCGGCGCGCGCCGAGGTGGTGGCCATCGCCATGGCGACCATGATCACGGCCGGCAAATGCTGTCGTTTCATCCCGGTTCCCCCCATTTCAATGAAGCCGGTCGCGCCGCGACAGGCAAGGGGCGGAACGGTGGGCAGGGAGGGCCAACCACGATTTTTTGAATGCTTCAAAAGTGCGGCAAATGGGCCTAAAGAGGGCGTAAATCCCGTCCTCGAGAGGCTGTTCCGATGAATGCACCGACCGCGATCCCCGACCAGAAGCCCGTCCCGCCCTACAAGCACACCCCGCTGTTTCCGCTCGGCAAGGACGAGACGCCTTACAAGAAGGTGTCCGGCGACGGCGTGAAGGTCGAGAAGGTGCTCGGCAAGGACATGCTGGTGGTGTCGCGCGAGGCTCTCAAGGCGCTGAGCGAAGCCGCGTTCGGCGAGATCAATCATTACCTGCGCCCCGGCCACCTCAAGCAGCTTCGCAATATCCTCGACGACAAGGACGCCAGCGACAACGACAAGTTCGTCGCCTTCGACTTCCTGAAGAACGCCAACATCGCCGCCGGCGGTGTGCTGCCGATGTGTCAGGACACCGGCACCGCGATCATCATGGGCAAGAAGGGCTGCAACGTCATCACCGACGGCGAGGACGAGGCCGCGCTGTCGGAAGGCGCGCGCGACGCTTACCTTCGCCGCAACCTGCGCTACTCGCAGGTCGCGCCGCTCTCGATGTACGAGGAGAAGAACACCGCCAACAACATGCCGGCGCAGTGCGAGATCTACGCCGAGGGCGACGACGCCTACAAGTTCATGTTCATGGCCAAGGGCGGCGGCTCCGCCAACAAGAGTTTTCTGTTTCAGGCCACGCCCTCGGTGCTGACAAAGGATCGTCTGCTCGCATTTCTCAAAGAGAAGATCATGACGCTCGGCACCGCCGCGTGCCCGCCGTATCACCTCGCCATCGTCATCGGCGGCACCTCGGCCGAATTGTGCATGAAGACGGTGAAACTCGCGTCCGCGCGCTACCTCGACGCGCTGCCGACGCACGGCAGCGAGAACGGCAACGCGTTCCGCGATCTCGAAATGGAGCAGGAAGTTTTGAAGATGACGCAAAGCTCCGGCGTCGGCGCGCAATTCGGCGGCAAGTATTTCTGCCACGACGTGCGCGTGATCCGCATGCCGCGCCACGGCGCATCGTTGCCGATCGGTCTGGGCGTGTCGTGCTCGGCGGACCGTCAGGTGCTCGGCAAGATCACCAGGGACGGCGTCTTCCTCGAAGAACTGGAGCACAATCCGGCGCAGTATCTGCCGCCGGTCGAGGGCAAGCTCGGCGGCGAGGTGGTGAAGATCGACCTCAATCAGCCGATGAAGGATATTCTCGCGACCTTGTCGAAGTTTCCGACCAAGACGCGGCTGTCGCTCACCGGCACTATGGTCGTCGCGCGCGACGCCGCGCACGCCAAGCTGCGCGAGCGTCTTGAGAAGGGCGAGCCGCTGCCGGATTACTTCAAGAACCATCCGGTGTATTACGCCGGTCCCGCCAAAACGCCTGAAGGTTACGCTTCGGGTGCATTCGGACCGACCACCGCCGGCCGCATGGATTCCTTCGTTGATCAATTCCAGGCCGCAGGCGGCTCGATGGTGATGGTCGCTAAGGGCAATCGCTCCGTGCAGGTGCGCGAAGCGTGTAAGAAGCACGGTGGCTTCTATCTCGGCTCGATCGGCGGCGCGGCGGCGAACCTTGCCGAGCACTGCATCAAGAAGGTCGAAGTGGTTGAGTATCCCGAACTCGGCATGGAAGCGATCTGGCGCATCGAAGTCGAGGATTTTCCGGCCTTCATCATCATGGATGATAAGGGGAACGACTTCTTCAAGGAGTTGAATCTCGGTTAGGGCGAGATGCGTTTACGTCGCATCGTCATTGCGAGCGAAGCGAAGCAATTCAGAAAGCAATGAAGCAAGGACTGGATTGCTTCGTCGCTTACGCTCCTCGCAATGACGGGCGAATCAGTCGTCAAACCTGGCCTGGACGTTAACCCAACGACAAGGTCCGGCGAACGATTCGCCGGGCTTATTCGGCGGGTGTTTGCGGGACTCGATTCTGTCCGGAGTCGCAAGGGTCGCGGCGAAAAAGAATCCGGGTGACGTTTCCCGTCGTCCTGTTTCAATGGTTCCACTGAAGCAGGACGATTCGGAAAACGCGCATGAGCATGGACGCCGTCAGACTGAATACGATGCTGATCGCGCTGCTCGCTGCCGCGAGCGTGATCAACGGAATTATCGTTTACAGCTATCTGTAATCCGCTGCCACGATCTGCCGGCGCATCGCGAACCGGCGGACTGGGTCTTTTCTGTTTGAGCCCGCCTGCGTCATTACGGCATGTTCCGCCCCTCGATCTTGTGCTAACGGTTGACGGATTAAGCGTCCTCGGTTCGGGGCTGGCACGCAGTTCTTGCGTACCTCCGAGACGAGGAGGGCCGTCATGCAGGCCGGGTTTTTCAAGCGCGCGATATTGCCGGGTTTGTTGTTCTTTGCGGGCATCGGCTGGCTGACCGGCGCGCATGCGCAATCCGAAATGACCATCGCGCGAACCGTCGTGAATCTCACGGCGTCCGATCAGGCGTTGTTGCCGGGGCAGCAGTTGAAGCTGACTGCCTCGGTGGCGATGGAAGATGGCGGCGAGGTGCCCGGCGGCATCATCGAATTCATCGACGAAACCAGCAATCGGATCCTCGGCCGCACCAGCGCGTCCGCGCCGTGGATCGTGCTGCATCGCCTGTCCGATGGATCGCACACATTCCGCGCGCACTACAGCGGACTGCAAAGTTATTTTCCGTTCGTGATCGAGCCCAGCACGTCAGCGACGGTGACCTACACGGTGCGCAGCGTGCCGCGCGTGGTGATCTCGTCGTCGCAAAATCCCAGCACGCCGGGACAGGCGGTGACGCTCACGGTCGCGGTGAAAAGCCGTGACGGGACGCCGCGGGGCAATGTGACCATTCGCGATGTCGAACTCGACAGCGTGCTGGCGGATCGGGTGATGCTCGACAGCAACGGCGTGGCGTCGTTCACGACGTCCAGCCTGGAGCAGGGCTCACGCACCATCGTCGCGAGCTATCACGGCGACGCCAAAAACGCGTCGGCGACATCGACGCAACTGATGCAGATCGTGTCGCCGGAGCATCCGCGCGGCGAGCGGCCGTCGCAATAGAAAATGCGGTCCGTCATGAGGAGCGTAAGCGACGAAGCAATCCAGACTCTTGAAGAAAGACTGGATTGCTTCGCTTCGCTCGCAATGACGGAAAAATAATCGCTAGAACGACGCGACTGTGTCGCGTGGTTATGCCCGCGTACCGCTGAATGGGAAGCTGCCCATCGGGCCGATGCCCATTTCGCCGGACATGGCATTGCCATCGACCGAACCGGTGAAGGTCAGTGTCAGCGGCATCGGGTTGGTGATGGAGATTTTCCACGCCACGTCGTTGCCGTTCACGGTGCCGTCGAAGATTTCGCCGGAGTTGCCGTCCGCCGCCTGCGTGCCGGTCAGGGCGCCGCCCGCGCTTGTCAGCGTCAGCGTCGCGTTGCGCTCGCCCATCGGCGTGCTCATGGTGATATTCCAGTTTCCGTCGACCGACATTCCGTTTCTCCAATGCGTCGCGCATCGGTTTGAGGCGCGAGGTGAACCTCTATATCGCAAAATTGCGGCCGCGCGAATTGCCTCGGCCAATCGCGGCGGCGGCCAAAAGCCTCAGCGGGCAGGTTGCCCGGCCGCTAGCGCCTCGGCGCGCAGCTTGCGCTTGATGATGATGCGGAACGTCGCGTACTGGATCGCGAAAGCCGCGATCTTGGCGCCGAGTGCCACCACCGACACATAGAACGCCCACAGCTTGAGATCGCCGGTCATCGCCACCGCGATGGTGCCGAGGCCGAGCACGAACATCAGCACCGCCCAGGCATAGCCGGCCGCGATCGCGAGGTGGGGGATGTTGTCACGCACGATCGCTGGCGAATAGCGCAGGATCCAGCCTTTGCGCAGCATGATGAAGCCGATGGCGAAGTGGCCGATGGCGGGCTTCGCCAGCACGAAGCGCGGATCGTTGGTGAGCAGGGTCATGCCGCCCAGCACGATCACTAGCGCGAGACTGGCGTAGGTCATGAAGTCCAGCGTCTGTCCCTTGACGCGGGCGTAGATCACCTGCGCGATCGCCGCAGCAATCGCCACCAGCGTGGCGACGATGATGTTGTCGGTCGCGACATAGACTACCAGAAAGACGATCGTGGACAGGAAGTCGGTGCCGAGCTTGATAAAAACGCTTTTCATGTGATCACCAGATCCGACGGGACTGACTAGGCTTGCCGCGCGAATTGCGCGCGGCGGCGAGCGGAATACCAGGTGGTGAAATAGGCCGCGCAGTTGCGGGCTGCGAAGGCCGTGGCGACGCCGATCCACACCGGCAGCGACGGCCAGTAGATCAACAGGATATCCGCCACCAGCATCAGGATGAAGGCACCGATCCACGCCCAGGTCAGAATGTAATTGGTAGTCATGAACGCAGGCTGCACGACGACGTCCGGGGTGACGACCTCGCGGGCATATTGCAGCGTGAACGGCAGCCGCAACGCGATCGATCCGAGCGCAATCGTCAGCACCCCGAGATCGACGGCGAGGCGGATGCCGTGGTCGCCCATGCCGCCGCCGGACAGCACCAGATAGGTGCCCACAGCGGCGAACAGTACGGCCGCGCCGGCTGCCAGCACCTTCACCGAGCGACCGCGGACCAGATCGTAGACAATGGTGCCAAGCGCCACGGCGCAGGCCGCGAACAAGCTGATGGCCGGCGTGGTCAGCATCATCAGTGCGCCGAAGACGGCGAAGGGAGCGAGGATCAGGAACAGCATCATCGGAGTGCTCCGGATGTTATCTTGACAATGTCAAGTTTATAGAGGTGCGACGAGGCGTTCGTCAAGGAAAATCTTTACAGTGTCAACATCGGGTGAAGTGAGGTTCCCGGCGCGGTTGATTTGGTCAGTCGGCGACCATCGCCTCATCGGAACTGAATGAAAATGCACTCAAATTAAGGTTCGATCCTCGTCATTGCGAGGAGCGCGGCCGACGAAGCAATCCAGTCCTTGCTTTGCCGCTTTCTGGATTGCTTCGCTTCGCTCGCAATGACGGATATTTAAGCCGTATCAATCCATTGTGAATTTGCCGCCGCTTCATTCAGCCTCTCACGCCGCCCCGACCCAGTTGCCGTGGAATCCGTCAGGCACGCGGTGGCCGAGCTTGACCAGCGCCACCGGCCCGCTGCCGACGTCCTGGGCGTTGAACACCGCGAGGTCGCTGCGGTTCTCGCGTGCCCGCCAGACCACGGCGAGGAGCCAGCCGTCGCCTTCGGCGGCGTCCGCGCCGCGCTCGACGAACACCGGCTCCGAGATGCTGTCGCCCTTCGGCAGCATGTATTGCGCCTTGCGCGCGCCTTGCCCGTTGACATGGACGATGCCGTGCAGCGCGGTCGAGGCGTCGAGATCGGGATTGGCGCAGGCGTACCAGCCATGGGTGGTCGCGAGACCGGCGCGCCGGTCGTCGACACGGGGAAACTCGCCGGTGACATCGTCGAGGTAAACGCGGGAAAACTGATCGGTGTTGGCATCGAGGTCGAAGGTCCAGCGGCACAGCCGCGCGCGCAGGCTGGCCGGATTGCGAGGGCGGCCGTCGAACCGCGGAAACAGCGGCGCCTCTTCGTATTGCATCACGTCGGCGACGATGCGGTTGCCGTCGTCCCAGGCGTTGAGGACATGAAAGACGTAACACGCTTCGGCGCAGAACCAGCGGATCTCCGAGGTTTTACCGCTGCGGGGCATCACGCCGACATAGCCGCCCTTGTCGGGCTCCCAGCCATAGGCCGGCTGGCCCTTCATGGCGCGCTCCATGCTGCCGGTCAGCGGCAGGATCGGGAACAGCACGTGGTTCGCGGTGACGATGAAATCGTGCACCATGCTGGAATAGGGCGTGTCGAAATGCTCGAAGCGCGACACGCGGCCGCCGGAATCGACCACGCCATAGGATAGCGCCGAACTGAACGGTCCTTTCGCGTTGTAGCCGAAGAACATCATCTCGCCGGTGAGGGGATCGACCTTCGGATGCGCGGTGAACGGCCCGGCAATGCGGCTGTCGTAGCTGCAGTAGCCGCGTGTCGCCAATGTTGTCGGATCGATCTCGGTCGGCAGGTGACCTTCCTCTAGCGCGAGCAGACGGCCGGCATGCGAGATGATGTTGGTGTTGGCGACGCCGCTGTCCATGCAGGAGGTCTGCGGCGCGTCAGGCAGTTTGATCGGGCCGAAGCCGGCGAAGATGGCGCGGCCAGCGTCGTGCTCGGCGAGCCACTTCGGCGTGCGGACCCAGCGATTGCGATAGCTGGCGCGGCCTTCCTCGAGGTGAAAGGCATGCAGCATGCCGTCGCCGACGAACCAGTGCGCGCCGGGCACGTCGAATTGCGGATTGGGGCCGTTGCGATAGAGCGTGCCGTTCAACTCGCGCGGCAACTCGCCCTCGATCTTGAGGAACGGCGCGTCGCACTCCATCGGGATCGGCGCGAGGTTGTTCAATTCGGCAGCAGCGTCGGCTTGGCGCATGGGTGTTTCCCTCGGTCAAATATCTTGACGATGTAAAGATAAGCTATGTGGAAACATTCGATCCCGTCAAGCGAAATCTTTACAGTGTAAAAATGCCATTCTATAAGAAGCACATGGCACATAAGACTGCATTCCGCCGCAAAGCGGCCGTGGCGGACGGCGTGGCTTCGCGATCGACGACACCGCGCGTCGCAAAACCATCCACCAAGACCGCGACCAAGCCCGCGCCCGTGGCAAAAGCTTCGCGCAAGGCGAAAGCCGCGGCGCCCTATCACCATGGCGACTTGCACGATGCGCTGCTCAAGGCGGCGGAAACCATTCTGGAGCGCGACGGGCTGACCGGACTGACATTGCGCGCGGTGGCGCGCGAGGCGGGCGTGTCGCACGCTGCGCCGGCACATCACTTCCGCGATCTCACCGGGCTTGTCAGCGAGTTGGCGGCGATCGGTTATCGCCGTTTCGGCGCGGCGATGAATGCCGCGGACGAGCCCGGCCGCTCATGGGCGGAAGTGGGACGGGCGCGCGCGCATGCCTATCTCGATTTCGCCCGCGCGTATCCGGCGATGTATCAACTGATGTTCCGTGCCGAACGGCTCGATATGGGAAACCCGACGCTGAAGAAGGCTGCCAACGCATCCTTCGCCGGATTGGTGCAGGCGGTGGGCGAGGGACGCGGCGAGGCAGTCGCGAGCGAGGCACTGACACTGGCGCAGGCGGCGGATGCGGCGCGCGCATGGTCGCTGATGCACGGCTTCTCCACGCTGCTACTGGACGGCCGCCTGTCGGATATTCTGGAGCGACTGCCCAAGGGTAGCACGGTCGATCAATTGCTCGATGTCATGCTGCGAAGCGGCGGACCGCTCGGTCCACGCGCGTACTGAGGCGTTAGCTTATCGCGCCAGCCCAAGCGTCGTGGCGCGGCCGCTGCTACCCACAACGGAAATCTTGTCTTTCGCGCAGTCGAAGCCTTTCGCCAGCCGGTCGGCTGCATCGCGCGCCACCTCGTTGGCGTTGCGATTGGCTTTCACATCGACATAAGCAACGTGACACACCGCGCCTGGTGGCAAGCGGGTCACCACCAGCATCTGTGCCGAGCGCGGACGTCCATCCTTGTCGGTGTCGTCATTGTCGGCGATGTACCAGCGTTGAATGGTGGCAAACGGCTTGCCCGCGCCGTCACGGCGCCATTCGATGGTGTCGGCGGTGTAGTTGAACGGACCGAAGCTCTGACTTGTCGCGGGTTCTTTCTCCGCCTGCTTTGCGGTGCGGCCGATGGAAACGGTGCGGCGCAGGTCGTCTTCCTGCACCAAGACGATCAGGCCGTCGATGCCTTTGCAGATCGTCGCATTGGCTCGGCAATCCTTTTCCGCGGTCGATGTGTAGACGCTACTGAAGGTTTCAGCGCAAGCCGGAACCGCGAGCAGGCCGGCGGCGATGGCGACGCTCGCGATCAGCGGACGAAGACGGCGTGCGTGATAGGGAAAGGCTGTCATCATAGGCGTTGGACGGCTGCAAACTGGGGAAGGTTCAAGGCCGCGTGGGCGAAAGACCTGACATTCTGGCGAAAATTGCGATAGAAAGCCGACTCACGGCAACCCCGCCGCCTCAGAGCCTGCATTTTCGAACCATGCCCGCTATCTCCTCCGATAAGCCGTATCGCATTGGCCGCTCCAAGACCGGACTGGGTCTCTTCGCCACCAAGCCGATCAAGAAGGGAACGAAGATCATCCGTTACTTCGGCCCCATGCTGGATTGCCGGAAGGAGAAGGATGACGCGATCGAGAACAAGTATCTGTTCCAGATCAATGGCCGTTGGACCATCGACGGCTCGGTGCGCAAGAACATCGCGCGCTACATCAATCATTCGTGCCGGCCGAATGCGGAGTCCGACGTCAGCGCCCGCAAGCGCACCGTTCATATCCGCGCCATCAAGAACATCGCGCCGGGCGAGGAGATCAATTACGACTACGGCACGGAATACTTCAAAGAATATCTGAAGCCGATCGGGTGCAAGTGCGCTTCCTGCGAGCGCAAGCGCGCGAAGCAGCGCGCCGAGGCACGGGCCGTGAAAATCCCCAAGGCGAAGCCTGCCACCAAGGCGAAGAAGTCCAAAGCCGCAAAGCCGGCTGCGAAGACCAACGGCAAGACGGCTCCGGCATCTGGCAAAAGCCGTGCGCCGAAAGCCGCGGCGAACAGGCGCGCCGGCGCGAAATCGGCAGCGCCCGCGAAAGCTTCGCCGAAGAAGCGCGCACGGGCGGCCTGACGCGCGATCCGCGCTTCTCCGTGATGCTTCTCGCGGCGTGACCGCCTGCGGCTTTTGTTTGACCGTGCGAAAACCATGACCTCGCAGGTAATGGAATGGCAGATGGCGTCCTGCTAGGCTCTTGCCATGAACAGTCAGCTTTCCACGATTCCGGCGGCGACCGCCGCGCCTGTCCACATCGGTGAGCATCTGCGGCAATGGCGGCAGCGCCGCCATCTCAGCCAACTCGATCTCGCGGGCGAAGCGGACGTCTCCGCCCGTCATCTCTCCTTCGTCGAGACCGGCCGCGCCGCGCCCTCGCGGGACATGGTGCTGCGTCTGGCCGAACGCCTCGACGTGCCGCTGCGCGAGCGTAACGTCCTGCTGGTCGCGGCGGGCTTCGCGCCGGCGTTTCCGCAACGGACCCTCGACGATCCGGCGCTCGCCTCGGCGCGGCAGGCGGTCGATCAGGTGCTGAAGGCGCACGAGCCTAATCCCGCATTGGCGGTCGACCGGCATTGGAATTTGGTGGCGGCCAATCAGATGGTCGGCGCGCTGCTGGATGGCGTCGCCGCGCATCTGCTGGCGCCGCCGGTCAACGTCTTGCGCCTCAGCTTCCACCCGGAAGGGCTGGCGTCGCATACCGTCAATCTGGCGGAATGGTGCGCGCATCTGCTTGAGCGGCTGCACCGCCAATGCGAGGCGACGGCCGATCCCGAACTGTTGAAACTCTATCAGGAACTGAAAACCTTCTCGATCCCGGCGCGACAGCGCCCGGTGAACAGCAGTGCTGTGGCGATCCCGTTCCAGTTGCGGCGTGACGGTGCGGTCTTGAGCTTCATCTCGACCACCATGGTGTTCGGAACGCCGGTCGACATCACCTTGTCGGAATTGGCGATCGAAACCTTCTTCCCGGCGGACCAGGCGACCGTTGCCAAACTGAAGGACATAGCGGATCACCGCAATTAGCGCCTTGCGGCGCACCGGGGCGGCTGATTAGCTCTATGCTCTTTGGAGCAAGGAGGCTCACCATGAGCGCCATCAAGCCGTTGACCCTCGATATCGTCTCCGATGTCGTTTGCCCGTGGTGTTACATCGGCAAGCATCGCATCGAGAGCGCGCTGGCCTTGGTGACCGACGTGCCGGTGGAGGTGCACTGGCGGCCGTTCTTCCTCAATCCGTGGGTACCGCGCGAAGGCATCAGCCGCGACGAATATCTGACGACGAAATTCGGTTCGGTCGAAGCCTATAGCAAGATCGCCTCGCGCGTGGTCGAAGCCGCGAAGGAAGAGGGGCTGGTCTACCGGCCCGATCGGGTACAGCGCCAACCGAATACGCTCGATTGCCATCGCCTGATTCACTGGGCGGAGCGCGATCCCTCCGGCGACAAGGCGGCGGCGGTCAAGCAGCGGTTGATGGAATTGTATTTCCGCGACGGCGGCGACCTGACCGATCCGGAAGTTCTGGTGCTGGCGGCGGCCGACTGCGGCATGGATGCCGCGACGGTGCGCCAACGTCTCGCTACCGAGGAAGATGTCGACGTGGTAACGGCGCAGGCACAGGAAGCGGCCGAGAAGGGGATTAGCGGCGTGCCGACCTATGTGTTCGCCGGCAAATATGCGGTGTCCGGTGCGCAACCGCCGGAGCAGTTGGCGCGCGCGATCCGTCAGGTGTCGGCGGAGGTCAACGCGGAAGCTGCGGAGTAACACAACTTCTTTATCAGCGGATGGTCAGAGTGAGAGCGTGCGCCGATTGCGATCCGGTCGCAGGCGTCGTGCGGCGTCGCGCAGGCGGGTTCGCGCTGCCAGCGCAGCATGGGCGATCGTGACTGTCGGATCGCGCCGATACAGCGGCAGCAACACATCGCCGATCCGCAATCGTCCGCGCCAGATCGGCTCGATCATGCTGTGACCGGCATCCGCGGTGGAATCGGCCGTGGCGATGAAGGGATCGGCGCAGAGATGCTGCGTCAGATCCAGCGTGAGTTGTACGCCCGGCGAGAATTTCGCGAACGCCTCATCGATGCCGATCTTGAAATAGAAGGCGCGGTTCTGATGACGCACCAGAATGGCGGCTGCGACTGCCGTTGCACCTGCATGGAGCGAGACGATCTCGCACGCGCCGGTTTTCGCCAGCATCGGCGCGGCGGTGCGGACGAAGCGGCTGTCGCCGGCGCGTTGCAGCAGTGCAGTGCCGCGCTTGCCTTTCCACCCGCTCGCTTCTAACGCGAGGAAAGTTTCAAGCGTACGGCTGACTTCGTCGGGTGTTCGCGCGACATCGAAGCGGACCACACCATGATCGGCGAGGCGTCGACGTTGCCGTCGCAGTTCTTTCAGTTTCCGCGCGCCCAATGCGTCGCGCAACAGGGTCTCGGCGTTCTGAGTTGCATCGAGACAGGCGCGCGCGTGGGCGCTGAGCAGGCGCGGCCGAAGGTCGTCGCGGGCGAGAGCGGCGGTAAGGGCCGCCAACGCCTTGCCGTCGAGCGCGACATCGCGCAGCAGCAGCGCCCGCGCGCCGGCGTTCCGCGCCTCATTTAAAAGCGAGGCTGCGGCTTCAAGCGACGTGTGGCGGTCCAGCAGCGGCGTGCCAAGGGTCCCATAAGGGTCGGCGCTGACCAGAACGGGCAGGGGAAGGCGATAGGCCTGCCATAGCGAGACGACCGGCACGAAACCGTTCAAGACGGGAGCCGAACTAGCGTCGGCGGCCGGCGCATTCCAAGCAGTCAGCGCCGATGCACCGGTGCGGCCATTGGCGAAGGCATCGACCGCGCGTTCCCAATCCGCCAGGTAGTAACCGTTCGGCTCGATGGCGCGGCCGGCGAGGTTGTTCCAGTGAGCGTGGGACACGGCGGCGAGCGGCATCAGCGCACGCATGGGCGACGCGTGGCGGCTGGCTTTTGCCGTGCCGGCGCGATCCGCCGCCCCGTGCTGTCGCGAGGTGATGTGTCCGAGTTCCGCCAACCCTATATCCCGTCATCATCGGCTGTGATGAGTTGACCGCCAGACTAGACGAGACGTTTCAATTTAGCGTTGGCCGATACGTTTAAATTTCCCGACACGATTAACGCGCGATTCACCAAGAGGCCGACCGCGCACGCGACATTCGGGTGCGCGCTCTCATATGAGAACGCCAACCCAGTGCTGTCCTTGCGCGACCCTCCAATCTTGAACCACGGCAGGGTTCCCGGCGACCCATGAAATGCCGGCCCCATGCGCGGCCGAGCCCGCGAATTCGACCTGCGACGAGGGGTGATGCGATGTTGCGCCGGCCATTGTTGAGCGCGGCTGTTGCCGCCGGTTTCCTCTGGAGCACGTGCACGGCGATGGCGGAAAGCCGGATGGCGCTGGTGATCGGCCAATCGGCCTATCGCGCGGTGACGCCGCTGCCGAATCCCGCCAACGATGCCAAGGCGATGGCGCAGCTTCTGGGCGACGCCGGTTTCGAGGTGACCGCAGCGCCGGATCTGTCGCAAAACGCGTTGCGGCAGGCGGTGAGCGATTTCGCCGCACAGGTGGCGGCCAAGGGCAAGGACACCGTGGCGCTGGTGTTCTACGCCGGCCACGGCATGCAGATCGACGGCGAGAATTTTCTGGTGCCGGTCGACATCGATCCCAAGCGCGAGGCTGACATTCCGCTTCAGGCAGTCCGCCTTAACGACATCCTCAATACGCTGACCTCGGTGCCGAGCCGGATGCGCATCGTGCTGCTGGATGCCTGTCGCAACAATCCGTTCCCCGACATCGGCAAGACCGCCGGCCATGGCCTTGCGATCGTTGACGCCAAGTTCGGAGCGCCAGGCACCTTCCTGTCGTTCTCGACCTCGCCCGGCGCGGAAGCGGAGGACGGCAGCGGCACCAACAGCCCTTACACCACGGCATTGCTGACGGCGGCCAAGGAGCCGGGCCTGTCGATCGAGGACGCCTTCAAGCGGGTGCGCGTGTCGGTGAACAAGGCGACCGACGGCCGGCAGACGCCGTGGGAAAGCTCATCGCTCACCGACGATTTCCGTTTTTTCACGGTCACCGATGGGTCCGCCAAACCGACCGAAGTGAAGGCAACGGCCGGCACCAAGCCCGGCGAGCCAAAGCGCACACTGGAGCAATGGAAAACAGCATTGAAGGGCAAGTCGTCGGAAGCCGCGCACGAGATGATCGTGGCGGACGGCACGGTCGATGCTTACGAGGCCTTTGTCACGCTCTACACCGAGGAGGAGTTTGTTCCGCGCGCCCGCACCTGGCTCGCACGGCATCTGCGCATGATCGCCTGGAACAAGGCCGTCGTCGAGAATAGCGCCGCCGGATATCGCGCCTTTCTCATTGCCTATCCGGACAGCGATCTGACGCCGACGGCGCGCAAGCTCGAGGAACGGTTGCGCAACCGGCCTGCGTTCGGAGCCAATGCCGCGCTGGCGTCGCTGCAACCGGGCAATGCATCGTTTGCGCCGACGTGCTCGTGCAGCAAGCCCGTCGCGCCGAGCAAGAAGGTCGAGAAGCCCGAGAAGCCGTCGAAGAAGCGCGCCAGCGCGCCGCCGTCCCGCTCGTCGCTGCCACCGCCGCCACGCTACGCGTCCGAGCCGGACGACGACGTGGTGGTCTATCGCCGTCCGTCGCCGGTCTATGCGCCGATGCCCGGCATTTCCATCGGCGGGATTATTGGTGGCGGCGGTCGCGGTGGCTACTCGCCGCCGAGCCGAACGCCAAGCATGCCGACCACGGGAGGATCGCGCGGCGGGCGGTATTGACGCGGAACGATTGCGTATCCCCTCAAACGGGCCTCGCACCCTCTCGCGAAGGACGCGAGGCTCTTTCATTTTGAGTTGCTTTCGTTCCGCAAGCTGGTTTCCAGCTTCTCCGAAACCGTTATAACTTGCGTCAACAACAAGCAGTCTTGAAGGAGACGCGAATGGCGGATGGGCTTCGCAAAGGATTGACCAGCTACGGCGATGCCGGGTTCTCGCTGTTTCTGCGCAAGGCCTTCATCAAGGCGGCGGGCTATTCCGATGACGCGCTGGATCGGCCCATCGTCGGCATCACCAACACCTACAGCGATTATAATCCTTGCCACGGCAACGTGCCGGCGCTGATCGAGGCGGCGAAGCGCGGCGTGATGCTGGCCGGCGCGATGCCGATGGTGTTTCCGACCATCTCCATCGCGGAGAGTTTCTCGCATCCGACCTCGATGTATCTGCGCAACCTGATGGCGATGGACACCGAGGAGATGATCCGCGCCCAGCCGATGGACGCGGTGATCGTGATCGGCGGCTGCGACAAGACCTTGCCGGCGCAGATCATGGCGGCGGTCAGCGCCGATCTGCCCACGGTGGTCATTCCGGTGGGGCCGATGGTGGTCGGTCATCACAAGGGCGAGGTGCTCGGCGCGTGCACCGATTGCCGTCGTCTCTGGGCGAAATATCGCGCCGGCGAAATCGACGCTGCAGAAATCGAGGCGGTGAACGGTCGGCTCGCGCCGTCGGTCGGCACCTGCATGGTGATGGGCACCGCCAGCACTATGGCCTGCGTCACCGAGGCGCTGGGGCTGTCGTTGCCGATGAGCGCGACGATCCCGGCGCCGCATGCCGAGCGCGTGCGCTCGGCCGAAGCGAGCGGCAAGTGCGCGGCGGCGATGGCAAAGCGCAAGGGGCCTCGCCCGAGCGAATTGCTGACGCCAGCGTCGTTCCGCAACGCGCAGGTGGTGTTACAGGCGATCGGCGGCTCCACTAACGGGCTGGTGCATCTCACTGCGATCGCGGGCCGCACGTCGTACCGTATCGATCTCGATGCGTTCGATGCGCTGGGCCGCGAGGTGCCGGTGCTGGTCGATCTGAAGCCGTCCGGCGCGCACTACATGGAGCACTTTCATCACGCCGGCGGGGTGCCGAAGTTGATGAAGCAACTCGGTGATCTGATCGATCTCGATGCGAAGACGATCACCGGCGCGACGTTGCGCGAAGTTGTCGCCCATGCGGAGGAGGTGCCGGGACAGGATGCGATCCGTTCGCGCGACAATCCGATCCGGCCGGAAGGCGCGATGGCGGTATTGCGCGGCAATCTCGCGCCGCGCGGCGCGGTGATCAAACATTCCGCCGCGAGCGAGCGGTTGTTGCAGCACACCGGCCGTGCGGTGGTGTTCGAGTCGGTGGAAGACATGACGCTACGGATCGACGATCCCGCGCTCGACGTCTCCGCCGATGACGTGCTGGTGTTGCGCAACGCCGGGCCGAAAGGCGCGCCGGGCATGCCGGAGGCCGGCTATCTGCCGATCCCGATGAAACTGGCGCGCACCGGTGTGAAAGATATGGTGCGAATTTCCGATGCACGGATGAGCGGCACCGCCTTCGGCGCCATCGTGCTGCACATTACGCCGGAGTCGGCGGTGGGCGGCCCGCTGGCGCTGGTGCGGACCGGTGACCGGATTCGTCTCGACGTTGCAGCGCGCCGCATCGATCTGCTGGTGGACGATGCCGAGTTGGAACGCCGCCGTGCAGCCATCGGAGAGTCGGAACGACCGGAGTGGGCGGAACGCGGCTACGCGCGACTGTTCCACGACACGATCACGCAAGCGGACGACGGCTGCGATTTCGATTTCATGCGCGGCGATGGGAAGCCGTAGTTTCGATCTTCGCCGTCATTGCGAGGAGCGAAGCGACGAAGCAATCCAGCTCTTGCTTTGTGGCTTTCTGGATTGCTTCGCTTGCGCTCGCAATGACGGAGATAGAATGGGTTTCGTTTAGATAGAGTTCACAACTGGTCATGGCCGGGCTCGTCCCGGCCATCCACGTTCTTGACTTTACGAAGGCTTCAAGACGTGGATGCCCGGCACAAGGCCGGGCATGACGGATTGTGTGTTTCCGTCAAAACGCAAATCGCTCGGAATCCTTCGCCAATAAATTTTAAGCCCGTTCTTCCCAGATCATCGCCAGATGCACGATGGTCTCAGCCGCTTTCTCCATATCCTGCACGCTGACCCATTCTGTGCGCGAGTGGAAGGCGTGTTCGCCGGCAAAGATGTTCGGGCAGGGCAGGCCCATGAACGACAGTCGCGACCCATCGGTGCCGCCGCGAATACTGCTGCGAACAGGCTCTAGACCCGCACGACGAATGGCCTCAAGCGCATGGTCCACCACCTGCGGATGGGCTTCGATCACCTGCTTCATGTTGCGATACTGTTGCGTGATGTCGATCTTGTAGGTCGAGTGCGGGAAGTCCTTCATCGCGTCCTTGACGATCGATTCCAGCAGAGCTTCCTTCTCGTGCAATCCCTGCTCGGTGAAATCGCGCACGATGAAGGCAAGTGTCACTTGCTCCAGTGCGCCGTTGATGGCGACCGGATGCAGGAAGCCTTCGCGATCTTCGGTTGTCTCCGGCGAGCAGGTATCCTGCGGCAATCGTTCGACGATCCGCGATGCGATCTTGATAGCGTGCTCCATCTTGCCCTTGGCGAAGCCGGGGTGAACGCTGACACCGGTGATAGTGACGGTCGCGCCGTCAGCGGAAAAGGTTTCGTCCTCTAGATGTCCCGCGGTTTCGCCGTCGATGGTGTAGCCGAAATCGGCGCCGAGCTTCTTGATATCGACCTTATCGACGCCGCGACCGATCTCCTCGTCCGGTGTGAACAGGATCTTGATGGTGCCGTGCTTGATCTCCGGATGCGCGAGCAGGAAGCGCGTCGCGTCCATGATCTCGGCGACGCCGGCCTTGTTGTCTGCGCCGAGCAGCGTGGTGCCGTCGGAGGTGACGATGTCATTGCCGATCTGGTCCTTAAGCGCCGGATTGTCGCGCACGCGGATCACTTGCGCCGGATCGCCCGGCAGCACGATGTCGCCGCCTTGATAATTGCGCACGATCTGCGGCTTGACGTTCTCGCCCGAGCAATCCGGCGACGTGTCCATGTGCGAGCAGTAGCAGATCACGGGCACGGTCTTGTCGGTGTTGGCGGGAAGGGTGCCGTAGACGTAGCCGTGTTCGTCGAGATGCGCGTCGGCGATGCCCAGTTCGCGCAATTCGCGCGCCAGCAGGTTGCCGAGGTTCTTCTGTTTCTCGGTGGAGGGGCAGGTGGGCGAGGCGGGATCGGACTGGGTGTCGATCACCACGTAGCGGAGGAAACGCGCGGTGACGTCATGATCGAATTTCAGGGGAGAAGTCACGGCGGAATCCTTTGGTATCGCGTCCGTTCGAACGAGGACGCCTCAAATGAAAACGTCACCCCGGGCGGCCGCACGGCGGCGGCCCGGGATGACGTTACAGAACGCAAATTCTGTGGTGGAACGCAAGCAAGGCCGTGGGCCCCGCGGCGTCCCTGAATCGCGATCAGATCGCTTCCTTGAGTTCCTTGGCGGCGCGGAAGGCGACCTTCTTGCTGGCCTTGATCTGGATGGTTTCGCCGGTGGCGGGGTTGCGGCCGGTGCGGGCGGCGCGCTTGCGAACCTGGAGGATGCCGAGGCCGACGATGCGGACGCGCTCGCCCTTCTTCAGGTGCTTGGTGACGCGGGTGACGAGATCGCCGAGAATCGCTTCGGCCTGCTTCTTCGACAACTCGTGTTCTTCGGCCAGCGCGGCAGCCAGATGCTTGAGCGTGATGGTGGTCGGGGTCGCAGCTTTCTTCGCCATTTCCAGGCCCTCCTCGTTGTTCGAATCTCAGAAATGTAAGCGTATCAGGCATTAGTTGATTCGGGGGGGCGCTGACTATGCTGTTTTCCCCGTGAATCGGCGGGTTTTCGCATCGGCGCTGGTGAAATGACCGATCCACAAAGGCTTTTCCCAGATGCTTTCCAAACCAGCTTGACTTGCGGTGGTCGCCCCTTTAAGTCCCACCTCCACGACACGAATGGATCGGCAACGATCCGTGCGGGAGTAGCTCAGTTGGTTAGAGTGCCGGCCTGTCACGCCGGAGGTCGCGGGTTCGAGCCCCGTCTCTCGCGCCATTGTTTTCAATGGCTTAGTCGAAAGTAGCCGCAGTTCTGTCGACTTTTCCTCCCCGAAATTTCAATTTTTTGAACGCGTTCCGTTCCAAGGCTTACCGGCTCTGGCCAAGGTCGCGAACGTCATAAGCTGCCTGCATAGTGGCAGGGTCCGCGATTTTGATGAGGGTATGACTCGCAGCCGGTGATGGCGATCGCGCGTCGCAGACGGCGGAAGCAGAGGAGAACGGCGTGCGAATGGCATCGATTGTCGCGATCTTGATGCTTTTGCTGCTGGTCGGCGGCGCGCGAGGGCAGGGGACCGCTGACGAAAAGGGATTCCAGCAAATGGCTTCCGCTCTCAAGGCCAATGAGGCGGAGCGGCAATCGGCTATCGCAACCTGCATCAGGCAGGGGATTGGCGAGAACCCGACCGGGGCAGCCCAATTCATGGGCGTGGCAGTCGAGAAAGCAGCCGAGGCGTGGTGCACCCGCATGACGAACGGGATCGCGAACGGCAAACTCACTCTGAACGACGTCAAGGGGCTCAACGAAGGGACCGTTACACCTCGCGCGCGAGACGTGCTGACGACGGCGTCGGAAGGCAAGTAACAAGATTCACAACCGTCTCGCTCGCAGCCATCATCCGCATCATATCTGTATTATCGCTCAACTGCATGTGGTGTGTTGACTGGAGCAGAGCTTCTCGCCCTCGATTGCGGGATTGATCCAACCCTCGATGGTTTTGTCTTGCTCGGTTGCGCGCAGACGAATCGCCGCGCGGATACGTGTCATCGCGCGCAATTGCTGAAAGGCAGACCCGGCGAGAGGCGAAAGTATTTGTCGCGCAAGTGGCGACGGCGCCCCGGATCGGGGCTTCCTCAAGATTGAGGCTGGTTGCAGAATTCACGAAAATTATACCAGATATTCGGAAGGGTCCCCGATTGCCCCTTCCATATCTCCTCGATTGTCGCGCCATATGGTAACGGGTTAGCTGGATACTTGTACCTTAGCGTTTTGGTCGGGGGACCGATGGCGGCTCGCAGATCGTCACAAGGGCAGGCCGCCGCGCGGATCGCACGCCTCCGCTGGCATGAGGAACGGCTGCTGCGCTGCGCCATCCGGATGGCTCGCATGGGCTATTGGGAGTCCGAGAGTCCCGACGCGACCGATTTCTGGATATCGCCTGAACTCGCCGCTTTCTACGAATTTGAGACCGTGGATGGCTTCGTTTCCATCGCCAAGGTGCGCGAGTCCTATCTGCCCGAAAGCCGAAAGATTCTCGAGACGCATTACGCGGCCTGCTGGGCCAGCGGAAAGCCCTACGCGGTGCAGACCAAGCTCCGCAGGTCCGACGGCAGCCTGCTTGATTGCATGGTGCAGGGCGAGGCGGAATTCGATACGCATGGCGAGGTCCGGCGCGTGTCCGGCATTGTCCGCGACATCACCGAGGAGACTTCCGCGCTGCGGCGTCTGGCGGACAGCGAGCAGCGGCTGGCAGATTTCGTCAGTACCGCTTCGGACTGGTGTTGGGAGAGCGACGCCAACCATCGGCTGCTGCCATACCCCCGTTTGCTTGCGGGCAACGATGCGCTTCAGATCGTGGCCGCGGGCGGGCGGACACGTTGGGAGCTGACCTATGCGCCTGAGGATAAGGAGGCCATGGCGCGGCATCGGGCCGACATGGAGGCTCATCGTCCGTTCCGCGACTTCACCTATACGCTGATCGGCCAGGATGGGTCGCGCATCAGCATCCGCACCAACGGCAAACCGATCTTCGCTGACGACGGCACTTTTCTCGGCTATCGCGGTACATCGAACGACATCACCGAGCTGAAGGCGGCGGAGGCCAAGCTCGACGAACGCACGCGAGCGCTGCACGAGGCACATCGGCTCGGCAAGATCGGCACCTGGAGCTATCGGTTGGATACTGGCCGCTCGATCTGGGAACCCGAACTCTTCTATCTTCTCGGTCTCGATCCCGAAACGTTCGAACCGAGCCACGAAAATACCAAGCACTACTTCATGGGCGACGACGCCGAGCGTTTCCTGGAAATGCAGAAGCGGGTTCTCCGCACGTGCGGGACCGAAGCCATCGATCTGCGCATCCTGCATCCGGACGGCACTGTCCACGACCTTGCGATCACCTGCAAGGCGGACATGGCTCATGACAAAGTTGTCGGCGTCTTCGGCACCGTACAGGACGTCACCGAGCGCAAGGAAGCCGAGCGCAAACTCGAACTGCTCGCCTACAGCGATCCTCTGACCGGTCTCGCTAACCGCGCGCTGTTCAAGCACCAACTCGCGGCCCTGATCGAGAACTGCGCTGTGGAAGGCCGCAGCGGTGCGCTGCTGCTCATCGATCTCGACCGCTTCAAGGAAGTCAACGATTCCCTCGGCCATGCCGCGGGCGATGAATTGCTGATCCGGGTCGCGGCCACGCTGCGGCTGGACCTTGGGCCGCGCGCCTTCATCGCCCGGCTCGGCGGCGACGAATTTGCCGTGCTGGCGGAAGAATGCGGCATGTCCGACGCCGCGCTGATCGCGCTTGCCGACCGGCTCATCGCAAAATTGTCCGGCCCTGTCGATCTTACCGAAGGTGAGGCCTTCATCGGCGCCACCATCGGCATTGCCCGCCTGCCGGAGCACGGTGTCGCGGCCGAAACCGCCATGCGAAATGCGGACCTCGCACTCTACATGGCCAAGGAAGCCGGCCGCGGCCGTGCGCAACTGTTCGAGCCGATCTATGCCCAGGCGGTCGAGCAGAGGCTCGATCTCGGCCGGCATCTGCGCCACGCCGTGGAAGCTGGCACCCTCAAGGCTCATTATCAGCCGCAGGTGGACCTGAAGGAGGGACGCGTCACCGGTTTCGAAGCCTTGTTGCGCTGGACACATCCTGAGCGCGGGCCGATCTCGCCGGCGGAGTTCATCCCTATCGCCGAAAGCTCCGGGCTCATCGTCGATCTCGGCCTGTGGGTGCTGCGCGAGGCCTGCCGACAGGGCCGCGCCTGGCTGGATGCCGGGCTGCCGCCGCGTTCCGTCTCGGTCAACGTCTCGCCGGCCCAAATCTGGAGCATGGATTTTGAAACGGCAGTTGCGGCGGTGCTGGCGGAGACCGGTTTTCCGGCAGAACTGCTTTGTCTGGAGCTGACCGAAAACCTGTTCGTGGATCACACCGAGCAGCGCATCAGCCGCACGCTGACGGCGCTCTCCGGTCTCGGCGTTCGGCTGGCGCTGGACGATTTCGGCTCGGGCTACTCCTCGCTCGGCTATCTGACACGTCTGCCGTTCGACCGGCTCAAGGTGGACCGGGCTTTCGTGGACGGCATTTCCACCGCGCCGGAGAAGCGCAAGCTGCTGGGCGGCATCATTGCCCTGTCGCGCGGTTTGGGCATGTCGGTGGTGGCGGAGGGGGCCGAACTGGCCGCCGAGGTGAATGTGCTCGACGAACTCGATTGCGATCTTGTCCAGGGCTTCGTCTTTTCGCCGCCCATCGCCGCGGAACAGGCGCCGGAAGTCGCCGCCTGCATCGAGCGCGAGGCGCGACCGATGCGGCCGATTCGTCAGCGGATCATTTGCGATTGAAGCCGCGCAAATTCCCGAACATCTGACGACATACAGACTTGCAATCGGGCGACGCGAGCCGAAGCCGCTTCGGAAAGAAAGCGTGCGCCGGCATTCGATCAATCGGTGCCAGCGCACGCCTGCATCCTGTTACGCCTCCAACTGCTTGCCGACCGGCAACGCGCGGATACGCTTGCCGGTCGCGGCGAAGATCGCGTTGATCAGCGCCGGCGCGAACGGCGGCACGCCCGGTTCGCCGACGCCGCTCGGCGGCGTATCGGCACCGGGCGGGACGATGTGAACGTGGGTGATGAGCGGCGACTCGTCCATCCGGATCACCGGGAAGGTGTCGAAGTTGCCTTGCTCCACCTTGCCGTTCTTGAAACTGATCTCACCGTATTTCGCGAGACTCAGTCCCATGATGGCTGCGCCTTCGATCTGCGATTGAATGCGCTCGGGATTGACGTAGGTACCGCAATCGATGGCGGTGTCCACCTGATGCACCGTCAGCTTGCCCTTGTCGTCAACTGACGCCTCCACGATGGTCGCGACATAGCTCACGAAGCTGCGATGCGCGGCGATACCGAGGCCGTGGCCTTTGGGAACGCTTCGGCCCCACTTGCCCTTATCGGCCACCACTTCGACGACGCGACGCAAACGCGCGGTGTCGATGGGATAGCTGTCGTAGGGTTCGCCGTAGTTCCAGGGATCCTTCACCGAGTCCAGTTTGACGATCCGCGGCGAGCCGATCAGTTCGAGCAGCATTTCCTTCTGGTCGCGCTTGGTCGCGGCGGCCAACTCGCCGACCATGGACTGGACCGCGAAGCCTTTCGGAATGTTCGACACCGAGCGGAACCAGCCGATGCGGGTATGCGCCGTCGCTTCCGGATTCTCGCACTGGATGTTGGCGATCTCGAACGGCAGGTCGATCAGACCCATGCCGAGCTCAAACGGCGCTTGATGCGTCACATTTGGCGCAAACGTTGTCGCGATGCTCGGCGCCACGCTGCGATGCCGCCACGCGACGACCTTGCCGGATTTGTCGAGACCGGCCTCGATGCGCTCCACCGAAACGGTGTGCAGGAAGTCGTGATGGAGATCGTCCTCGCGAGTCCACTGCACCTTCACCGGCGCGCCGATGGTCTTCGACAACAACGCCGCTTCGAGCACGAAATCGCATTTCGATTTTCGCCCGAAGCCGCCGCCGAGCAGCGTCACGTTGACGGTGACGTTGTCTTCCGGAATGCCGAGCGTCTTGGCGAGTTCTTCGCGCGTGCCGCCGGGGCTTTGCACCGGCGCCCAGACTTCCACCTTGTCGCCCGTGACATTGGCGACCGCGACCGGCGGCTCCATGCTGGCATGGGCGAGGTGAGGGATGTAATACTCGCCGGTCACCACCTTGTCGGCGCTCTTGAGCGCGGCGTCGGCATCGCCTTCCTTGCGGACGACAAGGCCCGGCTTGCGCGCGACGTCTTCCAGTTGCTTGCGATAGGCAACGGAATCGTAGCTGGCGTTGGCGCCATCGTCCCACTCGACCTTGAGCGCTGCGCGACCCTTGATCGCCGCACCGGTGTTGCGGGCGATCACCGCGACGCCGCCGAGCGGTTGGAACTTGGATGGCCACGGCCAGCCCTTCACTTCGACCACCTTCTCGACGCCGGCGACTTTCATCGCATCGGCCGGATCGAACGACTTCAGCTTGCCGCCGGTCACCGGCGGACGCGCGATCACGGCATACTTCATGCCGGGCAGGCGCGTATCGATGCCGTAATGCGCTTTGCCGGTGGTGATGTCGTGCAGGTCAACGATGCTGACCTGACCCTTGCCGAGATAGCGGAAGTCTTTCGGGTCCTTCAGTTTCAATCCGTTGATATCCGGCACCGGCAGCTTCGCGGCATCGTCGGCGAGTTCGCCGAAGCCGATACGGCGGCCGCTCGCGGCATGAACCACTTCATGATTCTGCGCCTTGACCTCGCTTGCCGGCACGCCCCAACGCTTGGCGGCGGTTTCTTCCAGCATCGTTCGCGCCGCGGCACCGATCTGGCGCATTGGGATCAGGTAGTGCCGCGTGCTGCGTGAGCCGTCGGTGTCCTGATTGCCGAAGGTCTTTTCGTCGCCGTGGGCCTGCTTCACCTTCACTCGCGACCAGTCGGCCTCCATTTCCTCGGCGACGATCAACGGAAGGCTGGTGCGGACGCCGGTGCCCATCTCGGCACGATGCGCGATGATGGTGACGACGCCGTCCGGCGCGATGGCGACGAACACGCGCGGATCGACAACGACGCCATGAGGCATCTTGCTCGCGCCGGTCTGATATGCGGCAAACGCCTGCCGTGACATCAGCGGTGCGGCGAGCACGAGGCCGCCAGCAACGCCGAGGCCTTTCAGGATGCCGCGCCGTGAAATCTTCTCGATCTTGACGCTGTGCTTTTCGAATTCGTGAAGCGTTTTGGGATCGGTGACGATGTTCATGATCAGACTCCCGTCGAAGCGAGATGAACCGCGTTCTCGATGCGCTGATAGCAACCGCAACGACAGATGTTGCCGGCCATTGCCTCGCGGATCTGGTCATGCGTTGGTTTCGGATTGTCGGTCAGCAGTGCGACAGCCTGCATGATCTGGCCAGCCTGACAGTAACCGCATTGCGGCACGTTGACCTGACGCCACGCCTTCTGCACCGGATGATCGCCGGTCGGATGCAGGCCTTCGATAGTGGTGACCTCGCGCCCGGCGACATCGGAGATCGCGGTGACACAAGCGCGCACGGCTTGCTTGTCGACGATCACCGTGCAGGCACCGCAAAGCGCTTCGCCGCAACCGAACTTGGTGCCGGTGAGACCGGCTTCATCGCGCAGGAACCAAAGCAGCGGCAGATCGGGATCGCCGTCCCAGGATTGTTCTTGGCCGTTGATTTTAACTTTGATCATGATCGTTCCTCGCTCTTCATAAGCTGATGTTGCGACGCGGACGTGAGTGCGAACATGTTTCGCAGTCACTCAACAATCTCGACGCAACTTTTTGACGACGCGACAAAGATGGGCACTGACAAGGATAGGACTGCCGCGACCGGGAGGCAAACACGTTTAAGCCGCGGAACATATCTCGTTACCACAGGCGCGTGACAACTTGATTGAAACTAGCGGGATGCAGTCATGCGACTTTGCCGAAACATGGAGCCGTCGATATCTCGCGGTGCATCGACAAGGATTCAAATTCGCGACGCATTGGAAATTTCGCCCCAATTTCGGATTCGAATGTCAAACAGCGCGTGAAGTGTAGATACGACTTTGCGATCTCGCGGCGCGATGCGCCCGAGTTTTGCGGGGAACGCTTCGCCCTCTGTTGAGAAGAGGGCGCGCGGAACGCCGGACGCACCATGCGTCCGCAGCCTCATGCGCAAAGTTGAGAGAGCGCACGAGTGTCGTCACCACGGTCGCACCGGACATCGTCCGGCGTTCCGCGCGCGGTGGGCT
>JBQCHY010000068.1:0-35567 GCA_051954235.1 Xanthobacteraceae bacterium
TCCGCGCAATCGTCTCCACGATCAGCATCCCCGACCACCTGCTTCATGACAAAGCAGGCAGCGCAACAGCCAACCTGTAGGGGGTCAATTTTGGACGCCGATCCCCCGGCTTACGGGGTCAATATTGCAGGCCGAATGACACGTTGGTTACTGGAGCGTGTAGCTGACCGGCGAGTGATCTATGTCATGGGAAACCACGAATCCTACGGCACCGACATCGACCGCACACTCGAAAAGGCCAAGGCGGCCGCGGGCGGAAGCAACGTGCATGTGCTGCAAGATGAAGTCGCCCATATTGACAATGTGACCTTTGTCGGCGCGACCCTTTGGACTGATTTTGCTCTCTTCGGCGACGCACATCGTGCGATGACGGTGGCATCGGATCGAATGAACGACTTCAGGAAGATCCGAACGACCCGCTACATGGAACGATTCCGGCCATTGCACGCATTGGCCAGGCACCGGAGGTCCCGCGCATTTATTGAAGCCGAACTCCGTAAAGAGCGATCCGGCTCCTCAGTGGTGGTAACACATCACGCGCCGCATCCGGCCCAGTTCTTGCGACCGGAAACGAATCCGTTGTTTGAACCTAACATTCTGACGTCTTCCTACCGAAGCGATCTTACATCGTTGATGTCGGCCGAGCCGGACGATGGAAACGAAGCGCTCCAGCCGGCTGAACTATGGGTCTACGGTCATACGCACGAATCCTTTGACGTCGTAATCGGCGAGACCCGGGTCGTAAGCAATGCGAAGCGCTATGGCCATGGTCGAACCGCGAGAGGACTTAGGACAATCCTTGCTTCGATTCGAACTTCACGATTGAGATCTAGCAAGCAAGTCTTTGGCGAGACGCCGGCAAGAGGCCCATCACCGCCGAAACGACACGCCTGCATCAGACCATTGTTCGAGTCCCACATTACGAATCTGGCGCTCCGCGCATTCTGCAAACCTGATCGACCAAGTCCGCGACAGCAATTCCGGCCTACGTTCGTTCGACATCTGTCGATGGCTGCGCCGTGGTTTCGAGCCGAGTAACAATCACAAGGCAACGCGCATGACCAAGAAAAGCTTGGCGAGGTTACGGAGACACCGTGCGGCCCTCGCCAACAATAGAGCTTCTGGCGGTCGCGATCCCGACAGCTCGAGTGCATCTCCGCATACCGAGTCGAGGTCCACCTCGGAAATCAGAATTGGCCAACCAGTTGATGCATGGATTGTTGCTGGCGATGGGAACGTCGATCACGGCGATTCCAAACCGGCTCAAAGGCAGGAACGTCGCACGTCGGCGCGATGCGCGATCCTGGCAGCTGCATTTCACAGCGCGACCAACGGCGCCGTCCGCCGGCAGTTGAAAGATGGAGCCGCCCTCGCTCTGATCATTTTCGTGCCGGGGGCGAGTTGGATCGATGGATTAAGTTCGCTCTTCATCGCGCGATTTGGCAAGCGCTGGAAACTGCTTCCGACAGACGCGCCTAAACTATCCCAGAAATCGCAGCGCAACAACGACACCGCATCCTATCTATCGAGAGGAGAACCGGTCATCGCTGTCGCAGTGGACCGCACCACACTACCCTCAACGCTTATCGCGGCGGCCGATATCACGATCAGCATCACCGCTCCCAGTGGCGTCACAATCGGTCGCGCAATCCGGATGTTTACCGGGAAGCCGGTTCCAAATAGCCTAGATAAGAACATTGCCGCCGGTCTCGAATTTCACGATATCGTTGCGGCATTTCGGGCGCACTCGTCGCCTGCAGAAATTGTCGATCGCCTGAAGCGGGCATCTCCTGCAGCGAGCGACGAAGCCTCATCGGAGCGACTTCCAAGTCTCCAGGACGCAGTTGAATATGGACCCGCGCGCGACTGGGGTTTGGCACTGGCACGCGACCTCACGGATTACCGCGCCGGTTGCATCGGCTGGAGAGACGTGGACCGCGGAGCGGTATTGCATTCGGAACCCGGGTTGGGGAAATCGCTGTTCGCCCGCATTCTGGCAAGAGCATGCGGAGTGCCTCTGGTCGATTACTCGATAGCCGATCTTTTTGCGAACTCTCCGGGTGATCTGGATTCGGTCATCAAGGCATCACGCCAGATGTTTGGGCGTGCCGCGGCAGTAGCTCCGTGCATTCTGTTTTTGGACGAGATCGATGCGCTTCCTAACCGCGCAACAATGTCGCCACGCGGTGCGGACTGGTGGACAAGCGTTATTACGGATTTCTTGCTCAGTCTCGACAATGCCATAGCCGGGAAGCGATCCGGCATCGTCGTGATAGCGGCTACCAACAACATAAAGGGAGTCGATGCCGCGATCCTGCGCCCAGGTCGGCTTGAGCGTGCGATCGAGATTTCGCGACCGGACTACTGCGGTACGATAAATATTCTCCGCCACCACGTAGATGGAGCCCTCTCGGAGGCTGATATCGCGGAGGCCGCTCACCTGTTGGAAGGCTCGACGGGCGCCGAGATCATGATGGCTGTGCGTGGGGCGCGCCGTATCGCACGCTACGCCGGCTGCCCGCTGGACCGCGACCATCTTCTGCAAGCGATCGCACCACCTGAAGATATACCCAGTCCGACCCTCGACCGTACATGCTTCCACGAAGCTGCTCACGCGGTAGCAGCACTCGTCGTTAACTCCGGCGTCGTCAAGCGGTGCGTAGTCAGCGGCAGCCTGGGAGCAGCCGGGCACACGGTGATCTGGACGGACCCTTACGAGATAGCAACTCGAGATTCGATTGAACGACGAGTCACGGTCATGCTGTGCGGACGCGCCGCCGAGCAGCACTTCATGGGAGATATATCGATTGGATCTGGTGGCGGCGACGATTCGGATCTGGCCTGGGCGACACGCCTTGTCACAACCCTTCATGCGTCAACGGGGCTGGGTGGATCGTTGATATATCTCACCTCGCATCAGGATGCATTGAGCGCCGTGCGAAGAGACCATGACCTTCGAGCAACGGTCGAGCGGCACCTGACAGCTCTACAGATAAGGGCTAATGAGCTCGTCGTCCGGCACCGAGACGCAATTATTGCCGTGGCCGATCAGCTCCGAATACAACGGCAAGTCTCAGGGGAGGAGATTCGCCGTATCGTCGAGACGACAGCATTGAACGGCTGAGATCAACAAGGCAGAAAGGAGACACCATGCTCGTTGTTACGATCGACCTTGTACCCGGTGGTTATGAAACACATCGTCGCACCATCGCGTCGATGGAAATATCCAATGTAAGCGATCTCGCCGATTGCTCCAATTATCGTGTTGCGACAAGGGAAGGAGAGAATCCTCTCACTGGCGAGCCGCTGCGAGAAACCGCCTGTATGGTGCTCGCACACAAACGCCGGCAGAGCGTTTTTGCTCTCCTGCAGAAAGCGTGTGCTGAGACCCTAAAAGCGAATTACGTCGAACTTTAGCGACCGAATGAACGGTTTGGAGATCGCTCTGTAGTAGGAAGCGATCATGACCAAATCGACCACTATCCTTTTCGCATGCCAGAGGGCGATGCGCTTCGTACGCCAGGCTTAAGCCAGTGGTCCGATAGGATCCGCCGGCGATACCCGGCGGAAGAGGTCGTCTCCTCAAAATGTCTCAGATTTCACGCCACGCCGACACCAAGCCGGCCGTGAGGAGTAGCATTATGAAGATCTCCATTGTTCCCGAAAGGGATGACTGCGGGTTGATCCCGTAGCACCTCGCCTCCCGAACCTGCGCAATGCGGTTCGGCGCGGGTCGCCGAATTCCTGCGGCTGAAGAAGCCCGTCGCCTAAGCGACGAGCTCGGGAGGCTCATCAAAGAAACCTGAAAACTCCAGGCCGCCTCGCGCGCCAACGGATTGCTATGGGCGCCGCTGATAAGCGAGACGCTCCCGGTGTCGATCGACCGAAGATGTTGCCTTCCTCGGTCTAAGGCAACTTGGAACGCTGCCCTTCGTATTCCAAATGAACTCGATGACGGATCGTGGGTGCCGCGCCTGAACAACGCAGCTCCTAACTCAGCATCGACCAGAAGGCAAATCCGCAAGCGCTTCGTTTGCGGAAACGGCGAAGCTTTGTCCGCGACGCGGTGAACGGCTCTCGACGGGAATTTGTCTCGAGCGCCGCGAATCCAACCGTGTCGGTGGCACTGCAGGCTGGCTGCACTTCCGACTTTGGACCCGCTCGCATCGACGCGTGAGACGTCATGTTCTTAGGAAGGTTTCAACCATGAGTAATGGACAGAATATTTACACTCGCGCTGCCATGCTCGCGACCTCGAAGGCGACGATCGTAGCATCGCCAGACTGGCATCCGATCCGGACGTTCGTGGAAAGAGCCCACAACAAGCCGGTCGGCCGTCTGGTCTCGCGAAAATCGAAGCGCGCCATGCCATGGGAAGGTTTTGGCGAGCGGCACTTGATGATGATTTCTGAAGCAGACATCGCTGTTGAGCGTTTCCTCGCGCAACCACACCGTCTCGAGATCCGAGCGGAGGCGGAGCGTCGCCGGCTAGACTACTTTCCTGACCTAATGCGGCGGATGGCCGACGGGACGATCGAGATCGTTGAGGTTAAGAAGTCGAAGGACGAGATCGACGCCGATCCCGACTACGCCTTCAAAATCGCGATGGCCGAGAAAGTCTACGAAGCCATCGGGTGGACGTTCCGGATCGTCGTCGCGGACGACGAGATCGACATCGATCCGCTCCTTCCCAACGCGCAAAGGATATTCGCGGACAAGTTCGCCGTCATCGGCACGCGTGAGCGTCTCGCCCTGGAGGAAACCTTCGAGACGAAGGGCGACCTCGCGTACGCTGAGGCGATCGAGACGATCGCCGGCGCTGGCGGCTACCCGGTCGACCGCGCCCGGAAGGTGCTGCACGCGTTCTTTTGCACGCGTTCGGCAGGCATAGACATCACAAGCAAGATCACGCGCGACAGTGTCGTGACGAAGCCGGAAGGGCGTGGGCGGCGCTGAGCGTCGCCCACGACAGGAGTTTTCATGACCACGCTCAATCTCAAGCCTGGCGACATCTACGATCTTCCGGACGGCCGTTTCAGTTTCCTCGAGGAATGGGCGGATGACGGAACACTGTGGTTCATCAAGAGCACCGGCGCCCGGCTGCCCATGACTGAAGTCCAGCTTATCGATATGCTTGGTGCGGGCGAGGCCAAGAAAATCGACATCTTCAAGCGGTCCGATGGTCGTCCCAAGTCAACCAACGATCTTGGCGAATTCGCGCCCGGCGAGGAATTCTCGCCGGAAGCAATCCGCGCGCGTACGTTGCAGTTTTTCGTTCGTGAGTGGGACGATGCCCAGGGGCCTACGCTCGGTCGCAAGGGTCTCGAGAAGTTCATCGAGAGCTTCAGGTACGACGATCGTCTCAAGCTGCTGAACCATCCTGTGAAGGCGACGGCTCTCTACAACGCCATCCTCAATTGCGGAGAACCCGGCAACAGGCCGCTCCGTGTGTTCCGCTCACTGCGCGGGAAGACTGAGAGAAAGCGCTTCGGTAATATCGTCGAGGACGGATTGGACCAAGCCGTCGACTTCTATTGGAGCCTGCGGCCCCGCACCTACACTGACGCGTATGGCTTCTTCCGTGACCTGATGACGAAGGCTGGCGTCTCGCCCGAGGAATTTCCGCGGCGCATGGAGACGCTGCGCCGGCGGATCAATCGTACGATCAACCAAGAGAACTGGGCCCGCAAGTATTCTCGTCGCGAAGCAACGCTCAAGTTCGAGGGCGTGAAGGATAGCCTTTGGGCAAAAGAGCCGCTCGAGCTGGTCATCATGGATCACACCGTGATCGACACCTTCGTCGTTTTCGATAATGAATTCTTCCTGCCGCTCGGCCGGCCGACACTGACGGTCGCGATCGACGTCGCGACGAGGATGATCCTCGGATATCTCGTCTCGTTTGAGCCTGCCAGTCTCCACTCGGTGCTGACGACGCTCAAGCGCGTCAACCGCAACAAGAACTACATGACGAAGCTGTTCTCGGACATCGAAGGAACTTGGGACGGTTGGGGCCTGCCGAAGGCTCTGCTCGTCGACTCGGGATGGGAATTCAAGAGCCCGAGCCTGCAGGATTCGCTGCGAGATATCGGCACCGAAATCATCTGGTCCCCCGTCCGGACGCCGCAATACAAGGCGGTCGGTGAACGCTTCTTCAAGAACCTCAATGACCGTCTTTTCCACAAGCTGCCCGGCGGCGTGCCTGCCGGCCCGACCGTAATGCGACTGATCGACATCAAGCCGCGCGAGGACGCTGTGATCAGTCTCGGATCTCTCGACGAGATCATCCACGAAACCATCATCGGCTACCAGAACGAATTCCACACCGGGATAGACGACTTCCCAGCCCAGGTCTGGAAGCGGCGGCTAAAGACCAGGGATGTCATCTCCGACATCAACGCGCTCGACCATCTGCTCGGTCGGATGGCGCGGGTTCGTCTGACGCGCGCTGGAATCCGGTTCAAGCACATGGATTTCCACGACCAGCACAAAACGTCCAAGCTTCTTGACGACATGTCCAGGAACGCTAGACGTCGCGACCAATCGAAGTCGCCGATCGGCAGCGCTCGCTGCTGGGCGACGATCAAGTGGGATCCCATCGACGCAAGCTGTATCCAGGTCTGGAACGATGGCGTCAAGCCGCCGCGCTTCGTCACGCTGCCAAACCGTAGCCGTCAATTCGTCATGATGCCGCCTGGCGCACACCGCCAGCGCGACGCGAAAAGCGAGTTCACGCGACCGATTTCGTTCTGGCAGGCCGAGAAGGTTCGAATCTTCGCCAAAGAATCCGGTCTTCCGTTCGATACTGACGAACAGAAGTGGATCGCGCGCAACAAACTTCGTGAGAAATGGGAGCGCATCGCGGGGATCCTGCCTATGCGCGACACCCGAGAAGCTATCCGCGGACTCGCGCAATCGCAGGGGATGTTCGACCGGCGGGTGCGGCCGTCTGATTCTGCGACTCCCGACGACGCGTCGATCTCGGCGTCCGATGTGCTGTTCGCCACGGCGGAGCCGACGGTCAGTGGCTACGGCGAGGCGACCCTAGTCCCGCAGCAGATTGCCGCATTTGAACGCGAGGAAGACGAGCGCCGAGCGAAGGGTAAGTCGCCAACCGAGAAGCAGAAGAGAAGGCGAGCCCGCACCATCAAGGAAAAGAAGGAGGCCGAAGTGGAGGCCCGCACCGCGGCCGCCACCGAAAAAGCCAAGGAACGCGCTCGGCAGGCCGCCTCGCAGCGGGACGCGACTGCCAAGAAGGCCAAGGACGAGCCGGCCGCGAAGAAGGCGGATCCCAAGAAGCGGGATCCGGACATTGATCTCGATAGGTTCTTAGATGGTGACGAATGATGAAAAGCAACGCTCTAACCAAGCCGGCCGAGCCCGAAACTTTTGCTTCGATCCGCGCGCGGTTCAAGGAGATGAAAGTCGGTAATAAGCGACTTGAGATGATCGAGGCCGAGATAAACGATCTGTTGGAGGAGACCGAGGCGGTCGTCGCCATCGACCTGGAGCAAGAGGCTGAGGCCGACAAGAACAGACAAGCCATCAAGTACAGCGAGATGGACATCGTCTCGATTATCGGCCCGACCGGTTCGACGAAGACCACGTCGGTCGAGAAGATCGCCGAGAAGTGGAACAAGAAACGCCCGAGCCAGATGCCCGTGGTCATGGTGACCATTCGATCGTCCACCCGTACCGAAAAGCAACTTCAGGTCCAGATACTCGAGGCGTTCAAGGACCCCCAGGCCGACGTTGTGCGCAGGAACACCGCCTACTCGCCGGACCAGGCCATCAGGGCCATTCGGAACATTGCCCGTTCGAAGCATACGTACGTTGTCGTCTTGGACGAAGCGAACAACATGATCGGTCAGGACGCTATCGCGACTGCGCGTCCGATGGCTAAGGCGATCAAGAGTCTCGTCAACGAAGGTGTGTTTGCGGTCGTCGTTATGGGCACGGCGAAGGCGCACCGGCTTTTCGAGGTCGACCCAGAACTCAACACGCGAAAGACCGCCGATATTAATCTCGACCCCGTCAATCTCGCTGTTCCCAGCGAGCGCAGCTACTTCTTCAAGTTCATCGGGCAGATCGATCGGCAGATGGAGCGCGAGGGCATCGTCGAGACTAGGGTCCGGCTCATTGAAGACCTCAAGAGCAGGGCAATGGTTTACGACATGTCGGGAGGAGTTGTAGGAAATGTCGTCCGGATCCTGCGCATCGCCCTTCGCCTGGCCCACCGCGAGAAGCGGCGGAGCATCGAATGGAAGGATATCGAGGCAGGCTATTATGCTTGGAAGACCACACAGGTAGACGACAACGGCCAACCGGTCGAAATCTACGATCCGTTCATCGAAGGTCCGAAAGCTCGAACTCTCGAAGCGGTCAAGGATCTCGGATAGCTGACATGGGCAACGTCAACGAGACCCGCACGTTCGCAGCGGACATGCCCGGGCCTATCGATGGTGAGAGCCTGCTGGGTTTCATCAGCCGCGCCTTGAATCGGACCCTAATTGTCAAACTGAGGAAGGGGTTGTCGCTCGCCAACGTGCGCCCGTCTGGAAGTCCCAGCGGTATCAACATCGTCGAAGAACAGGCAGATGGCCTCGCCACTCTCTTCAAGGTGGAGCGAGAGGAAATAGTCCGGCGGCTCCATCCCAAAGTTCGCTTCGATTATATGGACGGCAAAGGCATCGGGGCCATCGATTTCTTTGGGACGAAGGTCCGGACCCAGTATCTGGAGACCATATTCAGGAGAGTCTCCCCGCGTGCTCTGGCAATCGCTCCTTACTATCGGGCGATGTGGGATTTGCGGCCCTTCTCCTTTGACCCGGAGACGCGGGAGCGCTATCTTAAATTCTGTCCCGTCTGCGGGGAAAGGCTGCGATGGATCTTCGTTCGCGGCCCTACTCACTGCGACAATTGCGTGACCGATCGCGGTCTTCCGAAGACTGACTTACGGGATTATCCGCAGCCCGTGTTTGAGTTTCAAGATGAGCAAGCGATCGACTTTGTGGTCGGTCTGGTTCATCCCGACGCGCAAATACGTGCCTCCGTTCGGAAATTGTTTCCCTCAGGCCTGGCGGATGTATCCAACGCGGACGTCTTCGAGGCGATCATCACCATCGCGAGTTGCTTTCGTCCAGAAAACATAGCGAAGAGAATATCCATCGGCCGCCCCCTTCGTGCCGACGACTTCGAAGATTTCACCCCCAATCTGCTCGAGATCGCTGGCCGAATGATCATAGGAGGGTCTGATGGCTTTTCGGCCGGAACGGCGAGGCTACGGGCACATATGGCGCTGAGAGGAAGCGCTCACGGTATGTACGCAGAAATCGGCCCGCTCGCGGGGACGGTCAATGATAGAAGTCTGGCGCCAGGTGTGCGGACATTTTTGGTGGAATGCCTTCAAAAGGATCTCTTAGATACAAGCGAGCTGGGTCTCATCCGGAGACGGCTAGGTACAATCAGACCAACATCTGCCGGCAGTTGGTTGAACATACAAGAGGCATTCGAACAGTTCGGCGTTTCAAAGCACGCGCTGCAACGGCTAGTCGGAACCGGCCTTGTCGAAATAAGGCGCGGAAACATACAGAGATCGCCGGTGCTGTTAAACCGTGAGGAGATCGCGCCGCTTGCTGCCCTATACAAAGACACGATGGACGAGGTCACGGCCAGAGGCACCCTTCGGATATCGACCGTCGAACTCCAAGTGCTTGCCGACCGGGGAGTAATCGAGAGGATCGATGAGCCGGTCAAATCCATGCTGAACAGCAAGACGGTCTATCGTGCTTCATCCATCAACGCTGTCATGTTGGCGATCAGAAAACGAACGGTACCGGCCCATCCATCGCGCTCTCTCAAAGATCATTTGTGGAACGCAGCGCGCAGGCTCCCTTCGCCCGTGCCATGGCCGACCATTATCGAGTTGATCCTATCCGGAGACATCGAGGTCGAGTTTCTTCGCGATGATGACAAGGATTGGCGGAAGTGGATCGCGCTCGCCGATGTGAAAACTTTCGAGATGCTGGTCAAGTTGGAGCAGACCAAGCGCCCGGCGGTGCAAGAGGCTTGGTTGAGCAGAAGTCAGACTGCCGAGATGCTTAATATCGCCGAAAGTTCCGTCTGGAAGGTCGCAAAGGCGGGGTTCTTGCCGAACAAGCGACAAGGGCGCAACATGCTATACAAGCGCTCGGATGTCGCAGATACTGTGCGAAAGTACGTATTTCTTCCGGAAATGCTTGAACGCTCGCCGTTCAAGGCTGCGCATGAGGTAGGCCGCTGGTTGAAGTCGGTCGGTATCGAGCCTCTATTCGAGTGGGGCCAGAGCATCTTTCCGATCTATGATAGAGCAAGTTTCGAGCGAGTCCTCACCTCGATGCCTGCCGCGTTTGAAGGCATTAAGGAAAGAACGACCAGGCGCGTCGCTATCGATGTGAAACGAAAAGCAGTTCAAGAAGTCAAAGGTGGATTGACGCCACATTTCGTGTCGAGACGTCTAGGCGTTAGAGCGACGACAGTTGCCAAATGGGTTGCCTACTACGATAAGCACGGCGACGTGCAGCCCGCAGACAAGCTTGATGGCCATGAAGACTATATACGTTCGGCGATTCAGGCCGATCCTTCAATCAGTGTCCATGCCTTCTGGAAATCTTTCAAGAAGGATAGGGCTAACGTCGGCTACGGCGTCTTACACAAGCGCATAACTGATCTTGGATATGAGCGCGATGCTGCGGGGGACTTGGTACTCAGAAATTGAGATTGATGAGTAACGTCCGAAGTTGGGCCTCTCGGCGGCTATGCTGGGCAACGCGTCGGCAGCGAAGTAGGATCGCGTAGCTGACGCTTATCTGTGGAAGCGTAGACTCAATCATCCGACCATAGGTGGCATGGTGCTGCGGGCTACGAGGTCCTTCTTCCTGAGCGGCAAGATGACGTGGAATCCGCAAACCAGGGCGCCGGCGGCGTAACGCGTCTTTCTATCAAGCGTTGGGCGGTGGCTGTTCCTGTCTGAGCCGGCTCTGGCCTACTGCCCGGGCCGCGTGGTTGCCGTTTCTTTCGCGAAGCAACTGATCAATGTAAACGCCTTCGAAAACCGTCGACGTAGGTGTGTGCGTGTGTCTCAGGACTGGACTTGTCTGAGACACCAAGATGGCAGTGATTCCAAGATCGGTGTGCGCTGTTCTCCACGCCTTTGCTGAGACCCGGTTGCGACGACCTCATCAACCTATCGGCGAGATCACTTGGTCACGAGACGACACCGGCTGGTGGAAATCGGCTGGAAAGCTTCATCGCCAGCGATAACCTCCTTCACATTGTAGTAATCCCAATGTTCCTTGACGTCGCCCGGCGCCTTCACTTGCACCAGATATAAATCATGAACCATCCTGCCGTCAGCGCGAATCTTGCCATTACGCGCGAACATATCGTTGATCGGCATGGACTTTAGCTGCTTCATGACGGCGGTGGTGTCGTCAGTGTTTGCCGCTTGCACAGCCTTTAAATAGTTGGTGACAGCTGAATAGGCCCCAGCCTGCACGAAATTCGGCATCTTGCCGAATTTGGCGTAGAAGCGCCTGCTCCATTGCCGCGAGAGATCATCCAGATCCCAATAGAACGGTTCGACCAGGATCATACCCTGGGCTGCTTCGGCTCCCAACGCATTGACCTCGGTGATGGTGCCCACCAGCGGCACGAGGGTCTGGGCGGGTGTGATATTGAAGTCCTTTGCGGCCTTGATGGAATTGAGCAGGTCGGCGCCGGCATTCGCGAGCCCGATCACCTTCGCCTTCGAGGCTTGCGCTTGGAGCAGAAATGACGAGAAGTCGGTCGTGCTGATCGGATGATATACTGTGCCGACGACCTTGCCGCCAGATCGCGTGAGCGCGGCGGTGGCCTCGGCAACCAGCGACTTACCGAGCGCATAGTCGACCGCAACGAAATACCAGGTGTCGAGACCAAGCGACTTGACGATGCGCGCCTGGCCGTTGGCGAAGGAATAAGTGTCCCAAGTATAACTGATCGTATATGGCGAGCATTGCTCGTTGGTCAGCCGCGTTGAGCCTGACCCCGTCACGATCAACATGCGATGCTTCGATTCAGCGACGCCGGAGACAGCCAGCGCGACGCCGGAGTTAATCACATCTGTGATGAGATCCACGCCACCCGTGTCGTACCATTGGCGCGCGATGCCTGTTGCGATATCCGGCTTGTTCTGGTGATCAGCCGATACTAGTTCGACCTTGAAAGGCGGTCTTTCCTTCGCGACATAATCGTCGATCGCCATCTGCGCGGCGGTCACCGCGCCAGCACCGCCCAGATCGGAGAAGACACCGGCCATATCAGTGAGCACGCCGATTCTTACGACTCCATCGGAAATGCCATCCGCATGGGCCGGGCATGCGGCGATGAACGTGGCGGCGATCATTGCGGCACGTAAAATTGCCTTCGTCATGGAATTCTCCATCGTTCGCACGATTCGCATCGCGCGTTATCCCTGAAAGTTTTCTATGCGTACTATTCTGCGGCTTGAGGCCTTGTATCGTTGCGGCGCAAGTTTCGGTGCGCCCAGGCAGAGACTTCCTCCATGGTGCTCTTGGTCTCCGGGAGGAACGGGAAGATCGTGTAGACATGTACGGAGTCGTCGACGAGGCGTAGCGTGACATCGACGCCGGCCTTTCCCGCCCGCTCGGCAAGGCGCGTCGTGTCGCTCAACAGCATTTCACCTTGGGTCGCCGTGACGAACAGCGGCGGCAGGCCTGCAAGATCTCCGAATAATGGTGAGACCAGCGGATCGGTTGGCTCGTGGCCTTGAAAGTACGACGCGCCCATGTAAGTCAGCAGATCGCGGTTGGCGGCCGGATCGTCGCCGTTGAAGGCCATGACAGTGGGGCCCGACAAGGTAAGGTCCACAAATGGGGCGACCGCGAGGATCGCCGCCGGCAATGGGTCGCCGGCACTGCGCAGCGCGAGCGCCAGCGCTACGGCAAGGCCGCCACCGGACGATTCACCCGATACGAGGATTGAGCTTGCCGGAATGCCGCGCGCCAACAGCGCCCGATAGGCCGTCACGGCATCGTCGATTGCTGCGGGGTAGGGATGCTCCGGCGCCAGGCGGTAATCGACAGTATAGCATGTGCCGTCAACCACGGCTGCGAGCCGGCTCGCATACTCCAGAGAACCCACTGCGGAGCCGATCATGTAGCCGCCGCCGTGGAAATGCAGCACGACATTGCCGTGCGGCGCATCCGGTGCCGACACTTTCCATGCCTTGACGTCGCCGAGTTCGTCCTCAACTGCATTCACGCCCTGCGGCAATGGGAAATTGGTAGTCAGAAAGCGGTCATAAGCCTGGCGGAGTCCATCATGGCCCCGCGCGACGTCCTCAGGCTGAAACGCAAATTTCCAGAGATCGAAGGCGCGCTGGCCCTCAGCTCGCTGCAAGCGCTTGCCTTCGCGTAGACCGATGACGTTAAGCACCTCGCCGGGCGGACCTTCGACTGCCTTGACGACGTCATAGGCCCAGGCGAGCCCCCAGCTGGTTTCGGCGAGCGGATCTATCCGCGCCATGCCCTTCCAACGGCCATTGCGGTCGCGCACGCGTTGTGACTCCGATTCGTGCATAAGCTTGACCGCTGCGCGCGCGCCAGCCTGGATGCGGGTTGTGCGCGGCAGACGGCGCTCCTGATACTCCAGTAGTGCACCGGAAATATCGCCTCCGCGCCGCGACAACACGCGCGCAAAGGTCCAAGCATCCTCGATGGCTTGGCCCGCACCTGCCGCGAGAAACGGCACCATCGCATGCGCGGCGTCGCCGAGCAGCGTAACGCGGCCGCTCGTCCAGTTGTCGATAGGGTCACGGTAGTACATGCCGGTAATGAAAGCGGTCTCACATTGTTCAAGCATTTTCCGCGCCCGCGGCTCGGCGTCGTCAAACGAGCGTAGCATCTCGGAAATATCGCCGCTTTCGTCCCAGGACTCGCGCTGTACTTCATTCGCGGGCACGGATGCGAGAATGCTATAGAGATTCTTCGGCCGCACCCAATAGGTGATCAGCGTTCGCCCCGGACCGAACCAGTAATTGCCGCGCTCTTCCAGATTAAGGCCTTCCAGCCGTTCCGCTGGGATCAGCGAGCGCCACATCAGGATATTGGCGAAATGCTTCTCTTCCTCACCTCGGAGATGCTTGCGCACAACCGAATGGATGCCGTCGCAGCCTACCAGCAGGTCGCCGCGAATCCTCTCTCCGGTCTGCAACGTCACTTCGACGCCATCCTTGTCCTGGGAAATGCCGACGCAGCGCGCACCTAGGCGCTTGGCTTCCTGCGGCACGGCGTCGGATAAAAGCTGGATCAGGTCAGCGCGGTGGATGTTGTACATCGGCCCGCCATACCGGGCCGCCGCCTCATCGCCCAGTGGCGCCTGGAAGATCATTCGGCCGGAACGAAGGTCGCGATAGTCATAGGACTGTGGCTTCACCCCTACTGCTTGCATTGCCGATTCGAGACCAAGTTCGCGCAACACGATGGCTGCATTGGCGGCAATCTGGATGCCGGCACCGATCTCGCTTAGCACTGGCGCTTGTTCCAGCAGGAGCGCGTCAATGCCTTGATGGCGCAGCGCAATCGCAGTAGTTAGTCCGCCAATGCCTCCGCCGACAACGAGTACACGCATGAGTCGCCTCCCAGTTCCCTGCAATTAAGTGATTTCGCTTAAAATAGAACGGGCCCAGTTTCATGTCAAGCAAATCACGCACGGTCACCCGTGCGACGTCAGAAGAAACGAAAAACCAGATCAAGACAGCGGCGCGGATGTTGTTCGCACAACGCGGAGTAGACGGCGTTACAGTACAGGAAATCGTCAACGCGGCCGGACAGCGCAATAATGCCGCATTACACTATCACTTTGGTACCAAAGAAGATTTGATACGTGAAATGGTCGTGGACGGCGCAGCTGTCCTGGATAACCGTCGACGCGAGATGCTGGATGAAATGAATGCTCGCGGCGGGCCGAGAAGCATTCGTGATGTCGTGCTGGTGCTTGTAATGCCGGTAATTGAACTTGGCGAAAACGAACGGTGGCGTGGCTATATACGCTTCACGTCGAACCTACAGGCCTCCGATCCTGGGGCTTTGCGTGCTGCACTCAATAGCCGCTGGAATTCAGGTTACATCGATTGCTTCGAGTACTTGAGGAAACTGCTTCGGCTGCCTGCAGCTATAATCGAGCAGCGACTTTCCTTTTTCATGATCTATGCCAATGCGATTCTATCCGCACACGAGGTCGCGCAAGAGAAGCGCCGCACCAAGAGCAGTCGACTATGGGGTCAGCCGTTCACGATTGAGAATATACTCGACACCCTGGAAGCAGCACTCACATGTCCGTCGTCTGAGCAGACACAGGTCAAACTGCTGGAGGCAAACGCAAAGCCTACGCGGTAATATCCTGATGCACTTCAGCGTCGAGCACGATCAGAGTTTTCTGTGCGTCTCGATCCGAACCGGAAGCGGCGTAACGAGCTCTCTTAATCCACACATCGCGCAATGATACCGTGAAGGAAGTCAGGCCCTATTCCGCTTGGAGGTCGTGCGTCGATCTGCCGGTCTCTCATTCTGCGATATTGCTATGTAGTCGTGCGGAGTAATGCCGGTCCATCGGCGGAAAGCGCGACGAAATGTGGATGGGTCGTGATAACCGAGTAATTCAGCTACGTCACGCACCGGCATTTCTGCAAGGTAAGCTCGCGCGAGTTCAGCCCGAAGTTCGCCAACCAAATTGGTAAAATTCACACCGCTTTGTTGCAATTTTCGACGAAGCGATCGCTCCGAAATATTCAGAAATTTGGCAACGTCGGGAGCGCGAATAGTTTTATTTCGAGCGAAAGCGATCATCTCCGCTATTCGATCAATAAGCCTCTCGTCTGCTTTGATGTTAGCGAGCAAATTGTCGGTCAATCGACGATATGCCGGCGAATGCGAAAAGAATGTACCCGGCAGGGGTCTGTTCATTGCTTCTGCGGGAGCCGACAGTCTATTGCAGCTTCTGTTGAATTCGACAGGAATTCCGATTTCCCTGACAAACGCGCGGTGATTTGATGGCGAGTAGGCAAGCTCAAGTCGGAATCCCTTCAGATCGCCTCCCAGGTGTCGTAAAATTTGTAGATCAGTCGCGAAGAAAAGATCTGAAACAAAGTTGGGAAATCCGTCCAGTCGGACAGGATGATTGTATGTCAGGTAGACGCGGCCACGGGCATTGCCAAGGCTTGCGGCGTTGCGCGGATAGGTTTGAAATATTCGCATGTGTTTGACAATGATCTGTAGAGCATGGAGCAGAGTCGGTGCGCTTAATATGGCATGAGCGAGAGCCCCATATCCATTCAAGGGGACTTTTCTGCCTATCTTTAGGCCTAGCAGTTCGTCTCCAGTCGCGCGGAATGCAAACGTTGCGAGACGGTAAAGCCTAAGCTGCCGATCCAACCGCTGATAATCTGACGACGTCGTCAAAGAGCGATGATCGATGCCCAAACTGTCGAGGTGCTGTGCCAGCACGGGCTCGAAAGCGAGCGCTCTAACCTCTTTGCGATCGCACTCAACCCCACGATCCGCCGCGTCGGCCGTCTCGTTGACTACGCAGCATATCGTTTTGTTGCACTCTCCTTGGCTTCACTTGTCTTTTGGACGTAGGGCGCGCTTGGTGCTTGCCGCACTTATGACCCTCGGTGTCGCGTTTCTGACGCTGTCAGAATATGCCGGAATCTTCGACATTGTAGCGCGGATGAATTCTGTAGCGCCATCAGCGACGGCCTAGACGACGATCATGCGTGACGCGCGATCGTGATTGATGGCCGCCGTTCGTCGTCAAGCTCATCGTGGTCCTTTCGGCAAAGATGTATCGAGTTGTCTTTAGCGACAGAGTGTTTCTTTCCTGTCGTCTGGGTTCGCTGAGACTGTCATGAGCACGAAGTGGCAATGATCGCGATCAATCGTGTTTGTCGCCAACTCATTCGTTCCAGATATGGAACGAACCGTTCGCATCTTTTCTCTATCGGCGCCGTTTTGACGGTGTCATCGTTACATCATCGGTGCAACGCGATGAAAAAACATAACAGCAAACACCGCAGATTTCAGAAGGATGAGTTTTGTGAAGCTCGTCTTCGAGTTCTGAGTGGGGGGAGAGTCGTCATGGGCCTGACGCGTCGAAGTTTTGTGCGATCCACAGCCGCGGTCGGTGCAGCCGCGGGATTGGCGCCGATGATCTTTCGCACTGCCGCGAGTGCATCCGAACCAGTGCGTTGGGCGTCGTTGACGCCAGGCTTCACGGTGCTCGTTACGGAATATATCCGTTATCATAAGCTTGATCAAAAGAACGGGTTCAGGCTCGCGGAGCCGGTCAACTACACGTCGGTGCCGACTTATTATGGTGATTTCGTCGCCGGCAATTATGATGTTTGCATCGGAAGCTGGGATACATTCGCGACGCGCTACCTGAGCCGCGTGCCAATAAAGCTTCTGTGCAACATCTCGACCGCGCAGATGATCAATATCATGGCGCCGAAGGATGGAGCCAAAAGCGTCGCGGATCTGCGCGGCAAGACGCTGGCGGCGCCGCAATCGACAGGCACCTATCGTATGGTCCACGCTGTGGTGCAGGACGTTCTCAATATCGATATCGAAAAAGACATGAGGGTGCAGAACGTCACCAATCCGGCGACGTCTGTGACGCTGTTGCGCGCGAGTAGCGTCGAAGGAGCCCTGTCCTGGGAGCCCAACATCACCAATGTGATGAAGGATGCGCCTAATCTGCACGTGATCTTCAACGCTGGTGATGCTTATAAATCCAAGTATGGGCACGATCTGCCGTACTTCGGCGTGGGCGTAACCGATGCGTTGCTCAAAAAGAACCCGAAGGTCGGTGAACAGCTCAACAACGTCTTCAAGGATTGCATCAACGGCATTCTCGCAGACGTGCCAGGCGCGGTGAAGATCGTCGGCGAGCGCACCGGCTTTGCGCCGGCCGTTCTGCAGGAGGCGATCTCCTCACGTCGCCTCAGCTTCAAGTTCAGCTCAATGCGCGATGAAGATGGTCGCAAGAGCGTGACGGCGGCCGCGCAATTTCTGGTGACGCATAAGCTGCTGCCGTCAATTCCGGATAGCGGCTTCTTCGCATGATGTGCGGTATGGCGGGAGGAGGTGTCACGGCGCCTCGTCCCGTGCGGGCGGATGATTTGAGAATGGGTGACGTGGCGTGACGGCCGAATCGCAAAGTGCTTCCTATCAGCCGGTGTCGCGGCCGCAAGTCGTTCCGGCGCGCAGCAGCGCAACGCCGCGCCCGCGCAGCGACCTGTTGCCGACGATTGTGGTGTCGCTCGGGTTGGTGGCCGTGATCCAGGTCGCGAGCTGGTTCGTGCCAGCCTACATCATTCCTGCGCCGATCGATATCCTGAAGGCGACCGGGCGGATATTGTCGGGCGATCTGAGCCATATCGGCATTACCGCATTGCGGTTGCTCATCGCTGTGCTGTTTGCGATCACGACCGGCGTGTTGCTCGGCGTGGTTATGGGCACACAGCCGAAGATTCGTCCCTATTTGCGATCGCTTGTCATCATCGATACCGGCATTCCGGCATTGTCATGGATGTTGGTTGCGATCTTCTGGTTCAAGGATTCAGAAGTCCGCATCTTCTTCATTCTGTCGGTCATTCTCATCCCGTTTTATGCATTGAATGTCTACGACGGCATTCGCGCTTTGCCGAAAGAGCTGATCGACATGTTCGAGAGCTTTCGGCCTAACCGCTGGCATATGATGCGCTTCCTGATTGGCCCGCATATCGTGCCGTATATTTTCCTGACGACGAAGTCTGTGATCGGCTATGCCATCCGCATGGTGATCTTCGCCGAGCTCGTGGCGTCGGCCGTCGGCATTGGCGCGCGGATGAACCTGGCGCAATCCACCTTCCACATCGACACGATCTTCGCGTGGACGCTGTTGCTGGTGATCATCAATCTGACGCTTCAGGCTGCCGTCGCCGCTCTGGAAAAGGTTGTGTTGCGCTATCGGCCGGAGGCGACGATTCGATGAATACGGCTCCCGTTATTGAGATCAAGGGCGTGACCAAGGCGTTCGGCGCGTTGGTGGTGGCGAGCAATCTCAATCTCGAAGTCCAGAGAGGCGAGATCGTTGCGTTGCTCGGCCGTACCGGCGCAGGTAAGAGCACGGTGCTGAACATGATCATGGGCAACCTGTCCTATGATTCTGGTTCGATCCGCGTCGCTGGATACGATCCCTATGCCGAGTTCAAGAAGTTGCGCGGCAAACTTTCCGTCAGCTTCCAGCAAGATCGGATGCTGCCGTGGATGACGGCGGTGGAGAATGCGAGCCTCGGCCTGCGAATTCTCGGTAAGCCGAGGGCGGAGGCACTCAACACCGCGGGGACATGGCTATCTCGTGTCGGTCTCGCCGGCGCGGAAGATAAATACGTTCACGAGTTGTCGGGCGGTATGCGTCAGCGTGTGTCGCTGGCGCGAGCGCTTGCCGTCGATCCCGAGCTCGTGTTGCTGGATGAATCGTTCAGCCAGCTCGACCATGTCACGTCGAAGACGCTGCGTGCCGACTTCAGTCGCGTGGTGCGGGAGTTTCACAAGACCTGCCTGTTCGTCACGCACCGGATCGATGACGCCATCGAAATGGCCGATCGCGTTCTGGTGCTGGAGCACGGCGCCAGCATGGTGCTCGAGGAGCAAATTCATGACGAAGATCGCAGCGATGCCGCGAAACGAGCAGCGCTGCACGATCGCATTGCCATCGCCATGGGCGAACAGGAAGCCGATTGATCTGGCGGGATAATCACGAAACGGGAGTTGAATGTGGCTTATGAAGATATCGTCGTCACGCGCGGCGGCGGATGGTTGGAGATTCAAATCAACCGCCCGGAGAAGATGAATTCGATTCGAGAGAAGACGGCGGACGAAATCCTGCACGCAATGGGCGAGGTGGAGTTCGATCGTGAGTGCAACGCGATCATCCTGTCCGGCGGCGAGAAGGCGTTCTGCACCGGCATCGACACCAGCGAGTTCCAGATCAAGGACAACGAGTATTTCGATTTCTATCGCTACCGCCGTCGCGCGCGGAAGGTGAACCAGCTTTTTCGCGAGTTGCCGAACTACACCAAGCCGGTCATCAGCGCGGTGGAAGGCTTCGCGCTCGGTGGCGGGTTGGAATTGGCGCTGGTTGGCGACATGATTGTCGCGGGCGAGACGGCAAAGTTCGGCCTGCCGGAAATCAAGCTCGGCCTGATGCCGGGCGGCGGCGGCACGCAGACGCTGACGCGCTTGATCGGCAAACCGCTCGCCAAGGAGCTGATGTGGACCGGGCGCCGTATCTCGGCCACGGAGGCGCGCGAGATTCGTCTCGTTAATCACGTCACGCAGGCGGGGCAGGCGTTGGATAAAGCGCGCGAACTGGCTGCGGCCATCTCCGGCAACGCGCCGCTCTCGGTGATGTTCACCAAGGGCGTCATCGATCGCGGCGAAGACATGGCGTTGCAGGACGGCATGACGGCCGAGGCTGACGTGTCCTTCATGCTTTATTTCACCGCCGATCGGAAGGAGGGCTTGCAAGCCTTCCGCGAAAAGCGTTCCCCCCAATTCCGTGGAGAGTAAAAACGCAATGAGCAAAAGCGATATCGTGATTGCCGGCTATTCTGAAACGCCGGTCATATTTAAGTCGGGGCGCAGCGCCTATGACTTCGCTGGCGAGGCGCTGGCGTCGTTGGTCGAGGCGACCGGCATCGAGAAGGATCTCATCGACGGCCTATCGGTGACAGTGCCGCTCAGCGAGGCCTCCAATCCGTTCTTCGCCGTTTACATGGCGGATGCGCTTGGCATCTCGCCGACCTGGCTGAATTACGGCGGCATCGGTGGCTGCTCGGCGACCGGCGGTGTGGCGCGCGCGATGTCGGCGATTCGCGATGGCTATTGTGAGGTGGCGGTAGTGCTGTCGGCGGATGCGCCGAGCACAAGCTGGCGTGCGAATTATGGTGCGTTCCGTGGCGAATTTCAGGACCCGGTTGGTGTGCAGGGACCGCCAGCCATGTTCGGGTTGCTGATGAACCGCTATGCGCATCAGTATGATCTCAAGGACGAGGCGCTGGCAAAGATCGCCACTGTGCAACGCGAACATGCGCTGCTCAACGACAACGCGCTGGAGAAATTCAAGAAGCCGATGACGACGGAAGACTATATGGCCTCCCGTGTCGTCGCTGATCCGCTGCGCATGCTGGATTCGGTGATGTTCTGCGACGGCGCCAATGCGTTTCTTGTGATGACGCAGGAACGCGCGCAGCAATTGGGCATCAAGAAGACGGTGCGGCCCGCGGCTTATGCGGAATTGACCAACGTGAACGGTAATGTGGCATGTCCGGACATCACCGAAACCGGCTTCTCGCATATCGGGCCGAAGGTATTCGCCAAGGCGGGATTGAAGCCATCCGATATCTCGATGTTCCAGCCCTATGATGATTTCACCATCGCGGTCTTGATGCAGTTCGAGGACTTCGGCTTCTGCAAGCGCGGCGAGGGCAGTGATTTCATCCTCACCAACGATATTTCCTACAAGGGCAACATTCCGCTCAACACCGGCGGCGGTCAGATCTCCGCCGGTCAGCCGGGCCTCGCCAGCGGCGGCCTGAACCTTGCGGAAGCCGTCCGTCAGTTGTTCGGCGAAGGCGGCAAGCGCCAGGTCAAGGCACCGAAGAACGCGCTGGTGACCGGCATCGGTGTGATCCCCTACGGGCGCAACTGGGGCACCAGCGCCGCGATGATTCTGGAGGCTTGATATGAACGCTGACGTAAAACCCCGCACCCCGCCGAAGCCGAATGTGTATGTCGACACAGCGCCGTTCTGGGACGCTGCGCAGAAGCGCAAGCTGGTGATCCAGTATTGTCGGGACGCTGGCAAGTTTCAGCACTATCCGCGCCCGGTGAGCATCTACACCGGCAAGCGCAATCTCGAATGGCGCGAGGTGAGCGGCAAGGGGGTGATTTATACCTGCACCACCATTCGCATTCCGGGTCCCGGACTGGACGGCCGGCTTCCGTTGCCGGCAGCGACCATCGAACTCGACGAAGGCGCACGCTTTATCGCCAACATCATCGACACAGATCCGGCGAAGATCCGGATCGGCGCGCGGGTCGAGGTGACATGGGACAAGATCACCGACGATTTCGTTTATCCTGCGTTCAAGGTGATCGAAGGATAGACGATGCGCCTGGAGGTCGTCTTCGCCGCGCATGCGGCGCGCAATCCCGACAAGGAAGCGCTGGTCTGCGACGATCGGCGTGTCAGCTATCGCGAATTGGAGCAGCGAATCTGCGAAGTGGCCGGCGGTCTTGCAAGGCATGGCGTCGGCGCCGGCGACACGATTGTCCTGTATCTCCCGAACGGGATTCCTTTCGTCGAGTTGCTGTATGCCGCGTTCTCACTCGGGGCCAGAGTGGTGCCGGTGACGACGCGGAATACCATTCGTGAGCTGAAATACTTCTGTGAGGATAGCGCCGCCAGAATCGTGGTCTGCGATGACCGAAGCATTGAGGGCGTCCGCTCCATCCTTGCCGACGTTTCGGGACTGAAGGCGATCACCACCGGCGTGCCGCAGGACGGCTTTATCTCCTATGACGATGTGACAGATGGCAGCTTCATGCTGCCGTCCGTTTCGCTCGATCATGATCTTGCGATGATCCTGTATACGTCCGGCACGACTGGCCGGCCGAAAGGCGTGCTGCTGACGCATGCCAATATTCTGGTGAACCACGGGTTCATGAACGGCACCGATTGGGGCATCAACCATAGCGATCGGTTTCTGGTGGTCTCGCCGCTGGCGCATCGTGCGGGGCTGGGCCGCCTGATGAATGCGATGACGCTCGGTGGTACGCTTATCATTCTGCCGGGGTTCGATGCCGACGAGATCGTCGCTACGATGGAGCGCGAGGCGATCACGGTATTCGGCATGGTGCCGACGATCTGCCGGATGTTGCTGCCGACGCTGGAGCAGGCGCCGGACAAGGCGCGCACGCTGCGTCTGGTTGCGGTGACCGGCGAAGCGTTTCCGGTCGAGTTGAAGAAACGTTTCCTGGCGCTGCTGCCGCACACGCGGCTGGTCTCGTTCTTCGGAATGACCGAGGCAGGTGCGGTCTCGAACCTGTCGCACGAAGAACAGTTCTCGCATCCGCAATCGGTCGGCCGCGCCGCGCCGGGCGTCGAGGTGCGCGTGGTTTCGCCGGACGGTATCGACATGGCGGACGGCACCGTCGGCGAACTCATCGTGCGATCCGGACATCCCGGCGCCTTCACCGTCATGAAGGGCTATCTGAATCGCAGCGAGGACACCGCGAAGGCGCTCGTCGATGGCTGGTTCTATACCGGGGACCTCGGTTATCGAGATGCCGACGGTTATCTTTACATCGTCGATCGGAAGAAGGACATGATCCTGAGTGGCGGCTTCAATATCTATTCCAAGGAAGTGGAGCGCACCATTCTCGAGATTGGCGGCGTGGTCGACGCCGCTGTGATCGGGATTCCCGATTCCGAATTCGGCGAAGCGGTTGTTGCCTTTGTCGAGCGTAACCCGAATGGCCCGATGCTGACCGGCGAACAAGTGATCACGCATTGTCGCGAGGCGATCGCAGGTTACAAGAAGCCGCGTCACGTGCATTTCGTTGATGCGTTGCCGCGCAATGCGGTCGGCAAAGTGTTGAAGCACCAGTTAGTGGAGCAGGCGCGCGTGCTTCATTCCGCAGCCAAGGTCACCCAAGGATAAGACGATGACGATATCGGTTGTGGGTGCGCATTGGATCGACGGTGAGTGGATTCCGAGTGCGGGAGCGACGAAGTTTCAAGCCGTAAGTCCGGTTGACGGAGCGGTGATCGGTAGTGTGCCGGAAGGCGGGCAGGCGGCCGCGGAAGCGGCGATCGCCGCCGCACGCCGGACCTTCTTTCAGTCGCAATGGGCGTCGTCGCCGCGACTGCGCGCCGATGTGCTTCTGGCGCAGGCCGCGAGCGTCGAAGCGCGCAGCGATGATCTCAGTCGGCTGTTGTCGATCGAGACCGGCAAGCTGATCGGCGTCGCGCGTATGGAGATTGCAGCCGCCGCCTCGGAGTTGCGCTACTATGCGGGGCTGGCGCGTGCCGTTGCTGGCCGCATGCTCGAAATCGAGTCCGGCGTTTATTCGCATCTGGTGCGTGAGCCGGCGGGCGTCGCCGCCATCATCACGCCGTGGAATGCGCCCGCCATCCTGCTGGTACGCTCTCTCGGTCCCGCGCTCGCGGCCGGTTGCACCGTGGTGATGAAGCCGGCACCGCAGTCGAGCCTGTTCCACACGGCGCTCCTACGTTGTCTTGCCGATGTCCGCGCGCTGCCGGCGGGTGTGCTCAACAGCTTTTGCGAAGCCGGAAGTGCTGGCGGCGAGCTTCTCGTCGAATCGCCCGACGTCGATGTGCTGAGTTTCACCGGATCGGCGGCGATCGGGCGCAGGATCATGGCGGCGGCGTCGGGCACGCTCAAGCGGCTCAATCTCGAACTCGGCGGTAAGGCGCCCGCGATTGTGTTCGAGGACTGGGACGTCGACACCATCGCGCCGCAACTCGCGGCCGCGGGCCTCGTTCTTTCCGGCCAGCAATGTACGGCGCTGAGCCGCGTGCTGGTGCACGAAAGCCGCTACGACGCGCTCGCGAAAGCGCTTGCCGCGGCGCTGGCGGCGATGCGCGTCGGCCGTGGCGACGATGAGCGCAGCGAAATCGGTCCCTTGATCGACATTCGCTCGCGCGAGCGCGTGCAGCGTCTGGTTGATGCACATGCGGACAAGGCGCTGCTCAAGGGTGGTGTGCCGAAGGGCTTACCGTCAGGTGGCGCATATCTCAGTCCGAGTTTGCTGGCGGTCGACGATCTGGCCTCGCCGATCGTGCAGGATGAAATCTTCGGGCCGGTGCTCAACATCGAGCGGTTTGCCACCGAGGCCGAGGCCGTCGCCAAGGCCAACGCGACGCGCTACGGTCTCGCGGCCAGCGTGTGGACCCATGATCTCGACCGGGCCTATCGCGTCAGCCGCGCGCTGCGCAGCGGCACGGTCTGGCTTAACGATCACAACAAGCTGTTCCCGGAGGCAGAAACCGGCGGACATCGCGATAGCGGCTTCGGCCGATTGCACGGCATGGATGGCCTCAACGAATTCCTCTCGACGAAGCATATCTATCATCGCTTCGGCCGTGTTCGGGAGTTCGCTTGAGCCATCACCGCTAACGGTTAGCGCCGGCGCGTTATTCGTCTGTCAGCAATCGCTCCGACAGGAAATCGATGAAAGCGCGTGTCTTGCGTGGCATGCGGCGGCGTCCTGAATAGAACGCCGACGCCTGCAACGGCGGACTGCGCCAGGTCGGCAACAGCCGCACCAGACGCTTGGCGGCGACGTCGTTCTTGCACATCACGTTGGGCAAGATGCCGAGCCCCAAGCCGCCGATGGTGATCTCGCGCGCCATTCCGATGTTGTTCACCACGACCCTGGCGTCGATATCGATCACCTTGTCAGAGGTACTGGACAGGAAATTCCATACGCCCTCATCCCGCTGGTGATCGGTGACGATACAATCGTGGTTCTGGATATCCTCGACCTTGGTGATGCTGCCCTTGCGCTTGAGGTATTCGGGGCTCGCGTAGATGCCTCGTGACAGCGAAGTGAAAACCTTCACCGGCAGGTGTGAATTGCGGGGCGGGCCGAGATGGATGGCGACGTCATATGGCTCCTGCGACAAATCCACCCAGCGATTGTTGATCTCGATGATCAGTTGAATATGCGGATGGATAATGCCGAATTCGGCAACCAGACGCCCGAGCCATGATACGCCGAAATCGACTGGCAGGCTGGCGCGCAATACACCGCTCAACTCGGTTTGCAGTTTTGAGGCTTCGAAGCCGGCATCCTCGATTTCGGAGATGATGCGCTGCGTGTGATCGTAGACGACGCGGCCGATATCCGTCAACGCGGCCACCTTGCGGCCACGCTTGAGGAGCTGCGATCCGAGCTGGTGTTCGAGGATCGACAGCTTCCGGCTGATTGTCGACTTCGGCACGCGCAACCTGTCCGCGGCCCGCGTCAGGCTTTGCGCATTGACGACCTCGTAGAACAGTACGAGGGCGTTGAGGTCGAGTTTTGTCGTCATTCGCGATCAGATCCGTTGTCCCGTTCAGTGTCCGGTCGTGAACTTCTCGTCAATAGCACATCGATCAAAGCATGGTTATTCGTGAGGTTTGGCCGCTTGCGGTGCGCGGCGGTTTCGGCCGTTCTTGTTGGTGGTGTCAGGGCCGATATCCTCGCCCCAGCGCTGCACCAGGCCGCTTTCGATTCCGAACAGGTCCAGCGCGCGTCCCACTGTATGATCGATGATTTCCTCGATGGTCTTCGGCATGGGATAGAAAGCCGGGACCGGCGGCATAATAACGGCGCCGATCTCGGTCGCCTGCGCCATATTGCGAAGATGGCCGAGATGCAGCGGCGTTTCGCGCACCATCAGCACCAGCCGCCGCCGCTCTTTCAGCACGACGTCCGCCGCGCGGGTCAGCAGGTTGGCCGTCACGCCGGTCGCGATCTGCGACAGGCTGTGGATCGAGCAGGGTGCAACGATCATGCCGAGCGTGGCGAAAGAGCCGCTGGAGATCGCGGCGCCGACGTCGTCGATGTTGTGAACCGTGTGACTCAGCTTTTCGATGTCGGAGACGCTGCGCCCACATTCCTGGATCAGCGCAATCCGCGCCGAGCGAGACATCACCAGATGCGTCTCGATCCCGAGTACGCGTAGGATTTCGAGCGCGCGGATGCCGTAAGCAATTCCCGACGCCCCGCTGATCCCAACGATCAATCGTCGCGAGGTCGATGTCATCGTGTCGAGCCTCCGCTTGATTGTGTGGACCAGCCCTGAAGTGCCGCGAGCTTGATAGCCGGATCGATGTGAGTCTCGATATCGATCTCATCCTGGCCGGGAACGCGGATGCGGGTAAATCGGAACACCGGAGCGCCGATCGGCACGGTGGCATCCATGCCCATTTTGGCGCCGTAGCCATCGTCGGTGGAGGGATCGAGCTTGGAGCCTTGCGCGCCGCTAATGATGACAAGATCGCGGTCAGCCTGGAAGCGGGTCGCCACCGCCCATTCCACGCTACGGGGATCATGAATGTCGACGTCCTCGTCAACGACAATGACGTGTTTGACATCGTAGTGCGCGGCGAAACACGCCATGATGACATTCTTGGCCTCGCCGCGATGCCGCGCCCGCATCTGTACATGGAGGTGATAGCGGCCGACTCCGCCCAGCGCGAGATGGACGTCCTTCACCGATGGAAACGTGCGTCGGATGGTGTCGAGGATCGTTGCCTCGCGCGGGATCGCGCCGAGCAAAAGATGTTCCAGCGCGCCGCCGACGATGGTGTGAAACAACGGGTCATGCCGGTGGGTGATCCGATCGACGGCGATAACGTGACGCTCGGCGCGTTCGCCGTAATACTGCGGAAATTCGCCGAACGGGCCTTCCGGCGCGCGTGTATTGGCCTTGATACGGCCTTCGATGACGATTTCGGCGTTCGCCGGCACCCGGATGTCGCTGCCGATGCATTTGACGACCTCGAGAGGCGCGCCGCCAAGTGCGCCGGCGACTTCGAGTTCATCCATGTTGAGCGGGACGATGGCCTGCGACGCCAACAGACACGCGGGGTCCGCGCCGATGACGATAGCGACATCGAGATCGTTGCCGGCGGCTTCCGCTTCGTTGAAGAATGCGAGGGTGTGGCGAGGAAGCAGCAGCACGCCGAGTTCGCGCGCGTTCGAGACCTGAAGGCGATGGATCGCGACATTCTGGATGCCGGTAACAGGGCTGCGAACGATCAGCAGGCCGGCGGTGATATAGGCGCCGCTATCATGTTCGTTGTGGGTCGGGATAGGCAGCAGCGACAGCAGGTCGCCGTCGTCGTGAACGACCTGCTGGCATGGCGCATCCTTGATCTCCGTCCAGGGGATCGGTTTGGCAACGGCATTCTGGAACACCTGAAGCAGCGCGGTGCCGTCAAGTCCGAGCGATTCCGCCATCCAGTTTCGATCGGACAGCAATCCGGAGATCACGGAGATGCTGCTGTCGCCGGCTGCTGGAAACACGGTCGCCTTCTTGCCGTCGAGCCGGTTTGCGATGCCGCCAAGCTCATGCTTCAGCTTGATGCCCGGGTTCATGATCGCCAGCCGGCCCGTTGCCTCGAGATGCGTGAGCCAGGGGCGCAGCGCCATATCCCGGCGTCGGGACGATGCTGCCGTGTTCTCGTAAGCCATCCGTACGTCCTTCGTTTGAACGCCCGCCAGCTTAGTCAGGCGAAGGCCGACTTCTATTAATTTGTATCGATATGGGCCATAGTTGCGATTGATGGCTGGAGTGCGTGATGGAATTGCGTTCGTTGCAATGCTTTGTAGCGATGTATGAGGAGGGGTCGGTGTCGCGCGCGGCGCGCCGTCTCAATATCGTCCAACCGGCCATGAGCCATCAGTTGGCCAATCTCGAAGATGAACTCGGCAATCCGCTGTTTCAACGAACGCCGAAAGGGCTGGTCCCGACAAACGCCGGGCACGATGCGTATCGGCTATTCCTCCCGATTCTTCGCTCCGTCGAGGCCGCGCGGCAGGAATTGTCGGCGCCGCGTAACACGGTGCAAGGCCATGTCGCCGTCGGTGTTGTCGCTTCGGTTGCGTATAATGCGCTGTCGGAAACGCTGGCGTCGTTCAGCGCGAAGTATCCGCATGTTACGTTGCGGATCACGGACGGCTACACCAGCGAGCTGTTGCAGATGCAGCGTGCCAGCCAACTCGATCTCGTGGTCATCAACGCATCAACGAAGCGCGATGAATATCAGCAGATCGATCTGATTTCCGAAGACCTTGTCGTGGTCGGCGCAGCCGATATGGCGATGCCTGACGATGAGATCAGGTTCGAGACGATAGATCATCGCCGACTGGTCATTCCGTCGCCACGGCACGGTCTGAGGGCGGTTCTCGACGAGGCGGCGGAGCGGCATGGCGTCAAGCTGTTGCCGCGCTATGAGTTCGATGAGATCAGCACCATCGAGAATTTCATCATCAACACCGGATTCCAGACTATTTTACCGCCGCTCGCGGTCGCAAATGCCCTGCGGTCGGGTCTTCTGCGGTGCATTCCATTGTCGCCGCGCATTTCCCGTCAACTTGTCGGCGTGCATCATGTCGCCCGTCCGCTCAGCCCGGCGGCGACGGTGTTCGTTGAAGCGCTGCGTGAGCGTTTGGTTGTGGTGCAACAAGAATTGAGCTTGTAACGGTTCGGCTGTTTCCGGCCTCCCTGTTGCCGAGCGCAACTGTCGAACTAGACGTTGCTGCTGTCGTTGTGATAGCTGGAATGATTGATGGCGGGAGCCGTGCGCACGGTTGTCCGCCTCCGGGAGATGTCGATGTCAACCGCGTTACGGATCGCTCATGGTGCGTTCGGGCGGGTCGCGCTGCTCGATATGGACGCGTCGCTGGTCCGCCACGCGCACCCACACTGTCACGTCCTGCTTAAAGTCGAGGGCGGGGACACGCACTTCATCGTCGGTAACCTAGTCGTTCCGCTAACGGATACCACAGCGGTTTTCGTCGATGGCTGGCGGCCGCACGCCTATATTCACGACCCGTCGCGGCCGCGCACGCTGATCCTGGCGCTGTATATCGAGCCGCATTGGCTTCAGATTTTCCGCTCGTCGTGGGCTGCCAGCGGTGCGCCGGGCTTCTTCGCGCAACCGTGCGGTGAGATATCGCCGCGTATTCGCGCACTCGCGCACGATCTCGCCGTGGTGATGATGGCTCATCCTGACAGCCGCGGCGATCAGGAAAAGCTGTTGTCGGACTTGATGATTTCCGTAATCGAACAGTTCACGGAGTGGCGCAACGGCCCCTCGATCCGGGAGATGAGCGGCGCAACCCGGCTTGATTGGCGGATTCGACGCGTCGCGGAGAGTATCCGGGCCGACGCGTCCACGAATATCGATATCGGCCGGCTCGCGCGTGAAGCCGGTTTGTCGCGTTCGCATTTCTTCCGGCTGTTCGAATCCTCGGTCGGGGTGCCGCCACGAGTGTTCCACAATGTCGTGCGGCTTGAGCACGCCATCAACGCAGTGGTAACAGGCGATGCCCGTCTTGCCGAAGTTGGCGCACGTCTGGGCTTTGATATTCCGGCGCATTTCACGCGGTTTTTCCGCAACCATACCGGCGTTTCGCCGAGTGAGTTCCGTGCCGTCTCGCGATTAGCCAACTGATTTTTTCGCGGCGTCGCAATGTATTGAAAAAGACGCATTGGTAAGTCGTGAGAGTGGGCGGTATCGCCACTCTCCAACTGATTTCCCAGAACTGGCTGCAATCGCGTCATAACGGCGCGACCGCAAGGCAGCCGCCACATGCACCACACAGCCATCATTTCGTCATCCGCGATGGCGTTGAACAGCACATGGATCGGCCGCTCAATTGAACGGCCGGAAGATGCAGCTCTGCTGTTGGGGCGCGGCTTCTTCATCCCCGGCTTCGGAACGTGGCTCGGGGTGTTGTCTACCGGGATTCCGCGATCATCGCATATCCACGCTGATTCAATCGATCGATACGACAATGGCCGCAACCCTGCGCAACGTCGCCCCCGTGTGGGCCGACGCCAACGTCAGAACGCTGACCGCGACGAGTTGGAGAGAGAATCGTGACGTCATAACGCGTCGCATCGTCATTCCGGCGATCAAAGACGCTAATACCTGGGAGGGACGGCGGGTGCATGCAAATTACGTAGCGATAGCAATTGTCGCAACTTACATCGTTGGCCTGGCGCTTGTGACAGGCGTTCTTCAGCGCTCGGTCAAATCGGCCGCCACTTTCGCTTCAGGAACGGCTGGTCACACTGGCGTCCCGGCGGTTCTGGTTGGCCTTATGCTGATGTCAGAATTTATCGGAACGTCCGCCAGCGTCGGAACCGCGCAGGAAGCGTTCAAGGTTGGTATCTCGGCTGCCTGGAATATCTTGGCGTTAGCGGCGGGCTTTATCCTTTACGGCTGTTTCCTTGCTGGAAGATACAAGGATTCTGGGCACAACACGATTTCGGCGATTCTCGCCGAGGTATACGGACACAAGACCAGGCTCGCGACTTCACTGGTGATGATCTTTGCACTCGAGATTGTAGCGGTGGCCATCTACGCTGGCGGTGGAACGATTCTGGGTGTTCTGCTCGGTGTTGAACGGACATCCGCGATTGCCGTCTGCGGCTTTGTTTCTGTGCTTTATGTCTTCATGGGTGGAATGAAATCAGTCGTCTACACCAACGTCGTCCACTCGTTCGCCAAGTACATCGGAATTATTGTCGCTTTATATTTCGGAATCACCAAAGTCGGGGGATTCCAGCAACTTCATGCTCGTCTTCCTACGGAAATGTTCTCCTTCACTCATGTCGGTCTGGGGCAGATTTTCGCGTGGTTCATCGCGGGTATGGGGGCGACATTCTCCACGCAATACGTCATTCAAGCGATCAACACGGTTGACGATGCAAAAAGCGCGAAGATAGCGAGTTTCTCGACGGCGCTGCTGCTGATTCCGTTTGCGATCATCACGTCTCTCGTGGGCATGTGCTCGCTGGTCCTGTTTCCCAACATCAAATCGATCAGTGCATTTTCCGCACTGATCGGGCAGATGAACGGGGTGATGGCCGGCATCGTTTGCGCTGGCTTGGCAGCGTCGCTGTTCGGTTCGATTGCAGCGTTTTCAGTAGCCACCGCAACGCTGCTCTACAAGGATTTCTATGTTGGCCTTGCGGGCAGGGCGCGCACCGAAAGGAACTCCCTGATCTTCATCCGAGTGACGACTGTCGTGATGGGCTTGCTCCCGATTGTCCTGGCAATCTACACCCCGAATATCTTGTCGATGACGTTTCTGGGCAAGGCGCTCAGGGCTTCGCTGTCGGTGCTAGTGTTGTTCGTGTTCTTCACACCATCGTTCGGGACAAAACTCGGAGCCTTCCTGAGCATCATAGTGTCTCTCGTTGCGACGATCAGCTGGTTCGTGATGGGCAATCCCTTTGGTATCGACAACGCTTATATCGCGCTGGCCGTCCCGCTCATAGTGATGGGACTTAGCCATCTCCTCAAGGGAGAGGATACTGACGCGGAGGCGCGCGCGCCCACCAAGCCCGGACGATGCCAGTCGCGCGAGGGTGTCTCGGGTTCTTGAGGGCGAACTCGGACGGCGACCCGGCTCGTTCTGCTGCACTGCAGCATGGCGAATAGGACGCGTTGGTAAGTCGTGAGAGTGGGCGGTATGGCCACTCTCCGACGGATTTTCCAGAACGGGCTGCAAGCGGGCCATCAAGGCCGCGATCGCGAGGCAGCGCCATATGGGCCAAACAGCCGCCATTTCCTCATCCGCCACGGCGCACGACAGTGCCTGGGTCGGCCGTTCGATGGAGCGGGTCGAGGATGCGGCGCTTCTGTCGGGCAACGGTCGCTTCATTGACGATCTCGGCGTTCGCCCCGGCACGCTGTACGCCGCGATCCTGCGCTCGCCGCACGCTCACGCCGACATTCTGTCGATCGAGACGAGCGCCGCCAAAGCTGCGCCCGGCGTTGTAGCCGTGCTGATCGGTGCCGATGTCAAAGCACTGACCGCGAGCCTTGTCGTCGGCGTCAAGGCGCCAGTCGAGTGCTGGCCGATCGCCGTGAATCGCGTGCGTTATGTCGGTGAGCCCGTCGCGGTTGTGGTGGCGAGCGATCGCTACAAGGCCGAGGATGCGCTTGACCTAATCGATGCGCGCTATACGCCGCGCCCGTCGGTCATCGATCCGCTCGCGGCGATTGCACCCGGCGCGCCATTGGTTCACGACGGATTTCCTGGCAACGTCGCAAGCGATCGGCATTTCAGTTACGGCGATCCGGATGGTGCGTTCGCCTCCGCCGCGCATCGAGTCACCATCGATATCAACTATCCGCGCAACTCCTGCACACCGATCGAAACCTATGGTGTGATCGCGGAATATAATGCCAACGACGGCGCCTACGACATTCTCGCCAACTTCCAGGGGCCGTTCAGCATTCACGCGGTGATCTCGCGCGCGCTGAAATTACCGGGCAACCGCGTGCGGCTGCGCACACCGCCGGATTCCGGCGGCAGCTTCGGCGTCAAGCAGGGCGTGTTTCCGTATATCGTGCTGATTGCGGCCGCGGCGCGGGTGGCAGGGCGGCCGGTCAAATGGATCGAAGACCGGCTTGAGCATCTGTGTGCGTCGAATTCTGCGACCAATCGTGCCACCACGCTGTCGGCGGCGGTGGATGCGACCGGCAAGGTGCTGGCGCTGGATTGGGATCAGGTCGAGGATTGCGGCGCGCACTTACGCGCACCGGAGCCGGCGACGCTCTATCGCATGCACGGCAACCTCACGGGTGCGTACGACATTCGCCACATGCGCGTGCGCAACCGCGTCATCGTTACCAACAAGACGCCGACGGGGCTGAATCGTGGTTTCGGCGGGCCGCAAGTCTATTTCGCGCTCGAACGCCTGATGCAACGCATCGCGGTCGAACTCGATCTTGATCCCCTCGAGGTAATCGGCCGTAACCTCGTGCCGAGCGGCGCGTTTCCTTATCGCACCGCGCCGGGCGCGCTGCTCGATTCCGGCGACTACGCCAAGGCGCTCGAACTCGGCGCATCGAGCGGCAGGCTCGACGAATTGAAAGCACGCCGCGCGGCGGCGCGCGCGGAAGGCCGCATTTACGGCATCGGCTACGCCGCCATCGTCGAGCCCAGCGTGTCCAACATGGGTTATCTCTCGACGGTGCTGACGCCGGCCGAACGTCGTAAGGCCGGGCCGAAGAACGGTGCGCAGGCAACCGCGACGGTGTCGATTGATCCTGTTGGAGCGGTGTCGGTTCATATCTCCTCGGTGCCGCAAGGGCAGGGACATCGCACGGTCGTCTCGCAAGTGATTGCCGACATTTTCGGCGTCGCGCCGCAGGACGTGCGCGTCAACACCGAGGTCGATACCGCGAAGGATGCGTGGTCGATCGCGTCCGGCAACTACTCCAGCCGGTTTGCCGCCGCCGTCGCCGGTACGGTGAAAATCGCAGCCGATCGTATCGCCGCGCGGCTGAAGCGGATCGCTGCGAGCCATCTTAACGTTGAAGCCGACGACGTGACATTCAGCAACGGCAAGGTACGTTCGCGAAGCAATCCGGACAATGCGATGCCGTTCGCTCGCGTCGCGGCGCTGAGCCATTGGTCGCCCGGTTCGCTGCCCGACGATGTCGGCCACACCATTCGCGAAACCGCGTTCTGGACGCCGCCGGAACTGGCCGCGCCCGACGATGATGACCGCATCAATTCGTCGCTCTGCCACGGCTTCATCTTCGATTATTGCGGTGTCGAGATCGACCGCATCACCGGTGAGGTGCGGATCGATCGTTACGTCACCACCCACGACTGCGGCACCATCCTGCATCCGGGCATGGTGGATGGCCAGATTCGCGGCGGATTCGGCCAGGGCTTTGGCGCGGCGCTGCTGGAGGAATTCGCCTACGCGCCGGACGGAAGTTTCCTCGCCGGCACATTCGCCGATTACTTGGTTCCGACCGCGACGGAGATTCCCGAACCGGTGATCGTGCATATGGAAACGCCGTCACCGTTCACACCGCTCGGCGCGAAAGGGGTTGGCGAAGGCAATTGCATGTCGACGCCGGTGTGCATCGCCAATGCCGTTGCCGATGCGCTGGGGCAGAAGGACGTCGTGCTGCCGCTGGTGCCGGCGTGCGTTCGCGCCATGCTTGCCGGCGACGAGCCGCCCGCGCCGGCAGGCGCGACGGCCCGGTCGCGCAGCCGCAAGCCCGGCGATCGCGGCCTTCAGGGTGAGGGCCGCGCCGAGGTCGGTGCATCGCCGCAAGCCGTGTGGGACATGCTGCTCGATCCCGACACGCTGCAAGCGGTGATCCCCGGTTGTCACAGCGTCGAGAAGATATCGGACACGCATTTCCGCGCCGATGTGACGCTTGGCATCGGTCCGGTGAAGGGCAAGTATCGCGCCGAAGTCAGACTCTCGGATCTCGATCCGCCGCATGCGGTGACGTTATCGGGTTCGGCCGATGGCGCGCTCGGTCACGGTGCTGGCGAAGGTCGCATTACGCTTGTGCCGCGCGAGGGTGGCGGCACCACGTTGACCTACAAATACGACGCCGAGATCGGCGGCAAGGTCGCCAGCATTGGAGGCCGCCTGCTCGATGGCGCGGCGCGGGTCATCATTGGACAGTTCTTCAGGTCGCTCTCGCGTCATGCGGGCGGTGGACTCGCGAGCGGGGAGGTTTCCGGCATTTGGGCGCGGTTATGCGCGCTGTTCGGAGGCCGACGATGAAGCCGGCCCCATTCGATTATGTGCGAGCGGAGACGCTCGATGAGGCGCTGGCGGCACTGGCTGCGGAAGGCGGCGACGCCCGCGTCATCGCCGGCGGACAGTCGCTGATGGCGATGCTCAACATG
>JBQCHY010000069.1:0-69897 GCA_051954235.1 Xanthobacteraceae bacterium
AATTCACCCGCAGGCACAACTCGGTCCCCTGTCCCCAAGATCACATCCCGACCCCTACAAGCCTGCTGTTCGTCGAATGAAGGTTGCGGTATCGGGCTAGCGCCCAAAGGGGGAAGAACTTCCGATAACCGTGGTACCTCAAGTAGAATACACGCGGAAAACCGGTCGCTGTATAGCGGGTCTCGTCCCACTCACCCGCTTCATTTTGCGCCTGTGACAAATACGCAACACCTCTATGAACCGCCGGATGATCGGCCTCACCGGCCGCCATCAGCGCCAGCAAAGCCCAGGCGGTTTGCGACGAGGTGCTCGGCGCGGCCTCATAGCCCTTGTAATCCAGCTTGTAGCTGTCGCCGTCCTCGCCCCAGCCGCCGTCGGGGTTCTGGATCTTGACCAGCCAATCGACCGCCTTGCGCATGGTCGGGGACTTGTGGTCGACGCCAGCGGCGTTGAGCGCGCACATCACCGACCAGGTGCCGTAAATGTAGTTGAGGCCCCAGCGGCCGTACCAGGAGCCCTCATCGAGCTGGGTGCGAATCAGATAGTCGACCCCCCGCTTCATCGCCGGGCTCGACTCCACCGTCTCGCCGAGTTGCGCCAGCATCGAGACACAACGGCCGGTGACGTCCTCGGTCGGCGGGTCGAGCATCGCGCCGTGATCGGCGAACGGGATGTTGTTGATGTAGTATTCGAGGTTGTCGGCATCGAAGGCGGCGAAGCCACCGTCCTTGCTTTGCAGCCCCTCGATCCATTCCCGTGCCCGGGCGATCGCCGCGTCGTATTCCTTGCCGCCGTCGAGCCTGCGGGCGCGATCCATCGCCATCACCACCACGGCGGTGTCATCGAGGTCCGGGTAATGGGCGTTGGCGTACTGGAAGGCCCAGCCGCCCGGCCGCACGTCGGGACGTTTCGCTGCCCAGTCGCCCTTCACGTCGAGCACTTGCAGCGGCTTCAGCCAGTCGAGCCCCTTGCGGACGCGAGCGACCGATTCCGCGTCGCCGGCCTCGAGCAGCGCGTGACCGGTCAGCACCGTGTCCCACACCGGTGATACGCAGGGCTGGCAGTAGGCTTCGTCGTCATGGATGGCGAGCAGCTTGTCGATGCCGCGCAAGGTGGTGGCGCGCGGCGGATGATCCTTCGGATAGCCGAGCGCGTCGTACATCAGCACGGTGTTGACCATCGGCGGGAAAATCGCACCGATGCCGTCCTCGCCGTTCAGCCGCTCCTCGACGAAGGCTTGCGCCGCAGCAATAGCGCGGGCGCGCAGCTTCTTCGGAAACATCGGCTCGATCACACGCAACACCGCGTCGATACTCCGGAACAGCAGGAACCACGCCATGCTCTGATGTGGCGCTTTCGGCGAGAACCCGACCTGCGACGGCGGCGCGAGGAATAACTCATCGATGCCGACGCCGCGCGCGTTTTGCGCCTTGATCTTCAGCGCGGCAAGCACCATCAGCGGCACCATGGTGGTGCGCGCCCAATAGGAAATCTTGATCAGGTGGAAGGGCGACCAGCGCGGCAGCAGCATGATCTCGATCGGCAGCACCGGCACCGCGCGCCACGACACGACACCGAAGAACGCCAGCAGGAAACGGGTGAAGACGTTCGCCTTCTCCGCGCCGCCGTGCGCGCGAATGGCCTCGCGCGCGCGCGCCATGTGCGGCGCGTCGGGAGAATCCCCGATCATCTTCAGCGCGAAGTACGCCTTGACGCTGGCGCTGATATCGAGCGCGCCATCCTGAAACAGCGGCCAGCCGCCATGCGCACCCTGAATGCGGCGCAGGTAGTTGCCGATCTTGGCTTCGATCTCCGGCGACGCGGGTTCGCCGATCTGGTGCCGGAACAAAACATATTCGGCGGGAATGGTGGCATCGGCTTCGAGTTCGAAAACCCAGTGGCCATCGGCCTGCTGATGGCCATGCAACGCCTTCGTCGCCGCCGCGATGCTGCGGTCGAGTTCGGCCTTTTCAATAACGGATTGCGTGGTGGTGTTGAGCATCTCGATCTCGTGGTCCAATGAGACAGCGCGGGACAGCTAAGGCGGCCCGTCAGTTCTTCAGGAGCAAGTCGGCTGCGCGGTTGCCCGAACGCACCGAGCCTTCGATGGTTGCCGGCAGACCGGTATCGGTCCAGTCGCCCGCCAAAACCAGGTTCGTCCATTGCGTCCGCGCGCCGGGCCGCAACGCATGTTGTTCCGGCGTGGCCTCGAAAGTGGCGCGGCGTTCGCGCACGATTTGCCACGGCGGCAGCGGCGCGGCAATCCCGGTGGCCTTGCAGACGTCGTCCCAGATCGCCTGCGCCAGGTCCTCGCGCGGCCGGTCGACCAGATGATCACCGCCGCTGATGGTGACCGACAGCCGCTCGGAGAACGCGAACAGCCAGTCGATCAGACCGTTGACGATGCCCATGATCGGCGGCGTTCCCGCTGGCGGCGCGAAGCGGAAATGCGCGTTGACGATGGCGCAGAATTTGTTCGGCGCGGTCAACCCCGGCAGCAGCGCCACCGCTGGCCGCGGCGGCACCGCCATCACTACCGCATCCTGCGGACCGAGATCGATCGTTTGATCGCCGAGCGAGAGCGCGCTGACGCGATTGCCGTCGAAGCTGAAGCCGCGCGCCTCATGGCCGATATCGACGCTGCCGCCGCGCTCGCGGATAAAGCGGATCGCGGGATCGATCAGCACCGAACTCAAGCCATCGCTGGCGATCAGCGGACGACACGCCTGCCCGCCCACCAGAAGCGTTTCGCGAATGATCGCACCGGCAAGGCCGGCGGAGCCGTTCGGCGGATCGATGTTGAGCGCCGCCAGCAGCAGCGGCTGCACCAGCCGCCAGTACAGTGCCCCGTCGCATTTAATTGCATCGCCGATGCGCTTGTCGGTCCCCGCCCACACCAGCGGAGCGAGACCGAAATAATCGGCGGCGGAAGTGCCGGGCACGCGCCGCTTGGCATCGAACACCCAGAACGGCACACGGCCGTCATTCATGCGCAGCACCCAGCGTTCATTGGTGCCGAAATCGACGAAGTCGAAGCGCGCTTCATCCGGACCTTTCAGCCCTTCGAGATTGCCGATCTGCCGCGCGTAAGCGAGCGCGTGATGATTGCCCGACAGCAGCAGGTGATTGCCGTTGTCGATCATCAGGTCGGTCGCGCCATCATAGTAAGTGCGGCAGCGGCCGCCGACCTGTTGCGTCGCTTCGTGCACGCGCACGGTGCGGCCGGCGGCGGCGAGCCGCACACCTGCCGAAAGGCCGGAAATCCCGGCGCCGATAATGTGAACGGTGGGTGACATCAGATGACCGCGTATCGCAGGAGGATCGCCATCTTCGCCACCTTGCTGAGACGCACCGGCGCGCGCGGCGGCGCGAAACCGCGCGCCACCAGACGATCGAGAATGACTTGATAGTATTTCGACATGATGCGCGGGGCGCGCACGATCTTGCGCGGATGCCGCGCCATGATCTCGTCGGACTTGATGAAATGATCGCGCGCCTGTGCCATCAGCGGTGCACAGACTTTCTGCATCGCCGGCTCGCGCATCACCACATCCGGATCGTCGCTGGTAATGCCCGCCGCCAGCAATGCCTCGCGCGGCAGATACAGGCGGCCGATGCCGGCGTCTTCATCGATGTCGCGCAAAATGTTGGTGAGTTGCAGCGCGCGGCCGAGATGATAGGCAAGCCCCTCGCCGTCCTGCTCAGGCAGGCCGAATACCCGCACCGACAGCCGCCCCACGGCGCTGGCAACGCGATCGCAATAGAGATCGAGCGTGGCTGAATCCGGCGCGCGGATATTGCCGATGACGTCCATCTCCATGCCGTCGATGATGGCAATAAAATCCTCGCGGCGCAGGCCGAAGGTCCGCACCGACGGCAGATAGCTTTTCAGCTTCTCCGGCGGGTGGCCGGCGCACAGCGCGTCGATGTCCTTGCGCCATTGCGCCAGCGCTTCACGGCGTCCCTCGCGCGGACCATCGGCATCGGCGATGTCGTCGACCTCACGGCAGAACGTGTAGATCTGGAACATCGCCTCACGTTGCGCGCGCGGCAGGATGCGCATCGCCGCGTAGAACGAACTGCCGGACGCTGATGCGCCGGAACTTGCGTCGGCCGCCGCCTCGATGCTCATGCGCCGGCCGCTCGCTTGGCGGCGGGCCGCCGCACCACGCGCCGCGCCAGCTCCATCGCCATGCCGCTGATGCTGTAGCCGAGGAACTGATGCGGGCGCAAATGAACGCGCTCGCTGAGCGGATCGCGCACCTTCAACAGTTGCACGATCTTGTCGGCATAAGTCTGGATAACGGCGATCTCCAGCCCGAGCCGCGTATCGATCACGCCGGTATTCAGCGACTTGCCTTCGTCGAGCAACGCTTCGTTACGGCGCGCAAGAGCATGCAGGCATTGCAGAAGCTGCGGCGACGATTTGTCCTGCCCCAGCATCTCGACACTGGCGCCCGCCGCAGCGAGCGCATCGCGCGGCAGATAGACGCGGTTGATGTTGCGGTAATCCTTGCCGCAGTCCTGCAAGTGATTGTTGATCTGCAATCCGGCACAGACGGCATCCGACGCCGGCCACGTCGATGTGCTCTCGCCGTGGACGTCGAGCATGAAGCGACCGACCGGCATCGCCGAATAGCGGCAGTAGTGGATGACCTCGTCCCAGTTCTCGTAGCGCAGCTTGGTCACGTCCATGCGGAACGCGATCAGCAGGTCGAGTGCGTGACGCGGCGGCATCCCACGTTCGGCGAAGGCTTCGCGCAGGCGCACGGCTTCCGGCTGGCTGTCGCCGCGCCCGAGCAGTTCCGCTTCGAGCAGATCGAGATTGGCGAGTTTCTCTTCCGCGCTCAGCGTCGCATGATCGGCGATGTCGTCGGCGGTGCGGACGAAGTTATAGAAGGCGAGAATCAGCGCCCGATGGCGCGGATGGATGATCCATGACGCAACCGGGAAATTCTCGTCGCGATGGGTCTTGCCCGATCGCAGCTCGCTCGCAGTCGTCATCGGAAACGGCTACATTCATTTCAATGGGTGGATAGCGCTAGCGCGCCGTTCCTTGGCGCGCATCCGCGGTTCCGCCCTCATATATGGGAAGTTCGCCCACAAAACCAATGCATTCTGTCGCAGGCGGCGCGCCACACGGCGCCGCTGGCCTCTGCCGAAGCCGATCCGGGAACCCACTTTTCGGGAATTTCCCGCCCGCGGACAGGGATCGACCTGCCCGCGCGCTTCAAGAATGCGAAACAGTCAGCCGACGATCACTGACCGTGATTGACGAGGACCTGATTGCAAGCCTTGGTCAGCTTCGCCCGGTGTTCCTTGAGGCAGCCAAGGATCACCAGATCGCCCTGATCCATCAGTTGGCGGCAATGCCGCGTCACATCCCGGGTGCAGGCTTTCTGCTCGGCTTCGGTCCCGCTACGTTGGCTTGCGTTCTGGTTCTGGGCGATTGCGGCGGTCGAAAGCGGCGCCAACAGTGCGAGCAATAGGAGAATTCTGGGCATCGTGGTCCTTTGTTTCTGACAAAAATAACAGCGCGACCGATCGTCGATTCACGGTCGTTTATAGTTGGAGACGGCAATGCCGACGGCAAGTCACGAACGTCTGTCAGCCGATTGAATACTGACAGGGCAGAGACGCCGTCAACAACCCTACTTCATCGATGCTCCTCACGGACGCGCGCGAGACTCAGGCGTCCACCGACACGGAGTGACGACGCTTCCGCCAAAGCGCCTGCAAATACGGCTAAAATTACGGCAAACCGACATCGTGCGCGCGACGTTTTGCGCCATGCATGACAAATCCATCATAACATCATGATATTGCATGGCTATTTTGATAACAGCGATATTCACATCTGTCATGCCGTCACCGCTCGAACCGATCCGCCGCAACATGCGACTGAATCAGATTCGGCGCATGACCGCATACGCCAGCGCGTTCCCGCCGCCGTTCAATATCGTGGCGTCATTGTGTGCATGGTATTGAACCTGCGCACGGTTTAGAGACACTATGAAGCTGAACTACCGCATGCAACGCGGCGATACTATCTTCCCGACAGGCAAATCAATTTAGGGCGCAGGCTATGAAGTCGTTCGATTTTGGCATTTCGCAGATCATCAAGACAGCCGGCGTGGCTGGCGTGCTTCTGTTCTCGGTATCGGCGAGCCAGGCTCAATCCGGTCCGTTCGCGAGTTTCAGCGGCGCATGGTCGGGCACCGGATCGGTTTCGATGTCGGACGGCTCGACCGAGCGGATTCGCTGCAAAGCCAACTACAGGGTCAACGGCGACGGTCAGGGCCTGAAGCAGACGCTCCGCTGCGCCAGCGACAGCTATCGCTTCGATCTCGACAGCGACGTCGTCGCACAAGGCGGCACGGTGACCGGAAACTGGAGCGAGCAGAGCCGCAACATCAACGGCAATCTCCAGGGCCGCGCCAGCAACGGCCGGATCGAGGTGTTCGTCGAGGCGGCGGGCTTCGCCGCCAACCTGACGGTCACAACCCACGGCAACAAGCAGTCGGTGTCGATCAATTCGAAGGGCGAAATTCGCGGCGTCAACATCACGCTCGTCAAGAGCTGATCCTTCGCACCCAGCTAACCGATAGAAAGCCCGCGGATCGCACCGCGGGCTTTTCATGTCGATCTACTCCGCCGGTTTGGGCTGTCTTTGCACGCCGCGCAGCCGCTGCGACAGGCTGATGAGCCACATCGCGGTCGGCCGCAGGATGAACAGGTCGGCGATCAGCGCCGCCACCATCGCGAAGGCGCTGAGCCAGCCGAACAGCCGCAGCGACGGCAGGTCCGAGAACACCGTCACCACCAGGCCGCAGGCGAGCACCACCGTGGTCAGGATCAGCGCCGGCCCGACCAGCACGGTGGCACTCTCCACCGCGATCGCCGGGTCCTCGCCGGGCTTCTGCTCCAGCCGCAGTCGATTAAGGAAGTGAATCGTCGCGCTGAGCCCTAGCCCGAACGAGACGGTCAGCGCCACCACGCTGGCGAACTGCAACCCCTCCCCGAGCAGCCACAGTACGGTGCCGGACAGCACCACCGGGAAGATGCCGGGCAGGATACATGCGAGGCCCACCACCACCGAGCGGAACGCCAGCCCGATGAAGGCGGCGACAAAACCGAACTCGATGGTCAGGCCGTGGTTGAGTTTCTCGATCATGCCGGCGCTGTTCCGCGCCGCGATCGCCGAAAGGCCGGTGACCGCTATCTCGTAACCGGGGTGCTCTTTCCGCACCTCATTCAGGCTGCTGTCGAGCTTTTTCACGATCGGAAGAATCTGGCTGGAGTCGCTGTCGGGCACGCGCCCGGACACCACCACCGCATCCTGATTTTCCGAGATGAAGCGCCGCACCAGATGCTTCGGCAACAGGTCGACGTATTCCTTCAGCGTCGCAACGTCGGAGGAGCCAACCTTCTCCGCTAGCCAGCGCCGCAGCGTTTCCAGCGACCAGACGTTGCCGACGCCGGCCTGCGTCTCGACCTGCTTGTGAACCTCGGCGATGGTGTCGAGGGTCTGCTGCGAATACAGCGATTGCCCCTTCGGGAATTCGATCAGCACGTCGATCGGATTGGCGCCGGTGAGCTTGGCATCGAGACGGCCGCTCGCCGCCACCGCCTGCTGCTTGTCGGGCACCTGATCGGCCAAGCGATAACGCGGCTCAAGACTGGCATAGATCGAACCGAGGCCCACCACGACGAGCAGCGCGATCAGGCTGAACAGCCCCGGCCGGCTGACCATGCGCACTGCGATCCACATGCAGAACGCGCGCAGCGCGTTGACGCCGGCGTCCGCCGTCTTGAACTTGCTGGCAAACACCTTCTCGTTGCGCACGAGCAGCACGCCGAACACCGGCACCAGCAGCAGCACCGCGAGCAGCGCGATCACGGTCGCCGCGAAGCCAGCTTCGCCGAACGCACGGATCAAATCCGAGTTGGAGAATTGCAGCGCCAGGAATGAAATGCCCGCCGTGGCGTGGGTCAGCACGCAGGCCGGGCCGACCACCAGCACCGCGTTACGGAACGCCGAATAGCGATCCTCCCCCGCGATCAGGCGATCGCGCGCCGCGAAGGTGAGCTGCATCGAGTCCGAGAAGCTGATGACCATGATCAGCGGCGTTATCACGTTCAGGAACATGTTGAGGCTGAAGCCCGCCCAGCCCAGCGCGCCGAGCGCGAGCAGGATGGCGAGCAGCGGCGGAAACGCCGCGACGATCATGAACGAGATCTTGCGGAAGAACACGATGGCGATCAGGCACCCCGCCAGAATGCCGGCGATATTGTACATCAACCCGTCGCGCTCGACCGCGTTGCGGATTTCGAGCTGCATCACCGGCACGCCCGACAATTCCTTGGTGAGGCCGGTGCCTGCCAGATCGTCGTTCATCACTTTGCGGATTTCGCCGACAACCTTACCGAGGCTGTTGTTACGCACCACCTCCGGATCAAGCGCCAGCACGATCAAGGCCAGCGTGCCGTCTTCCGACAACAGCTTGCCGCGAATGATTTCGTTGGACTTCACCGTCTCGATAAATTTGTCGTAGGCCGCGCCTTCCGGCAGTTCGTTCGGAAACAGCGCCGCCGGCAGCTTGCCGGCTTCAGGCGCCTGCCGCGCCGAGAACAGCGAGATCAGGCCGCGCGTGCCGTCGATCAGTTGCAGATCGGTGACCATGTCGCGCAACTTCTCAAGGTTCTCACGCTTGAGCAGCGTCTTGCCCTCGACCACCACCAGCACGTCGAACTCGGTCGACGGGAAACGCTTGGTGACTTCTTCGTATTGCTTGTATTCGACCGAGTCGGAGCGGAACAACTGGCTGAGCGAATCGTCGATCTTGATTCGCTGGATGCCGAACGCCGCGCCGACACACAACGCCGCGAGAATGATGCAGGCCAGCACCGGCGCGCGAATGCCGATCAGCCCGATGCGCTCCAGCCCGAAGGCAATGCTTGGCAGCTTCCTGCCCGGCTTATGGGCATCGAGATCGCTTCCATTCACATCGTGCATGCGGTGTCCGTTCTCGGCTGGCGATCCGGCGCCCGGCTCCGTGGCCTATGGCAGCCGGAGCCTTTGAAAACATGAAACAAAATCACGGCGCCGAGGTTTAGCAGGTCTGTGCGATCCCGCAAGCACAGCATGCCTGCGATTCGCCCCGGTTTGCCTGCGAGAGCGTACCCTTTCACGGAACTGTCATCAAAGCGCATCGAGCGAACTTGCGGGGCGCAAGCCCGTCACTCCGCCGGCACTGAGGCTTCCTGGAGTTTCAGCGAATAGTAGGATGCGTTGGTTTCGCCGCGCGAGGCGTTGCGCGCGAACATGATCAGGTGATGCGCCACCGTGATCGAGCTGATGAGATATTCGATCTCGCCTCGCCGCAGCCGGCGCAGGGCGAACTTCCAGAACGCGCGGCGATAGTCGCCGAGCACGCCGACCTTCCAGAAGATGTTCCGCAGCATGACAAGGCCGAGCTTGATGTTCGCGGCCGACAGGCGCGCGCGCGATACCGGCGGCTGCACCCGATGGGGATAGGTTTCGCGGATCTGATACTCGAACCGCTCGAGCAATTTGTCCGGCTCGTAAGCGCGCCCCATGCACTGACGCCAGGTGCTGACGACATGATCGTACGGCAGCCGGAAATCGACGTTGGAATCGCGGCTCTCATCCTCGATCAGGCGGTTCTCGCGCTTGAGGCGATCCCACAGCGGGGTCCTGGGCAACGCCTGCAACAGGTTGATCGTGAGCAACGGAATTTGCGACTGATCGATGAAGTTCAACAGATGCGCGCCGGTCTCCGGTCTGTCGGTGTCGAGGCCGAGGATGATGCCGGATACCACCTCCATACCAAAACCGTTCAGCGTATGGATCGCCTCCATGATCGGGACCATCATGTTGTGGTCCTTGTGCATGGCTTTCAGCGCCACCGGGTCCGGCGTCTCGATGCCGCAGAAGATGGTGGCAAAATAAGCCTCGCGCATCTGCGACAAAATCTCAGGCCGCTTGGCGATGTTCAGCGTCGCCTCGCAGGAGAAACGCAGCACAAAGCCGGTCTTCTTCTGCCACTCGATCAGATGCGGCAGCAGTTCAAGCGCGGCCTTGCGATTGCCGATGAAGTTGTCGTCGACGAAATACACCGATCCGCGAATGCCGCATTCCAGCAGCTTGTCGAGTTCGCGCGTGATCTGCTCCGGCGATTTCAGGCGCGGATTGCGACCGTAGAGTCCGGGAATGTCGCAGAACTCGCACTGATACGGACAGCCGCTGGAATACTGGATGCTGCCAAGGAAGTAGCGAGGGATTTCCGCCAGTTCGTAAGCCGGGATCGGAAAGCGCGCCATGTCGAGCCGGTCGGCGGTCTTCAACACCACCTGCTCCGGCGGCCGCGACGGATCGCGCGAGAGGCGGACGATTAACTCATCTGTTGCGTCGCCCAATTCGCCGATGTGCAGATAGTCGAACGACGGATAGTAATCCGGGCAGGCGCTGACCGATGGCCCGCCGATCGCCACCGAAAGATCGAACGCATGCGCGCGGCGGCAGATATCGTTCATCTGCATCCGCTGAATGTGCATGCCGCTGACCAACACCGCTTCCGCCCAGGTGAAATCCTCCACTGTGGCGGCGCGGATGTTCTCGTCGATGAAGCGAACCTGCCAGTGTTTCGGAAGATAGGCCGCGATCAGCAACAGCCCCTGCGGCGGCATGAAAGCCTGCACGCCGTCCGTCAGCGGATAAGCATATTCGAACGTGCCGAACGAGGATGTGTAGCGCGGAAACACGCACAGAATGCGACGTCCGGTCTCACCGGCCTCAATTGTCATCAAACCCCCGAACGCGTCTCGATTCAGGACGCCTCCGTCGGAGGCATCTCAACTGGAAACAACATCCAGACCATCAAATCGTTCCCATCGACATCAACAGCCGATGGACGCCAGACTGGGTTCGAAATCCTTCAACATTGTGGCAAAGCGCGGCGCACGCCGCCATCGACGTCTCGCAACAGGACATCGCGCCGTGTTACATCGTCGCGCCGAGCACCCACGGCGCGAACTCCGCGCCGCCGAAATCGAAACTCTCGCTCTTGGTCGCCTCGCCCGACGCAACACGGAGCATCAGGTCGAAGATGCGCTGGCCGCATTGCTGCACCGTCTCGTCGCCGTCGAGAATGGTGCCGCAGTTCACATCCATGTCATCCTCCATGCGGCGATACATCGGCGAGTTGGTCGCGAGCTTGATCGACGGCGCGGGCTTGCAGCCGAACACGCTGCCACGTCCCGTGGTGAAACACACAAGATTTGCGCCGCCCGCCACCTGCCCGGTCGCGGCCACCGGGTCGTAGCCGGGCGTATCCATGAAGACGAAGCCCTTCTTGGTCACAGCCTCCGCGTAGTTCACCACGTCGACCAGGTTGGTGCTGCCGGCTTTTGCCATCGCGCCCAATGATTTTTCGAGAATGGTGGTGAGCCCGCCCGCCTTGTTGCCGGGGCTGGGATTGGCGTTCATCTCCGCGCCCTCGCGCCGGGTGTAATCCTCCCACCAGCGCATCAGGCCGACCAGCTTCTCGCCGACCTCGCGGCTCACCGCGCGGCGGGTGAGCAGATGTTCGGCGCCGTAGGTTTCCGGCGTCTCCGAGAGAATGACGGTGCCGCCGTGGCGCACGAGAAGATCGCTCGCTGCCCCCAGCGCCGGATTGGCCGAGATGCCGGAATAGCCATCCGAGCCGCCGCATTGCAGCGCCACGGTGAGTTCGCTGGCCGGTACGGTTTCGCGCTTCACCCTGTTGGCATCCTGCAAGGCTTCCTTGACGAAGGCGATGCCGGCCTCGGTGGTTTTGCGGGTGCCGCCGATATCCTGAATCTGCAATTCGCGCAGACGTCCGGCGAGCTTCTGCTCCGCCATCAGCCCGCCGATCTGGTTGATCTCGCAGCCGAGGCCGAGCACCACCACCGCGGCGAAGTTCGCGTGACGCGCGTAGCCGCCGAGCGTGCGGCGGAGCAGCGCCAAGGGCTCGTCCTGCGTCATGCCGCAGCCGGTCTTATGGGTCAGCGCCACCACGCCGTCGACGTTGGGAAAATCCGCCAGCGGATCGTGGCCGCTGAACGGATTTCGTTTGAACACATCGGCGACGAGCCCCGCGACATGCGCGCTGCAATTCACGCTGGTCAGGAGGCCGATATAGTTGCGCGTCGCCACCCGGCCGTCGGCGCGGCGGATGCCTTCGAAGGTTGCCGGCAGATCGAAATTCGGCGTCGGCTTGGCATCGACGCCATAGGCATAATCGCGGGAGAAATCGCCCATGCCGCAATTATGGGTGTGAATGTGTTGCCCCGGGGCGATCGACGTTGTCGCAAAGCCGATGATCTGGCCGTAACGGCGGATCGCCTCACCCTCGGCGATCCGCCGGATCGCCACCTTGTGGCCCGCCGGAATGCGATCCGATGTGGTTACGCTGTCGGTCACGGCCACCCCCGGCAGCAGCGTGGTCCGCGCGATCAGGACGCTGTCGTCGGGATGCAAGCGAATGACGGGCGCAGCGGTCATGATCCAATCTCCTTCAAGCGGGCGCGTGACCATCATGCTCCGATGCCTGCCCCTTGGCTATCGCCTTATTCCGGACAATGCGGATGCCGCAATCCGTGTCAAAATATCGGAAAGGCATGTCGGATCGCCCGCTCGCCCCACGTCCTTGTGGCAGACGACAACTTGGCCAAGGGCTCACGAGAGGCATTCATGTCGGAACCACACGTCACCTCGTCGTATCGCTGGGTCATCATCGCGGCCGGCGCGTTGATGACCTGCGTCGGGATCGGCGCGATGTTCTCGCTCGCGATCTTCCTGCAACCGATGTCGGCGGCGACCGGCTGGACCCGCGCCGGCATCTCCAGCGCGATGACGCTGAACTTCCTGGTGATGGGCGCCGCCGGCTTCGGCTGGGGCACGCTCAGCGACCGAAACGGCAGCCGTCCTGTCGTGCTGGCCGGCGCGGTCCTGCTCGGGCTCGCACTGGTGCTGGCGAGCCGGATGACCAGCATCGTCGGCTTCCAGCTCGTCTACGGCATTCTTGTCGGGCTCGCGGCCGGCGCATTCTTCGCGCCGATGATCGCCACCGCGACGGCGTGGTTCACCACCAATCGCAGCCTCGCGGTGTCGCTGGTGTCGGCCGGCATGGGCGTCGCACCGATGACGATCTCTCCGTTCGCCGGATGGCTGCTGACGACTTATGACTGGCGCACCGCGATGGCTGTGATCGGCGTGGTCGCGTGGATATTGCTGATCCCGGCGGCATTCCTGGTGCGCCGCGCACCCGACGCGCCGGCGGACGATGCCGCGAACACAATGCAGACCGACGACAACGGCCTCTCAGCTTCCGCCGCGCTGCGCACACCGCAGTTCGCGGTGCTCGCCGGAACGTTCTTCCTGTGCTGCGCCGCGCATGCCGGGCCGATCTTTCACATGGTCAGCTACGCGATCACCTGCGGGGTTGCGCCGCTGGCCGCGGTCAGCATCTACAGCGTCGAAGGGCTTGCTGGCCTCGGCGGCCGCGTGTTGCTCGGCGTGCTTGCCGATCGCTTCGGCGTCAAGCCAGTGCTGGTCGCCGGCCTTGCGGTGCAAGCGATCGTGATCGCGGCCTATATGGGCGTGAACACGCTGCCGCAGTTCTATGCGCTGGCGCTGATCTTCGGCACCACCTATGGCGGCGTGATGCCGCTCTACGCTGTGCTGGCGCGCGAGTATTTCGGCCAGCGCATCATGGGCACCGTATTCGGCGCGGCGACGATGACATCGAGCCTCGGCATGGCGCTCGGCCCCATCGCCGGCGGCTGGGTGTTCGACAACTTCGGCGCCTATCACTGGATGTTCATCGGCTCGTTCGTGGTCGGGCTCGGCGCGGTCGCTATCGCGCTCGCTTTCCCGCCATTGCCGTCACGCCAGCAGACATTGAAGCCCGCGTGAGGCGACGATCGCCTCACGCATCCTCTGTATGAGAGATCAGGCTTTGCCCTTCGCGCCCTTGCGGGTTTCCGTGACCCAGGCGCGTGCGCCGGTCGCCATGATGCCGCTGTCGTTGAGCAGCGTCACCAGCTTGAAGCCCATGTTGATGGCGCGCAGCGCGCCGGCCGGACCGCTGCAATGGATGCCGGCCGAGATGCCGCGCTTGCCGCATTCCTTGATCAGCTTGTCGTAGATTTTCAAAATCTCCGGCTCGTCGCGGTCGAGCTTCGGCACCAGACCATAGGAGAAGCCGAGATCGGACGGGCCGACATAAACACCGGCGATGCCTTCGACATCGAGGATCGCCGTCATGTTCTTCACCGCCGTCTTGGTCTCGATCATCGGAATGCACAGCGTCTCCTCGTTGGCGGTGGTCTGATAACCGCTGGAGGAGCCATAGAGCCCGGCGCGGATCGGCCCGTTGCTGCGGGTGCCGCGCGGCGGATACTTACAGTAGGAAACGAAGTTCTCCGCTTCCTGCTTGGTGTTGATCATCGGGCAGATCACGCCGTAAGCGCCGCCATCCAGCACCTTGCCGATGATGCCCGGCTCGTTCCACGGCACGCGCACCATCGGCGTCACCGGATGCGCCTGCATTGCCTGAAAGCATTGCACCATCGACTGATAATCCTGCACGCCATGCTGCATATCGACGGTGACGCTATCGAAGCCGCATTGCGCCATCACCTCGGCGGAAAATCCCGACGGGATCGCCAGCCAGCCGTTCACCACGGCCTTGCCTTCAGCCCAGAGTTTCTTGACGTTGTTGGCCATCTTTCATCCTCTCGATGTATCAAAACATTTCGTCATTGCGAGGAGCGTAGCGACGAAGCAATCCAGTTCTTTCTTGTGGCTTCTGGATTGCTTCGCTTTGCTCGCAATGACGGGGAATCTTATTGCGTCGCCTTGGCGATCGCGGCTTCGCTGACGCCGACCTCGCGCGCGGTGTTGACGATGGCGGCCCATGTGTCGTCCGGCAGGGGTACGCCGTTGGCGGTGCGTTCCGCGCGCGTCCGCGCTTCGGGATCGCCGGGAATCAATACGCCGTCATTGCCCTTCGCAGGCTTGCTGTCCTTGTAGTAATCGACATAGCGCGCCATCTCGCCGTCGAAGAAGTTTGCGGGATCGATCCGCGCGGGATCGATATAGATCGCCAGCATGCCGTTGGCGAAGCGGCGGTTCGGCGCGGTGGCGCCGGTGCCGGTGAGTGCGCCGCCGAGCAATTCGCAGATCAGCGCCAGTCCGGAGCCCTTGTGATCGCCGAACGCGCGGATCGCGCCCTTGCCTTGCGAATGATCGCGGGTGCCGTCCTGCGTATAAGGCCCGTAAAGCACATGCGGGTCTTCGCTCAGCGTGCCGTCGGCATCGATCAGCGCGCCGGTCGGCAGCTTCTTGCCGCCGCGGCTTGCCACCAGCACTTTGCCCTCGGCGACGATCGAGGTGGCGAAGTCGAGCACGATCGGCCGCTGTCCCTTGCGCGGAATGCCGACGCAATACGGCGCGGTGGAGAGCCGCCGCTCGACGCCGCCATAGGGCGCCACAAGAATCGAGCCGGCTGCGTTGACGAAATGGATCGACACCAGCCCTTCCGCCGCCGCCATCTCGGCCCAGTCGCCGATGCGGCCGATATGGCCGGCGTTGCGCAGCGCCACCGCGGCGAGCCCGCTCGCCTTGCACTTCTCGATGCCGAGCTTGACTGCCTGCGGTCCGACGGTCTGGCCGTAGCCGAACTTGCCATCCACCACCGCGAGCGACGGCGTATCCACCACCAGATCGACCGTCTGATCCGGCACGACTGCGCCCATGTTCTTCCAGCGCACATAGACCGGCACGCGGATGACGCCGTGGCTGTCGTGGCCGGTCAGGTTGGCGGTGGTGAGATAGGTCGCGATCCGCCTGGCTTCCTCCTGGGATGAGCCGGCATGGGCGAACACATCGGCGACGAAATCGATCAGCTTCTCAACCTGCACGGTCACCATGGCGCGGCGTTCGCTCCCGTTGTTGATTTTTGTTGGAGGTCAGTTTGCGCGAAAACGCAACCGCCTGTCCATGCTCGCGGCCGCAACAAAACGCGACAAATCTCTCTCATTTCTTGCAGCAGGCGGCGTTTTCGCCGGTCATGCAATTTTGCGCTTACAGGGATGCGTCGTCGTCCTCGTCCTTGTGGCCGTTGCCGGGCAGCGGCATGTCCGCGAGGCTCGCCTCCAGCGCGCTCAACATCTCGTGCAGCGCGGCGAGCCGGTCCGCGCCATAGCGCCGGGTCATCTCCGCGTAGATCGCCTCCGACGACGGCGCGACGGCTTCGATCAGGCGCAGCCCCTCGGGGCTGATCGACACCAGGCCGCGCCGCAAATCGGTCTTGACGCTGCGGCGCTCGATCAGGCCGCGCTGCTCCAGATCGCGCAGGATGCGCGACAGGCTGGGGCCGAGCAGATAGGCCAGACGTGCCAGCTCTGTGACCTCAATGGCTTCCACCCCGCCCAGCGCGCGCAGGATGCGCCATTGTTGCTCCGTCAGCCCGTGATTGCGCAGCGAGGCGCGGAAGTGACGCATCACGGCTTCGCGGGCGCGCATCAGCGCCATCGGCAGCGAGCGGGAGAATTCGCGGATCGGCATCTCGCGCGCCGACGTGCTCGCGGCCTGCTCGGCGCGAGCGGCATTGCGTGCGCCGCCGCGTGTCGTGGCGGGCGGCTTCACCGGCATCGGCGAGGCCTTCCTGCGTGATATGGCCATGACCTGCCCGATCCACCTCTGTCTCGACGGGAGCGATACCGCCCGCAGGCAGCGTTCCGTTCCTCGTTGCGGCGACCGGAATCGTCCGGTTGCCAGATTTCATTTAACATGTTAATCATATTCCGGAGTCGTCGTCCAAAGCAAGTTTTCAAAGCCAACGTTTCGGGCTGGCATTTCCCGCACTCGCCGCGCGGAAACTGACGATCCCGACATCGTTGCGGCGACGGCATCGAGCACGCGAGCACAGTAGCGACATGCCACATTTCACGCTGGAATACTCGGCCAATCTCGAACCCCGCATCGATATCGGCGCCGCCGTCGAGATGGTGCGCAAGGCGGCGGTTGAGACCGGCATCTTCCCGCTCGGCGGCATCCGGGTCCGCGCCATCCGTTGTGAGCACTACGCCATCGCCGACGGCAATCCCGACATGGGCTTCCTCGCCATGGTGCTGCGGCTCGGCGAAGGCCGCGACCTGCCGACACGGCAGCGCGCCGGCGAGCACATCTTCCAGGCGCTGTCGCAGTTCCTCGAGCCGGCGTTCACCGCGATGCCGTTCGCCTTGTCGTTCGACATGCAGATCAACGACAAGGACATGAGCTGGAAACGCAACAACATCCATCAGCATCTGGCGAAGGAAAAGGCCGGATAACCGCGCCCCTCACCCTCGCACTTCGTTCGTTATTTCGCGCCAATCCCACGCAACCGTAACCTGAGACATAGCCATGCCGGTCCCGCAGCATATTTTCGAGCCGCCGTTCAACGTCCTCCGCTCCAGCCACGCCGTGCTCGACGTCACCGACCTCGATGCCAGCCGCAAGTTCTACGAGACGATCATCGGGTTGCATGTCGAGGACGCCGATCGCGACGTGGTTTACCTGCGCGGCTCCGAGGAGCATCAGCATCACTCGCTGGTGCTGCGCAAGGCGCAAGTCGCCGCCTGCAACCGGCTCGGCTTCAAGGTCGGCAACGACAAGGACCTCGACAAGGCCGCCGCCTTCATGGCCACCAACAAGATCGAGCACGCCTTCGCGGAGGTGCCGTTCCAGGGCCGCACGCTGCAATTCACCGACCCGTTCGGCTATCGCATCGAACTCTACGCGACCATGGAGAAGCGCCCGCACCTGCTGCGCCGCTATGAGCTTTACAAGGGCTGCCATCCGCAACGGCTCGACCACTTCAACGTGTTCGCCGCCGAAGTGCAGGACACCGTCGACTTCTACGCACGCCTCGGCTTCCGCCTCACCGAATACGCCGAGGAGGACGGCCCGAACGGCCGCATCGCCGCCGCCTGGATGCATCGCAAGGGCAACGTCCACGACTTCGCCATCACCAACGGCAACGGTCCGCGCCTGCATCACTTCGCCTACTGGGTGCCGACCGCGATGAACATCCTGCATCTGTGCGACGTGATGGCGTCGTGCGGCTATCTCGTCAACATGGAGCGCGGCCCCGGCCGCCACGGCATCTCCAACGCGTTCTTCCTCTACGTGCGCGACCCCGACGGGCATCGGCTGGAGATCTACACCAGCGACTACAACACCATGGATCACGACCACGAACCGCTGCGCTGGTCGCTGCGCGATCCGCGCCGCCAGACGCTGTGGGGCTCGCCCGCGCCGCGCTCGTGGTTCGAGGAAGGCTCGCCCTTCGTCGGGCAAGCCGTGCGCGAGGCGAAGTTCAAGGCCGACGTGATCGTGGCGGACTAAGAAATGACTGCTGTGACCCGCCCCCGCCTCGCCACCTTCACCGCCCAAGGCGCGACTAACGGCGCGACGCGCTATGGCGCGGTGACCGACGCCGGCATCGTCGATCTCTCGGCGCGCTTCGGCCAGAGCTTTCCGACGCTGCGCGAAGTGATCGCCGCCGGCGCGCTGATGAAACTCGCGGACGACGCCGCCGGGCGTTCGCCGGATGTCGCCCTCGACGCCGCCACCTGGCAGCCGCCGATCCCCGCGCCGGAAAAGATCATCTGCATCGGCGTCAACTATCCGGACCGTAACGCCGAGTACAAGGACGGCAAGGACGCACCGCCCTATCCCAGCATGTTCATGCGCACGCCGCGCTCCTTCGTCGGCCACGGCACGCCGCTGGTGCGGCCGAAGGCGTCGCAGCAACTCGACTACGAAGGCGAAGTGGTGATCGTGATCGGCAAGCCCGGCCGCCACATCGCCGAGCGCGACGCGCTCGACCACATCGCCGCGCTGACGCTGAGCAACGAGGGGACTATTCGCGACTGGGTGCGCCACGCCAAGTTCAACGTGACGCAGGGCAAGAATTTCGATTCAGCCGGCAGCCTCGGCCCGTGGCTGGTGCCCTACACCGACGAGGCGCAGATCGCGGACATCGCGCTGACAACACGCGTCAACGGCGAGATGCGGCAGAGCGACCGCACCAGCCGGATGATCTTCGGCTTCCGCTATATCATCAACTACATCTCGACCTTCACCACGCTGGTTCCGGGCGATGTCATCATCACCGGCACGCCGACCGGCGCCGGCGCCCGCTTCGACCCGCCGCGCTTCCTCAAGCCCGGCGACGTGATCGAAGTGGAAGCCGACGGCCTCGGCATCCTGCGCAACGGCGTGGTGGACGAGTAATACCGTCGTGGACGAGTAGCGACGGCACGATCTCACGCAAGCGTCATTCAGACAGAAGCAACAACACGTCATGGCCGGGCTCGTCCCGGCCATCCACGTCTTTCTTTGCAGAATTTTTAGAACGTGGATGCCCGGGACAAGCCCGGGCATGACGGATAGGTGTTTTCGTTAAACTCAGATCGCCCTGATGATCGTCATTGCGAGCGAAGCGAAGAAATCCAGTCTTTTTCAAGAATCTGGATTGCTTCGTCGCTAACGCTCCTCGCAATGGCGGAACTATCAGCACCGCTGCTTACGTCGGCGGCGGATCGAGGCGGGTGCAGCCGCCCTCGCCGATCGGCCGCATGATGTCTTCGGCCTTGATGGTGCCCTTGACCGTCAACAGGTCCCACTCGCTCTTGACGTCCTTCGGGCCCTTGGCTTCCACCAGCAGCATGTCGTTCATCAGCCGGCCGTCGGCGCGAATGCGCGCGCCGGGTGCGAAGAAGTCGTCGACCGGCGTGGCCTTCATCTTGCGCATCACGGTGAGGCCGTCGTTGTCGTTGGCCGCTTCCACCGCGCGCAGATAGTGCAGCACCGCGCTGTAGACGCCGGCCTGCGCGTGGGTCGGCATCTTGCCGCCGTGCTTGGCAGCGAAACGCTTGGCGAACGCGCGGCTGGCATCGTTGTGATCCCAGTAATAGCCCGAGAGATACTGCACGCCCTGCATCGCCTCCGGCCCGAGCGAATGCACCGAGGTGAGATAATAGATCAGCACCGCCAGCTTCTGCTTGCCCTCGCCGATCTGGAATTCACGCGCCTGCTTGATGTTGGTGACGGTATCGCCCGACGCATTGGCGAGCGCGATGATCTTCGCGCCGGAAGCCTGCGCCTGGAGCAGGAACGACGAGAAGTCCATGGTGCCGACCGGATGCTTCACCGAGCCCAGCACCTTGCCGCCCGCCGCCGTCACCACCTTGGAGACTTCCGCCTGCATGGCGATGCCGAACGCATAGTCCGCGGTGATGAAGAACCAGGTGTCGCCGCCCTGCCGCACGATCGACTTCGCGACGCCTTGCGCCAGCGAATACGTATCGTAAAGCCACATCGCGCCGGTCGGCGAGCACGCCTTGCCGAACACGTCGGCGGTGGCGGAGCCGACATGCACGACGATCTTGCCGCGCTCACGCGCGAGATCCTGCACCGCGAGCGAGATCGACGAGTTGCCGATGTCGAAAATCGCGCTCACGTCCTGCTGGTCATAAAGGTTGCGCGCGAGGTTGACGCCGATGTCGGTCTTGTTCTGATGGTCGGGCGCAAGCAATACCACCGGCTGTCCGCGCACCTTGCCGCCGACGTCCTCGATGGCGAGTTGCGCCGCCGCCACGCTGCCGACGCCGCCGGCATCGGAGAACACCGAACTCTTGTCGTTGAGCGCCGCAATGTTCAGTGGCTTGGTGATCGGCTCCGCCGACACATGCGTCACTAACCCCAAAGCGAAAAGCGCAGCAGCAATACTGATACCGGGTTTCATTCTTTCCTCACGCGATTTTGCGATGACGTGAAGTCTATTGAACCACCCAAATCTTGGCTAGCGCGGACACGCATGTCTGCGCGGCGATGCACAGGCTACGATGCTACCTTATCGATGCGCTTATGCCGTCCTACGAAATGTCAGATTGATACGCTGACGCTTGAGCAACGGATGCTCGCCCTCCGCCAGCGGCGCGACGCCATGATAGAACAAGCGCGACGGCCCGCCCCACACCACGACATCGCCGTGGGTCAGGCGATAACGTTGCGTCTTGTCGCTGCGCTTCAAACCACCGAACAGAAACGTTGCCGGCAATCCCAGCGACACCGAAACGATCGGCGCGGAAAAATCCGTCTCGTCCTTGTCCTGATGCAGCGACATCTTCGCGCCCGGCACGTAGCGGTTGATCAGACACGCATCCGGCGCGAAATCCTTGAAGCCGCCCGCCTCCGCCGCATCGCGCGCGAGCGCCGACAACACCGGCGGCATCGCCGGCCACGGTTGGCCGCTTTCGGGATCGCCCGCGTCATAGCGATAGCCGCGCCGATCCGTCACCCAGCCGACTTTGCCGCAATTGGTCATCGCCACCGACATGGTGAACCCGCCCGGCGTCACCATGTGCCGGAACGGCGCGGCGGCGATCACTTCGCGCAACGCGGCAAGCAGTTCGTCCTGCCGCGCCAACGTGAAGCCGCGCAGCAGCACCGCGCCCTCCGCCATCGTCTCACGCGACGGCTGAGCTTCCGCTACGCCTGCGAACAGATCGCCGGTCAAGTTGTCACCGCTCCGCGTTCCTCACTTTGCATCGTGGAAAATGATTCCGACCGTATGACGGCGGCCCGAGCGCAGCCGGCTGACGCCATGCCGGAGATTGACGCGATACGATCCACGCGTGCCCTGCACCGGACGGTGATGCACGGCGAACACCACGGCGTCGCCTTGCGTCAGCGGCACCACCTCGGCGCGCGATTGCATGCGCGGCCGCTGCTCGGTGAGCACGAATTCGCCGCCGGTGAAATCACGTCCCGGCTCCGACAGCAACACCGCCACCTGCAACGGAAATACGTGCTCGCCGTAAAGATCCTGATGCAGGCAGTTGTAATCGTCGGTGACGTATTGCAGCAGCAGCGGCGTCGGCCGGGTCTGTCCCGCCTCGTGACAGCGCGCAAGAAAATCGTCGTGCGTCGCCGGATAGCGCACGTCAATGCCCATGGTCGCATTCCAGCGATTGGCGGTCTGCGACAGCGGCGGGTAAAGCGCTGGTCGCAAATGCGCGATCGGGTCCGGCAACGGATAGTTGAAGTATTTGTATTCACCGCGCCCAAAACCGTGCCGCGCCATCACGATGCGGCTGCGGAAGCGCGCATCGTCGGGATAGAGCGCGGCGAGATCGACGCATTGCTGCGGCGTCAGCAGGTTTTCGATCACAGCGCAGCCGCGCGCATCGAGATCGTCACTGACGCGTTGCCAGTCGATTGTCTCGAGCGCCGGCGGCGGATCGATCAGGCGGGCGGTGCGGGCGCTTTGCATGTCATGGCCTCCGAAAACAGACACCAAACGATATGCGCACTGGCCCGCGCCGCCGCCACCCGTTTCCCGTCAGCCGCGTACGGCGGATTCGATGCCAGCGCCGAGTTCGAAGATGCGGCGGTCCGCACCGCCGGAGGCCGCCAGCATCAGGCCGACCGGCGCTTCGCCCTCGCGCTGGATCGGCAAGGTGATGGCGCAGCCGTCGATGGTGTTAATCAGCGTGCAGTTGCGCAACGAGAGCACGTTGGCTTTTGCGTAAGCGTCGTCGTCCTTCTCGAGGTCGGCGATGCGCGGCGGCGTGATGGCGACCGTCGGCATCACCAGCGCGTCATACGGCGCAATGCGCGCGTCGAAGCCGTCGATCATGGCACGGCGATGCTTCAGGAGATCGACATAGTCCGCCGCGCTCTGGCCTTCGCCGCGACGAATGCGGACGATGACGCGCGGATCGTAATCCGCGCCGCGCCGCGCGATCAGCGCGCGATGCCAGGCCCAGGCTTCCGCGCCAGAGAAACCGCCCTTGGCGTTGAGCACCGCGACCTCGGCGAACTCCGGCACCGCGATACGCTCGATCACCGCGCCCTGCTGCGCCAGTTTCGCCACCGCGCGCTCGAACGCCTGCGCGACCGCGTCTTCGATCTCGTCGAATGCCACCGTGGTCGGGATCGCAAGCCGCATGCCCTTGATCGGGCGCGGCGCGACAGGCTTGATCGGCTCGTCGGCGTGAACCGCATCGAGCGTGACGCAGCAGGCGACGCTGCGCGCCAGCGGTCCATAGCCATCGAGCGTGAACGACAGCGGCACGCCGCCGTCGAGCGGAATGCGCCGCGCGGTCGGCTTGTAACCGACGATGCCGCAGTAAGCGGCCGGGATGCGGCAGGAGCCGCCGGTGTCGGTGCCAAGCGCGCCGTGCGCCATGCCGTCCGTCACCGACACAGCCGCGCCGGACGACGAGCCGCCCGGCACGTGGCCGACATCGCGCCGCCACGGGCTTTTCGGCGTGCCGTAATGCGGATTGAGGCCGAGGCCGGAATAGGCGAACTCCACCATGTTGCTGCGGCCGATCGGCACAAAGCCGGCACGGCGTAGCCGCGCCACCACCGGCGCGTCGGCGGCGGCGGGTGGCGTATCGTCGAGCGCCTTGGAGCCGGCGCGGGTCCGCTGCCCCTTGATGTCGAACAGATCCTTGATCGACACCGGAATGCCGGCGAAGCGCGACGGCGCGGCGTTGGCCTTGCGTAGCTTGTCCATGGCGTCGGCGGCGGCCTTCGCGCCCTCGGCATCCACCTGAATGAAGGTCCGCGCCCCCTCGCCGTTCTTGTCCGCGATTTTGGCGAGGCAATCTTCCACCAGCGCGCGCGCCGTGGTGCGCCCGGCTTCGAGATCGGCGGCAAGGGAATCGAGGGTCGGAGTGTTCAACATCATGCAAACTCGCTGGAGGAAGGACTTTTCTAGGCAGCGCCGCGATCATGATCCGGCGGTAGTTCGATTTCCAGATCGAGTAGCGCAGAACTGAGCGATTTGCCATGCGCATCGAGCGCCAGCGACCGCGTCACGCCGCCGCCCAGCGCCTGATCCAGCACGAAATTCAGCGCGGCGATGTTGGGCAGTTCGTAGCGCACCACCTCGCCGAATACGATGCCATCGAAATGCGCCTTGACGCGCGCGGGCGTCACCTGCTCGCACAGCAGCGGGTAATGCCGCGCGTCGAAGGCGATCACCGAGATATTGGAGATGTTGCCCTTGTCGCCGGTGCGGGAGTGGGCAATGTCGCGCAGTTTCGCCATTCACGCCTCCACGAAACGGACTTGCGGCGCGGCCAGATCGCGCGGCAGCAGCACCGAGGCGACCGCGACGATATCCCGCGCCGACTTGAACGCGCCACCGCCGCCCGCCGGGCCGTTGGTGTAAAGCGTCTCGACCTCGTCGCCGATCCGCACCGCTTCCGCCATCGTATCGGTGCGGCCGGCGACGCGCACGCGGACCTCGTAAGGCGTACCACCTTGCGAGCGGCGTTCGCCATGCAGCGCGTCGATGCCGATCAGGTCGAAGCGCCATTCGCTGGCCTCGACCTTGGTGAGATTCAGCCGCTCGCGTACGATCTCCAGCGCCAGCCGCGCGCGGGCTTCCGCGCCCGGTCCGGCATAGGACATCTGTCCCTCGCCGATATAGCCGTCGACATAACCGACCGAGATTTTCAGCGTGTCGGGGCGCGGCTGGCCGCGCCCGCCCAAGACGCGCACGCGATCGGGGCCGATCTCCTCGACAGTAACTTGCGAGAAATCCGCGACGACATCCGGCTGCATGTAGCGCGCCGGATCGTGCACCTCGTAGAGCAACTGCTCCTTGCAGGTGCGCTCCGACACTTCGCCGCCGGAGCCCGCGACTTTGGTAATGACGAGGCCGCCGTCCTCGCTCACTTCGCCGATCGGGAAGCCGAGCCGCGAAAGCCCCGCGACATCCTTGAAGCCGGGATCGGCGAAATAGCCGCCGGTCACCTGCCCGGCGCATTCCAGCAGATGCCCGGCGACGGTGCCGCGCCCGAGCAAATCCCAGTCGTCCATCGGCCAGCCGAATGCGTCGACCATCGGCGCGAGAAACAGCGCCGGATCGGAGGCGCGGCCGGTGATGACGATATCAGCCCCCGCTTTCAGCGCCGCCGCCATCGGCTCCGCGCCGAGATAGGCGTTGGCGGAGACGATGCGGTTGCCAAGCGTCTTCAGCGTACCGTCAATTTCGAGCAGCGGCAGATCGTGCTGCTTGCACGCCTCCAGCACGTCGTCGCCCATCACCGCCGCGATTTTCAACCGCGACAGCCCGAGCGACGCCGCGATCTGCGCGGTCTTGCGCGCCGCCGCCCATGGATTGGCCGCGCCCATATTGGTGACGATCTTGATGCCGTTGCGTGCGCAGGCCGGCAGCACCGCGCGCATTCGCGCTTCCAGCAACGGATCGAAACCGTCGTCGGGATTTTTCAACCGCGCACGCTGCGCCAGCGCCACGGTGCGCTCGCCGAGGCATTCGAACACCAGATACTGGATGTCGCCCTTCTCCGCGAGTTCGACCGCCGGCTCGATGCGATCGCCGGAATAGCCCGCGCCGGAGCCGATCCTGATGGTTCGCATCGCACTCTCCTATGTGATGCCGTCGAGCGATGGCGCGCGGCGGTGCCAGTCGGTCACGGTCTGATAGGCGCGACCGATGCGCAACGCCATCGCCTCCGCATTCGCAGCGCAGACGATGTGCAGCGAGGTCGGCAGGCCCGCCGGCGAAAAGCCGTTCGGCACCGCCAGCGCGCAACGGCCGAGAAAATTCGCCATGCGCGTGAAGTGCGAGGGCACAATGTTCTGCTGTTCGGCGGTGGCGATAGGATGTGCGGTCATCGGCGTCGTCGGCGTCAACAGCGCATCGACATCGGCGAGCGCCGCGTCGGCGGCGGCGCTCATCGCCTCGCGCTCGCGCAGCAGGCGCAGATAGTCGGTCACCGTCATGCTGCGCGCCACCGCGAAACGTGCGCGCACCGCCTCATCCACCGGCGCGGCGGGATCGTCGATGATTTCTTTCAGGAACGAATAGCCTTCCGCCGCGATCAGGCGGCCGGTCAGCGCGCCGAAATCCTTGATGCGGAACGGCAGCACGACGTCGACGATCTCCGCGCCCATGTCGGCGAGTTGCGCCAGCGATGCATCGTAGGCCGAGAGCACCGCCGGTTCGCAGATGTCGCGTTCGTTCTCGGGCATCCGCGCCAGCCGCAGGCCTTTCACGCCGCGCGGCGGCGGGCCATTGAGAACCGCTTCGATGGCGCGTGCATCGGCGCGGCGCATCGCCGCGAACAGGATCGCGGTATCCGTGGCGCTACGCGCCAGCGGGCCCGGCGTATCGAGCGTGGTCGACAGCGGCAGGATGCCGTCGGTCGCCACCTGCCCTATCGTCGTCTTCAACCCGGTGATGCCGCACAGCGCCGAGGGAATCCGCACCGAGCCGCCGGTGTCGGTACCGACCGCCCAAGGCACCAGCCGCGCCGCCACCGCGACACCAGAGCCGCTCGACGAGCCGCCGGGCGTGCGCGCCTCGCGCATATCCCACGGATTGCGCGGCGCGCCCATGTGCTGGTTGGTGCCCCACGCGCCGAATGCGAATTCCACCGTATGCGTCTTGCCGGCGACGATCATGCCATTCGCCGCGAGTGCGCGCGCCAGCGTGCCGGTCGCGGGCGACACGCGCTTCTCCCAGACTTTCGAGCCGCCGGTGGTCACCCTGCCTTCGAGATCGACGAGGTCTTTCAGGCCATAGGGAATGCCGTGCAGCGGCCCCAGCGCATAGCCCGCGCCGCGTGCGAGATCGGCGGCCTTGGCGGCCGCGCGCGCCTCCTCGGCATAGACCGCAATGAACGCATGCAGCGCATCGTTGTGTCGCGCGATCCGCGCCAGACATGCATCGGTGAGTTCGACGGAGGACACATCGCGGCGGGCCAGAAGCCCCGCCAGTTCCGCAACCGTCAATGCCGTGAGATCGCTTCCGCCCATCGCCGCACCCCGTTGTTATTGGTCTTGGGTTCGGTCTTAGAGGAATTTACTTCAAACCGAAATAGGCCCGGCGCAAGGCTTCATTGTCGCTCATCTCGGCGACGGTGCCGGAAAAGCGGATGCGGCCGCCTTCGAGCACGAACACCCGCGTCGCCACTTCGAGGAAGCCGATGTTCTGCTCGGCGATCAGAAGCGCCAGCCCCTGACCTTGCAGGCGGCTCAGCACCTGAAGCACTTCCTTGACCAGCAACGGCGACAGGCCGGCGGATGGTTCGTCCATCACCAGCAATTTCGGCTCCGCCGCCAGCGCCTTGGCGATGCCGAGCATCTTGCGCTGGCCGCCCGAGAGCGTTGAGGCGGCGTTACGGCGCTTTTCACGCAGCACCGGAAACAGGCCGTAGAGTTCTTCGGTACGGGCACCGGGATTGGCGTGGCCGAGCGCTTGCGCGCCGACCTTGAGATTCTCCTCGATCGACAGATCGGGAAACACCGCCAGCTCCGACATGTAGGTCATGCCGAGCCGCATGCGGTCGCTGGAGCGCATCTTCGTCACGTCGCGGCCGCCAAGTGCGATGTGACCTTGCCGCGTGTCGATCAACCCGACCAGCGACTTGAGGAACGTGGTCTTGCCCGCGCCGTTGGCGCCGAGCAGCAGCACGGTTTCGCCCGGCCGCACGTCGAGATCGACGCCCCACAGCACCTGCATGGTGCCGTAGCCGGCATCGACGCCCTTCGCGTCCAACAACGATGCGGCTTCAGGCGCCATGTTCGCCTCCGAGAAACACCTCGATCACCTGCGGCACCTTCACGGCCACCGCCAGCGTGCCTTCGAAAATTTCCTTGCCGGCGTTCATCACGATCACGCGGTCGGTGATCTGTTCGATGAAGCCCATCAGATGCTCGACGACAATGATCGCGAGGCCGGATTGCGCCAGCGCCTTGATGTGCCCCGCGATCCAGTCGAGTTCCGTCGGGTTCAATCCCGCCGCAAGTTCGTCGAGCAGCAACAGCCGCGGCCGCGTCGCCAGCGCGCGCACCAGATCGAGCATCTTCTGCTGCGAACTGTTCAGGTCGGCGGCCGGACGGTCGGCCAATTCTGCGAGATGATACTGTTCGAGCAGATCGGACAGCTTCGGCGGCGCGACTCCAGCGCGGCCATAGGCCAGCGCTACCTCGACATTCTGCCGCACGGTGAGCGACAGGAACGGCTTCGGAATCTGAAACGTGCGGTTGATGCCGCGATGCACCAGCTTGTGCGAGGCCATGCCGCCGATCGACGCGCCGTCATAGGTCAGCGTGCCGCCATCCGGTGCATACAGCCCGGAGATGACGTTGATCGCCGTGGTCTTGCCGGAGCCGTTGGGGCCGACCAGCCCAAGGATTTCGCCGGATGAGACGTGAAAGCTCAGGCCGTCCAGCGCGTGGAAGCCGCCGAAGCGCTTGACCAGTCCGTTGACGGTGAGAATGGGCTTGGCGTCAGGGGACATTCCAGCCTCGCCGCGTTGCCAGCGACACCAGACCGGCCGGCAGGAACAGCACCAGCGCCATGATCAGCACGCCATAGATCAATTGAAAATACTGCGGCGTGGTGAAGCCGATCAGATTGTAGATGCCGTAGAGGATGATCACGCCGACGATCGGACCCATGATGGTTGCAACGCCGCCGAACAGCGCGAACACGATGGCAAAGATGCTGAAGTCGCTGCTGAACACGTTGTCGGGATAGAACACCGAGACGTACCAGGCGAACACGCCGCCGGCGAGGCCCGCGACCAGCGCCGACACCAGCCACGCGATCACGCGCATCTTCACCACGTTGACGCCGGCCATTGCCGCACTCACGGCATCCTCGCGCACTGCCTGCAACGCCATGCCGAAACTTGAATTACGCAGGAACACCACGAAGCCGAGCGTCAGCGCCAGAATGATCACCGCGCCGATATAGGCCAGCGTCGGGTTGAAGGTGCCGTTGAGCGCGACGCCATATGGCCCCTTGGTGATCGACTCCAGCGCCGGGTTGGCGACGAAGTGCAGCACCGCCAGCGCCGCCGCCAGATTGGCGATCGCGAAATACGCGCCGGACAATCGTAGCAGCGGCGTCAGCAGCAGGCCCAGCAGCACGCCGACCACACCGGCGGCCAGCACCGCCAGCGGCGCCGGCGCCTGCAAGTGCATCACCATGATGGCGAAGCCATAAGCTCCCGCGCCGAAGAAGCCGACATAACCGAACGGCAGATAGCCGGTGAAGCCGTAGATGATGTTCACGCCCTGCGCGAGGATCAGGAAGATCACGAAATTGAACAGCAGCAGGTGATTGTCATAGACACCCGGCAGGATCGCGAAAGCGGCGATCAACGGCGCGACGATCAACAGCAGATGGCGCACGAGATTAGGCAACGCGCACCTTCCTTCCCAACAGACCGCTCGGCCGCAGCAGCAACACGACGATCAACAGCACATACGGCAGCAGGTCCGCCCACGACGACAGGAAGGTCTGCACCAGCATGTAGCAGATGCCGTAGACGACACCGCCGAGCGCGGTGCCGAGCGGATTGCCGAGCGAGCCCAGCACCACGATGACGAACGCCGTCACCGTCGCATCCGCGCCGAACGCCGGCGTCACCGAGCCGAACATGAAGGGCGCGAACACGCCGGCAATCGCGGCAAGGCCAAGCCCGATGCCGAACGCCGCCGCGCAGACGCGATCGACATTGATGCCGGTGGCGAACGCCTCGTCGCGTCGCGACATCACCGCGCGCGTCAGGGTGCCGAGCCGGGTACGATAGAGATAGGCATAGACAAGGCCGATGGCGATGACGCTCACCGCCGCCGAGATCACCCACGCCGCCGGAAACGACTGGCCGAGAATGTCCACCGGTCCGCCCTCCGGCTTGGCACCGAGCGCCTTGGCGGCAGCGGTCATCAGGCTGCCGAGTTCGCGGCTCGGAATTGAGCGCTCGCTGGTGCCGAAGGCGATGGTCACCAGCGCCTCGATCACCTGCGACAGGCCGAAGAACAGGATGATCGACAGCATTTCCGGATCGCGCGACTGTTGCAGGCGCGGTACCAGCAGGCCGTACAGCACGATGCCGACAATGACGAACAGCACGAACGCTACCGGCACCGCCAGCAGCGGATCGAGCCCGAGCAGATAGAACACGCCGAACGCGACGAAGGCCCCCAGCATCAGGAAGTCGCCATGCGCTAGATTGACGATGCGCATGACGCCGAACACCAGATTGAGCCCGATCCCGAGCAGGCTGAAATACAGCCCGAACAGAACTCCGGCGATGAGCGGATAAGCCAGCATCAAGTCTCCGTTGCGTCGGTTAAGCCCGAAACGTAGTCCGCAGAATCAAACAATCTCGGCGTCGTCCCCGCGCAGGCTGGGACCCATAACCCCTGGCCTTGGTTGGTGTAGAAAAACTCACCCCGATTGATTGAACCGAACCGCTGCGGCGTCTGGGTCCCCGCCTTCGCGGGGACGACGGCTTTCGTGTTGCAAATCCGCACACAGTGCGAATTCCCCGTTACGGCCTCGGATAGACCGGCTTGCCGGTGGCGACCTCGTGCGGGTAGATCGCGACGAACTTGATGTGGCCGTGATCGTTGAGTTCGAGTTGGCCGAGCGGCGTCAGTTCGCCGATCTGTCCGCCGGTCTCATCAAGCGCAAAGGTGCCATCGAGCGTCTTGAGCTGGCCGGAGAGGCTGAACACCGCCTTGCGCAACTCCATCTGGTCGAGGCTGGTCGCGACCGACAGCGTCTTCTCGATCACCAGCGCCGTGGTGTAGCCCGCCACCGCGTTGAAGCCGAATTCGATCTTGCCGTCGGAATATTTCTTGTCCCACGCCTTTTTATAGTCGGCGATGTTCATGCCGAAGTTGACGGGATAGGCCATCTCCGACGGCGGCACGTAGGTGAAGACGTGCTGCAAGCCTTTGGCGCCGACGTTCTTCTCCAGCAGTTCGGTCTCGAGCCCCGGATAGATGCAGAACAGCATGTTGAACTTGATGCCAACGTCCTGCACGTTGCGCAGGAAGGCGATGTCATTCGGTGCGTAGCCGAGGTGGATCACCGCATCCGGCTTCGCCGCCCGGATGTTGTTGAGGATCACCGTGTAGTTGGTGGTCTCGGTCGGCACGCCCTGATCGTAGACGATCTCGATCGGCGCGTTGGCGTCCTTGATGAACTTGCGGAGCGAGTTGGCCTGCGTGCCGGTGAACTCGTTGGTCGAATACAGGATCGCGACGCGCTTGATGCCGAGCGCGGGGCCGTCCTTGGTCAGGAAGTCGGCGATCGGCTTCGGCCAGATGGTCGAGACCGGGTCGGACATCAGCGCGATATACGGATTGTCCTTGGAGAAGAAGCTGCCGCCGGTGCCGGTCTGGTCGAACAGGAACATCTTGTGGTCGCGGGCGATGGTCACCGCCGGCGCGGTCAGCACCGAGCCGGAATCGGCCACAAACAGGTCGACTTTGTCCTGAGTGATGAGCTGATTGTAGAGCGTCGAGGCGGTCGCCGTGTTGCTCTGGTCGTCATAGGCGATCAGCTTGATGGGAATTTTCTTGTCGAAGGCCTTCACATAGACGCCGCCCTCGGCGTTCTTCTGTTCCACCCAGAGTTTCAGCCCGGCGTGGACCGGCATCGAGATCGAGGCATAGCGGCCGGAGGAGGCGTAGAGCGTCCCGAGCTTGATCTCCGACGGCGCATCCGCCGCCAGCGCCGGCGACGCCAGCGCCATACCCACGGCAAAAGCTGCAATTGCTTGTTTCAGCATCAAGTCCTCCCGGATTTTCTTGTTATGTGACTGGCCGGTGCCGCCCTGCGACAAGCCATCGCTGCGACAATCTATCGTCTTGCATTTGCAGGATGCAAGGCCGGCTGGCAAGGTATCTTTTCAGGTTGCAAACCCCGCCGCGCGGATCGCGGCGGCGTAAATGCGCGTCAATTCCGTCTCGCGGACGGCTCAACGCCGTCGGCATATCTGCCCGTCGCTCGCCGCCGGAGCGTTGACGCTGGGCGGAAAAATGGCGCATCAAGATTGCCTTGCGCGGACCCGAGCGATCCGCGCCATGACAAAAGAGGAAACGAGACATGGCCGAAGCCGCGCGCGCGCGCCCCATTCCGACGCCGGAAACGCAGCACTTCTGGGACGGCACCAGGGCTGGCGAATTGCGCCTGCAACGCTGCGACGCCTGCGACCACGTCTATTTCCCGCCGCGCCCGTTCTGTCCGTCCTGCGCCTCGCGCAAGGTCTCGGTGTTCCCGGCGAGCGGCAAGGCGACGCTCTACAGCTACGTCATCAATCATCGCCCGCCGGCGCCAGGTTTCACCCCGCCCTACGCCATTGCCGTGGTGACGCTGGAAGAAGGTCCGCGCATGATGACCAACATCGTCGATTGTCCGCAAACGCCGGAAGCGCTGGTGCTCGACATGCCGCTGAGGGTGACATTCGAAAAGCTCGACGACGCCATCACCCTCCCCCAGTTCGCTCCGGCAAAGGCATAAATTCATGCGACGCAATCAAGTCGCCGTGGTCGGCGCGGCGGAAACCACCAAGCTCGGCGTCATTCCCGACATGTCGCAGATCCAGTTGCACGCGGACGCGGCGCTCAACGCCATCGCCGATGCCGGACTGAAACTCTCGGACATCGACGGCATCGCAACGGCAGTCGAGACGCCGCAGCAGATCGCGCATTATCTCGGCATCACGCCGACGTGGGTGGACGGCACCTCGGTCGGCGGCTGCTCGTTTATGCTGCATGTGCGCCACGCCGCCGCCGCCATCGAAGCGGGCTTGTGCAAAACCGTATTGATCACGCACGCGGAGAGCGGCAAGTCGATGATCGGCAAGCCGCCGCGCTCGATCCCGGCTTACAGCCTGCAAGGCCAGTTCGAGGCGCCGTTCGGCGTCTACGGCCCGCCGAGCATGTTCCCGATCCCGGTGCTGCGCTTCATGAAGACCTACGGCATCACCCACGAGCAGATCGCCTCCGTCGCGGTGGCGCAGCGCGAGTGGGCGGCGAAGAATCCGCGCGCGATGATGAAGGATCCGATCACGGTTGAAGACGTGCTCAACTCGCGGATGATCGCCTATCCGTTCCGCCTCTTACAGTGCTGCCTCGTCACCGACGGCGGCGGCGCGCTGATCCTCACCTCGGCCGACCGCGCGAAGGACTTTCCGCGCAAGCCCGTCTACATCCTCGGCACCGGCGAGAGCGTCGAGACGCCGATGGTCAGCCAGATGGAGACGTTCGATTCTTCGCGCGCCTTCAAGGTGGCTGGGCCGACCGCCTTCAAGGAAGCCGGCATCGCGCACAAGGACGTCGATCACCTGATGATCTACGACGCCTTCGCGCACCTGCCGCTGTACGGCCTCGGCGATCTCGGCTTCATGCCCTACGAGGAAACCGGCAAGTTCATCGCCGACGGCAACACGCGCCCCGGCGGCAAGCTGCCGCTCAACACCAACGGCGGCGGCCTCAGCTATATGCACTCCGGCATGTACGGCATGTACGCGTTACAGGAGAGCGTGCGGCAGATGCGCGGCATCGCACCGGCGCAGGTCAAGGACGCAAAAATCTCCGTCTGTCACGGCGTCGGCGGCATGTTCGCCGCATCCGGCACCATCATTTTCACCAACGAGAAATAAGACTCATGGATCGGCGGTGGCGCTCCTTCTCCCTCTCCCCGCTTGCGGGGAGACGGTTGGGGTGAGGGGCGCTCTCGACAACTCAGGACTCGCGTTTAGTCCCCATCACCGGGTTGCCGCGCCGACGCGCTTAATCCGACCTCTCCCCGCAGGCGGGGAGAGGTAACAGTTATCCAACACATCGGGAGAACCACATGACCAAATCTCTGCAAGACAAAGTCATCATCGTCACAGGGGCGGGGCGCGGCATCGGCCGCGCCATTGCGCTGCTCGCCGCAAGCGAAGGCGCCAAGGTCGTGGTCAACGATCCCGGCGTCGCCGCCGACGGCTCGGGCACGGACGCCGCGCCCGCCGAGGAAGTGGTCGAGGAAATCCGCAAGGCCGGCGGCACCGCCGTCGCTAACTTCGACAGCGTCGCGGAAGCCCTCGCCGCCGCCAATATCGTCAAGACCGCGACCGACACCTACGGCAAACTCGACGGCGTCGTGAACAACGCCGGCATCCTGCGCGACGCGATCTTCCATCGCATGAGCGTCGATGCGTTCGAGCAGGTCATCAAGGTGCATCTGATGGGCTCGTTCTACGTGTCTCATGCGGCCGCGCGCCTGTTCAAGGAGCAAGAGAGCGGCTCGTTCGTGCACTTCACCTCGACCTCGGGCCTGATCGGCAACTTCGGCCAGGCCAACTACGCCGCCGCCAAGCTCGGCATCGTCGGCCTGTCGAAATCCATCGCGCTCGACATGAGCCGCTTCCATGTCCGCTCCAACTGCATCTCGCCGTTCGCCTGGAGCCGCCTGATCGGCACCATCCCGACCGAGACCGAAGCCGAGAAGGAACGCGTCAAGCGCATGCAGCAGATGGGTCCGGAAAAGATCGCGTCGCTCGCGGTCTACCTGCTCGGCGACGCCGCCAAGGACGTCACCGGACAGATCTTCGCGGTGCGCATGAACGAGATATTCCTGATGGGCCAGTCGCGGCCGATCCGCTCGATCCATCGCGGCGAAGGCTGGACCCCGCAGACCATCGCCGAGCACGGCATGCCGGCGCTGAAGTCGTCGTTCTACAAACTCGACCGCTCCGCCGACATCTTTAATTGGGACGCGGTGTAAGCCGAAACCCATCCACCCGTCATTGCGAGCACTCGGATCAGCGCTCTGCGCTGTCCGAGCACAGGCTCCGCGAAGCAATCCAGAGCCCCCACCCCTCCCCCGCAAGCGGGAGAGGGAGAAGAAGGACTGGATTGCTTCGCTTCGCTCGCAAGGACGCACGGGTCGACATCACCTCCACGCGGAGACACGCACCTTGACACATCCAGCCAAGATACCTCCGCGTCATCCGTTCGCGGACGCGATGAAGTTGCGCGTCGATGAACGAAGTACGGGGCACAGCGTCTGTTCGGTCGAGATCGAACCGGACATCCATCACAACCCGCATCTCATCACGCACGGCGCAGTGCTGTATGCGCTGGCCGATACCGGCATGGGTGTGGCGCTCTACCCGACTCTTGCCAAAGGCGAGACCTGCGCCACCATCGAGATCAAGATGAGCTATTTTCGCGCGGTGCCGTCCGGCGTCGTCCGCTGCGAAACAACGCTGATCAATCGCGGACGGACCATCGCCAATCTCGACTCCCGTCTCTACGTCGGCGATACGCTGGTCGCGCAGGCCAACGGCAACTATGCGATCCTGAAGCCGAGAACCGAAGCTGCGGTTGCGGCGTCGTGATGAGGCGGCTCTGAAAGCCTGATCGGGAATTCGTTTTACGGTCCAACTCTCAATACGAAAAACGTCGTCCCCCCGAAGGCGGGGACCCAGACGCCGCAGCGGTGCGGCTTCATCATCAAGGCGAGTTTCTTTTATAATAACCAACGCTAGGGATTCTGGGTCCCCGCCTGCGCGGGGACGACTCCTGGGGTTGTTTATCGTCAATCCCGCCCATCCTACCCGCGAAAATCGCGCGAACGTGACGCGCGCCATAGTGTCCATAGGATGCGCAGCCGCGAGTCCGGTTGCGGTGTGTAGGGATTGAAATCCGGCCGCCGCGCCCGCTCCAGCGTGCGGCGCGCCATCGCCATCGGCAGGAACACCCGCCGTGCATCCTGCGGCAACGCCATCAGCGGTTCGTGCATCAGCTTGACGTGCGACAGCGCGAGGTCGACGAACTCCTCGATCGTCGCCCGCAGCGCCGGCGTCATCTTGCCCGCAAACACCTCGTCGACGCCGCCACCGTGCCGCGTCAGCATGTCGAGCGGCAGATAGACCTGTTGTCGCGAGGCGTCGAACGACAGCCGCGTCAGCACATGCAGATAGGTTTCCGCGATGCCCGCCTGCCGCGTCACCTCGGGAAGCGCTTCGGGCGATGCGCCCGCGATCCGCGCACCAAGTTCGAACAGCGCGCTTGAGGTTTCCTGCGCGTAAGTGTCGAGCACGTCGATATCCGGCATCGGATCGTTATAGAGATCGAACTGATGCGCCTCGATCAACCGCGTCAAACGCTCCACCGGCAACGCATGCGCTTCGATCGTGCGCATCAATTCCGACGCGACGGGACTGCCCTCGACGTAACCGTGCCCCTGCCCGGTCAGCATGTCGGTCCACCATTGCAGGCGGATTTCGCCGGCCATCGGCTGGCGGATGTGTTCGTGCACGCGCGCAATCTCGACGTTGAACGCATAGAGCGCCAGCAATGCGCGGCGTTGTTCCGGCGTCACGAACAGCGTCGATGCATAGCGGGTGAAATCGAACTCGCGCACCAGCCCGGCGCAGAAGTCGGCCGCGTCGTTCTGCGACGTGCTCATCGCACGATACTCATGGCACCGCGATCAGCGCTGCCGCGACACGCCGCCGCTCGCCCAGCATGATGTTGTAGGTGCGGATCGCCGGTCCCGTCTGCATCGCGTCGATGCCGACATGCAGCCGCCGCAGCGCCTCGCGCAAGTCGTTCGGCGGCAGCCAGACGTCATTGCCCGTGCCGATGATCAGCGTGTCGATGCTGTTGACCTTCTCGAACACGCGTTCGAGCGAGTAGCGATCGATCTGTTGCGGCGACGTCACCGGCCACGCCCACATCGAATCCGGCAGGCACAAGAGCGAACCACGATGCGACATCTCGTCGAAGCGGAAGCCGCCATTGCCATACGCCTCGATCGGCGCCGAGCGCGGCAGATGCGGTGCGTCGCCGGACGCCACGCGTCACACCTTGGCGGTGGTGTCGGCCTTCGCAGCTTCGGTCGACTTCTTGGCCGGCTTCGCGGCGTTCAGCGGCGCGGCATCCTCGCGATGGTTGCCGACGCCGAGATAGATCAGGATCGGCGCCGCGATGAAGATCGAGGTATAGGTGCCGACCAGCACCACGCCGAACATCATGACCGCGGTGAAGGAATGGATCGCGTTGCCGCCGAACACCAGCAGCGCCAAGAGCGCCAGCGTCACCGTCAAGTGGGTGATGATGGAGCGCGACAGCGTCTGGTTGATCGACTCGTTGAGAAGCTGCGGCATCGGCATCTTCTTGTAGCGCCGCAACAGCTCGCGGATACGATCGTAGATGACCACGGTGTCGTTCAGCGAATAGCCGAGAATGGTCAGAAGCGCCGCGATACTGGTGAGATCGAAATCGACCTGCGAGATCGACATGAAGCCGATGGTCAGCACGATGTCGTGGACGTTGGCGACCATGGCGCCAAGCGCGAACTGCCACTCGAAGCGGAACCAGAGATAGATCAGGATGCCGCCGATGGCCAGGATCAGGCCGAGCATGCCGTAAGCGAGCAACTCGCCGGAGACGCGCGGGCCGACCACCTCGACGCGGCGATATTCGACGTTGGTGCCGAGCGCGCCGCGCACCTTCTGCACCGCGGCCTGCTGCGCTTCGTCGCCGCCGGGCTGTTCGGCCACGCGGAGCAACACGTTATCCGGTCCGCCGAACTGCTGGAGTTGCACTTCGCCGAGGCCGAGGTTGCTGAGCGTGGTGCGCATCGTCGCGATATCAGCCGGGCCGCTCTTGGTCTGCACCTCCATCAAGGTGCCGCCCTTGAAGTCGATTCCGAAGTTCAGGCCGTGGGTGAAGAACAGCGTGATGGCGCAGATCGACAGCACCGCCGAAATCGGGAAGCTGATGCGGCGGAACTGGGTGAAGTCGAAATGGGTGTCGTCCGGCACGATGCGGAGCGACGGCAGCCATCCCATGATGCTGGCGATGGTCAGCACCACGATGAGAGCGGCAAGAGCCAATAGGATCGTATGTGTCACAGCCGGCTCCGTTCTCTCAAATCGGCACGGTTTGCGGCCGCTTCCAGCGCACCCAGCCGGCGACGATCAGGCGCGTCACTTCGAAGGCGGTGAAAACCGTCGTGATGATGCCGATGCCGAGCGTCACGGCAAAGCCGCGCACCGGGCCGGTGCCGATGTAGAACAGCACGGCGGCGGCGATGAAGGTGGTGATGTTGGAGTCGAGAATGGTCGCCAGCGCGCGCTTGAAACCGGCGTCGATCGCCTGGATCGCGTTTCGACCGGCGCGCAATTCCTCGCGGATGCGCTCGTAGATCAGCACGTTGGAGTCCACCGCGATGCCGACCGTCAGCACGATGCCGGCGATGCCGGGCAAGGTCAGCGTCGCGTTGAGCAGCGACAGCACGCCGAAGATCATGGCGACGTTGATCGCCACCGCGATGTTGGCGAACACGCCGAACAGCCGGTAGGTCAAGAGCATGAAGACGATGACCAGCACCGAGCCGACATAGGCGGCGCGCTCGCCCTTCTCGATGGAGTCCTGCCCGAGGCCGGGGCCGACGGTGCGTTCCTCGATGATGGTCAGCGGCGCCGGCAGCGCGCCGGCGCGCAGCAGGATCGCGAGGTCGTTGGCCTGCTGCACGGTGAAGCCGCCGGAAATCTGGCCCGAACCGCCGGTGATCGGCTCGCGGATGACCGGCGCCGAAATCACTTCGTTGTCGAGGATAATCGCGAACGGCGTGCCGACGTTCTTCAACGTCGCGTCGGCGAACTTGCGCGCGCCGGAGGTGTTGAACTTGAAGGAGACGATGGGCTCGCCGGTGCGCTGGTCGAAGCCCGGCTGCGCGTCGGTCAGGTCGCCGCCCGACACCAGCACTTCCTTCTTGATGACGTAAGGAACCTTCGGCTCCTGCGCGCTCATCAGCACTTCGTCATCCGGCGGCGCACGGCCCTGCGCTGCCTGCTCCGGCGACACCGACGGATCGACCATACGGAAGTCCATCTTCGCGGTCTTGCCGAGAATTTCCTTCAGCCGGGTGGGGTCTTGCAAACCGGGCACCTGCACCAGGATGCGGTCGAGACCCTGCCGCTGGATCAGCGGCTCGACGGTGCCGAGTTCGTTGACGCGACGCTCGACGATCTGGATCGACTGATCGACCGACTGCCGGATGCGGTCGGACACGGCCGCCTGCGGCACGTTCATGCGGATCAGGCCGCCGCCGGCATCGCTGATCTCGACGCTGCGCGCGCCTGTGGAGCCGAGAATGCCGCCGAGCGGTTGCGACAGCTCTTTCAGCTTCGCCAGCGCTTTCTCGACATCGGGCTCCTTGACGCGAACCTCGACTGCATCGCCGCGGATCGCGAGGCCGGTGTAGCCGATGCGAGCGTCACGCAGCGAACGGCGGGTTTCGTCGCGGACCTGATCGAGCTTGTCTTTCTTGACGGCCTTGGCGTCGACTTCGAGCAGGATATGAGAACCGCCCTGCAAGTCGAGGCCCAGCACCAGATGGCGCTGCGCCCATTTGGGCCACGTCTTGACGGTCGCTTCGGGGAAGAAATTGGGGACCGCGCACAGGCACACCAGGAGCGCTGCGGCAATGATCGCCAAAGCCTTCCACCGCGTGAAATACAACATCGAATTGATCCGTCAGACGTTCCGGTATGGCCTTCTAAGGCATGATCCCGAAAAGTGGAAACCAGTTTTCGGAGAAGATCATGCTCAAACAAAAAGCTAAGCGACGGGTCTGATTCAACGCAGTTGGATCAGACCCTCGCGCCGTGTGCGATCAACTCGCGGAGGCCGTGTCTTTGGTGTCGCCCTTGTCCTTGGCGGGCTCGCCCTTGGTGCGCACGCCGGAGATCATCTGGCGCATCTGGCGGATACGAACTCCGTCGGCGACCTCGACCTCGATCTGCTCGTCGTCCACCACCTTGGTGACCTTGCCGACAAGGCCGCCATTGGTGATGACGGTGTCGCCGCGGCGCACGTTCTTCACCAGATCGTTGTGCTCCTTCACCTTCCGCTGCTGCGGCCGCAGGATCAGGAAGTACATGATGACGAAGATCAGCGCGAACGGCAGCAGCGACATCAACATGCTGTTGGTGTCGCCAGCGCTGCCTGCGGCCTGAGCGAAGGCGGGGGTAATCAGCATCCGGAAATCCTTGTGAAATGGAGGCAAATCGGCGCGACGCGGCAGCGTTCGGGCCGGTTTCGGTCAAATTCGCGCGGACTATAGCGGCCACGGTTTCAATTGCAACGCCGCGGCGGTGTTGTTCCGCCCCGCGTCCGGGTTGGGTTGCGGCGGTTGGCGCAGGCCTTTAAGGGTGCTACGTCAGGAACCCGGAAAATGTCGAAAAAACCAAGCAAAAAGCCCTCCCGAGCCGCCCGCGCGGCCACCTCCGCCCCCCGCCGTAACAAAGTCGCGACCGCCGGTGCCCGCGCGGCAAAACGTCCCTCGCCCGACACGGGTGAAGACACCGCGGATCGAATCGCCCGCGCGCTGGAAACCATCGCCGCCCACCTCGCGAGCGGCGCTCCCGCGACCTCCTCGCCGCAGGACATCGCCAAGGCCGACGCTTTCATCTGGAACCCGAGCGGCCGGCTGATCCCGGTGCCGAAGGTCAACCGCGTCGAACTCACCCTGCTCAAGGGCATCGACCGGATGCGCGACATCCTGATCGAGAACACCGAGCGCTTCGCCACCGGCCTGCCCGCCAACAACGCCCTGCTATGGGGCGCGCGCGGCATGGGCAAGTCGTCGCTGGTGAAGGCGGCGCACGCCAGCGTCAACGCGCGGCCCGACGTCGACGGCCGCTTGAAGCTGATCGAGATTCATCGCGAGGACATCGAGAGCCTGCCGACGCTGATGGCGCTGCTGCGCGCGGCGTCGAACTTCCTCTTCATCGTGTTCTGCGACGACCTCTCCTTCGACGGCAACGACGCCTCCTACAAATCGCTGAAGGCGGTGCTGGAAGGCGGCATCGAAGGCCGTCCCGACAACGTCATCCTCTACGCGACGTCGAACCGCCGCCACCTGCTCGCCCGCGAGATGGTCGAGAACGAACGCTCCACCGCGATCAATCCCGGCGAAGCGGTCGAGGAAAAGGTGTCGCTTTCGGATCGCTTCGGGTTGTGGCTCGGTTTCCACAAGTGCAGCCAGGACGAATACCTCGCCATGGTGCGCGGTTATTGCGCCCACTTCGGCATCACACTCGACGACGAACAGCTCGAGCACGAGGCGCTGGAGTGGTCCACCACGCGCGGCTCCCGCTCCGGCCGCGTCGCCTGGCAGTTCACGCAGGAACTCGCCGGCCGCCTCGGCGTGCGGCTGGCGGTGAAGTAACAAGACATGCGTGTGCCCCGGACGCTGCGCGGCACGAAGTGATGCGCTGCTGAGCCGGGGCCGTCGCGAATGCCGTATCTGGAACGGTCCCGGCTCTGCGGCGCACCGCAAGAGCGATGCACCGCGTCCGGGACACGAGGCGCTTACGCCCCGTTCAGGAACTTCAGCGGGTCCACCGGCGTCGAGCCCTTGCGGATCTCGAAGTGCAGTTGCGGCGAACCGGCCTCGCCGGACTGGCCGGACTTGGCGATGGTCTGGCCGCGCTTGATGGTCTCGCCACGCTTCACCAGCAGCTCACTGGCGTGGGCATACGCCGTGACATAGCCGTTGGAGTGTCGCACGAGCACGAGATTGCCGTAGCCCTTCAGTTCGTTGCCGGCATAAGCGACGACGCCATCCTCGGCGGCCTTCACCGGCGTACCTTCCGGCACCGCGACGTTGATGCCGTCATTGGCCTTGCCGTTGGTCTTGGCACCATACGCGGCGACGACGCGGCCACGCACCGGCCAGCGGAAGGTCGGCAGCGCGCCGGTCGCTTCAGCGGCCTTCACCGGCGACGGCGCGGCTTCAACGGCCGCGGCCGGCGTCTCGACGGCGCTGGCCATCCGCGCCTTCTGCACCGGTTCGGCCGGGGCCTGCGCGACCTGCACCGGCGCGGGCTGCGCGGGAGCCGCCGACGGCGCGGTGGCGCCGAGCTGCGCCGGTGGCGCGCCCAGTACTGCCGGCGCCGGAGCCGGAGCCGCAGCTGCGACCTTGCGGCCCGGTACCACGATCTTGCTGCCGATCTTGAGCTGCGCGTTCGGCGCGATGCGATTGGCGCGCGCCAGTTCGGCGACCGAGATGTGATTGTGGCGGGCGATGCTCATCAGCGTATCGCCGCGATTGACGTAGTGCGTTCCCGCAGCGGCGGCAGGCGCCGGAGCAGCCGCTGCCACGACCTTCGGCGCCGGTGCCGGCGCAACCGGAGCCGGTTGCGCGTGCGCGGTCTGCCGCGACGGAATGATCAACTGCTGGCCGGGACGCAGCGCGCGCGGCCCCTTGTAGCCGTTGGCGCGCAGAATCTCCGCCGACGACACGTTGTAGCGCCGCGACAGGCCGTCCAGCGTATCGCTGGTGCCGACGATGATGGTGGTGCCGTTGCCATGATTATGAGCGGGCGCTGCGGCGACCGAACGCGGCGCCACGGTGCCGGTGGATTCGATATGCGGCCGCGCCGGCGGCTCATACGATGAGACGCCGCGTCCCCCGCCCGAGGTGCCCGACGAACTCGGATAGCTGGGATAGCTCTGCGGCGCGGACACCGGTGGCGGCAGCGACGACGAGGTGTAGGACTGTTGCTGCGGCTGCGGCCGGCTGTACTGCGGCAGCTCCTGCCGCTGAACCTGCGGCGTCGGCGCCGCGTAAGGCGCGCCACGCACCGAACCGGTGGTCTCGCTGCGTGAGTTGAAGGGGTTGTCCGCGAACCGCGTGGACATATCGGCGCTGCAACCAGCAAAACCGATCGACATCAGCGCCAGCACCGCAACTTGCGGAACCCGGCGGGAGCAAAACAGGTCGACTACCCGGGACATGGTTACTCACTCATACGCAACACGACTAGGAATTTGAGTAAACACGCGGGCAGTAAACAAGGCTTTAAGTCCGCCAAATTTGATTCACCATTTCATCGTTTCGACAGAGTCTCGCTACATTTCGCGCGCGAGGCCCGGCAATGCCGGCACGAAGCGCACGTCGAACAACTCGCGCCGCGCGAAGCCATCCGCCGTCGGCGTGACGCGCACCAGCGTCTGCCGCCCGTTGGGCGGACCGACCGGCGCGACCATGATGCCGTCCGATTGCAGCCGGTCCGTCAGCGACGCCGGGATATCCGGCAGCGCCGCGGTGACGATGATGCGGTCGAACACGCCAAGACCGGTGGGCAGCGCCAGGCCGTCCGCCAGCATCACCTCGACATTGTCGTAGTGCAGCTTCGCCAGCCGCTTCCGCGCGCTGTCCGCCAGCGTGCGAAACCGCTCGATGCTGAGCACCTCCTTGCACAGCCGCGCCAGCACCGCCGCCTGATACCCCGAGCCGGTGCCGATCTCGAGCACGCGGTGCTCGGGCCGCAACTGCAATTGCTCCGTCATGTAGGCGACGACGAACGGCTGGCTGATGGTCTGGCCGCAGGCGATGCCGAGCGCGGTGTCGCGCCAGGCCGCGTCGCGATCCGCCGGATCGACGAAGGCGTCGCGCGGCACCTCCTCCATCGCCCGCAGCACCGCCTGATCGCTGATGCCGCGCCGCCGCAAGCTGAGCTGAAACAGCATCTTCTCCGGCGGATTTTCGATAGGTGACATATAGTCCTCGCAGAGCCCACCTCGTCGTCGCGACGGCGAAACCCTGACGACATCGCCCGCCGCGCCGATCGTGCACGACTATATCGCGGAGAGGTTTATAGAATTTTTGCCGTCTCCGCATGCCGCATCGCGGCAGACGCGTTCCGCAACACTCCCGTGCGGCGCCGGCGCACGTCATCATGTTGATTTTGGTTTCGTTATTTGCGAGTTTCCCGCCACACCAACTAAAGGGTTCCCTCATGATTGCGTCGAGGCCGCTGGGCGGCTCGGTCTTTCTGGTCGAAGACGAAACCATGATCCGGATGATGGTCGCGGAAATGCTGGTGGACCTCGGTTACAGCATTGCCGGCGAAGCCGGAGACGTCAATGAAGCGCTGCGGCTGATCGAGACGCTCGATTTCGACATCGCCATTCTCGACGTCAACGTCAACGGCAAGGTGATCACACCGGTCGCCCGCGCCATCGCCGCACGTAAGCGCCCGTTCATTTTCGCCACCGGCTACGGCACGCAAGGCATGCCGGAAGAATTCCGCGGCCGCCCTGCGCTGCAGAAACCATTCCAGATGGAAACGCTGGCCCGCATGGTGGAAGCCGCGCTGAAAAGCGCGATGGCATAGGCGGCAAAACCACTATTCTCCGTCATTGCGAGCAAAGCGAAGCAATCCAGTCTTTACTGAGTCAGCTCTGGATTGCTTCGTCGCTTGCGCTCCTCGCAATGACGGAGAGGAAATGTGATCCCCGTTACTCCGCAGCAATCCGTCATGCCCGGGCTTGTCCCGGGCATCCACGAACTTGAGAAGATTACAGAAAGAAAGACATGGATGGCCGGGACAAGCCCGGCCATGACGAAACGAGAGTCATCAGTCTTGCGAGGGGCAGCCCGCGCCTACTTCAGCGTCGCCGCCAACGTGTCCGAAAACGCCTCGTCGGTGCGGTTGAGCTTGAGCGGCGTCACCGAGATGTAATTCGCGGCAAGCGCGGCGAGATCGGTGCCGGCCTCCGGCGTGTCCATCATCGCCGCGCGCTCGAAGCCGATCCAGAAATACGGATTGCCGCGGCCGTCGTAACGTTGATCGACTTTCAGGAAGCCGAGGTTGCGCTTGCCCTGCCCAGTCACCTTCACGCCCGCGACATCCTTTGGCGCGCAAGCGGGGAAGTTGATGTTGATCACGGTGTTCTTCGGCACGCCCGCCTCGATCACCTTGCGAATGATACCTGGACCATATTCGATGCCGGTGTCCCAGGTCGGATTGCTGCGCGTTTCGAACGAGAATTCCTGCGACAGCGCGAACGACGGCAGGCCGAGAATGGTGCCCTCGAGCGCGCCGGCGATGGTGCCGGAATAGACCACGTCCTCGGCGACGTTGCGGCCCTTGTTGACGCCGGACAGCACGAGGTCCGGTCCCTTATCTTTCAGGATGTGGCGCGCGCCCATGATGACGCAGTCGGTCGGCGTGCCGCGCACGGCGTAACGCCGCTCGCCCACTTCGCGCAGCCGCAGCGGATCGTTCAGCGACAGCGAATGCGACACGCCGGACTGATCGAGTTCCGGCGCGACGATCCAGACATCGTCTGACAGCGCTTTCGCGATCTGCTCGACGATCTGCAAGCCCGGCGCGTGAATGCCGTCGTCATTGGTGCAAAGAATCCGCATTGCTTCAGCCTTGTGTCCTTGTCTCGGTCATGGCCGGGCTTGTCCCGGCCATCCACGTCTTTCTTCTTGCGACGCTGCTAAGACGTGGATGGCCGGAATAAATCCGGCCATGACGCCTGTGTTGGCATCACCCCGCCCGCTCGATCACCTTCATCCCGCCCATGTAGGGCTGCAACACATCGGGCACCGCGATGGAGCCGTCTTCCTGCTGATAGTTCTCGATCACCGCGATCAGCGCGCGGCCGACCGCTGTACCGGAGCCATTCAGCGTGTGCACGAAGCGCGGCTTGTTATCGCCGGCGCGATAGCGCGCATCCATGCGCCGCGCCTGGAAATCGCCGCACACCGAACACGACGAAATCTCGCGATAAGCGCCGCCTTCACCTTGTCCCGGCATCCACACCTCGATGTCGTAGGTCTTCTGCGAGGCAAAGCCCATGTCGCCGGTGCACAACGTCACCACACGATAATGCAGACCGAGCCGGCGCAGCACTTCCTCGGCGCAAGCCAACATGCGCTCGTGTTCGTTGTGCGATTCTTCCGGCGTGGTGATCGAAACCAGTTCGACCTTGGTGAACTGATGCTGCCGGATCATGCCGCGCGTATCACGCCCCGCCGCACCCGCCTCCGCACGGAAGCAATGCGTCAGCGCGGTGAGACGCATCGGCAATTCCTTCTCGTCGAGAATGGACTCGCGCACGAGGTTGGTCAGCGGCACCTCGGCGGTGGGGATCAGCCAGAGACCGTATTGCTCTTGAAGCTGTAGGGCACGTTGGACACCGGCTTCCGTCAATCCAACTGGTTGTGCTCCCGCGCCGGCTTGCTCAAATTCAATCAGCTTTGGTTTGCTGTGATCGGTCAAGCCAAGAATTTGCTCTCGAAACATTGACCTGAACACTTCATGGATTTCTTCCACAGTTAAACTACGGGACGCGCGAAACTGATCCTCGCGAAACTTCGGCAGCTGCGCGGTGCCGAACATCGCGTCGTCGCGCACGAGCAGAGGCGGATTGACTTCGGTGTAGCCATGCTCGCCGGTATGCACGTCGAGGAAGAACTGGCCGATGGCACGCTCCAGCCGCGCAAGGCCTTTCTTCAGCACCACGAAGCGCGCGCCGGAGATTTTTGCCGCCGCGTTGAAATCCATCTGGTCGAGCGCCTCGCCGAGATCGTAATGCGGCTTCGGCGTGAACGTATAATCGCGCTTCGCGCCATAGCGATGATGCTCGACGTTGTCGTGCTCGTCCTTGCCGGTCGGCACCTCGTCGAGCGGCAGGTTGGGAATTTGCGCCAGCTCCTGCTGCAACTCGGTGTCGGCGGCTTTCGCCCTGTCTTCGAGCTGTGGCATCGCGACTTTCAGGTCCGCGACCTCCGCCATCAACGATGACGCGCGCGCCTCGTCCTTGGCCTTCTTGGCCTCGCCGATTTCCTTGGACGCCGCATTGCGCCGCGCCTGCGCCTGCTCGAAGGCATGGATCGCGCTACGCCGCGTCTCGTCGATGCCGAGCAGCCTCTCCGACAGCGCGCCAAGCCCCCGTCGCTTGAGCGCGGCGTCAAAGGCTTCCGGGTTGTCGCGGATCGATTTGATGTCGTGCATGGGATGGTTCCGGGAATCGGCCTGCGGTTAAACTACCGGACGGTAGTTGTTCTACCAAGCGGGGCTTCAAGTACCCTGAAACCACACGATTTGAAACCTTTAACGGCGATACTTCCGGCAGAGCTGCCACGCCCTCTCCGTCATGCCCGGGCTTGTCCCGGGCATCCACGTCTTCCTACGCCTCAAAACAAAAACGTGGATGGCCGGAATAAATCCGGCCATGACGGCGTCAGGGCCCCTACTCCGCCGGCTTGCTTTCCGCGGGCGGCGTCGCGTCGGTCGATGCCCCGGCCTTTTGATTGGCCGCTTTCTTTTCGACGATCTTCACCGCGATGATCGAGCCCTCGTAAAGCAGCAGCAGCGGCACGGAGAGCGACATCTGGCTGATGACATCCGGCGGCGTCAGCACCGCGGCGATCACGAACGCGCCGACGATGAAATAGCGCCGCTTCTCGCGCAGCGTCTTCGAGGTGAGCACGCCGACGCGGCCGAGCAAGGTCAGGATCACCGGCAACTGGAAGGCGATGCCGAACGCGAAGATCAGCGACATCATCAGCGACAGATATTCGCCGACCTTGGGCAATAGCGCGATCTGCGCGGTCTCGACGCCGGGCGCCTGCTGCATCCCCAGCGAAAACCGGATCAGCATCGGCAGCACCAAGAAATACACCACCAGCGAGCCGAGCACGAAGAAGAACGGCGTCGCGATCAGGTAAGGCAGGAAGGCGTTGCGCTCGTGCTTGTAGAGGCCGGGTGCTACGAACTTGTAGATCTGCGCCGCGATGATCGGAAACGAGATGAAACCCGCGCCGAACATCGCCAGCTTGAGTTGCGTGATGAAATATTCGAGCAGCGCGGTGTAGATGAACTTGGAATTTTCCGGCCCCGCCACCCAGACGAACGGCCACACCAGCACGTTGTAGATTTGCTTGGCGAACACGAAGCAGACGATGAACGCAACGCCGAACGCCAGCAGCGCCTTGATCAGCCGCCCGCGCAGCTCGATCAGGTGATCCATCAAGGGGGCCTTGCTGGCCTCGATGTCTTCGGCGCTCATGACGCTTTCGCATCCTTGCGAAGGTCGGCGTCGAGGTACTGCTCGGCGCTGTGAACCTCCGCCGGCTTGACCTCGGCAGCCGGCGCGACTGCGGCCGTCGCATCGTGCTGTGCGACCTCCGCCTCGCGGGTGATCGCCAGCGGCTCCGACGCCGCACCATGGGTTTCGGTTTCAATCAGCGGCGTGGTCGACTCCGACGACGCGGTTGTCGATGATGATGTCGACGTCGATGCCGGCTCGTTGAGATCGCCGACCTTCATCGCGTCGGTCACGTCCTGCGTCAGCGACGTCAGGATATTGTTCTTGGACAGACTCGAGGCTGTGTCCTTGATGTCGTCGAAGGATTTCTTGAGGTCGGCCATTTCGGCCTCGCGCATCGCCTCGTTGAACTGGCCCTGGAACTCGGCGGCCATGCGGCGCACCTTGCCCATCCACTGCCCGATCGTGCGCAATACGCCGGGCAGTTCCTTCGGGCCGATGACGATCAGCGCCACGACGCCGATCACGACCAGTTCACTCCACCCGATATCAAACATCCGACAATCCGCTCACACGAGGCGACCGGCGCCCCGCGGCTGGCCTCGCCCGGTCATGCCACAATCGCCACGCATCGGCCACGGCTTTGCCGCAAGAATCCCGGGCGCCTCGATGCGCGGCTGCGTTCTTCAGCCGACCTTGCTCCCGACGTCGGATCGCGCCGCGGCCGAAGCTTGCGCATTGTGGTCGATGGTCTTGACGGGCTCGGACTTTTCCGCAGTCTTTTCATCGTCCTGCATGCCCTTCTTGAAGGCCTTGATGCCCTGCGCGACATCGCCCATCAAGTCGGAAATCTTTCCGCGCCCAAAAAGCAGCAGGACAATCGCGATCACGACGATCCAGTGCCAAATGCTGAGTGAACCCATCCTGCATTCCTCCAAACGCGCGCGGCCGGCTACCGGCCTCATCTCGCCTGAACCTAGTTGGCGGAGGCGGTAAAAACAAGGACTTAAGCCGCGTCAAATCGCGAGGCACAGCCCGTCTTTCGGCTAGTCTTAACGCGTCGCGGCCGCTGTGAAATCAGGCTTCCGCGTCGCCTTCGGGTTCCACCGGCGGGGCCAACGCCAGTTCGAGTTCGCCGTCTTCCAGCGGGTCCTCGTCCTCGCGCAACGCCGGATCGTCCGACGGCACCGGAACGCTAAAGCCGGACGGCAGGCGGGAGTCGAGCAGGCCCGTGCCTTTCAGTTCTTCGAGACCCGGCAGATCGCCGAGCGCTTCGAGGCTGAACTGCGAGAGGAAGGTTTCGGTGGTGCCGAAGGTCAACGGACGGCCCGGCGTCTTGCGACGGCCGCGCGGACGAATCCATCCGGTCTCCAACAACACATCCAGCGTGCCCTTCGACGTGACGACACCGCGAATTTCTTCGATCTCGGCGCGCGTCACCGGCTGGTGATAGGCAATGATCGCCAACACCTCAATCGCCGCACGCGACAGCTTGCGCGTCTCGGTGCTTTCGCGCGTCATCAGCCACGCCAGATCGCCGGCGGTGCGGAAGGTCCACTTGTTGGCAACGCGCACCAGGTTGATGCCACGCATCGCGTAATCAGCTTGCAACTGTGCAAGCGCCGCCTTGATGTCGACGCCTTCCGGCATCCGCTTGGCGAGCGACGCGGTGTCGAGCGGCTCGGACGATGCGAACAGCAACGCTTCGAGGAGACGCAATTCCTCGGGCCGCCCTTCGGGTTGCGCGCCAGACTGCTCGGCAGGAGACTGTTCGGCGTCGGACTGCTCGACGATGTTTTCGACGATCTCGAGATGTTCGACGCGCTTCTCAGCCAGACTCGCCATGGCGGTGTCTCCTTCTTCCACTTACTGCACCGGAGTGTCCGGCGCAGCCGTTGCATCGGGTGCCGCGACCGGCATCCGCTTGCGAAAATACAGCGGCGCGAACGCCTGCTTCTGATTCACTTCCATCGTGCCTTCGCGCACCAATTCGAGTGTCGCGGCAAAGCTCGACGCGAATACCGTGGCGCGCTGCGACGGATCGATAACGTACGTCATCAGATACTCGTCGAGGCAGCTCCACTCCTCCGCCACACCGACGAGACGCTCCAGCGACGCGCGCGCTTCCGCGAGCGACCACACGGTGCGCTTGGCAAGATGCACGGTCGCGAGCACACGCTGCTGCCGTTGCGCGGCGTAGGCGCTCAACAGATCGAACAGCGTCGCCGTGAATTTCGGATGCTTGATCTCGGCGATCGCTTCCGGCTGACCGCGCATAAAGATATCGCGCTGCAATTGCGGACGCGTCATCAAACGGTTCGCGGCTTCACGAATGGCTTCGAGCCGACGCAGCCGATTGGCCAGCGCGGTCGCCATTTCCTCGGCGCTCGGCCCTTCCTCGGCTGGCGGCTCCGGTAACAGCAGCCGCGACTTGAGGAAAGCGAGCCATGCCGCCATCACCAGATAATCGGCGGCAAGCTCAAGACGGATTTTCCGCGCTGCCTCGATAAATGCCAGATACTGATCGGCCAGCGCCAGGATGGAAATCTTGGCGAGATCGACCTTCTGCTGACGCGCCAGGTTGAGCAGCAGGTCGAGCGGACCTTCATAGCCCTCGACGTCGACAACCAGCGCCACATCGTCGTCAGCCTGCTCGGCAACCGCAGGCCGTCCGGTCTCGAATGACAGAATTTCCGCGCTCATACGTTTGTCTCCCCGGCACGGCCGATGAGCGCCGCCAGTTCCGCGCGCCCCGCCGCGATATCGAAGCCGGCATCCGGCGCCCTTCGCGCGGCCAGCGCCGCCGCCGCGCGCGCCTTGGCTTCGCCTGCGAGCATCGGCGTCTCCTGAGCGACCGCGCGCATCTCATCGAGCTTGCCGTTGCAATGCAACGCGACGTCGCAGCCGGCCGCGAACAACGCGCGCGTCCTGTCCGCGATCGAGCCTTCCAGCGCGTTCATCGACACGTCGTCGCTCATCAGCAAGCCTTGGAACCCGATCCCATCGCGAATCACCTGCCTAATCATTGTCGCAGAAGTGGTCGCGGGTTGGGCAGAATCAATGGCGCTAAACACAACATGTGCGGTCATCGCCATCGGCAAATCCGCCAACGGCCGAAACGCCGCGAAATCGGTCCGCTCGAGTTCCGCGCGGGGCGTATCCACCAACGGAAGCCGCAAATGGCTGTCGGCGGTTGCCCGCCCATGACCGGGAATGTGCTTTAGAACCGGGAGCACGCCCCCCACCCGCAGGCCATCGGTAACCGCGCGGGCGATCGCCGCGACCTTCGCGGGTTCCGTGCCATAGGCGCGGTTGCCGATCACGGCATCGGCGCCCGCGACGGGAACGTCGGCCAGCGGCAGGCAATCGACGGTGATGCCGAGCGCGGACAGATCGAACGCAATCAGCGCGGCCGCGAAGTGAGCGGCCCGCAGCCCCAGTCCGGGGTCCTTGTCGTAAAGCAGGCCGAACACGGCGCCCGGCGGATAGATCGGCCAATGCGGCGGGCCGAGTCGCTGAACCCTGCCGCCTTCCTGATCGATCAGGACCGGCGCATCACGTCCGCCGACGCAGTCCCGCAGGCTCGCCACCAGGTCCTTGACCTGCGACGGGCTATCGACATTCCGCTTGAAGAGGATAAAGCCCCACGGCTGCTGATCACGCAGAAACGCACGTTCGTCAGCGGTCAGAGCAAGCCCGGAAACTCCGGCAATAAAAGCGCGCGCGTCCATTCTGGCCGATTAGCGCGCGCTCTCCGAAGGGTCAAGGAAAGCGCCGTTAATTCCTTTGGACGACGCACTGGCCACCGGCGGCCTTGAGATTTCCACAGAATTGAACGGCCTGCTCCGACGTGCCGAACGGCCCCACCATGGCGCGATAATAAACGCCACGCGATCCCAGATCCGCTCGCTTGATTAGCGGGGTACGCGATCCAAACGAGGACGGGAACTTATGCTGCAACGCCTTGAACGATGCACGTGCATCGGCCTCGCTGCGCTGCGACGACACTTGAACAACGTAGCCGCCCGTTGCAGCGGGAGCTTCCGTCTGAGTCGGGTTGACCGAGGCAACGCGGCCCGGTGTCGCCTGCGGTGCCAGCGAGAGTGGCGCGTTGGCGCTTGGAGCCGCGGCTGATTGCGGGACGGCGGCACGCGTGGTCGCCGGCGGCGCGGGCACCGGAGCCGGTGCGGGCGCTCGCTGGGTCACCGGTTCAGCGGCGGTCGCCGTGGCCTCATCCGAGCGCACCATCAGCGTCTTGATCTTGCGCGGCTCGCCACCGCCGACGGCGGCGGCGCTTCCGCCATTGGCGGCCAGCTTGTTGCCCGGAGCAACGCTGGCGGTCGACGGCGGATTGGCATTCTGGTTCAGCGGCGGAAATACCACGCGCGGTCCGGACTTGGCGATATCCTTGACGTCGACGGGCTGTTCTTCGCGCGAGACCAGTTTCTCGGTCGCATTGCCAGCGGCCATCCGATCCTGAATCTGCTTGCCGGCACCATCTGCGGACGCCGACGGCGGCACCACCTTGTTCGGCCCGGCATCGGCCTTGATGATCGGAGGCTCCCCGCTGCGCGTCGTGCCGACGAAGGTGCGATAGGCGAATGCAGCGCCGGTGCCTACGACAGCCAGAGCGACAACCGCAGCAACAGTGGCAAGGCCCTTGCGGCGGGGCTTGCGCTCCTCTTCATCGTCTTCGTAGTCGTCCTGATACGAATAGTCGTCGTGATAACCGGCGTGCTGCTGGCTGCCGTAGGCCGCATGATCCGCGTCGGCATCCGCAGGGCCGTAAAGCGCGTCATCGTAACGCGACTCGTGATGAGCCTCGGGCTGCACCTGCGGCGACGTATGATAGGTCGGCTCGGGCAAATGATGCGCGGCGGCGTAGCGCCGAAGCGGATGCACATCCCGGGGAATGGCAGGCTCGGCCGGTTGCTGCTGCTCGGCGTGACGCCGCATCCATGGCGGCGGCCCGGCCGCGCGACCGTCGTCAGCCTCATAGTCGGCTTCCGCCGGAGGTGACGGCTGGCGGCGCGGCGAGACGGTTGCCCGCTCCTGTCCAAAATCTGCATTCGGATCGGCCTGGCCGATCAAGCGGGCGAGTTCGGCAAGCGGATCGCTTTCGACCTTTGCCGACGGACGGTAATCGCGATCCATCGTATCTGCCGTTGCGTAAGTGCGTTCGTGATATCGATCAGCCATCTGATGTGCATCCCCTTCGGGAAAGCGCCGACCCGTCGTTCTAACGAAACGAACGCTACCGGATGCCGACCACACACCCCATGCCGCCGACGATCCAACCTACTCTATCGCATCTCGACTGGCGCATCGACGCCGAGAACGGCGAGACCGGATGCCAGAACCGAGACGACGCCCTGAACCAATGCCAGACGCGATAAGGTAAGTTCTGCATCATTATTCATAATGAAGCGTAAATGAGGCGCATCCCGCCCCTTGGTCCAAAGCGCGTGAAATTCGCTGGCAAGATCATAGAGATAGAAGGCCACCCGATGGGGCTCGTGGGCCAGCGCCGCGGCTTCGAGGGTGCGAGGGTAAAGGGCAAGCCTGCGAATTAAATCAAGTTCAGCGGGATCGGCCAGCCGACCGAGCTTCGCGGCACGCAGGAACTTAAGCCGCGCGGCGTCATCCTCCGGCAGATCAGCAATCACTTCGCGGGCATTGCGGAAGATCGAATGGCCGCGGGCATGGCCGTACTGGACGTAGAAGACAGGGTTGTCCTTCGACTGCTCGATCACCTTTGCGAGATCAAAATCCAGCACCGCGTCGTTCTTGCGGAACAGCATCATGAAACGCACGGCGTCACAGCCGACCTCGTCGACCACTTCGCGCAGCGTGACGAAATCGCCGGCGCGCTTCGACATCTTCACCGGCTCGCCGTTTCGCAACAGCTTCACGAGCTGCACGATCTTGACGTCGAGCGCGGCCTCGTCGTTGGTGACGGCCTTGATCGCCGCCTGCATCCGCTTGATGTAGCCGCCATGGTCGGCGCCCCAGACGTCGACGAGATCGCGGAAGCCGCGATCGTACTTGGTCTTGTGATAGGCGATGTCGGACGCGAAGTAGGTATAGCCACCGTTCGACTTCAATAGCGGCCGATCGACATCGTCGCCGTAGGCGGTGGCGCGGAACAGCGTCTGCTCGCGATCTTCCCAGTCCTCCACCGGCGCGCCCTTCGGCGGCGGCAGACGGCCTTCATAAACATCGCCCTTGGCGCGCAGGAAATCGATGGTTGCGGCAACACGATCGTCGCCGCCCTCGATCAGCGAACGCTCCGAGAAGAACACCTCATGCGTGATGTTGAGCGCAGCGAGATCCCCGCGGATCATCTCCATCATCATGGCGATGGCGGTGGCGCGTACGCCCGGCAACCACTCGGATTCCGATTGTTTGAGCAGCGCGTTGCCATGCTGCTTCGCCAGCGCCTCGCCGACCGGCTTGAGATAATCGCCGGGATAAAGCCCGTCCGGAATCTCGCCGATGTTTTCGCCGAGCGCTTCACGATAGCGCAGATAGGCGGAGCGCCCCAGCACATCGACCTGCGCGCCGGCGTCGTTGATGTAATATTCACGCGTGACGTCATAACCGGCGAAAGCGAGAAGGCTCGCCAGAGCATCGCCGAACACCGCGCCACGACAATGGCCGACATGCATCGGCCCCGTCGGGTTTGCGGAGACGTATTCGACGTTGACCTTGTGATCTCCGCCAATGCGGCTGCGGCCATACCGCGAGCCTTCGTCGAGAATGCTGCCCAGCGCGTCGATCCAGACCGCCGGCCGCAAGGTCATGTTGATGAAGCCGGGACCGGCGACATCGATGGAAGCCACCAGCGGATCGGCGCGCAGGCCAGCCGCGATCTTCTCGGCCAGATCACGCGGCTTGGCCTTGGCCTCTTTCGCCAGCACCATCGCGGCATTAGTCGCCATGTCGCCATGGGAGGCGTCCTTCGGCGGCTCCACCACCACACGCGACAGATTGATACCCGCCGGCAATATCCCTTCGGCGATCAGAGCGCGGCAGACTCCCTGCACCCGCGCAAGCAGATTGGCGAAAGGATGCGGTGCAGAGACTGGATCGGCCATTGAATTGCTCAGAGGTTCGAATTTACTAGGACTTGTGATGGGCGGTGCAGCTTCTGGCCGCGCAAAACGGCAATATCAAGCTAACAATATGAAGCCCTCGGCGCCGCCTAACGCAAATCCGGGGTCGAGTCAAAAATCCGCCGATACTCGGTCAGCGCATAGAGGTCCGTCATTCCGGCGATGTAGTTGCAGACGCGCCGGGCGAAATCGCCGTCCGGCTCCCGCCCACCAGCCGGCAGCCATTCGGCGGGCAAATCCGAGGGCACGGCCCGGTAGTGCGCGAACAAATCGCTGACCACCCGCTCGGCATCGCCCATCACCCGCATGACACGCGGATGGCGATACATATGCTGTTTCAGGAAGGCCTTGATCGCGGCCTCTTCCTTGGCAATCTCGGCGGTAAACGTCACCAGCGTGCCGGCGTAATGGCGCACCTCGTCGACGCCGGCGGGCTTCGCGGCAGCCAGGCGTGTGCGCGTCTCGGTCACCACCGCTCCGATCAGACTTGAAATCAGTTCGCGGATCAGCTCGGCACCGAACCGCGGCTCCGCCAGTCCCGGATAGCGCGCACTGGTCGCCTCGATCAGGCGCGCCAGCAGCGGCACCGCCTTCAGGTCCGCGATGCTGAACAGTCCGGCGCGTAAGCCATCGTCCATGTCGTGCGCGTCATAGGCGATATCGTCGGCAACGGCGGCGACCTGGGCTTCCAACGAGGCGAAGCTCCACAATTCGAGATCGTAGACGTGATTGAATTCGGCGATCCCCACCGGCAGCTTGTGGTTGGCATCGGGACCGCAGCGATCCAGCAACGGGCCGTTGTGCTTGACGATGCCTTCCAGCGTTTCCCAGGTCAGGTTGAGGCCGTCGAAACTCGGGTAGCGATGCTCCAGCGCCGTCACCACCCGCAATGTCTGCGCGTTGTGATCGAAGCCGCCGTAATCCCTCAGGCAACGGTCCAGCGCCCGCTCTCCCGCGTGGCCGAACGGCGGGTGGCCAAGATCGTGGGCCAGCGCCAGCGTTTCGGTCAGGTCCTCGTCCAGCCCCAGTTGCCGCGCCAGCGCGCGGGCGATCTGCGCCACTTCAAGCGAATGGGTCAGCCGGGTGCGGTAATGGTCGCCCTCGTGGAAAACGAAAACCTGGGTCTTATGCTTGAGGCGGCGGAAGGCGGTGGAATGGATGACGCGGTCGCAATCGCGCCGGAAGGCACTGCGGGTCGCGCTCGGCGGCTCCTCGAACTGCCGTCCCCGGCTGCGAGCCGGGTCGCAGGCATAAGCCTGCCGGGGAGCAGCCATTCCAACCGACACCGTCTTTTTAGCCTCTAAAGTTTGATTCCGCGATCGGTCACACTTAACTATGGTTTGCAGCATATACAAATAGATGCCTTTGATTCCGGAGCGATATCAATGACGGCCACCAACGTCACCATCAGCGAGCGGGCCGCCCGCCGCATTGGCGAGATCCTGAAGACCGAGGGTGACGGCGCGATGCTGCGCATCAGCGTCGAAGGTGGCGGTTGCTCCGGTTTCCAGTACAAATTCGATGTCGAGCGCGCCCGCGCCGATGGCGACATGGTGATCGCCCGTGACAATGCCGTGGTGCTGGTGGACCCGGCCTCGGCGCCGTTCCTCGCAGGCTCCGAGGTCGATTTCGTCGACGACCTGATCGGCGCCTCGTTCCGCGTCAACAATCCGAACGCCACCGCATCGTGCGGCTGCGGCACCAGCTTCTCGGTCTGATCGAAAGCGTCAGCTTCTTCACGGTAAAAGGCCGGATGTCTTCCCCTAACGTATGAAAGCAACGATCGCGGCTTCATGCCGACGCGAGTATCGCCTTCACTCGGCCGCCGCCGCGTGCGCCTGCCCCAACTCGGCCTCCTCGAGCTGCGGCTCCAGTTTCCGCTTCAAGCGACGGTCGATACGGTCGAGATAGATGTAAATGACCGGCGTGATGAACAGCGTCAGAAGCTGCGACACCATCAGGCCGCCGACCACCGCGACGCCAAGCGGCTGACGCAACTCGGCGCCGGCGCCGGTGCCGAGCGCAATCGGCAGAGTGCCGAAGATCGCGGCGAAGGTCGTCATCATGATCGGACGGAAGCGCAACAGCGCCGCCTCGCGTATGGCATGTTCGGCCGACAATCCGACGCGCCGCCGCTCGATAGCGAAGTCGACCATCATGATAGCGTTCTTCTTGACGATGCCGACCAGCATGACGATGCCGATCATCGCGATCACCGACAATTCCATCTTGAACAGCATCAGCGTCAGGATCGCACCGATGCCGGCCGACGGCAGGCCCGAGATGATGGTGATCGGATGGATGAAGCTCTCGTAGAGGATGCCGAGAATCACGAAGGCCGCGAAGATCGCGGCAAGGATCAGGATGCCCTGCCCGCGCAACGAATCCTGAAACACCTGCGCGGTGCCGGAGAAGCCCGTGACGATGGTGACTGGCAGCCGTGCCTCGCGCTCGATCTCAGTGATCTTGTCCACCGCGTAGCCAAGCGACACGCCCGGCGCGAGATTGAATGAAATCGTCACCGCAGGCTGCTGGCCTTGATGGTTGATCTGCAACGGCCCCACCGAAGGCACCATGCGCGCGACCGCATCGAGCGGAATGGGACGCCCCTGCGCCGTTTTCACATAGAGCTTGGAGAGGTCGGCCGGATCGATGCGGAATTCCGGCTTGGCCTCCATGATGATCTTGTAGTCGTTGGACGGCATGTAAATGGTGCCGACCTGACGCGTGCCGTAAGCGTTGAACAACTCGTTACGGATCTGGCCGACCGAAATTCCGAACACCGCCGCCTTCTCGCGATCGACTTCGATCGTGAGCTGCGGGTTCTTGATGTAGAGATCGTTGGTGACGTCGAGCAGGCCCGGCACCTTCGATATCATCTCACTCATCTGCGGTGCCAGCCGATAGAGCGTGTCGGTATCGCCGCTCTGGAGCACATATTGGTACTGGCTCTTGGAGATACGGCCGCCGATGTTGAGATTCTGAATGCTCTGGAAAAACGCTTGCAATCCCGGCACCTGCAACGCGGTGCGGCGCAGACGCCCAATCACGGTCTGCACGTCATCCCGCTCGCCTTTCGGCTTCAACGAGATGAAGAACCGGCCATAATTGGTTGTCGTGTTAGGGCCGCCGGCTCCCACAGTGCTATTGATGTATTCCACCGCCGGATCGGCTTGTAACAATGCGGCTAGCGCCTGTTGTCGCTCCGACATCGCATCATACGATGTGTCGGTTGCGGCTTCGGTGACACCGATCAGGAAGCCAGTGTCTTCCTGCGGAAAAAAGCCTTTGGGGACGATAATGTAGAGATAGATCGTCCCGGCCAACGTCAGCAGCGTGACGCCGAGCATGACGGACTTGTAGGCCAGCACTCGATCGAGCGCCCATTCGTAAGCGCGCAGCCAGCTTGCGAACATCGCTTCGAATGCGCGCAGCACGATATTCGGGCGTTTCTCGTGATCGTGCGAACGCAGCACCCGAGCGCACAACATCGGCGTCAAGGTCAGCGAGACAAATCCGGATACCAGAATGGCGACCGCAACCGTCACCGCAAATTCGCGGAACACGCGACCGACGATGCCGCCCATCAGCAGTACCGGGATGAACACCGCGATCAGTGAGAAGGTGATCGAAATGATGGTGAAACCGATCTCGCGCGCGCCTTTCAGCGCCGCCTCGAACGGCCGCATTCCCTCCTCGATATGGCGCATGATGTTTTCGAGCATAACAATGGCGTCATCTACGACGAATCCCACCGACAGCGTCAGTGCCAGTAGCGTCATGTTGTTGATCGAGAAATCGAACAGATACATCAGCGCGCAAGTGCCGACCAACGAGATCGGCACCGCCAGCGCCGGAATGAACGTCGCCGACGCCGAACGCAGGAACAGGAAGATCACCAGGATCACCAGCGCCACGGCGATCAGCAGCGTCTCCTCGACGTCCGCGACCGCCTGTCGGATCGAGACCGAGCGATCCATCATGACGTCGACTGACACTGATGGCGGAATTTGCGCCCGCAAGGCCGGCAGCTTGGCGCGCACGCCGTCCACCACCTCGACGAGGTTGGCGTCGGGCTGCTTCTGGATCGCCAGCACGATGGAACGGTTGCCGTTGAGCCATGTCGCGATCTTGTCGTTCTCGACGCTGTCATAGATCGAGGCAATCTCGTCGAGCTTCACCGGCGAGCCGTTACGCCACGCAACAATCACCTTGCTGTATTCAGCGGCTTTCGGCATCTGGCCGGAGGCGACGAGCGCCACGTCTTGCTTCGGGCCGTTGAGGGTTCCAACCGGCGTGCTTGAATTGGCGTTGGTGACCGCCGCGCGCACATCGTCGAGCGTCAAGCCGCGCGCCGCGGCGGCCTGCGGATCAACCTGCACGCGAACGGCGAACTTCTGACTGCCGTAGATCAACACCTGCGCGACGCCGGGAATCTGCGACAAGGTCTGCCCGACGGTGATCTCGCCGTATTCGTTCACGGCCGACAGCGGCAGTGTATCCGACGACAGCGACAGATAGATCACGGGATAGTCCGCCGGGTTCACCTTGCGGAAGCTCGGCGGGATCGTCATCTCGATCGGCAGCCGCCGCTGCGCGATGGTCAACGCCGTCTGCACATCCAGCGACGCAGCATCGATATTGCGGTTGAGATCAAACTGGATGGTGATGCTCGACTGGCCTTGCGACGATTGCGACGACATCGACGAGATGCCGGCAATGGTCGAGAGTTGCCGCTCGATGATGCCGGCGACCGATGCCGCCATGGTCTCGGCGCTCGCGCCCGGCAAGGTCGCAGTCACCGCAATGGTCGGGAAGTCAACCTTCGGCAGCGCTGACACTGGCAGCAGGCGGAAGCCGAAAATGCCGAACGCGATGATCGACGCCGTCAACAGCGTCGTCAGTACGGGGCGGCGGATACAGAGCTCGGAGAGCGACATCCGTCAGGCTCCCGCCTTGCGTTCCCGCAACTGGACCAGCGTGCCGTCACGAAGCAGCAATTGACCTTCGACGACGACGTTTTCATCGCCATTCAACCCACCGGCGAGAACGGAACTGCCGGACGACGTGCGGGCCACCTTCACCCGCTGCACCTTGGCCTTGCCATCGGCGACAACGAAAACGAAATCGCCGTTCTGGCTGCGTTGCACGGCTGCCGATGGCACTACGACGGCATTCTCGCGACGAACGATTAGACGCGTGTTGACCAGCGTTCCGGGCCAGAGCGCCTCGCGGCCGTTGTCCATGATGCCGCGCACTGTCACCATGCCGGTGGTGGCGTCGACGCTGTTCTCGACCATGGCAATCTTGCCCTGCTCGGATGCTTCGCGGCCCGGCACCGTGGCGACCACCTGCGCCGAACCAGTTGCCATGGCGTCGCGTAGGTCGCTTAGTACGGCTTGCGGCACAGCGAACGTGACATAGACCGGCGCCATCTGGTTGATGGTTGCGAGCGGTGCGGTGTCGGCAGGGCGGACGAAATTACCAACCTTCACGGCGGCGGCACTGATGCGGCCGTCGAACGGCGCGCGAATGACGGTGTAGCTCTTCTGTACCCGCAGATTGTCCAGCGCGGCCTGATCTGCTTTGATGGTTCCAACGAGAATGTCAGCCTGCGTCTTGGCATTGTCGAGATTGACCTGGGTGGTCGCACCTTTGCCGATCAATTCGCTGTAACGATTGAGATCGCGCTGGGCACCGGCGAGTTGCGCGCGGTCGCGCGCCAGCGTTCCTTCCGCCTGCTCGATCTGCGCATCGATCTGCCGCGCGTCCAGCGTGAACAGGAGATCGCCCTGCTTCACGCGCGCGCCATCCTCGAAATGCACGCCGATGATGGTGGTTTCGATACGCGACTTCAGCGCCACGCTGGAGATCGGCGTCACCGTACCGATCGCCTCGACATCGACGGGAACGGGTTGCTTCACCGCCTTGGCGACTTCCACGGCGACCTTCCGCGGCGATGCATGCCTGGTCGCGGTCTCGCCGCCGTACCAGGACGTGCGGGTCTGATAGGCGGCAATGCCTCCAGCCGCCAGCAACACCGCCACAACGATCCAACCACGCCTTGCCATGAATTTCCCGTGCCCGCCACGCCCGAAAAATGGCGCAGCTTCATTTTGCTGGAAGTCCCTGGAATTCTCATTCCGCCCTAGGGTTTTACCACACCCCTCCGGATCGTGATACGCGACACGACAAAATCCGGGGCATCGCTAGTGACAAGTTCGTCATGTTCCAGCGCCTTCCAACAGGCATCGGAACCCAAGCCGAGCGCCCGACAAGCAAAGGGGCAATCAACCAATTGGCTGATTGCCCCTTTCCAGGCGTCCCGATGACCTTTCGGGCTTCATCCCAGAATGGCGACCGTCACGCGGTCAGAAGTTACGCTGGGCGCGAACGCCGAAGGTCCAGGTCCCCTCGCTCGCCAGGGTGGCGCCGCCAATGGGCGTGACCCCGACGTTCTTCTGATCGATGTAGGTGTACATGACCTCGCCGGAGAAGGTCAGGTTCTTGACCGGGGTCCATTTGGTCAGGAGACCGATCTGCGAGATGTTGAAATCCGGATTGCAGGTGAGCAGCCCGGAGCAGATCGACGTTCCCGCCAGCAGGATTTTGGCGGTGTCGTTGTAGCGGACCTGAGTGTAGGACCCAAACAACGAGGACGACCAATAGGGATCCCAGTTGTGGTTGAATGCGCCACGCAGGCCCCACGCTTCAGTCTTCTGGATGCTGCCGCCAGCCCCGAACACGCCGTCGCTCGAATAGGCGTAGGCAACGCGGGTGTTGCCGCCCCCCCAAATCTGGAAGCTGTCCGGGCTGACGCCACCAATGATATTGCGCGAAGCGCCGTTGGCGTAGCCGACCGACACATTGATGGTGTCGCCCGCGCCAGTGGGCAGGTTCTTCAGCGACAGTGCCAATTGCCCGGCAAAGCCCCAGGCATCCTCGGGATGGGGCGCGCCGACGCCGCCGCCGAAAAAGCCATAGGGACCGGCACGAAGCTGATGCGCCAGCGCCGAGGCTTGGAACACACCCCACGCCTGGTCGACACGAACCTGGCCGACGATATCAGGGACGTTGGTGCCGGCCCAATTGCTCGCCGGCGTGAAGCCCGACGTCACGTCATAGAGCGGCGCGCGGGAATAGGAATTGACGGTACTCGCGCCGTTCAGGCCGCTCGCCTCCTCAAGGCTAAACGCGGCAGACACGCCGTTGCCGAACTGAGCGGTATAGGCGATCTGATTGATGCCGCTGTCGACGTCTTCGCCGCCGATCAGATAGGACGTGTTGTTGCCGGGAAATCCCGTCCATGGCGCGGAGAATTGCGATACCGCCTTGCCGATGGTGAAGCCGGCGAACTGAATGAAAGCATAGTAGAGGCCGACGTCCCCTCCAGCGCGCGCGGATGTATCCGTTGTCCAATTGTAGCGCATGTCGGCGTAGGTACGGACCACGCCATATTCGGTCGCGGTGCGGGTATCGAGAGTAAGGCCCAAGCGAGAGCGAGCAATATAATCGTTCGAGGCGCGCGTCACGCGGCCGTTCCATCGCGGGGCATCGTACGCGCCAGAGGCGTTGAACGAGGTATCGGCGCGGATATAGCCGCCAAGTTTGATGCAGGTATCGGTTCCCGGGATGTAGTAAAATCCGGCCCCATACAGCGAGCAGACTTTCACGTATTCAACGGCTTTGGCCTTCAATGGCAAATCCGCCGCCTGCGCCCCGCTGACGGCAAACAAAGCCGCCGCCGATCCGATCATTATTGCTTTTGTTGCTGTCGTCATCTTCATCTCCAAACCCGCTCCGATTGCGGGCATCCGGTCGGACCTGAGAATCCAGAGGCCCGTCGCCGTACCGAAGATGTCGCGACCAAGCATCGTCACGCAAACACAAACCTCAATCCCGGGCCGTTGCCGCGCGCTTTTCTGGGGACGTGCTGCACAATGGCAACGGTGGCGGACTGGACGGGAAAGGACTGCTTCAAGAGGGCGTCGATCTGTGGATGAATATCCTCGGCCGCCGTCGCTGCCGTCGGCTTTATCGGGCTTCCCTATCCTGTTGGTGCATGAGCCGGTATAATTGCCACCCATTCCCATGATGGCTGCCAGGCAGCGATTCCCCGCATGCGGAGACGTCGGATCGCCGGACGGCCGGCGCCATCATCAATCGAGGGCTACCCAAGCGATGAGGATCGCCACCTGGAACGTCAATTCGGTGCGGCAACGCCTCGATCATCTGCTGACCTGGCTGAGCGAATGCTCGCCGGACATCGCCTGCCTGCAAGAGATCAAATGCGTCGACGACGCCTTTCCGCGAGAGGCGATCGAAGCGCTCGGCTACAACGTCGTCACCCATGGACAAAAGACCTTCAACGGCGTGGCCTTGCTGTCCCGCCTGCCGTTCGACGAAACCACGCCGCGGCTGGCCGGCGACCCCGACGACGCTCATGCGCGCTTCCTAGAAGGCGTGGTGTCGCTGAAGCATGGCGCATTGCGGATTGCCTGCCTCTACCTGCCCAACGGGAATCCGTCGAACACCGACAAATATCCTTACAAACTGAATTGGATGTCGCGGCTTCTTGAATATACGAAAGAGCGTCTCAAGGCCGAGGAGCCGCTCGTTCTCGCAGGTGACTTCAACGTCATTCCGGCCGCGCGCGACGTACACAATCCGGAAGCCTGGGTCGACGACGCGCTATTTCGCCCGGAAACGCGGGAGCGGTTTCAAGCTCTGCTCGGGCTTGGGCTAACTGACGCGCTGCGCGCCACCACCGACGCCGCCGGCCAATACACGTTCTGGGATTATCAGGCAGGCGCCTGGCAGAAGAACAACGGGCTGCGTATCGATCACTTGCTGCTGTCGCCGCAGGCCGGCGACCGGCTGAGCGGCGTCGGCATCGACAAATACGTCCGCGCCTGGGAAAAGCCGTCCGACCACGTTCCGGTGTGGATCGATCTGGATCTGGAAGCGGCGTAATGCGCGGACAGACTTAGTCCCGGCGGACTTAATCCCGACGACCTTGCACCCAGTGCTCGATCATCTGGAGCGCCATCGCGCGGTCGTCCTCGGACGCCTTGGCGATCGCCTTGTTGTAGCTGTCCTTGATCCAGGCTTCCTCGGGACCAGCGCTGTCGCGCGCCAGCGTGAGCCACATCAGACCACGCGCCGCCTGTCGTGGCAGGTGGTCGCCGTTGAACAACATCTGGCCAAGCAGCGCCTGGGCTTGGTGCTGTCCCTTCTGTGCGGCAAGTCCAAGCCAGCGGATGCCGTATTTCGGATCGCGCGGCGCGCCGACACCATTGAGGTAAAGGCGCGCTAAATCATATTGGGCATCGGCATTGCCGAAATACGACGCGGCGTATGAAAACATCTCGCGCGCGCGTTCCGCGTCGGCCTTGATCTTGGAGTTGGGGATTCCCTCCAAGTAATAGCGGCCGAGCGCAACGAACGCATTGGCAACCACTGTCGCTTGCGGCGCGGTCGGGCTGTCCTCGGCGTGCGCATTGGCGATGCGGCTGAAATACTGGAACGCGCGCAGATCGTCCTGCGCAACGCCGTCGCCCTTGGCGTACATCCGGCCAAGCTTCCATTGCGCGATCGGGTGACCGTCCTCGGCCGCGTATTGCAGGGCGGACAGCGAATTGTTGGTGGGCGCGGACTTGCGCAAAACACCCGCGGAGCCGACGGGCGGCGCGGCGGACGCCATCGGCAATGCCGAATCCTGCCCGACGGTGGTGCCCTCGAACGCAAACGCCGGTGGCCCCGCCAACGCGAAGCCCACCACACTCAACGCAACAACGATACGCTCAGATATCCGCATAACACTGCTTCTCATGCGCCCCGCCCGGATGGGTCACGGCGCCGTCCACGGCGGGGCCGACCTGCTGGGCGTATTTCCATAGCGCGCCCGAACGATAGTCGCTCGCACGCGGCTTCCAACTCATCTTGCGTTCGGTCAACTCGGCGTCGGACAATTTGACGTCGAGTGTGCCGTCCACGGCATCGATTTCAATGATATCGCCATCGCGCAACAGCGCGATGGGGCCGCCTATCGCGGCTTCCGGCCCGACATGGCCGATGCAGAAGCCGCGCGTCGCGCCCGAGAAACGGCCATCGGTGATGAGCGCGACCTTGCCGCCCATGCCCTGCCCGTACAGCGCCGCAGTGGTTGCCAGCATTTCCCGCATTCCGGGGCCGCCGCGCGGTCCTTCGTAGCGGATCACCAACACTTCGCCTTCCTTGTAGGTGCGATTCTTCACCGCCTCGAACGCATCTTCCTCGCGGTCGAAACAGCGTGCCGGGCCGGTAAACTTCAACTCCGACATGCCAGCGACCTTCACGATCGCACCCTCCGGGGCCAAATTCCCTTTCAAGCCAACGACGCCGCCCGTTACGGTGATCGGCTTGTCTGCTGAACGCACCACATCCTGGTGCGGATTCCACTTCACCGACTTCAAGTTTTCCGCGATGGAGCGTCCGGTTACCGTCAGACAGTCGCCATGCAGAAAACCGTGATCGAGCAGCGTTTTCATCAGCAGCGGTATGCCGCCAACCTCGAACATGTCTTTGGCGACATAACGGCCGCCCGGCTTCAAATCCGCGACATACGGTGTCTTTTTGAAGATTTCGGCGACGTCGAACAGGTCGAACTTGATCCCGCATTCATGCGCGATGGCCGGCAGGTGCAGCGCCGCGTTGGTGGAGCCCCCGGAAGCGGCGACCACGGCGGCGGCGTTCTCCAGCGCCTTGCGGGTGACAATGTCGCGCGGGCGAATGTTGGCGGCGATCAGGTCCATGATCTTCTCGCCGGCCGCCATGCAGAAGGAATCGCGGATTTCGTACGGCGCAGGCGCCCCGGCCGAGTACGGCAGCGCCAGCCCGATGGCCTCGGAGACCGTCGCCATGGTGTTGGCGGTGAACTGCGCGCCGCAAGCGCCGGCCGACGGGCACGCCACCCGCTCGATCTCGTCGAGATCGGCATCGGAAAACTCGCCGGTGGAATGCTTGCCGACCGCCTCGAACATGTCCTGCACGGTGACCGGCTGGCCGCGGAAATTGCCGGGCAGGATCGAGCCGCCGTAGATGAAGATCGACGGCACGTTGAGCCGGACCATCGCCATCATCATGCCGGGCAGCGACTTGTCGCAACCGGCGAGGCCGACCAGCGCGTCATAAGCATGGCCGCGAATGGTTAGTTCGACGCTGTCGGCAATCACTTCGCGCGACGGCAGCGACGAGCGCATGCCGTCGTGCCCCATGGCGATGCCGTCGGTGACGGTGATGGTGCAGAACTCGCGCGGGGTGCCGCCGGCGGATGCCACGCCCTTCTTCACCGCCTGCGCCTGACGCATCAGCGAAATGTTGCAGGGAGCGGCTTCATTCCAGCATGAAGCAACGCCGACAAAGGGTTGATGAATCTGGGCTGTCGTCAGCCCCATGGCATAAAGATAGGAGCGATGCGGCGCACGCTCGGGGCCTTCGGTCACGTGCCGGCTTGGCAGTCTCGCCTTGATGTTGGTCTTCGCGTCCATCGCGAACCCATCCCGGGACCTGTACCGTATCGATCGCGCCCGGCCCAACAGGCGAAATCTCCAAGCCGTCGGAAGCTCAAGCCGAAAGGTCGGCTACCGATGTGCTTAGAATGATTTCATCAAGGGGTGTGGCCAAATAGCGGCGTAGGCAAGGGCCGCCTGCCTTCAGGGTTAAATGTTCAATCAGTGTTGCGTTCACGCAACATTCGTTGCCCGGCGGCAACCATACTCGCCGAGCCAGCCCATCGAACGATTGTTTGAAAATGCCCGAAGGGCGGCGAGGCTTCGCCACCCTCCTTCCGTAGCGTGGTCAGATATTCAGCACCCGGCCGTAAGCGTCCAGCACCGCTTCCTTCATCATTTCTGACAGCGTCGGATGCGGGAAGACGGTGTGCATCAGTTCTTCCTCTGTGGTTTCGAGGTTCATCGCCACCACGTAACCCTGGATCAGTTCGGTGACTTCCGCGCCGATCATGTGGGCGCCGAGCAGTTGCCCGGTCTTCTTGTCGAAGATCACCTTGATCAGGCCCTGATCCTCGCCGAGCGCGATGGCTTTGCCGTTACCGACGAACGGGAAGCGGCCAACACGGATATCGCGGCCCTGCTCCTTCGCCTTGGCCTCGGTCAGGCCCACGGAGGCGACCTGCGGATGGCAATAGGTGCAGCCGGGGATCAAGCTCTTGTCCATCGCGTGCGGGTGCAAACCCTTGATCGCCTCGACGCAGATCACGCCCTCGTGCTCGGCCTTGTGGGCCAGCATCGGCGGCCCGGCGACATCACCGATGGCGTAGATACCCGGCACGTTGGTCTTGCCGTAGCCGTCGATCACAACACACCCGCGATCCGTCTTGACGCCGAGCTTCTCCAGCCCCAGCCCCTCGATGTTGCCGACCACGCCGACCGCCGAGATCACCCGTTCGAATTCGGCGGTGATCGGCTTGCCCTTGCCGTCGTCGATGGTGGCGACGACGCTGTCGGCCTTCTTGTCGAGCTTGGTGACCTTGGTGCCGGTCATGATCTTGATGCCCTGCTTCTCAAACCGCTTGCGGGCAAGGCCGGCGATCTCGGCATCCTCGACAGGCAGGATCTGCGGCAGCACCTCGACCACGGTGACCTCCGCGCCCATGGTGCGGAAGAACGAGGCGAACTCGATGCCGATGGCGCCGGAGCCGACCACCAGCAGCGATTTCGGCATCCGGTCCGGCACCATCGCCTCGAAATAGGTCCACACCAGTTTCTTGTCGCCCTCGAGCCCCGGCAGCGCGCGCGGCCGGGCGCCGGTGGCGAGGATGATGTGCTTGGCCTGATACGTCCCCTCGCCTTGCGTGCCCTTCGGCACTTCGACTGGCGACTTCTTCACCGTGATCTTGCCGGGCGCGTCGATCGACGCCTCGCCCCAGATTACCGTGACCTTGTTCTTCTTCATCAGGAAGCCGACGCCGTCGTTGAGGCGCTTGGACACCCCGCGCGAGCGTTGCACCACCGCTTTCGGATCGAAGCTCACCTTCTCCGCCGACAAGCCGTAATCCTTCGCGTGCTGCATGTAGTGATAGATTTCCGCCGAACGCAGCAGCGCCTTGGTCGGAATGCAACCCCAGTTGAGACAAATGCCGCCGAGATACTGCTTCTCGACAATCGCCGTCTTGAGGCCAAGCTGCGCGGCGCGGATCGCGGTGACGTAGCCGCCCGGACCGGAGCCGATGATGATGACGTCGAAGGATGTGTCGGCCATGGGGAATTACTTTAATTCATCGAACTGCAATGAAAATTCATACTTCAATAACTGCAGTCCATTTGTACGTTTGGCAGCAGCCCTCAATCGATCCGAAAAGTCAGACGCAATTAACATCACCCTGACTTCTTCGTTGCGTTCTTCCGACAATGCCTGCGCATAGCCGAGAGCTTGCTCCAAAGCTCCGGTAGGGCACATCCCCGCCTTCAATTCTATCGCTACTAGTTTGCCAGTTTTGTCTCGGGCTACGATGTCGATATAGCCTGTTGAAACAGAGAGCTCTCTTCCTTCGTCTGCTTCGACCAAGCCAGACTCTAGATTACTCAACTGCTTTCGAACTGCGGCGTGCATTTCCTTTTCAAGCCGAAACGCTAAGCCGCTCGCTTGCTGAGCGTCTGCTGCCATCTCCTCCTGAACCTCCTGAGCATCAGGAGATTGCACATCAATTTGGAACTGAATGTATTTATTCAGAACAGATCGAGCATGGCTCGGAAATACATCGAACGGAGGAGCACTCGTCGTCCGACTCCACTCCAACACTTTATCTGTTCCGTCTTTTGCAAGCGCCTCATCCAGACCGCCAATAGCCTGATCGATACGCCCCAAGAAAGAATTATAGGTATTGTAAGTTGAAGCAGCCAGACCTGCTGTATTCAGCATATAATCTCTGAAGTCTTGAACTTTATACACACTACACCATCATCGTCATGGGGTTTTCGATCAGTTGCCTGAAGGCGCCGAGCAGTTCGGCGCCGAGCGCGCCGTCGACGGCGCGGTGATCGCAGGACAGCGTCACGCTCATCATGTTGGCGACTTCGACCTTGCCGTCGCGGACAATGGCGCGCTGCTCGCCGGTGCCAACCGCGAGGATCGTCGCGTGCGGCGGATTAATGACGGCGGTGAAGTCCTTGATGCCGAACATGCCGAGGTTCGACACCGCCGAGGTACCGCCCTGATATTCCTCGGGCTTGAGCTTCCGGTTACGCGCGCGCGCGGCGAAATCCTTCATCCGGTTGGAGATCACCGACAGCGTCAACGTCTCGGCGCTGCGCACGATCGGCGTGATCAGCCCGCCCGGCATCGCCACCGCAACACCGATATCGGAATGCTTGTGCTTCAACATTCCGCCATCGGTCCAACTGACGTTGGCATCGGGCACACGCTGGAGCGCGACCGCCATGGCCTTGACGACGAAGTCGTTGACCGAGAGCTTGTAGGCAGGCTTGCCGTCCTTGTCCCTCGGCGCGGCGGCGTTGGCCTGCTCGCGGAGCGCCAACAGCTTGTCGAGATTACAGTCCATCGTCAGATAGAAATGCGGGATGGTCTGCATCGATTGCGTCAGACGCTGCGCGATGGTCCGGCGCATACCGTCATGCGGCACGACCTCGTAGGACCCTTCCTCAAACAGCGCGCGCACCTGCTGTTCCGACATCGACGACGCGATACTCGGCGCTGCGGCCGCCGGTGCAGCACCCGGCACTGGCGCGGGTGCCGCCGGCTTCAAGCCCTGGCCGGATTTCGCAGCTTCGACATCGCGCGCGATGACGCGGCCATGCGGTCCCGTGCCACCGATGCGCGACAGTTCGATGCCTGCGTCCTTCGCAAGCCTGCGGGCCAACGGCGACGAGAAGATGCGGGTGTGGCCGTTGGCTTGCGCCGGGGGGGGGGGGCGCCGGCGCGGGGCCAACACGCACCACCCCCCCCAGGGCAGGTGGGGAGAAAAGGAAAGAGGAAGAAAGGGAGGAAAAGAGATTGTAGGCGACTCGGGAGAGGACA
>JBQCHY010000070.1:0-11321 GCA_051954235.1 Xanthobacteraceae bacterium
ATGATTGGTGGGGCCTTCATTGTGAGCGAAGCTAATCAATCCATTTTTTTTTTGGGAGTCTGTTTTGTTTCGCTTCGCTCACAATGACGGTTTTCTTGTTTTAATCACCCGAAGCCGGCCGCTGCATCAGCAGGCTGCACCAGCCGTCGACCTGCAAACGTCGCACCAGCACCAGTCCGGCCGCGCGATAGCTCGCGACCACGCCGCGTGTGTGCGCCGGCAGCAATCCAGACAGGATCACCAGCCCTCCCGGCGCAAGATGCCGCGCCATGGTCGGCGCCATCTGCCGCAGTGGATTGGCGAGAATGTTCGCGAGGATCAGCTCGAACGGCGCGCGCGCACGAAACGCCGGCGCGGCGAATCCGATGGCGCAGACGGCGTCGATCAACGGCCGGACGTCGTTGAGTGTCGCGTTGTCGCGCGCAACCATGACGGCCTGTGGATCGATGTCGCTGGCCAGCACCGGTTTCCGCAGCGCCTTCGCGGCGGCGATCGCCAACACGCCGGTGCCGGAGCCGAGGTCCAGCACATGCGAGGGACAGCGGCGCTTCAACACATCGTCGAGCAGCAGCAGGCAACCGCGCGTGGTGCCGTGATGGCCGGTGCCAAACGCCAGCGCCGCCTCGATCTCGATGCCGAGTTTGTTGGTGGCGATGCGTGCGCGGTCATGCTGGCCGTGCACCACGAAGCGCCCGGCGGGGACCGGTACCAGCCCTTCGAGGCTGGCCTTCACCCAATCCTTGGCCTCGACCGTCTGGAACGCCAGCGCCGCCGCCGCGTCGTCGCCGGCGGCAAGCCCGACGAGATTGCGGATCGCCCCTTCATCGGGTGGCGAGGGGAAATGCAGCACGACCTCCCAGACGCCGTCCGCATTCTCAAACGCGGCCACCGCGACCTCGCCGGGATGGAGGCTTTCCTCCAGCACGTCGACGATGCCCCGCGCGCGGCGTTCGTCGCCGACGGTAAAGGTGGCGCTGGTGCTTTGCGGGGTGACCGTGGACGTCATGAAGGGGAAGGCTCCTGCGGAGCCTCTTGTTCACATGCGATCCACAGACAATTCAAGGGTTTTCCACGCGGTGACAACATGATTGCGTGGTAAGCTATCGCGCCGTGGTCTACCTCCCGTGGACAGGGATACCCGGTAGCGTCTCAGTTGAGACACTACCGGATACCCACAGGCTGCAAACGGGTTTTCCACATCCTGTCCACAGAGCTATCCCCAGGCTTTCAGTGATTGCGCGGTGCTTTTCAGAGCTGACCGGAAACGAGGCGTCATCGTCCGCGAAGGCGGACGATCCAGTAATCCGGGCCGGCGCGGGATATCGGGCTCCATACGGAATACTGGATACTCCGCCTTCGCGGAGTATGACGTTTCCCGTATTGCTCGTACTCGGATGAAACGAATTTCCGGTCAGACACTCAGGCAAAAAACGCCTTGTGATCCCTCAGGATGGCACGGGCGGCGTTGTGGCCGGGGGCGCCGGTGACGCCGCCGCCGGGATGGCTGCCTGAGCCGCAGTGATAGAGCCCCTTGAGCGGGCCGCGATAATCGGCGTGGCCCAGCATCGGCCGCGCCGAGAACAATTGATTCAACGTCAGCGCGCCGTGGAAAATATCGCCGCCGAGCAGGCCGAATTCGCGTTCGAGATCGAGCGGTGAGAGCACCTGCCGGCCGAGCACGCTGGCCGCGAATCCGGGCGCGTAAGCGTCCACCGTCGTGATCATCAGGTCGGCGACCTCGTCGCGATGGTCGTCCCACGACGAGCCGTTCGGCAGTTGCGGCGCGACGTGCTGGCAGAACAGGCTGGCGACATGCTGGCCGGGCGGGGCGAGCGAATCGTCGAGCGTGGAGGGGATCAGCATCTCCACCACCGGCGCGAGGCTCCAGCCGTATTCGCGCGCGTCCTGCCAGGCGCGGTCCATGTAAGCGAGGCTCGGCGCCATAATGACGCCGGCGGAAAGATGATCGCCGTCGCCCGGCAGGGCGGTGAACGACGGCAGCGACGACAGCGCGACATTCATGCGGAAGGTGCCGGAGCCGTTGCGCCAGCGCGCAATGCGCGCGGAAAATTCCGGCGGCAGCGCCTCCTTCGGCAGCAACCGCGTATAGAGCAGTTTCGGATTGACGTTGGCGGCGACATAACGCGCGCGAATGCGGCGGCCGTCGTCGAGCACGATACCCGTTGCGCGGCCGTCTTCGACGATCACTTCGCGCACGCCGACGCCGGTTTCGATCTCGACGCCGTGGCCGCGCGCCGACGCCGCCATAGCCTGCGTGATCGCGCCCATGCCGCCGATGGCGTGACCCCATACGCCCTTCTTGCCGTTCACCTCGCCGAACGCATGGTGCAGCATGACGTAAGCCGAGCCCGCCGCGTAGGGGCTGGCATAAGTGCCGACGATGGCGTCGAAGCCGAACAGCGCCTTCACCAACTCGCTCTCGAAAATCTCGTCGAGCATCTCGCCGGCGGAGCGCGTGAACAGGTCGAGCAGCAGGCGTTGCCGCTCCATCGGCAGTGCGCGCAGCACGTTGGCGGTGCCGAGCGCGTTGAGGCTTTCGCGGATCGCGGGCGCGCCGAACCCTGCCACCAGATTCGGCGGTGCGCGCAATACCAGTTGGCGCAGCACGTCGGCGATGGCCTCGAGCTCGCGCGTGAACGCATCGTAGTGCTGGACATCTTTTGCGTTGATGCGCGCGATCGACGCCGCCGTGCGGCCTTCGCCGGTGAGGAGGTAGTCGCCCTCCGGCGTCGGCAGGAAATTCTGCGCGCGGCGTTCGACGATGCGCAGGCCGTGGTCGTGCAGTTTCAGGTCGGCGATGACGGTCGGGTTGAGCAGGCTGACGGTATAGGCGGCGACCGAATTGCGGAAGCCGGGATGAAACTCTTCGGTGACCGCCGCGCCGCCGACCACCTTGCGGCGTTCCACCACGCGGACGCGCAGGCCGGCCATCGCCAGATAGGCCGCGCAGGTGAGGCCGTTGTGGCCCGCGCCGATGATGACAACGTCGGTATCGAAGTCGGCCATGATGCCTTCGCGCATGGAGAGAAGTTGCGGCCACTGTATCGGGTTCGCGGAACCGATTGCAGCCTTTTGTCGCGGCGAGGGGTGAGGGCCGTTTGCTGGAGCGATACCGGTTTCCCTCGCATTGTTTGCGGCGGGGCCTTGTGCTTCAATCCGGTGCCTCGACGCAAGGTTGCGGGGGTATCGGATCGAGGCTGAAGACCGCATGACGCTTTCCGCGCCGCCCGCGACCCGCGACCAGCCGTCGCCCTCGCGCCATCGTCTGATCCTTGTTCTTTACACCGCCGCGATCTTCGTCAGCGCGCTGCTGTTGTTTTCGGTGCAGCCGCTGTTCACCAAGATGGTGCTGCCGCGGCTCGGCGGTTCGCCGGCGGTGTGGTCGGTGGCGATGGTATTCTTCCAGTCGCTGCTGCTTGGTGGCTATCTCTACGCGCACTTTCTGACGCAACTGCCCGGCCGCGTTGCCGCCGTCGCCATTCACCTGATGCTGCTGATCGCGGCGCTCACCGCGCTGCCGTTGGCGATCGCCGGCGGGTGGGGTGAGCCGCCGTCGAGCGGCTACGCGTTCTGGCTGCTCGGCCTGTTCGCGGTGTCGATCGGCCTGCCGTTCTTCGCGCTCGCCGCCAACAATCCGCTGTTGCAGGCGTGGTTCGTACGCACCGGCCATCCCGGCGGGCGCGATCCATACTTTCTCTATGCGTCGTCGAACATCGGCAGCTTTCTCGCGCTGTTGTCCTATCCGTTCCTGCTGGAGCCCGCGCTGTCGCTGCGCGGTCAGAACCTGCTGTGGACCGTGGGCTACGGCGTGCTGATCCTGCTGATCGCGGGATCCGGCGTGATGCTGCTGCGTTCGCCGCAAACGGTAGCGATGGAATCCACGGCTGAAGCGGTCGACGATCGCCCGCCGCCGACGTGGCTGACGCGCGCGCGCTGGATTTTCCTCGCGGCGGTGCCGTCCGGTCTGCTGATCGCGGTGACGGCGCACATCTCCACCGACGTCGCCGCCGCGCCGCTGTTGTGGGTGCTGCCGCTCTCGCTCTATCTGCTGACGTGGGTGCTGGTGTTCCAGTCGCGCCCGCTGCTGCCGCATAAGTGGATGCTGGCATTGCAGCCGTTGGCGATTGCCGGCGTCATCGTACTGCTGGCGGTCGGCGGCGAGCAGAATCTGCTGCTGACGCTCGGCGGGCATCAGCTTTGCTTCTTCGTCATCGCGATGGCCTGCCACGGCGAGCTGGCGCGCACGCGGCCTGCGCCGCGCTATCTCACCGGCTTCTATGTCGCGCTGTCGTTTGGCGGCATGGTCGGCGGATTGTTCGCCGGGCTGATCGCGCCGTTCACCTTCTCATGGATCGCCGAATATCCGATCCTGATCGTGCTGGCGGCGCTATGCCGTCCGCCGTTCCGCGAGCGCTGGCCGAACCTCGTGCGCTGGTACTGGGTGTTGCTGGCGCTGCTGGCGGTGGGATTGATTGCGCCCACGCTCAGCGGCGGTGCTTTGTTCACCTGGCTCGAACACCAGCGCGTCTATGTCATCGGCGCGCTCGGCGGCCTCGCGGCGTTGGTCGCGCTGCTGCCCCGCGGCGATCGCTGGAAGGTCGCGGCCACGGTCGTGCTGGCGCTGCTGTTGCTCCGCGTCTATCCGTCCGACGAGGGAAGGGTGACCACGGTGCGCAGCTTCTTCGGCGTGCACAAGATCGTGGTAACGCCCGGCGGGCACTATCATGTGCTGATGCACGGCACCACCATTCACGGCGCCGAGCGGATGCTAAACGACGACGGCACAAAGGTCACTGGCCGTCCCGAGCCGATCTCCTATTACGACAAGGACGGCGGCCTCGGTCAGGCCATCGCCGCGATCCGCGCGCGCAAGGGCGGGCCGATCCGCGTCGCGGTGATCGGTCTCGGCGCCGGAACGCTGGCTTGCGCTTCGATGCCCGACGAGAACTGGACGTTCTTCGAGATCGACCAGACCATGATCGATACCGCGCGCGATCCGCGCTACTTCACCTTCATCGAGAAGTGTGCGCCGCAGATGAAGCCGGTGCTGGGCGATGCGCGGCTCACCTTCGCGCGCGAGCCGGACGGGCAATACGATCTCATCATCGTCGATGCCTATTCGTCCGACGCGATCCCGATCCATCTCGCGACGCAGGAGGCGATGGCGATCTACCGATCGAAACTCGCGCCGCAGGGCGCGGTGGCGATGCACGTTTCCAACCGGCATCTCGAACTTGCCAGCGTCGTCGCCGGCATCGCCGGCGCCAACGGCCTGACGAGTTGGCATTTCAACGAGGATTCCGGCCGTGACGACAGCTACGTCTTCACCACCGACGTGGTGATCTCGGCGCGCAGCGATGCCGATATCGGCAGCCTCGCGTCGAACGACAAATGGATGAAAACGGTGCCGCCCCCCGATCAGCGGGTCTGGACCGACGATTATTCCAACATCCTCGGCGCCGTGTGGCGGCGTTTGCGCGACGGGGATAATTGAAGGTTATCGAAATCGTCTCTTCGTCATTACCCCCGCTCGGTCATTGCGAGGAGCGAAGCGACGAAGCAATCCAGTTCTTTCTTGTGGCCTTCTGGATTGCTTCGCTACGCTCGCAAAGACGGCTGATAGGTCTGTGAGCGGCTGATGCATTTGTATTCGGCTGCTTGCACATTCACCTATCGCAGCACATTTCAGTCCCGTGTCTGAAAATACTCCTTTCGTCATGGCCGGGCTTGTCCCGGCCATCCACGTCTTTCTTGCGGCGTGCCCGTAAAGACGTGGATGGCGGGAATAAATCCGGCCATGACGAACTGAGAACACGATGCGCTATTGCCAGGTCGGCGCTGACGAACGGGTGATTTCACTCACCCGCCACGGCGCATCTCAATCCGCGTCGGAGAACAAGCCGCGTGGGCGCAGGTAGGGGCGGGGGGCGTAGTAGCCCTGCTGCCCGGCATAGTAATCCTGCGGAGCGTCATAGCCGCGCGGCACGGCGTATTGTTGGCCGTACTGGTTGCCGTAGGCCTGTCCCTGATAGACGCGGCGATAGGGGCGCGGCGACGGATAGCGTTGATCGCTGCTGCTGCCGTCGGCGGGATAGATGTAGCCGTCGTCCGACACCTGCGGCTGCACCGGGCGTTGCACGCGGCGTGCCTGCGGCGATAGGTCGATCGGATTGCCGCCGGCGTCGTAACCGGCTTCGACATCGCCCGGCGCCGGATCGCGGCGCGCCACGTCGGTCTTCGACTTGCCCTTGCGGGCGAGCGCGACGCGCGAGGAGCCGGTGAGCGTCACCGTGGTGGTCAGCAGGCCGTCGCGCTTCACGAGATCATAGAGCGTCGTGGCGTTGGCGCGTGAAATGCGGACGCAGCCGTGCGACACCGGGGTGCCCAGGCTCTTTTCCGAAAACGTGCCGTGGATCGCGTGCCCTTGCTTGGTGAAGAAGATCGAGTGCGGCATCGGCGCGTCGTCGAATTCCTTGGAGAAGTGATCTTCCTCCATGCGGAAGGTCTGGAATTTGCCGTTGGGCGTTTCGTGCGATGGATTGCCGCTCGATATCGGCCAGTGATAGCGCTCCACGCCATCGACCGAGACCGTCATGGTCTGGTTGTCCTTGTCGATGGTGATGGCGACTTTGGCCAGGGCGGCGGTGGGAGCGGCTGCGAGCATCAGCGCAGCAACCGGAATGAGCAACGAACGCATGTCTTTCCTGGCCTCCAAATTCGATTCCAGGCGTGCGCCTGATATCGAAAGGTCACTTGTCCGTCCCCGCAGACTATATGCCCATGATCGCGCGGCGGCACCAGTCCCATAGCGCATCAATCTTAATGGCGCGGTGACACGCCTTGGTGAAATCGATCGATGGCGGAAGCATGACCGCGGGGCGCGCATGCGGCTACGCCGCCGTGGTAGCGGGCAACCAGTTTGACGCGACCGTGGCAACCAATCGCAATCTCGCGCGTTGCCATCGGCAATCCTTAGCCGTTTGCCGGCGTCGTTTGCGCCGAGACCCTTTGGTTAACCCGCGAGGAGACCCGATGAATATCCAAGCCGTGAAGTCCCAGGCCGCTGCCATGCCGTCCCGTCCGTCGCTGCGCCTTCATTTGGCCATGGCCGCACTCGCGGCGGCGTTGCTGGCCGCGCCCAATCTGGCGCATGCGCAAGGTGTGATCGGCGGCATGGAGCGCGGCGCGCATCAGGGTTCGCGCGAGGGCAATCGCGCAGCCGGTCCGATCGGCGGCGCGGTGGGCGGCGCCATCGGCGCCGGCGTCGGCGGTGTGGTCGGCGGCGTCAAGGGCGTGCTCGGCATTCCCGATCGCGGCCCGTATCGCGGCAAGCGCTGTCGCGGCTATTACGACCGCCACCACCACTTCCATTGCTATCGCCGCTGATCGAGGCGGGATGAGGAAAAGGCCCGGAGGTGACTCCGGGCCTTTTTGTTGCAGTGATGGCCTCTGAATTCACATCGTCGTCATGGCCGGGCGTGTCCCGGCCATCCACGTCTTTGACCTTGCACCAGTTTCAAGACCTAGATGCGCGGATCAAGTCCGCGCATGACGGTGGTACAAAGACTCTAGTTCTTCAACCGATAGCCGGTCTTGAAGATCCACCAGACGGTGACGAGACAGATCGCGAGAAAGGCCAGCGTGAGGCCGACGCTGATGCCGAGGCTGACATCGGCGATCTCGTAAAAGCTCCAGCGGAAACCGCTGATGAGATACACCACCGGATTGAACAGCGTGAGGGTGCGCCAGCCGGACGGCAGCATGTTCACCGAATAGAAGCTGCCGCCGAGAAACGTCAGCGGCGTTACCACCAGCAGCGGGATCGCCTGCAGCTTCTCGAAGTTGTCGGCCCAGATGCCGATGATGAAGCCGAGCAGGCTGAAGGTGACGGCGGTGAGCACCAGGAACGCCAGCATCCAGAACGGATGGTGGATATGCAGCGGCACGAACAGCCCGGCGGTGCCGAGAATGATCAGGCCGAGCAGGATCGACTTGGTGGCGGCGGCACCGACATAGCCGATGACGATCTCGAGATACGACACCGGCGCCGACAGGATCTCGTAAATCGTGCCGACGAACTTCGGAAAATAGATTCCGAACGAGGCGTTGGAGATGCTTTGCGTCAGCACCGACAGCATCACCAGTCCGGGCACGATGAAGGTGCCGTAGCTGACGCCCTGGATTTCGCTGATGCGCGAGCCGATGGCGGCGCCAAACACCACGAAATACAGCGAGGTCGAGATCACCGGCGAGACGATGCTTTGCAGCAGCGTGCGCCAAGTGCGGGCCATTTCGAACAGATAGATGGCGCGGATCGCGGTGAAATTCATGCGCCTCGCCTCACCAGGCTGACGAAAATATCTTCGAGCGAATTCTGTGTGGTGCTGAGATCCTTGAAGCGGATGCCGGCACTGCTGAGATCGCCGAGCAGCGCGGTGATGCCGGTGCGCTCGCCCTGGGTGTCGTAGTTGTAGGTCAGCCGCATCCCGTCGTCGTCCAAGGTCAGCCGATAGGGCTCCAGCACGGCCGGCACCGCCGCGAGGCGCTCCTGCAATTGCAGCGTCAGTTGTTTGCGGCCGAGTTGCCGCATCAACGTCGCCTTCTCCTCGATCAGGATGATTTCGCCTTTGTTGATGACGCCGATGCGGTCGGCCATCTGCTCGGCTTCCTCGATGTAGTGAGTGGTGAGGATGACGGTGACGCCGGCGTCGCGCAGCTTGCCGATCACCTCCCACATGCCTTTGCGCAGTTCGACGTCGACGCCCGCGGTCGGCTCGTCGAGGAACAGGATCTGCGGTTCGTGCGACAGCGCCTTGGCGATCATCACGCGGCGCTTCATACCGCCGGACAGTTCGATGATGCGATTGTCTTTCTTGTCCCACAGCGAGAGGTCTTTCAGGACTTTCTCGATGAGGGCCGGGTTCTTCGGCTTGCCGAACAGGCCCCGGCTGAAGTTGACGGTGGCCCACACCGTCTCGAACGCGTCGGTGTGCAATTCCTGCGGCACCAGCCCGATCAGCGCGCGCGCGGCGCGATAGTCGGCGTTGATGTCGTGGCCGCCCACCGTCACCTTGCCGCTTGAGAGATTGGCAATGCCGCAGATGATGCTGATCAGCGTGGTCTTGCCGGCGCCGTTCGGCCCGAGCAGCGCGAAGATTTCACCGCGCCGGATGTCGAGGCTGACGTCCTTCAGCGCCGTGAAGCCGGAGCCATAGGTTTTGGACAGATGCGTGACGGAAATGATGGGGGGCATGCGCGGATTGCGGATGGAAGGGGCGGAAACGGCGAACGGCTCCATCACATAGGAAGGCGACCGCGGTTTCGCAATCGGTTGGAGCGAAATGAATCGCGATTGAATCGAAGGCCGTTAACCTGCGCGCTCATTGCAAATGTATTGAGGATTTTCGGAGCTTGGCTAACCGCTTGAACATGAATCAATTTCGGTCATGCCCGGGCTTGTCCCGGGCATCCACGTTTTTCTTACGGGCGTTCTGTAAAGAACGTGGATGGCCGGAATAAATCCGGCCATGACGAGCAAAACAGCAAGACAATGACGCCGTCGCGTCGGTTTGACCTAAGCCCGTTGAATGAAACTATCGACCACCTTTTTCTCGCCGGCCTTGTCGAAGGCGATCGAGAGCTTGTTGCCGTCGATCTTGACGATGCGGCCGTAGCCGAATTTTTGGTGAAACACCCGGTCGCCGAGCGAATACTCCGACGTGGTGCCGGTTGATTTCGCGATCAACTCGCCTTCGATGGTGAGCGGCGCGCGGCGCGTGCGCGATCCGCCGCCCGCGCCATAGGGCGTGCCGGCTTCGTTGAAGCCGCCGCGTGAGCGGTTGGCCTGCGCGCGCTGCCAGCCCGGCGTCGAATAGCTTGAGCCGAACGCTTCGAGGTTGTCGAAGCGCGATGCGCCGTAGCCGCTCGCGCCGCCCCAGCCGGAGCCGCCTTTCGATTCGGTGATCTCGACATTGTCCGCCGGCAGCTCGTCGAGGAAGCGCGACGGCACCGTCGTCGACCATGTGCCGTGAATCCGGCGGTTGGTGGCGAAATAGAGCTTTGCACGTTTGCGCGCGCGCGTAATGCCGACATGGGCGAGGCGGCGCTCTTCCTCGAGCCCGGCGCGTCCCTGTTCGTCGAGCGCGCGCTGGTGCGGGAACAGCCCTTCCTCCCAGCCCGGCAGGAACACATTGTCGAATTCGAGTCCCTTGGCGGAATGCAAGGTCATCAGCGACACCGCGTCTTCCTCGGGGCCGCCGTCGCGGTCCATCACCAGCGAGATGTGTTCGAGGAAACCTTGCAGGTTCTCGAACTCCTCCATCGAGCGCACCAGTTCTTTCAGGTTTTCGAGGCGACCGGCGGCGTCGGCGGAGCGATCCTTCTGCCACATCTCGGTGTAGCCGGACTCATCCAGCACCATTTCGGCCAGCTCGGTGTGCGGCATCGCCTGGCTCTGCATCCGCCAGCGGTCGAAATTGTCCATCAGACCGCGCAAGGCGCCGCGCGGCTTCGGCTTCAATTCGTCGGTGTCCGCGATAGCGCGCGCGGCTGCGGCCAGCGACATGCGCTGCTTGCGCGCGTGATCGTAGAGCAGTTGCACCGTGGCGTCGCCGATGCCGCGTTTCGGCACGTTGATGATGCGCTCGAAGGCGAGATCGTCGGCGGGCGAATTGATGACGCGCAGATAGGCCAATGCGTCGCGGATTTCGGCGCGCTCGTAGAAACGCGGGCCGCCGATCACGCGATAGGGCAGGCCGAGGGTGACGAAGCGATCTTCGAACTCGCGCATCTGGAACGAGGCGCGCACCAGGATAGCGACTTGGTTGAGCTTGTCGCCGGCGCGCTGCAACTGCTCGATCTCCTCGCCGATGGCGCGGGCTTCCTCTTCCGAATCCCACGCGCCGGTGACGGTGACCTTTTCGCCCTCGACGTCCTCGGTGCGCAGCGTCTTGCCGAGCCGGCTTTCGTTGTGCGCGATCAGGTGCGAGGCGGCGGCGAGGATGTGGCCGGTCGAGCGATAGTTGCGTTCGAGTCGGATGACTTTCGCGCCGGGAAAATCGTGATCGAAGCGCAGGATGTTGTCGACCTCCGCGCCGCGCCAGCCATAGATCGACTGGTCGTCGTCGCCGACGCAGCAGATGTTTTTCTGGCGGATTTCGAAAGTTGCCACGGAGGAGGTCTGCTCCCTCTCCCCGTCGGGGAGAGGGGTGGGGTGAGGGGGAACGGACCTTACGTCTGTCTGTTGCCCCCCCACCCCCCAACATAAAAATAAAAACCAAAAACCCCCCGGAACAAGTTAA
>JBQCHY010000071.1:0-45937 GCA_051954235.1 Xanthobacteraceae bacterium
TTTTTAAAAAAATTACCCACACAATTATCCGTTTCCCCCCCCTTTGTGGGGGGTTTGGTTGGGGGGGGGCCCCGAGCCGCAGTCACCTGGCGTTTTGATACCCCCCTCTCCACCTCTCCCCCACAAGGGGGGAGAGAGCAGGTCAAGCCGTGCGGCAACGCTATCGTCTTCCCAATATTCCGCTCGTCTGCCGTGCCGACTGAAATTCATGCGCCGACTACTTCGCCGCCAGCCGCGCCGCCTTGGTGAATTTCTTCATGACGCGGTCGCGCTTTAGCTTCGACAGGTAATCGACAAACAGCACGCCATTGAGGTGATCGATCTCGTGCTGGATGCAGGTAGCGTAAAGCCCCTCGGCATCTTCCTCATGCATCTTGCCGTCGAGGTCGAGATAGCGCACCCGCACCCGCGCCGGACGCTCGACCTCCTCGTAATATTCGGGGATCGACAGGCAGCCTTCCTCGTAGACGGACAGTTCCTCCGAAGCGGCGACGATCTCCGGGTTGATGAAGACGCGCGGGTTCGGCTTGCTCTCGCCGTCCTCGTCCTTTTCCCGCTTGGAGATATCCATGGTGACGAGGCGGAGCGGCTCGGCGATCTGGATTGCCGCGAGCCCGATGCCCGGCGCGTCGTACATGGTTTCCAACATGTCGTCGGCGAGCTTACGGATGTCCGATGAGACCTTCTCGATCGGCTTGGAAATGAGCCGCAACTGTTTGTCGGGCAGAACGATGATTTCACGAATGGCCATGCGGGCGATGTAAGCCGGGCCATGGCCGCGGTCAATCCACCGGACGGCCGGCAAGGAACGGTCGGACCGCGCCGATCTCAATGTTCCTTAACCATCAAAATAAACCCGGCATTCATGCCTTATGTTCTATCTTCGTTCTTATCGTTCCCCGAATCGGCTAGGCTGGCGCCATGCGCGGACACCTCTTCACCCTCGGCGGATTGAGCATCGACACCGGAACGGCGCTGGTTGCCCTCGCCGGCGTCGCGGTGCTGTTGCTGCTCGCGATCATCGTCGTCATCGCCCGGACCGGCCGGCTTCGCGCCGCGAGCGCGATGGCGCAGGCGATCCGCGCCGACGAGTTGGAAGAACGCCTCAGCGAACTGCTGCAAATCCAGAACCAGGCCTCGGGCCGCGTCGATGCCATGGGGCAAGCGCTGGCGGGACGGCAGGCCGAGATGGCGCGCACCGTCAACGAGCGGCTCGATTCGGTGACCCAGCGGGTCGGGCAATCGATGGAACAGACCACGCGCCACACCATGGACAGCCTGCGCGCGCTGCACGAGCGGCTCGGCATCATCGACAATGCCCACCAGAACCTCGCCGAACTGACGGTCCAGGTCACGACGCTCCGCGATGTGCTGGCCAACAAGCAGTCACGCGGCGCATTCGGGCAGGCGCGCATGGAAGCCATCGTCCGCGACGGCATGCCATCGGCTGCCTATGCCTTCCAGCACACGCTGTCGACCGGCAAGCGGCCGGATTGTGTCGTGTTCCTGCCGGACGGACGCCCCTTGTGCATCGACGCCAAATTCCCGCTGGAAGCGATCACCGCGCTGCATGACGCCCGCACCGACGAGGACAAGAAGTCCGCCGCGCAGCGGCTGCGGCAGGACATCGCCAAGCACATCACCGATATTTCCGAGAAATACCTGATCCCCGGCGAAACCCAGGATACAGCGTTGATGTTCGTGCCGTCGGAATCGGTTTACGCCGAGATTCACGACGGTTTCGACGACATCATTCAGAAAGCCTATCGCGCCCGCGTCGTACTGGTGTCGCCATCGCTCCTGATGCTGGCGATCCAGGTGATGCAGCAGGTGCTGAAGGACGCGCGGATGCGTGATGCTGCCGACGAGGTTCGCGCCGAGGTCATGCACATGATGGGCGACGTCGAGCGGCTGCGCGATCGCGTCAGCCGGCTCGGCAGCCACTTCGATCAGGTCAATGAGGACGTGCGGCAAGTGCTGATCTCGGTCAACAAGATCGGCAAGCGCGCGGTGAAGATCGAGGACCTCGATTTCAGCACCGATGCGCCGCCGGTTGAGGATGCCTCACGCGCCGCGAACGATGTTCGCGTCGACCTGTTCCCTGCCGCGCCCCGCAAACTTCAGGCGGGAGAGTAGTTCCACGTCGACAGATATATGCGGCTGGCCGATCCGTCACGGTTGCACCTCGCGCTCATCCGGTATCCGCCGTTGCAGGTGCGCGCGGCGATGCGGCGAATCAGCTAGCACTGCGGCATGAGCGCTCCCGAAGCCGCCTCGTCCACGCCATCCTCGTCCACGCCGGCCCGCGCGTCGTGGCGCGACGCATGGATGGTCTATCTGCAACCGCGCGTGCTGGTGGTGATGTTCCTCGGCTTCTCGTCAGGGCTGCCGCTGGCGCTGTCCGGCTCGACGCTGTTGATCTGGATGCGCGAGGCCGGCGTCGACCTCGGCACCATCGGGCTGTTCGCGCTGGTCGGCACACCCTACACGCTGAAATTCATCTGGGCGCCGCTGGTCGACGCCCTGCACGTTCCCGGCTTCACGCGCGTCTTCGGCCGCCGACGCGGCTGGCTGGTGTTCTCGCAACTCCTCTTGATCGTCGCGATCCTGCTGCTGGCGATCACCGATCCGGCGCGCTCGCCGCTTTTTGTCGCACTCGGCGCACTGCTCGTCGCCGCGACATCCGCGACGCAGGACATCGTGGTCGATGCGTTCCGCGTCGAAAGCCTGCCCGAGAGCGAACAGGCCGCCGGCATGGCCGGCTATGTCGCCGCCTACCGGATCGGGATGCTGATCTCGACCGCCGGCGCGCTGTTTCTGGTGAGCGCTTTCGAGGGCACCGGCCTGCCCCGCACCACCGCATGGATGTGGGGCTATGTCGCCATGGCGGCAATGGTGTTGATCGGCACCATCACCGCGTTGGTGGCGACCGAGCCGGAGCAATCCGCCCGCACGGAAGCTGCGACCGGCGCGGAGAGCGCGCTGGTCCGCATCTCCCGCGCCGCGATCGGCGCGTTCTCGGAATTCCTGTCGCGCAAGGATGCCATCGCGGCCTTGGCCTTCGTGGTGCTGTTCAAATTCACCGATGCCTTCTCCGGCACCATGACGGCGCCGTTCGTGATCGACCTCGGCTTCTCGCGCAACGACTATGCGGCGATCGTGAAGGGCGTCGGCCTCGCCGCGACGCTGATCGGCGGCTTCGCCGGCGGCTATGTCGCGCGCGCGTGGTCGCTGCCGGTCAGCCTGTGGATCGGCGGCATTTTGCAGGCCGTTGCCAATCTGTCGTTCTCGTGGCTGGCGGTGGTTGGCGTCAATCAATGGGCGCTGGCACTGGCGATCACGGCGGAGAACTTCACCAGCGCCATCGGCACGGTGATCTTCGTCGCCTACCTCTCCGCGCTGTGCAAGAACCCGCTGCACACCGCCACGCAATATGCGCTGCTCACCGCACTCGCGGCAGTCGGCCGCACCTATCTGTCGTCGGGCGCGGGATATGTCGCGAAAGCTACCGGCTGGCCGCTGTTCTTCATCATCTGCGTGCTGGTCGCGGTGCCGAGCCTTATTCTGCTGGCCTGGCTGCAACGGCGCGGCCACTTCGACGGGCTTGGCCTCAATGGCCAACAGAAAAGTTAGAACAACGTCCGCTGGCGCATCGCCGCCGAGAGCGTGCCCTCGTCGAGGTAATCAAGTTCGCCGCCGACCGGAACGCCGTGCGCCATCCGCGTTACCTTCACATCGGCGTCCTGCAACAGGTCGGTGATGTAGTGCGCCGTGGTCTGGCCATCCACCGTGGCATTGAGCGCAAGCACGACTTCCTTCACCTGCGATTGGTGCGCGCGCGACACCAGTGAATCGATCGCCAGATCGTCCGGACCGATGCCGTCGAGCGGCGACAGCGTCGCACCGAGCACGTGATAGAGGCCATTAATCGCATTGGCGCGTTCCAGCGCCCAGAGGTCAGCGACGTCCGCCACCACCACGATGATCGCCGGATCGCGGCGCGGATCGGTGCAGATAGTGCAAGGATCGACGGTGTCGATATTGCCGCAGGTCTTACAGACCCGGATCCGGTCCATCGCGGTCTGCAACGCGCCGGTAAGCGGCGCCATCAGGGCTTCACGTTTCTTGATCAGATGCAGCGCGGCGCGCCGCGCCGAGCGCGGGCCGAGCCCCGGCAATCGCGCCAGCAACTGAATCAGCCGCTCGATTTCCGGCCCGGTGACGCTCGATGCCATGTCAGCCGCGATCCTCTCAGCCAAGAAGGCCGGGCGGCAAACCGAGACCGCCGGTCAGCGCTTGCATCTTCTCCTGCATCGCGACTTCCGCCTTGCGGCGCGCATCGTTGCAGGCGGTCACAATGAGGTCCTCGACGATCTCGCGTTCTTCCGCCTTCAGCAACGACGGATCGATGCTGATCGCCTTGATTTCCATCTTCGCGGTCATCCGCACCGTGACCATGCCGCCACCGGAAATGCCTTCGACCTCGACGTGATCGAGTTCGTCCTGCATCGCCTTCATCTTCGATTGCAGTTGCGCGGCCTGTTTCATCATGCCGAGAAAATCAGCCATGATCGTTCCTCTTCATCAGAAAAAATTTCAATCGTCGCTGTCGGATGATTCCGCAGCGTCGTCGTCCGGGATATCGGCGTCGGGCAGATCCGGCGCAAGATGGCGCACCTCGACGATCTTGGCGCCGGGGAAACGCGCCAGCACCTCGCGCACGCGAGGATCGGCTTCAGCACTGCGCTCGCGCGCCGAACGTGCCTCCGTCGCCTGCTCGCGCAAGGTCGGCTGGCCTTCCTCGTTGGAAACGATGACGGTCCAGCGCCGGCCGGTCCACTGTTCCAGCTTGCGCGGAAGCTCGCCGATCAAGGCGCGCGACGCGGTGCGCTCCATCGCCACTTCAAGCCGGCCGTCCTCGAAACGCACGAGGCGCACATCGGCTTCCAACGCCGACTTGGTCTGCAAGTCGCGCTGTGCGGCGGCGAGCGCCACGAGTTCGGGGAAGCTGGCAATCTTCATCGCCGGCGGTGCAGAGCTTGCCGCGGGTGACAGCATTTGCGCGCGGGCGGGCGCCTCGCCACCGGTTCGCTGCGCTGCCGAGCGTATGGGCGCGGCTGACATCGTCGACGGCATTGCAGCCGACGCGCTCGCGCCGGACGGCGCGCCACGCGAGCTCGAGCTCGTCGGCAGCGATGAACCGCCGCCGCCTTGCTCGATCATGCGGATCGCTTCATCCGGCGTCGGCAGATCGGCGACATAAGCGATACGCACCAGCACCATCTCGGCGGCAGCGGCGGGACGCGTCGCGCCTTGCACCTCGGTGATGCCCTTGAGCAGCATCTGCCACATCCGCGACAGCACCCGCATCGACAGTTTTGCGGCGAAATCGCGGGCGCGCACGCGCTCGGTCTCGCCGAACACCACATTGTCGGCGGTCGCAGGCACGATCTTCACGCGGGTGACGAAATTGACAAACTCCGCGAGATCGCTGAGCACCACGATCGGATCGGCACCAGTATCGTACTGCTCACGAAACTCCTTGAATGCCGCGACGATATCGCCGCGCGCCAAGGCATCGAAGAGATCGATGACACGGGTGCGGTCGGCAAGGCCGAGCATCTGCCGCACGTCCTCGGCGCGAACGATGCCGGCGGCGTGGGCGATCGCCTGATCGAACAGCGACAGCGAATCGCGCACCGAGCCTTCGGCCGCGCGGGCGATCATACCCAGCGCCTCGGGCTCCGCCTCGACGTTCTCCATCGACGCGATATTGCCGAGATGCGCCATCAGCACGTCGGCCTCGACGCGCTTCAGGTCGAAACGTTGGCAGCGCGACAGCACCGTGACCGGCACTTTGCGGATTTCAGTGGTGGCGAACACGAACTTGGCGTGGGCCGGCGGCTCTTCCAGCGTCTTCAGGAAGGCATTGAACGCCGCCGTCGACAGCATGTGGACTTCGTCGATGATGTAGACCTTGTAGCGCGCGCTGGACGGCGCATAGCGCACGCTGTCATTGATCTGGCGAACATCGTCGACGCCGGTGTGAGACGCGGCGTCCATCTCCAGCACATCGATGTGTCGGCTCTCCATGATCGCCTGACAATGCGTGCCGAGCGTCGGCATCTGCACCGTCGGCCCCTTGATCGAGCCGTCCGGCAGTTCGTAGTTCAGCGCCCGCGCCAGAATGCGCGCGGTAGTGGTCTTGCCGACGCCGCGCACGCCCGTGAGAATCCATGCCTGCGGAATCCGTCCAGTCTCGAACGCATTGGAGACGGTGCGGACCAGCGCTTCCTGGCCGATCAGATTGTCGAAATTGGTCGGGCGATATTTGCGGGCGAGCACCCGATAGGTGGCGCCCTGCATGTCCGGAGCGCGGCCGAGATCAAAGCCGCCCTGATCGTCGGTAGGCGTTGCAGGGGTGCCGGCGTCGGTCATCAAGCGATCCGCAATTGCATAAGTTGACGAGGAGCCGGCTTGCGGAAGTGTCCGGGGCTTGATTGTCGAGGTCTTGCCCGCCACCGACGGCAGGCAATGCCCGTTGTCCGTCGGCGGAGCAGCAAAGCGCTCCAAAAAATAAGTAGGAGACTGACGAGCGACCCGACCCAGACCTCGTTAGGGCTGCTTCCTTCCGGACCTGACCCGGTTGGCGAGAGGCTCGTCCACCGCCAATCTCCCGATCCCTATTTGGGGCCAAAAGCCACGGAAAGCAAGCCGCTCCGCGCCCGGTTCCGCGACCGTATCCGAAACGGTTGTTTGCCGGGCCGCACTCTGCGAAAGTGCCGGAACGCTTCGAGAACCTGTATGCCCGCCGACTGGACGCTCCATCCCCAACTTGACAAGGACACCGCCCCGGTTGGCGACTTGCCGCTATGCCGGGTACTCCTGATCGAGGATGCGCACTATCCGTGGCTGGTGCTGGTGCCACGCCGCCCCGAGACGGTCGAGATCATCGATCTGGACGAGGTGGCGCAGGCCCAGTTGATGACCGAGATCACCCGTGTCTCCCGCGCGCTGCGTGAGATCACCCGCTGCGACAAACTCAACGTCGCGGCGCTGGGCAACGCGGTTCCGCAACTGCACGTCCATATCATCGCGCGTCGCCGCACCGACGCCGCTTGGCCGCGCCCGGTCTGGGGCGTGATGCCGCCGCTGTCCTACGATCCGCGCGATATGCACCAACTCATCGATGCGCTCCGGCGCAAAGTGTGGATCGAACAACCTGACCTGAGCACCTCATGACCACAACAAAAACAGATCGCCCCTTTCCGCTCGGCCAGCCGGCCTTCGTGTCCAACGCGCTGGAACGCGCCGCGCATCTGCGCACCGACGACGCTAAGCTGATGGCGCTGGAAACCAGGCACGACGCCTGCGCCTACGTCGTCTTTCGCGATTCGCTGGTGGTAGCGCAGGAGAATGGCGGCGTGCGCGCGCTGTTGTCGGTAAACGAGGCGCTGAAATTCGGTGCCAATCCCGGCACCATTTTCCTCGGCCTTCGCGGCGACGCGCCGGTGTTCGGCATGGGCATTGCCGATGACGCCGCCGAGAAGCTGCTGAACCGCGCCGATGTCGGCGTCATTGAGCTGCGCGGCATGGCGATGCAGGGCGCGATTCCGGCCGAGCAGCTTTCGGCGATCGCGATGGCCAAATCCATGGTGGGCTGGCATCGCCGCCACGCCTATTGCGCCAATTGCGGCACCCGCACCCGCGCGGCGCAAGGCGGCTGGCGGCGCGATTGCCCGAGTTGCAAGGCCGAACATTTTCCGCGCACCGACCCGGTCGTCATCATGCTGGTGACCTCGGGCGACGATTGCTTGCTCGGTCGACAGAAGCAGTTTCCCACCGGCATGTGGTCGTGTCTCGCCGGCTTCGTCGAGGCGGCGGAAACCATCGAGGACGCAGTTCGCCGCGAGGTGTGGGAAGAATCCGGTATCCGCTGCGACAACGTGCAGTATTACATGACGCAACCGTGGCCCTATCCGTCATCGCTGATGATCGGCTGCACGGCGGAAGCGATGACGCGCGACATCGTCATCGATCGCACCGAGCTTGAGGACGTGCGCTGGTTCTCGCGCGCGGAAGCCGCGCAGATGCTGGCGCGGCAACATGCCGGCGGGCTCACTGGGCCGCATCCGTTTGCCATCGCGCACCATCTGGTGGGACGCTGGCTGCAACCGTCGGAATAAGTGGAACCGGATCGTCGCCAAGCGATTGACGATGGATACGCCATGACCGACACAGCCAATTCGAACCCACCTCATATCCTCTGTATCGGGATGCCGGTGCGCGATCTCGCCTTTCGTATCGAGGCTATACCGTCACGCGGCTCCAAGGTGCCGGCCAGCCAGTTCGAGGAAATCGCCGGCGGCAACGCACTCAACGCCGCCATCGGCATCGTGCGGCTCGGCGGCCGCGCCGCGCTGTGCGGCCCGATGGGCGACGCACACGAAACTTCCGCGCACTACATCTTCGACAAACTCGCGGAGGAAGGCATTGACAGCCGGCATCTGGTGCATGTGCCGGGACTGGTGACGCCGATCTCCGCCATCATGATCGACCCAAGCGGCGAGCGCACGATTCTCACCTTTCGCGACCCAGCCTTGTGGAAGGTACGGCTTCCCGATGCCGACGCCCTGCTGGCGAACTGCGGCGCGGTGCTGATCGAGAGCCGGTGCGCGCCCTTCGCCACCGATCTCTGCGCCGAAGCCCGGCACCGGAATATTCCGGTGGTGGTAGATGGCGACGGCGTCATGTCGCTCAGCGAGGGGCTGCTGACCGCTTCCTCGCATCTGATTTTCTCCAGCGATGCCGCGCGGCAGACCGCCGGCAGCGACGAGGACGCGACGGCGCTGCGCATGATCGCCGGGCTGACGTCGTCCTTTCTGGCCGCGACGCGCGGGCCGCAAGGCACGCTCTGGCTCGACCCGGCCGGGGCATTTCAGGAGACGCCGGCGTTTCCGGTCCACACAGTCGACACCCTGGGGGCCGGCGACATTTTCCACGGCGCCTTCACCCAGGCGCTGATCGAGGGGCAGGCTGTCCCGGCCGCCATGCGCTTCGCCTCCGCAGCCGCGGCGCTGAAATGCACCCGTTTCGGCGGCGCCTTCGCCTGCCCGCAACGCGCTGAAGTTGAAACGTTTTTGGCCGAACATCCGCCGACCCCGACCCCGGCCAGTTAAACCGAGGCTTGCCATAGAAGAATTTCCTATATATGAGGTCGATCCGGCTCACATATGGAAAAATCATCTTCTCATGACAGACCTCGCCGCTCCCGCATCTGACACCGGCCGCCGGCTCGATGCCATCGACCGCAAAATCCTCACCGTGTTGCAGGACGACGCCTCCTTGTCCGTCGCCGAAATTGGTGACCGGGTCGGCCTGTCCTCGACGCCGTGCTGGAAGCGCATCCAGCGCCTCGAGGCCGACGGCGTCATCACCCGCCGCGTCGCGCTGGTCGACCAGAACAAGATCGGCCTCGGCATCACCGTCTTCGTCTCGGTGGAAAGCGGCGACCATTCCGACGAGTGGCTGCGGAAATTCGCCGAAGCCGTCAGCGCCATGCCGGAGGTGGTCGAGTTCTATCGGATGGCCGGCGACGTCGATTACATGCTGCGCGTCGTCACCGCCGACATGCAGAGCTACGACGTGTTCTACAAAAAGCTGATCAGCGCGGTGGCGCTCAAGAACGTCACGTCGCGCTTCGCGATGGAGAAGATCAAGTCGGTGACCGCGCTGCCGGTACCGCCGATGAGCGCGGCTTAGAACCGCGCGTCCTCGGCGTCACTGCGCATCTTCCCCGTCATTGCGAGCGAAGCAATCCAGGGGGCGACAAAGCAAGGACTGGATTGCTTCGTCGCTACCGCTCCTCGCAATGACGGCAGAGAAGCAACGCGTTCGACAAAATGCGCTATTGCCGAATCATGAACAGCGGATCGGCGCTATCGGGAACGCGCCGCCATTGCGCGTTATCGTCGGCCTCGAAGTGCCACGCCTCGCCACGCGCCGACATCAGCAGCATCTCGCCGCGCTCCAGCCGCCACAGCGTCGGCGCGAATGCGACGACAGAGGCATCGCAGCGCGGCTTGACAAAGACAGCGAAGTTATCGCCGCCGGCTTCGGTATTGGTGAGTGTCAGCGTGCAGATCACCGCGCCCGAGCCACGCACCATCGCCCAGTTACCGATCATCTGATCCATCGACCGCGTCAGCGCCCGCGCCGCCGCCAGATTCTGCAACAGATAGATTCCCTCGCCGGTGCGACGGCCTTCAAGGATTCCGCTTTCGACTTCGGTAAAGTCGATCACCGATTGCCCGGACGCATCCTGCATGCGGACGATATCGAGTCCCTTGATGCTCCACGCCACGATATCCTTGGTGAAAGGCAACGCATTGGCGCAGCCGGACTCAAGCTCCAGCTTCATGCCCTGTGGCGTCGTATCGGGCTTCAGCGTCACGACACAAGTCTTGCCACGCTCGGCCGTGGACAGTTCCCACTGGCCGATCATGTCCTTCTTCAGATTCGCGGCGGTCTGTGCGAACGCCGGGACGCCCGTGGCCAGCAACGTCGCCAGCAGCGCAAGCATCCCCGCTCGGATCGCCGCGCGCATGGATTACCTGTCTTTCACGGGTGTTTCGGCGATCGGCGTCAACGGCGGCTTGCCGGAGAACCACGCCTTCAGGTTATCGACGACGAGTTGGTCCATGGCGTTACGCGTCACCAGCGAGGCCGAGCCGATATGCGGCAGCAGCACGACGTTCTGCAAGGCCTTCAACTCGTCGGGCACCTGCGGCTCTTTGGCGAACACATCAAGACCGGCCGCGAGAATGGTGCCGGATTTCAGCGCCGCGATCAGCGCCGGCTCGTCGATGACGCTGCCGCGCGCGAGGTTGATAATAACGCCGCGCGGCCCCAGCGTTTTCATCACCTCCGCATTGATCAGGTTAGCGGTGGCGGCGCCGCCCGGCGTGATGACGATCAGCGTATCCACCGCCTTCGCCATCTCCAGCAGGTTCGGATAATGCTGATGCGAGACGCCCGCCGCCGGATTGCGCGAGTGATACACCACCGGAACCTTGGCGGCATCCAGCCGCCGCGCGATCGCCTGCCCGATGCGACCCATGCCGACCATGCCGACCTTGCGGTCGCGCAGCGAGCCGACGGTGAGCGGATAATCCTGCGTCGTCCAAAGGCCGGAGCGGACATAGCGGTCCGCCTTGACGAACTCGCGCAGTGTGGCGATGAGCAGCCCCATGGCGGTATCGGCGACCTCCTCGGTCAGCACGTCCGGCGTGTTGGTGACCATGATGCCGTGCTCGCTGGCATAGGCGGAATCGACGTGGTCGTAGCCGACACCGAAAGTCGACACGATCTCCAGCCCGGGAAAGCGCGACAAGACCGACGCGCCGGCGGGCCGCATGTGGGTGATGGCGATGCCGCGGATGCGCTGGACCACGTCCGGCGCCAGCCGCTCCACGTCTTCGAGCGTCTCGCATTTGTGCCGCTCGAACCGTTCGGAAAAGCCATTGTCGACAACCGGCTTGGTCGGGCCATAGATCAAGAGGTCGATTTTTTCCGAAGCAGCGGTCGTCATCAGCTTTCCTTTCGCAACGCACTTTCATGCCAGCGCCGCAACAGCAGATGCGATATCAGCGCCAACGCCATATAAATGACGACACCCGCCACCGAGAGCAACAACAATGCAGCGAACATGCGCGGAATGTTGAGCCGGTATCCGGATTCCGCAATCCTGTAGGCAAGGCCCGAGCCGCTGCCGGCGGAGCCCGCCGCGATCTCCGCGACGACCGCGCCGATCAGCGACAGACCACCGGCGATGCGCAAGCCGCCAAGCGTATAGGGCAACGCCGCCGGCAGCTTCAGATAACGCAGCGTCTGCCAGCGCGACGCGCGATAGAGTTTGAACAGACCGGCGAGATTGCGATCCACCGAGTTCAGCCCGAGCGTCGTATTCGACAGCACCGGGAAGAAGGCAACGATCCAGGCGCAGGCCACCAGCGCCGTCTGTTGCGGCAGATAGATCAGCAGCAGCGGCGCGATGGCGATCACCGGCGTCACTTGCAGGATCACCGCATAGGGCAACAGCGCCCGTTCGAGCCATTTCGACTGGCTGAACAATAGCGCCAGCGCGATGCCGCCGACGGCCGCTGCGATGAAGCCCTCAAAGGTGGTGAGTAATGTCGTCAGCAACGACGCCCACAGGATCGGCCAATCTTGAAGCAAAGTCTCGGCGACGAGCACGGGTCCGGGTAGCACGTAAGGCGGAATGTCGTTGATGCTGACGACAAGATGCCAGGCGAAAATGGTCAACGCTAACACCACGAACGGCAACACCATTCGCGATATCACACCCCGCGACAATGGGGCACTCCCCGCCGCGTTTGTCGTCACGCCACTCACGACGCGGCTCTCACGTCGCTGGCCTGCGCCAGCGCCAGGGAAGCCTGCCGGCAATAGGCGGCATATTCGGCTGAGGTGCGGAAATTTTCATCGCGCTCGGTCGCATCGATCTTGATTTCGGCGTGGATGCGTCCGGGGCGCGCGGTCATCACCAAGACGCGCTGCGACAGATAGACCGACTCAAACACGGAGTGAGTCACGAACACAACGGTCTTGCCGAGGCTGCCCCACAGCGCCAGCAGATCGTTGTTGAGGCGGAAGCGGGTGATCTCGTCGAGCGCGGCGAACGGCTCGTCCAGCAACAGCACGTCCGGCTCCGTGACCAGCGCGCGGGCGAGTGAGACCCGCATCTTCATCCCACCCGATAATTCACGCGGGAACGCCGCGCCAAACTCCGACAGTCCGACCCGCGACAACGCATCGTCAATGCGGCGATCCGCATCGGAACGCGGCATCCCGGCAAGCGTCAGCGGTAGCCGTACGTTGTCGCGCACGCTCGCCCACGGCATCAAGGTTGGCTCCTGAAACACGAAGCCGATTGAGCGGCCGGTTTGGGCGGAGGTCGCGCGTCCCATCACATTCACCTCGCCCGACGTCGGCGCGATCAGGCCCGCGACGATGCGCAACGCCGTCGACTTGCCACAGCCGGAAGGCCCCAGCAACGAGATGAACTCGCCACGCCGCACATCGAGATCGATCGGCCCCAGCGCAACACCGCGATCGTCGTAAGCCTTGGTGACGCCGCGCAGTCGAATGGCGCTGCCGCTTACAATCCCGGACGAAGCTTGAGAGGTCGCGACCATCACACCGTCACGGCTTCGGCCGAAGATCGAGGCCCACGCCCTTGTTGATGAAGCGCAGCGTATAGGCCTTCCGGTAATCGATATCGCGGCGGACCACGCCGGCCCGCACCATCTTGTCGAAGAAGCTCGCCATCCGCGCATCCGACATCGCGCCAATGCCGTCTTTCACAGCATCGCCGGAATCGACGATGCCGTGATCCTTCATCGCCTTCACAGAATAAGCGAGCAGTTCATCGCTCATGTCCGGATTGAGTTTCTTGATGATGTCATTGCCCGGCTTGTTGTCACCATAAAGATAATTGTACCAGCCGATGATCGAGGCATCGACGAAGCGCTGGACGAGATCTGGCTTGCTGTCGATGAGATTGAGGCGGGTTTCGATCAGTGTCGAATAGGCATCGAAGCCGTAATCGGCGAGCAGCAGCACTGTCGGCTTAAACTTGGCGCGCTTCTCGACCGCATAAGGCTCCGATGAGACATAGCCTTGCATCGCGCTTTTCGGATCAGCGAGGAACGGCTGCGCGTTGAAGGTGTAGGGCTTCACCTTGTCCTCGCTGAAGCTGTAGTCGGATTTCAACCATTGGAAATAGCTGCCGATACCTTCCTTCGAGACGAACAACGTTAACGGCTTCAGGTCTTCGAGCTTGGCGACCTTGGATTCCGGGTGAGCCAGGAACACCTGCGGGTCTTTCTGGAAGATCGCCGCCACCGCCACCACCGGCACCTTGTTGGCGACCGCGTCGAACGATTGCAGGGTGTTCGCCGTCATGAAGAAGTCGAGCTTGCCGGCGATCAGCAGGATGCGGTTGTTGACGTTTGGGCCGCCCGGCACGATGGTCACGTCAAGTCCGTAGCGGCGATAGGTGCCATCGGCCAGCGCCTGGAAGAAGCCGCCGTGCTCGGCCTCCGCGACCCAATTGGTGCCGAACGAGACCTTGTCCAGCGTCTCGGCAGTCGCGGGTGCGGCAAGCGCGAGGATTACACCGATGAGACAAGCGCTTAACGATGACGCGAGAGGGGCCAGCTTCATGATTGATCTCCGTCGATTATTCTGGCCCATGATGGCAGGATGCAACAGGCGACGCGGACGTTGTAACCGTTCCGCTGCCGTGCGTCAGGGATGACGGCGAATTTTTCCGCGAACTTGTGCGAGCCCACGATCCGATGACTGCTTCCTGCCCACCCCGCGACTGGAGCGACATCTACTGGTCCGATGTCACACGCGAGGACGCCGCGCGGTGGATCGCGGTGCTGCCACTCGCGGCCATCGAGCAGCATGGGCCGCATCTGCCGCTCGGCACCGACGTGATGATCGCGGACGCCTATCTGGCGCGAGTGCGCGACCTGCTGCCGGCCAACGTTCCGGCGACTTTCCTGCCGGTGCAGGCCGTCGGCATCTCGACCGAGCATCTCGCCTTTCCCGGCACACTGACGCTGCCGCCCGATGTTGCGATCCGAAGCTGGACGGCGCTGGGCGAAAGCCTCGCGCGTGCGGGCGTGCGCAAACTGGTGATGGTGTCGAGCCATGGCGGCAACAGCGCCGCAATGAGCCTTGTGGCGCAGGATCTGCGTGCCCGGCTGGGCTTTCTCGCCGTCACAACCGCATGGAGCCGCTTCGGCACGCCGGACGGATTGTTCGCCGATGACGAAATCCGCCACGGCATCCATGGCGGCGCGGTCGAGACCTCGATCATGCTGGCGGCCTACCCTACGCAAGTCCGCTCCGATCAGATCAGGAATTTCGAGCCGCGCACAATTGCGATGGAACGTGACCACCGCCGGCTCAGTGCGCAACGGCCCGCGCCGTTCGCCTGGCAGGCGCAGGACCTGCACCCAAGCGGTGCCATCGGCGACGCCTCCGCCGCCAGCGCCGACAAAGGCCAGCAACTCCTCGACCACGGCGCCCGCACCTTCTGCGAATTATTGGCCGACGTCGACCGGTTCGACCCCGCCACGCTGACGGACCGCATCTGAATCATCATCGTCTTGCGTCCGCCAAACGACGCAATCGTAGCGACCGCCTGCACCCTTCAATACCTCGCCCCACCAACTGAGCCGGAAGCGCCTCCTCAGGCCGCGCTGCGCCGCCTCGTTGCATGGCTGTCACATCCGGCTGGCAAAGACACCATCGCTAAACTATCATAGTTGCTATTGCGAATTAGTTGCAATAATAGATCGTGACAGGGCTGACCGTTTCCGTCACAGCATCGCGCCGCACGGGGCTCGGGGCGAGAAAATGGCTAATCCGACCAACGGCTCGTTCGAGTGCCGATCAAATCGGGACGCGGAGCGAGGCGTGAGGCAAGCAAAACCACCTCTCCGCGGAGAGGCATGACGCACGGCGGGGGCATCAACGTCATGAAACCGGTATGGACCATCCTTGCATCAGGTCTGTGCGCGCTGAGTGGCGCAGCGATGGCGGCCGACCTGCCGCCGACACGCCCGGTTAAGGCGGCCCCTGCCTCGACTGCGTATGATTGGAGTGGACTTTACATCGGCGCCCATGCCGGCTTCGGCCGGGGCCATTCCGCGACCACCTTGGCCGATCCGTCAGCGACCGGCGCGAGCAACACTTTCGGCGGCATGATCGGCGGCCTTCAGGCCGGCGCCAATTGGGTACTTCCGTCCGGCATCCTGCTCGGGCTCGAGGCCGACGTCTCGTTCCCGAACTATTATGAATCGAACTCGATCATCGCGCGCCTGACATCGCCGCGCTCGGACATCCACGAAAAGCTCGACATGGTCGGCACCGCGCGCGGCCGCCTCGGCGTCGTCAACGGACCATGGCTGACCTACGCGACCGGCGGCCTGGCCTGGAGCAGCGCGCGGTTCGTCAACACGCCACTATCCGGCGACGAGGAGAAGCAGCTTCGACAACGGTTCGGCTGGATCGCCGGCGCAGGCGTCGAATACGCCTTTGCGCCGCATTGGTCGGCGCGGCTCGAATATCTCTACAGCGATCTCGGCAACACCAACGTCGTCTTCGCGTCCGGCGCGCGTTACGCGTCGACCCACGATTTCCAGTCGCTGCGCATCGGGCTTAACCGAAAGATCGGCGATGCCGCATCCGGCCTGTCATCCCCGGCAAGCTGGATCGAACCGGAATCCGATCGCTGGGAGATTCACGGCCAGACCACCTATCTCGCTCAAGGCTATCCGAGCTTTCGCGCGCCCTATTCCGGCCCGAACAGCCTGTCGCCAAACGCGCAGATGAAGGCGACCTGGAGCAACAGCCTGTTCCTCAATGCGCGGCTGTGGGACGGTGGTGAGATCTACTACAATCCCGAACTGACGCAAGGTTTCGGCCTCAGCGACACCGTCGGCGCGGGTGGCTTTCCCAGCGGCGAAGCGCAAAAATCCGACTTCCCTTATCCGCATTACAACACATCGCGGTTGTTCGTCCGACAGACATTCGGCTTCGGCGGCGAGCAGGAAGAACTCGCCAGCGGCCCGACGCAACTCTCCGGCAAGGCTGACATCTCGCGCCTCACCGTTCAGGCCGGCAAATTCGCGGTCACCGATGTGTTCGACGGCAACGCCTATGCGAAAGACCCGCGCCGCGATTTCATGAACTGGGCAATGTGGGCGCCGGGCGCGTTCGATTACTCGGCAGACAAGGTCGGCCTGACTTATGGCGCCACGGCCGAACTCAATCAGAAGCAGTGGGCGCTGCGCGCCGGCTATTTCCTGATGGACGCGGAGTCCAACTCTAACAACTTCGACATGCGCGTCTTTCAGCGCGGCGAATACGTCGTCGAACTTGAAACGCGCTATTCGCTGTTCGGACGACCCGGCAAGCTGCGCACCATCGGCTGGCTCAACAGCGCCTATTCCGGCAGCTATCGCGAAACGCTGGCCAATCCGGCTTTCGGCGTCGACATCGCCCAGACCCGCCGCGGCCGCATCAAGTACGGTTATGTCCTCAATCTCGAACAGGCTGTGACCAACGACATCGGCCTGTTCGGGCGCTGGAGTTGGAACGACGGCAAGACCGAGATCATGGCGTTCACCGACATCGACGCCAGCCTGTCGCTCGGTGCCTCGATCAAGGGTGCGCGCTGGGGCCGCCCGGACGACGTGGTCGGCATTGGCGGCGCGATCAATGCGCTGTCGAAAGACCATCGCGACTTCATTGCCGCCGGCGGAATGGGTGTACTGATCGGCGACGGCCAGCTCAATTATCGCAACGAGCGCATCCTCGAAGCCTATTACGCCTTCGCGCTCAACAAGCAACTGACCTTCACCGCCGACTATCAGTTGATCGTCAATCCGGCCTACAACGCCGACCGTGGCCCGGTCTCGATCTTTTCGGGACGCCTGCACGGCGAATTCTAAAATCTCCGCTTTGAAGCGTTTGCTTCACGCAAACCGGATGCCGCTCGAAAACGCTATGTCGCCGGCGCAAACGAATCCGTCCGCGCCATCGCCCAGGCATCGCGGAAGCGTGGATTCTCCGTGCCTGACAGCAGTTCTCCCGGCTGCAATTCCGGATAAAGCCGCGCGAACGACATCACCTCCGTCCCGGTCAGCCGATGCGAGAAGTGCACCGGCCGTATCTCATCCGGATGACTGAGGCCGGCGGCGGCGATCAATTCCGACAGCGCATGAAGCGTTGCGTGATGATAGTTGTAAACGCGCTCGAGTTTGTGCGGCACCACCAGCGCGCGATTGCGCGAAGGGTCCTGCGTGGTCACCCCGGTCGGGCAACGATCGGTATGGCAACTCAACGACTGGATGCAGCCGAGCGCGAACATGAAGCCGCGCGCCGAGTTGCACCAGTCCGCGCCCAGCGCCATTGCGCGGGCAATATCGAAAGCGGTCGCAATCTTGCCGGACGCACCGATTTTGATGCGGTCGCGGATATTCAATCCCACCAGAGCGTTGTGCACGAAGTTGACGCCTTCGCGCATCGGCATCCCGAGATGGTCCATGAATTCCAGCGGCGCCGCACCGGTGCCGCCCTCGTTGCCATCGACCACGATGAAATCCGGATAGATGCCGGTTTGCAGCATCGCCTTGCAGATCGCGAGAAACTCCCAGCGGTGGCCGATGCACAGCTTGAACCCGGCCGGCTTGCCGCCAGAGAGCCGCCGCATCTCGCCGATGAACACCATCATCTCGAGCGGCGTTGAAAACGCGGAATGCCCGGCAGGCGAGATACAATCCTCGCCCATCGACACGCCGCGAATCCGCGAAATTTCCTCGGAGACTTTCGCGGCCGGCAAAACGCCGCCGTGGCCTGGCTTAGCGCCCTGGCTGATCTTCAACTCCACCATCTTGATCTGGTCGAGGGTCGCGATCCGCGCGAACGCTTCGGGATCGAACGCGCCGGTGCGCGTGCGGCAGCCGAAATAGCCCGAACCGACCTCCCAGATCAGATCGCCGCCGTTCTCCCGATGATACGGACTGACGCCGCCCTCACCGGTGTCGTGGGCGAAACCACCCTTCTTCGCGCCGGCATTCAACGCGCGAACCGCGTTGGGGCTCAACGCGCCAAAGCTCATCGCCGAAATGTTGAACACCGAGGCGGAGTAAGGCTTGGTGCACTCTGGACCGCCGATGGTAATACGAAACTTTTCCGTCGCGCGCGGCTTCGGCGCGATCGAGTGCTGCATCCACTCGTAGCCGTCGGAATAGACGTTTTCCTGAGTCCCGAACGGCCGCTTGTCGAGCACCATTTTCGCGCGCTGATACACCACCGCGCGGGTATCGCGGCTGAACGGCATGCCGTCCTTTTCGCTTTCGAAGAAATACTGCCGCATCTCGGGGCGGATTTCCTCAAGCAGAAAACGCAGGTGTGCCGAGATCGGGTAGTTGCGCAGAACCGCGTGGTCCTTCTGCACCAAGTCGTGAATACCGAGCAGCGTAAGTCCACCGAAGACCAGGATCGGAATAACGATCAGGTTGACGATCCTGTGATCGACAATCGCAATGCCAAAAAGCAACGCAGTAATCACGGCGCAGATCGTCAGCACGATGAAGCGCGGCGAAAATGGAATCATCAAGGTTTCCATCGGTCCCTCGTGCATTGCCGTCGGCGGTCCCATAGCCATTATCGCGGTTACGCGTTGGCCTTATCGAAGCGCCACGGCCTCTATTCTAACACTTCTGCATGAAAATCATTCCGGCGACGCACCATCACAGCGCACCGGCCATCTTCGGTGCAGGTTCGATCAAAAGCAACCACCGAGTGCGCGGACGCCAATGCGGGTTTCCCCTTTCGACGCACCGGTCGCATATGGCTCAAAGGATCAAAGCCGGCGATGGATCGGGAGGGTCCGATCGGATAGAATTTACTCGTGCGCTCCGCCGGAGCGCCTTGCCCTCAGGCTGCCACCGTTTCATGCGAACCCTTCAGGATTCTCGGCAATCGAAGCCGGTTTTTCACCCCGACCATGCCATTCATGCCGAGTTCGCCTGTGCCCGTTTCGGCCTGAGCTTCACGTCTTTGGACGGCGATACCGGGTTGCTGTTCAGGGTCGCTTCCGCGACGGCCAGCCATTGCTTCGGCGGCGGCCGCTGCTCCGCCTTCCCGCAGAACGACGCCACCGCCGCCACCTTGGCGAGCGACAAATACTTTACCCAGCGCATCCTCGAAGACGCCGGCTTATCCACCCTCTCGGGCCAGTATTTCTTTTTGCACGCGCGCCACCGGGCGCATCGACCGCTCGGCCACGAACGCGCCGATGCGATGACGTATTTCGCCGGCCTCGATCATCGTGCTTTCGCCAAGCCGCTGCACGGATCGCGCGGCGACTTCGCCCGGCCACTGATCGGCGCGGATACGCTGAACAACTACATGAATGAAGTGGCGCAATACTACGATTCGATTTTGCTCCAGCCGATCGTTTGCGGCGACGAATATCGAATCTTCCTGCTCGATGGGGATGAGATCTTCACTGTTCGCAAATTTCCACCGTCCCTTACCGGCGACGGCAACCATTCGCTGCGCGAACTGCTCGCCGCGCATGATCGCGATTTGCAAATCCACGGCCTCTCGCCAAGCGGCATCGCGCTCGACAACGCCCGAGACGGCGACCGTATTCTCCCGGCCGGACATCGCCAGGAATTGCCGGGGCGGATGAATCGGAGCGCCGGCGGCGCGATGGCATTCGCGCAACCGCATCATCACGACGCCGCTGTGACGCTGGCGCGGCGCGCAGTTCAGGCATTGGGCTTGCGTGCCGCGGCCGTCGATCTTTTCACCAACGTCGATGGCGACCCTGCCGCCATGGCCGTGATCGAAATCAACGCCAATCCTTCGATCCGCTTTCTCGAGGACAGCGGGCGCGACGACCTGATCCTGACGATCTGGCGCCATACTTTCATGTCTATCGGCCTGCTCCATGTTTGATCTGCCCAAATACGGCGACGGCATCTGCCTCGCACGGCTCACCGCGTTGCTGGATGTGCTCGACATCGACCGCCAGCGCCTTCGGCATCGGTCCGTCGTCGTCACCGGCTCTAATGGCAAAGGCAGCACCGCGGCCTTCTGCGCCAGCATTGGCCGCGCCGCCGGCTTGCGGACCGGGCTTTTCACCTCACCGCACCTCTATCGATTCAACGAACGCTTTCGAATCGATGATGTCTCGATCGACGACGCACGCTTGACCGGACTGATCTCCCGCGTCGCGCAGACCGTCGATGATGTGTCGCGACAACGTAACGAACGCTTCGGCGCGTTCGAGGCTCAGTTCGCGCTCGCTTGCCTGTATTTCCAGCAAGAGATGTGCGACTTCATGGTATTCGAGGCCGGCATCGGCGGCCGCTATGATCCGGTGCGGCTGGTCGGCGCCGCCGCGACTTGCGTGGCCTCGGTCGATTTCGAGCACGTCAGCCTGCTCGGCAATTCGCTCGCCTTGATCGCCTCCGACAAAAGCGACGCCTGCGCGGCCGGCGGCACCATCGTCTACGGCGAGAACTGCCGGCCGCTGCGCGATCATCTCCTCGCCTACAACCGCAACCGCGACGTGAGAAGCATGTTCGTTCGCGACGAGATCGGCATCAGCAACGAACGGACGACACCCAATGGCGAGCGTTTCGATCTTGCCATTGACGAATATCGTTTCAGCGACCTTGCCATTGGGCTGTCCGGCGCCTTCCAGGTCAACAACGCAGCCATTGCCGCAAATCTGTTTTTGTACTGGGCGCAAGCTGCATCCGTGCCGATGGATGACGCCTCGATAGCGCGTGCCATCTACGATGGGCTTGCCGAAGCCAAGTGGCCGGGCCGCCTCGAAACGATCCGCCATGATCCGCTGACCGTGATCGACGTCGGCCATACACCGGACGGCATCGCTCGTGCACTCGCCGGCCTGCATCAGACCCATGGCCAAGAGAACTGGCTACTGGTGGTCGGCGTCTCGCACGACAAGAGCGCAGACGAGATCGTCGCGCTGCTGGCGCCGACGTTCGACACGATCATCTGCGCGGCGGCCTATCACAAGGGCGCGCCGCCCGATCTCATCGCTGCTGCCGCGCGGCGCGCCAATCCGGCCGCGACGGTCCATGTCACCGCTACCATCGAGGACGCGGTGAGGTTGAGCACCGAACTCGCGACCACGCTGAGACGAAAGATTTTCGTGGCCGGCGGACTATTTCTCGCCATCGAATACGCAACCACAGCTAACGGCGGCCGGCCTCAAGACCTCGACTTCTTCTGACGACCGAAACCAAATCCGTCCGGCCAATAACGACGATTGTTGTTGTCGCCCGCGCCGGTGCCGACTAGCCTCCGGCGACAACGCCAATCCGGAGACCCCTCATGACCGACGGCCCCAATCGCCAGATCCTGCTGACCGAGAAACCCAGCGGCAAGCTGGCTCCGACCCATTTCAAGCTGGTCGAGAGCAAGATTCCCGAACCGAAAGATGGCGAGGTGTTGCTGCGCGTGCGCTATATCTCGCTCGACGCCGCCAATCGGGCCTGGATGCATGGCGCGACCTACCGTTCGGCGGTGGAAGCCAACACGGTGATGGCCGGCGGCTCCATTGCCGAAGTGGTCTCGTCCAAGGCGCCCGGTTTCGCGCCCGGCGACATCGTGTTCGGCGACACCGGCTGGCAGGATTTCGCGGCGGTGCCCGCCAAGCATCTGGCCAAGATGCCGCGCATCGAACCGCTGACGCATCTGCTCAGCGTTTACGGCATCGCCGGCCTCACCGCCTATTTCGGCCTGCTGCACGTCGGCAAACCCAAAGCGGGCGAGACTGTCGTGGTGTCGGCGGCCGCCGGATCGGTGGGCTCCATCGTCGGCCAGATCGCCAAGATCAAGGGATGCCATGTCGTCGGCATCGCCGGCGGCGCGGAGAAGTGCCATTGGCTGACTTCGACGCTCGGCTTCGATGCGGCGGTCGATTACAAGGACGGCGCAACCTATAAGGCACTGAAGGCGGCGGCACCGAAAGGCATCGACGTCTATTTCGACAATGTCGGCGGCGACATTCTCGAAGCCTGCATCTCACAAATGAACCTTTATGGCCGCATCGCCTGTTGCGGCGCTATCTCGCAATATGACGGCATACCGTCAGCGACCGGCCCGCGCGGCGTACCCGGCTTGATCGTGGTGAAGCGACTGCTGATGCAAGGCTTCATCGTGATGGACTACATGGAGCAGCGGGATCAGGCGCTCTCCGATCTGCAGTCCTGGGTTGCCGCCGGCAAACTGAAAGTACAGGAAGACGTTATCGCCGGCATCGAGAACACCCCACAAGCGCTGATCGGGTTGCTTGCTGGTGAAAATCGCGGCAAGCGCATGATCAAGGTGTAGTCCCGCGCGGCTCGCCGTCGCGCCAACATATTCTCGTGCGGCGGCATTCGCCGCGCGTTCGGCAAGGAGTTCCGTCTTGCAGCTTCACGGATATTATCGCAGCACCGCGTCATGGCGGGTGAGGATCGCGCTCAACTTCAAGAGTGTGCGCGTCGATCACGTCGCGCATCATCTGCGCAAGGGCGAGCAACGTGCGGAAAAGTACCTCAAGCTCAATCCGCAAGGCTTCGTTCCCGCTTTGTCGCTTGACGACGGCACCACGCTGACGCAATCGCTGGCGATCATTGAATGGCTCGACGAAACACATCCACAACCTGCGCTGCTGCCGGCCGATCCGCTCCGCCGTGCACAAGTGCGGGCGTTTGCGCAAGCCATCGCCTGCGACACGCATCCGGTGCAGAATCTCAAAGTATTGGCGCAGTTGCGACAACTCGGCCTCGCCGAGGACAAGGTCACCGGTTGGGCGGCGTGGGCCATCAGCGAGGGTTTGGCGGCTTGCGAAACGTTGATCGCGAATGAGACCGGGCCATTCTGCTTCGGCACGGAGCCTTCGCTGGCCGATATCTGCCTGATCCCGCAATTGTTCAACGCGCGCCGGTTCGGCGTTGACTTGTCCGCCTATCCGCGCTTGCTGCGCGCTGAAGCAGCCGCGCAAGCGGTGCCGGCTTTCGCGGACGCTGAACCGGAACGCCAGCACGACGCCGAATAAATCCCGGTACGCGAAAGACTGCGACAAATATCGGACCATCGCGCCAGGTCGACGGCAGAGGTTGGCGATCCCGGGAAGACTCGAACTTCCGACCTACGGTTTAGGAAACCGTCGCTCTATCCGGCTGAGCTACGGGACCACGGCCTGCGCGATATCGCGAAGGATGAGGCTTTCCTATCAGACCATCCCTCATTTCGCCAGTCGGGGGGACGCATCGTGCACCCTCGATCGTGATCCGGGACGCCTTGAGCCGGCAGGATTAATCGGTTAAGCGGACTGGCGCGTGATTCATTCCGCGATGCCCTTCGCCCACCGCGTCATTCCGATTGCCACGGTCCCGCAATGAAGTTCATCATGTCCCTCGCGATCGTGCTGGCTACGATGGCCATGCCGGCTTTCGCGTCCGACGCCCGCTTTCTCGCCAGCCTGAGCAAGCTCGATCCGCGAACGCGGCTCGAGCAGGTCTGCGATCTCCATGCGATGAAGCAGATTGCGCGGGATTCCAATCCCTATCATCCGGATCGCGCCAAGACCGACGTGGTGTCGCATCCGCGGCATTTGGGAAACACCGTCACGGGAACCGGCGGCGCGTTTCGCAGCGGCGGCCGCTGGTATCAGTTTTCGTTTTCATGCACCGGCACGCCCGACGCCATGAAAGTCACCGCCTTTAGCTATCGGCTGGGTCAGCCCATCCCGGAATCGAAGTGGGCGAGCTACGGCCTCTGGCGCTAGCCCCGGACTTGAGCGGCCGATAATCCCGGCGAGCCCTTGCCGGCCTGCTCGGCGGTTTTCACAAGATCGACAATCCGGCGGGTGAGCGGCACATCGATCCGATGCCGTTTAGCCAGTGCGACGATGACGCCTTGCAGATAATCGATCTCGGTACGACGACGATGCTGCAAATCCTCCCACATCGAGGAGCGCGCCATCGGATCGATCTGCATCGATCGTCGCGTGACGATCTGGAATAGCACATCGGGCAATCGCAACAGGTAAGGCGTCAGCGCTGGCGGTACGCCGGTGGATGCCACCGGCGATATTCCCTCGGCTCTCATCGCTCGGAGCGCTTCGCTCATGTGGTCGGCGAGCAATCGCCGCCATGGCCGCTGTGCCAGTTGTTCGCGCAGCGGCAAGCCGGACAGCGCATTGAGCGCGTTGTTCAGATTCAGTAGCAGCTTGCCCCACTGCACGCCCGGCATGTTGTCGCTGGCGCGCACGGTTAAGCCGTCGACCAACAAGCGCGCAGCGGTATCGGCCTGATCGCGGTCGATCACGATATCGCCTGAGGTGGCACGATGATATCGCCCCTCGCCGAGCGCGATCACATTAAACGGCACCATCCCGCTCAACACCTGCCGGCCCGGCAGATGCTCCCGCAGGATGGCAACGTTGCCGATTCCGTTCTGAAGGCTGACGACAACGGCATCGGCCGGCGCGTGACGGGCGATCTCATCGGCCATCGCGGCGGTATCCGCGCTCTTCACCGTCACCAGCACAATCACGGCCTCAGCGAGCACCGCCGCATCGTTTGCCAGTATCAACTGGCTCGCTGGAATACGGCGGTCCGCGCCCTCGAAGCTGGAAATCCGCAAGTCATGACGCTCGATCTCGGCAACGACCCGCGGTCGCGCCAGCAAGCCGACAGGTCGACCACCGCCGGCCAACATCCCGCCGACAAAGCAGCCGATGCTGCCGGCCCCTGCGATAATGATCGGTCTGGCGGAAACCATTTTGCCGGTCCGTCGTTGTTATGCGTTCGTGTGCCATTTCGATAGCAGGATACCGGCGCCATTCCTACGGCAGTCGGCCGGCGCGGTAGGCACCGGAGGTTGTCTTGTAACGGAGATGGCCGATCACTATTCTTCGGCTGGGCTGGGTTTCGACATAACAGGAGACGGATCGATGGGTTTGCTCGATATTCTCAACGGTATGCAGAACGGGCCGCGCGGCCCAAGCGATCCCACCGCCAAAGGCGAAGGCATGTCGCCGATGACCATGGCTATACTGGCGATGCTCGCCTACAAGGCCGTCAAGCATTTCACCGGCAGCCAGTCCCAGACCGCGCCTGCGAATAACGCACCACCGGCTCCTGCGCCAGGCGGCAGCATCAATGCCAGTCTGCCTGGCGGACTGGGCGGAGCATTAGGCGGCGGCGGGCTCGGTGACCTGCTGAAAGGCGGCCTCGGCGGCCTGCTCGCGGGCGGTGCGGCCGGCAGCATCCTCAGCGGAGGCATCGGAGATCTGCTCAAGCAATTCCAGCAGAACGGCCATGGCGACACCGCAGACTCGTGGGTGGCGTCGGGGCCGAACAAGCAGATTTCACCGGGCGATCTCGCTAATGCGCTGGGTGCCGACAATATCAACGCGCTGACCTCAAAGACCGGCATGTCGCGCGACGAGTTGCTCGGCGAGTTGTCGCGCTATTTGCCGGAAGTGGTCGACGAGTTTACCCCGAACGGCCGCGTGCCGAGCGAGAGCGAAGCCGCCAGCAAGTTCTGACAGACTTTGGTTGGACTTTATGATCGAACCGGCGTCCACCGCCGGTTCGATTACCCCACAAGACTAATCCCTACCGCGTTATCACCAATGATCATTTCCACTTCGGCTGCGATCGCAGCTTGCTGAAAGGACAGCACTCATGGGCGGGCTTATCTGGATCATCGTCGTCGGCTTCGTCGCTGGCATCATCGCGCGCCTGCTGTCGCCCGGCCCGAACAATCCGGGCGGCTTCATCCTGACCACCGTGCTGGGCATCGCCGGCGCCTTCCTCGCCACCTTCATCGGTCAGGCGATCGGGCACTACGGTCCCAACCAGGGCGCGGGATTCATCACCGCCACCATCGGTGCGCTGGTGGTGCTGTTCATCTGGAATCGACTGGTGGCGCGCCGCGTGATTTCCGATCCGGGCAACCGGCTGGACGGCCGCTAAACCCCGTCGCATCAGTGTCTATGAAAAGTCCGGCGCGCCAGCGGGCCGGACTTTTCCATGTCTTGCACGTCCATGTCTTACAGGTGGAAGCCGGCGTCGACGCGCACCAGTTCGCCGGTCATGTTGGACGACTGCGGCCCGGCGAGGAAGCATACCACGCCGGCGATGTCCTCTGGACTCGACGCGATCTTCAGCGGCACCTTGGCCTTCACCATGTCCCGCACCTGCCTCGCACCCTCGACGCCACGGCCCTTCTCGAACCACGGCGTATCGATGTAACCGGGGCACACCGCGTTGACGCGGATCAGCGGCGCCAGCGCTCGGGCCAACGACAGAGTCATGGCGTTCAGCCCGCCCTTGCTGGCGACGTAAGCCACCGACGAACCGATGCCGCTCAAGCCCGCGATCGATGACACATTGACCACGGCGGAAGCACGACCCGACGCCTTCGCGCCCGCTTCGAGCAGCGACCGCGCCGCGCGCACCATCTGGAACGGGCCGATGGTGTTGACTCCATAGAGCCGCTGGAAGTCTTCGGCGGAGAGGCCGTTGAGATCTTCGTGAACCACATGCTTGGTGGTGCCGGCGTTGTTGATCAAGGCGTCGAGGCGCCCCCATGACGCGGCCGCAGCAACGATGCGCTTGCAATCCTCGTCCCGCGACACATCACCTTGCACGACGACGACGTCACCGCCCGCTGTTCGGCACAGGTCGGCGGTCTGCTCCGCTTCCTTCTTGCTCGAGGCATAGTTGATGACGATGCGCGCGCCGTCCTTAGCCAGCATCGCAGCCGTGGCCGCGCCGAGACCCGACGCCGACCCGGTGATGATCGCACACATGCCGTCCTTTGCCATTCTTCCGTCTTCCCTGTGAGTGTCGTGAGACCGTTCATTCTGATGCCGCTCACCATATCGCCTGATTGGCCCGAGGCAAGGCAGAGACAAGGCACCAGAAATCCGCAACATGGAATAAATGGCGCCGCGGCGGACGCCCGCATGATGCCTTCGCAGACCGCCCTGCCCACATCGCAGCTTGTCAGGGCGTGGGGTTTTTCGCATCATTCCTACAGAGACCACTAGAGCGCCGTGCCGACCCGTTGGGGCCGCGCAATCAAGAGTGCTTGCGTCGACGAGGAGCGCCGTGGCGGACAACGACAACATCGTAATGGCGACGGCCGAGCGCATTTTCGCCGACCTTGCCGACCCGCAAACTATCACCCACAGCAAGGATGCAAGCTGGCGCGCGCCGCTGTGGCAGGCGCTTAGCGAGGCAGGATTGCCGCTGTCGTGGGTGCCGGAGGACTGCAACGGCTCCGGTGCGAGCCTCGCCGATGGCTTTGCCGTGCTCAACGCCGCCGGCCGCGCTGGCCTGTCGGTGCCGCTGGCGGAAACCATGCTCGCGGGCTGGCTGCTGTCGCAAGCCGAGATCGCCTCGCCATCCGATACAATGACGGTCGCACCCAGCCTGCCGAAGGATCGCATCACGCTGAACGACGACGGCACGCTGTCCGGCGTCGCGCGCGGTATTCCTTTCGCCAGCGAGGCAAAGCACATTGCGGTCGTCGCCGGTGGCACGAATGGGTTGGCGATCGCTCTCGTCAATGCGGCAGACTGCCGGATCACGGCGGGGCTCAACATCGCCAACGATGCCAGCGACACCGTCACTTTCGACAAGGTGCGGCCCGTCGCAGTCAAGCCAGCGCCGCGCGAGTTCGACGCGACTACATTGCTGCTGATGGGCGGCGTAGCGCGCAGTCTGCAAATCGCAGGCGCACTGGAATCCATGCTCGAGATCAGCGTCGGATATTCCAATGAGCGCATCGCCTTCGAGAAGAAGATCTCGAAATTCCAGGCCGTGCAGCACAACCTCGCCAGGCTCGCCGGCGAGGCGGCGGCGGCGCTGGCGGCGGCGGGTTCGGCGGCCGATGCCATCGCCAACGCGACACGGTTCGACGACGCGATTTTCCTTGAAGCCATCAGCGCGAAAGTCCGTTGCGCCGAGGCGGCAGAGAAAGGCGCGGCCATCGCACATCAGGTGCACGGCGCGATCGGCTTCACCTCCGAACACATCCTGCATCGCTATACGATGCGGGCGCTGGCGTGGCGCGACGACTTCGGCAACGAAAGCCATTGGGCGGTCGAACTTGGCAAGCGCGTCGCCGCACGCGGCGCCGACGAGTTATGGCCGCTGGTGGCGTCGCGCTAGAGCAGGCAACGATCAGGACGACATCACATGACCGCAGCCCTCCGTTTCGATCCGATCCGCCTGCCGCCGGAATGCGAAGCGCTTCGCAAGGACGTGCGCGCCTTCCTTGCTGAAGAAATCGCCGCCGGCACCTTCGATCCGCACCGGCCGCAGCGCGAGGGCAATGACGCGCGAGGATTCAGCCGCCGCGTCGGCGCGCGCGGCTGGCTCGGTATGACCTGGCCGAAGCAATATGGCGGCCACGAGCGCAGCTTTCTCGAACGCTACGTCGTCACCGAGGAAATGCGCGTGGCCAACGCGCCGACGCGGCATTTTTTCGTCGCCGACCGCCAGAGCGGCCCGGTGCTGCTGAAATACGCGCCCGAGCACATCAAGATGGACATCCTGCCGCGTATTTGTCGCGGCGAGGTCTGCTTCGCTATCGGCATGAGCGAGCCGAACTCCGGCTCCGACCTGTTCGCAGCGAAGACCAAGGCCACCAAGACCGACGGCGGCTGGCTGATCAACGGCAGCAAGATCTGGACCTCGTCGGCGCACGTCGCCGACTACATGATCGCGATCTTCCGCACTTCGCCGTCGACCAAGGAGAACCGCCGCCACGGCCTGACGCAATTCCTCGTCGACATGAAGACGCCGGGTATCGCCGTCAATCCGATCAAGCAGATCACCGGACAGGCCGAATTCAACGAGGTGGTGTTCACCGACGCCTTCGTGCCCGACGATCATGTGCTCGGCGAAATCGACGGTGCGTGGAAGCAGGCGACCAGCGAGCTGGCCTATGAGCGCAGCGGACCGGAACGCTTTCTCGAAACCTATTACGTGCTGACCGAACTGGTGCGCGCCGTCGGCCTCAACCCGGACACCCGCGCCGCCGAAGGCATCGGCCGCCTGGTGGCGCAACTGCACACCATGCGCCGCATGTCGGTCTCGGTTGCGGGCATGTTGCAGGCCGGCAAGGAGCCGGTCGTGGAGGCATCGATCGTCAAGGACATCGGCACGGTGTGGGAGCAGCAGTTGCCGCATCGTGTACGCGACCTCGCCGCCTTCGTCGATGTCGACCCGTCCAATCACGCCACGCTGGCCGAGCAACTCGCCTTCGCCACCAAAGTCGCTCCGAAACTCACCATTCAAGGCGGCACCACCGAAGTGCTGCGCGGCATTATCGCGCGCGGGCTCGGATTGCGCTAAACCATCGCCTCGCAACCCACACTATCAAGGATCGTTATGAGCAAGTTCACTGATATCGGCTTCACCAAAAGCGGCCACGTCGCCACCATCGAAATCCAGCGGCCGCCGTTCAACTTCTTCGACATCTCGCTGATCAACCAGATCGCCGATGCCTTGACCGATATCGACAACGACCCGGAGATGCGCGCCACCGTGCTGGCCGCGCAGGGCAAGGCATTTTGCGCCGGCGCCAACTTCAACGATCCGAACCGCCAGGAAAGCGGACCGAGCAGCGGCGATCCGGCTGACAGCCTCGGTCCCATCAACCATCTCTATATGCAGGCTGTGCGCGTGTTCCGCGCCAAGAAGCCGATCGTCGCCGCCGTGCAGGGTGCGGCGATCGGCGGCGGTCTTGGACTTGCGGTGTCGGCGGATTTCCGCGTCACCTGTCCGGAGGCGCGCTTCGCCGCGAACTTCACCAAGCTCGGCTTCCACCCCGGCTTCGGCCTGACGGTGACGCTGCCGGAACTGATCGGCAAGAACAACGCCGAGCTGATGTTCTACACCAGCCGCCGCGTCACCGGCGAAGATGCGCTGAAGATGGGGCTTGCCAACCTCTGCGTGCCGCAAAGTGAAGTGCGCGCGGCCGCAACGAAGCTCGCCAGCGAGATCGCCGAATGCGCTCCGCTCGCTCTGATCTCGACGCGCGCGACGATGCGCGCGGGGCTCGCCGATCGCGTGCTGGCCGCAACCAATCACGAACTTGCCGAACAGACCAGCCTGCGCGCCACTGAAGATTTCAAGGAAGGCGTCAAGGCCACCGAGGAACGCCGCGTTCCCAATTTCAAGGGGCGCTAAAGCGCTTCTTTCGCGACCGGCATCACCAGCGCATCGACGATGGTGGTGCCCTCGCCTTCCGGATGCACCAGCACCGGATTGATCTCGATTTCCGCGATGGCATCGCGATGCTGCGCAGCCAATTGCGAGATTTGCGCGATCAATGTTGCCAGCGCACCGACATCGGCCTTGGGCGCACCGCGAAAACCGTACAGCAACGGCGCAGCTCTTAACTCGTTCAGCATCGTCACCGCTTCATCCACACCGACTGGCGCGGGACGATAAATCACGTCCTTGAACAATTCGGTGGTGACGCCGCCGAAGCCGACCATGATCATCGGGCCGAAGGTTGCATCCAGCATGGTACCGACAATGATCTCGACACCCGGCTTTGCCATCGGCGTGAGCAGGACGCCCTGAACCGTTGCCTTCGGCCGCTGCGCGTTGGCACGAGTCAGCAGATCATCATACGCTTGCACCGCATCCTGTTCGGTCACGATGTTGAGGCGGACACCGCCGACCTCGCTCTTGTGCGGAATATCGGCCGACTGGATCTTCATCGCCAACGGCAGGCCCACACGCGCAATCGCATCGTGAAGACCTTCACGATGCGAAACCAGAATTTCATTCGGCACCGACACCCCCGCCGCCGTCAGCAAGCGCTTGCTGTCGTGCTCTGACAGCTTGCCACTGTTCAGATGCTGCGTCAGATCGAGCCACTTCATCGCGCCGTCAGCCGGCCGCGCGGCAAGCCTGAATCGCGCACGCTCCACGGCACGGCGCATCGCAACGCCGACATGCGAAAGCCCGGACAGCACCACGACGCCGGCCTTGGCCAATTCCGTCCGCGCGAAGTGCGACGGCAGCGTGTAGGTGTAGAATATGATCGGCTTGCGCTGGGTGTTGATCAGCGGCTTCAACTCCTCGATCTTGAACGGAATTCGCGTCTCGTTCGACAGCGATACCACGACGAGAATCGCATCGACCTCGTCACCTTGCGACAGCAATTCGATGGTCTTCTGCAAACCACCGCTATGTACGGCCTGCGCGGTGATATCGATCGGGTTGCGCGGCGAACCGTAGGACGGAATCATCCCGCGAATGGCATCTTGTACTGGCGGCGACAGTTCGGGCACTTGAAGCCCTTGTGACGAAACGGCATCGGCGCCCCAGATGCCGCCACCACCGGACACGGTGACCACCGCGACCCGATCGCCGTTCGGCAACGGCGAAGCGGTCAGTACCGCCGCGATCGTCACCGCTTCGTCGAGATCGTTGGAGACGATGAAGCCGTACTTCGCGAACACTGCATCGTAAGCCGCCGACCATCCGGCCATGCTCGCGGTGTGCGACGCCGCCGCACGACCGCCCGCACCAGAGCGGCCAACCTTGACGACGATCACCGACTTGCCGCTTTCAGCCGCGCGCTCGGCCGCGGCAAGAAACGTCTCGGTATCGCGAATGCCTTCAAGGAACAGCAGGATCACGTCGGTCGACGCATCGCGCACCATATAGTCGAAGAACGCGCCGGCGCCGAGATCAGCTTCGTTGCCGGCGCTGACGACGTAACTCAGCGCGATACCGAGCGCGCGGGCGCGATTGTAGATGGCGAAGCCGATACCACCGCTTTGCGCCACGATGCCGATCCGCCGCCGCGTCGCCAACAGACGCGGCGCATCGGGCTTGACGTCCACGGTCGGGCTGAACGTCGCCGCGACCTGGCCAAGTTCGTTGTAAAACCCTTCGGCATTCGGCCCGGAAATCCGCATTCCCGTCGCGCGGGCGAGATCGGCGATGGCATCCTGCATCGCCGCGCTGTCGCCCCCTTCCTCGGCAAAACCCGACGAGATGATGATGGCGTTCTTCACGCCGACCGCCGCACACTCCTTGAGCGCGTCCAGCACCGCGCGCGCGGGAATGATGACGATGGCGAGATCGATCGGCTGCTTGATATCGGAGACAGACGGATAGCAGGCCAACCCATCGATATTCGGATAGTTCGGATTGACCGGATAGATCCAGCCGGGAAAGCCGTTGCGGCGCAGGAACGTCAGCAGCAGGCCGGGAATTTTCAGCGCGTCGCGCGATGCGCCGATGATCGCAATGCTGGAGGGCGCGAAGAAACTATCCAGCGGATGGGTGCGGCTGGTCATCGGCGCGTCGGTCATGTTCGCTTGATCCTGAGATATGGCAGCAGTTGCAGTGTTCGCTCCGGTCAGTCGGTCAACCGGAACGCGACCCCGCCCAATAGAAACGAGTTGCCGTCGATGGCATGACCCTTGGCCTTCGCGGCGGAAAGAACGGCATCGACATCGCGAACCTGCATCACCACGCCGGTCATCAATTCGTCCGCGCCGGCAACAAAGCGCAAGCGGCCGTTCAGCAGCACGATCTCGGGATCGCCGTTGCCTGCCGCGCTGACCGGCGCGCCGATGATCGCGCTCCAGTGCCGCGCCAATCCGGCTGGATCCGGACTCTGCAATTCGATTCCAAGCAATGCTTGCGTCACATCGGTGCGGATCGAGGCTTGCCAGTTCGGTCCCGCCGGCGGGTAAGGGCCACGAATATTATCGCTGCCTTCGGTGTGGTTGAACTCGATGAAAGCCGCGCGGCAATCGCGCGGATGGAGTTGCACGCCATGATAAGGCGGATGGTCGATCACATTGGCGGTGCGCACGCCGAGCGTCCCCGCATGGCGACCGCGCTCGTCGGGATCGGCGCAAGCGAAGATCGCCATGTAGCCGCCGCGATTGCCGGTGCGTTGCAGAAAGCGTCCCGCCGCCGTGCCATCCTGAAACGGCGCAACCACTTCAAGCAACGTCGTGTCGACCGGCAGCAGCGCATTCTCAAGCCCGTACTTGCCGACATGTGGATCGCGATAGCACACGTCCAACCCGAAGATCGCGGCGAGATCGCTCACCACCGGCTCGAGATGCGGCGCAACCAGACAGACTTGCCGTAGCCGCATATAGCCCGCCATCTCAATGCCCCTTGAAAACCGGCGTCCGCTTGGCGACGAAGGCCGCCGCGGCTTCCTTGTGGTCGGCCGTATCGCTGCAACGGGAATGATGCAACGCCTCGCCGTCGAAGCAGGCTTCGAGCGACAAGCTCTCGGCGTTGTTGATGTTCTTCTTGATGTAGCCGAGCGTCACCGTCGGCCCCTGCGCCAGCGACATCGCCAGATCGCGCGCCGCCGTCTCGATCTCGGCATCGGGCACCACCCGCGTCACCATGCCGAGCGCGTGAGCTTCCTGCGCCGACAGCACCGGCGACAACAGATAGAGCTCGCGCGCCTTGGCGCTGCCGAGCATCTGGGTCAGGAAGAACGTGCCACCGTAATCGCCGGAATATCCGACCTTGGCGAAAGCAGTCGTGATCTTCACCGACGCGCTCGCCACGCGCAGATCGCAGGCCAACGCCATCGACAGACCTGCGCCCGCTGCGGCGCCATCGAGTTGCGCCACAACCGGCTTCTGCATCTGGTGCAGAATGCGCGAGACTTCCATGCCCCGCCGCAGCGTGGTCACTTTCTCTTCGAGCGGCGGCGGCACCTTCACTGCCGCCATCGCCTTGACGTCACCGCCGACGCAGAACGTGCCGCCCGCGCCTTTCAGCAACACGGCACGCACCTCGCGATCCTCGGCGGCGCGCCGCGCCGCCTCGATCAGCCCGGACACCATTTCAGCGTTCAACGCGTTGCGGCGATCGGGCCGATTCATAGTAATCGTCAACAGACCCTGATCGAGATCCTGCAACACGATATCGCTCATCTGGCGGTTCCTTTTGTTTGTGTTGTTGGCGCCAAGACGCTGGCTCGATCATGAGCCAGCGTCTTGCGGGTAACTACTTCTTCACCAGCGGACAGCGCGAGGCCGACAGTGGCTGGAATGCTTCATCGCCGGGCACCGTGGCGAGAAGTTTATAGTCATCCCAACGCCCCTTGGATTCGGCCGGCGACTTGACCTCGAACAGATACATGTCGTGGACCATGCGGCCGTCTTCTCGAATCCTGCCGTTCTTGGCGAACATGTCGTTGATCGGCGTGTTCTTCATGATCTTCATGACGGCCGCCGCATCGGTGGTGCCGGCCTGCTTCACCGCCTTGAGATAATGCAGCACGGATGAATAAACGCCGGCTTGCGCCGATGTCGGCACGCGCTTCACGCGCTCCATGAAGCGCTTCGAAAACGCGCGCGTCTCGTCGTTCATGTCCCAATAAAAAGCTTCGGCCAGGATCAGGCCTTGCGCCGTCTGCAATCCGATGCTGTCGACGTCAGTGATGAAAGCAAGCAGCGGCGAAACTTTCTGGCCACCCTTCATCAGGCCGAACTCGGCGGCCTGTTTGATCGCATTGATGGTATCGCCCCCGGCATTGGCGAGCCCAATCACTTTAGCTTTCGACGCCTGCGCCTGTAGCAGGAAGGACGAGAAGTCCGAAGTGTTCAGCGCATGGCGGACGCTTCCCAGCACTTTGCCGCCGGATTTGGTGACGACGTTCGCCGTATCCTTCTCCAGATCATGACCGAACGCATAATCGGCCGTCAGGAAGAACCAGGTATCCAGTCCGGTCTTCACCGCCGCAAGGCCGGTGACGTTGGCCTGAGCATAGGTGTCGAACACATAGTGCACCGTGTACGGACCGCAGGCTTCGTTGGAAAGCCGGATCGAACCCGGGCCGTTGAAGATAATGATCTTGTTGCGCGCCTTGGCGACCTCTCCCGCCGCCAGCGCGGTCGCCGACGCGGCGACGTCGATGATGGCTTCGACGCCCTGATTGTCGAGCATGTCGCGCGCGATGGAGGCCGAGAGGTCCGCCTTGTTGAGATGATCGGCCGCGATGATCTCGATCTTACGGCCCAGCACCTCGCCGCCGAAATCTTCTGCCGCCATTTTCGCGGCAGTCTCGCTGCCGACGCCGGTGATGTCTGCATAGAGGCCCGACATGTCGAGGATCGCACCGAGTTTCAGCGGCGGTTTGCTCTGCGCCAGCGCGGCACTCGCGGTCAGCGCCAGCAATGATGCCATCACTCCCGATAAAATCGTCTTCACGTTGCCCCTCCCGATACGTTTATATTCCGGCGACATTGTTGTCGCTTGAGGAACAATCATGGCGCAACGCCTCGCACGCGGCAAGCCGCCGATAGCTTGTCATCTATCTCGATTGCGAAGCCGATGCATAAGCGCGCTCATTTTTTCCATCGAACGGAATAGGCGACGCCTTCGAGTGTCGTTGAGAGATGACTCGGTACCGACGCTAGCAACACTTGCTTGTGCACTGAGCTTCAATCTTATCGTTGTCGCGCATGCCAAAGCCGACTGCGGCGGCGAGGTGTTGGGGCAAGGCCAGGTGGCTCACGTGATCGATGCGCGCACGTTGCGATTGACCGATGGTCGCGAGATACGACTCGCCGGCATCATGCCTTTGCCTGAGGTCGCTGCCGCGCGAAACACATTGACCACACTGGTCACGAACCGCGATGTCGTACTGCGGGGCGACAGCGACACGCCGGACCGTTACGGCCGACAGAACGCGTTCGTCATCCGCGCCGAAGATGGTGCCTCGGTCCAGGTCGAGTTACTCCGGGCTGGCGAGGCGTTGGCGACGGGAAGCGCGATCGACAAAGATTGCGCAACGGAACTGACCGCAGCCGAAACCCTCGCACGCCAGACCAGACAGGGAATCTGGGCCGCGCCGGACGTCATCAAAAATGCGGCAAAGCCGGGCGACATTCTGGCAAAGTTGGGGCAATTCGCCGTTATCGAAGGCAAAGTGCTATCAGCCCGACAGTCAGGCGCAACATTCTACCTCAACTTTGGCCGGCATTGGGTGCGAGACTTCGCTGTGATTATTCCGAGGCAGATGATAGGATCGCTGACGAGGGACGGCGTCGATATCAAGGTCCTCGCGGGCCGCAATGTGCGGGTGCGAGGCTGGATCGAGCAACGGGGTGGCCCGCGTATCCAATTGCGCGGAACCGGGCAACTCGAAGTTCTGGATCGTCGCTAAAGCACTTGTCCGGGGACGAGGGGATCGGCTCACGTGATAAAATCGCGGCACTGTTGCAGTTCGGAGCTTGGCTTCTGATTCAATTGCAAGCCAAAAGGTCATAGAATGACCCGCGACGACAGTAAGACACACTGCCGGGCACAAGGGCTGCGCCGTATTTACGACGGAGGTAGCCGCATCGAAGGATGCGACGGATAGCGACTGTGACGAAGCGAACGGGACACCGATACGGCATCAGCTTGCATCGCCGCCACTTGGTAGCGATCGTCGGTGTTTGCGCGTCGCTTGCGCTCTCCGGTTGTGCCGATATGGGACGATTGCACACCGCGTCGCCCTCTACGGAAATGTCAGCGAAGCCGGCGCGGGTCGCCGCGGCTTCCCTTTCTCCGACCGAACGCGAACACGAACGCATTCTGGCCTCCTATGGCGGCGCGTATGACGACCCGAGGTTGGAAAACCTGATCACCAGGACGGTGAACCGGCTGGTGGCAGCCTCCGACCGTCCCGATCTCTCCTACAAGGTCACCATTCTCAATTCCGGTGCCGTCAATGCCTTCGCATTGCCGACCGGCCAGCTCTACGTTACGCGCGGATTGATCGCGCTCGCCAGCGATACCTCCGAACTGTCGTCGGTGCTGTCGCACGAGATGGCGCATGTGCTGGCCAAGCACGCCGCGATCCGTGAGGACCAGGCCAAGCGCGCCGCCCTCGTGACGCGCGTGGTGAAGGAGATGGGCAACGATCCCGACATCACCGCACTGGCGCTGGCCAAGACCAAGCTGACGATGGCGAGCTTCTCGCGCTCGCAGGAGTTCGAAGCGGACGGCATCGGAGTCGGCATTTCGGCGCGCGCTCACTTCGATCCGTTCGGCGCGGCGCGCTTTCTCACGGCGATGGAACGTAACGCTGCCTTGAAGGCAGGGCGCGCTTCGATCGATCCGCGATCGCAGGACTTCCTCTCGTCGCATCCGGCAACGCCTGAGCGTGTGCAGAACGCGCAGGCCATCGCGCGGCAGTTCAGTTCGCCGCAAAACAGCGAGCGCGATCACGACGCCTATCTCGCCGCCATCGACAACATGGTCTATGGCGAGGATCCAAGCGAAGGCTTCGTCCGCGGCCGGCGCTTCCTGCATCCGAAGCTCGGCTTCACGTTCCAGGCGCCGAGCGGCTACACGCTCGACAACACCGCACAGGCGGTGATCGGCGTCCGCAACGGCGGCGATCAGGCGATGCGCTTCGACGTCGTACGTGTGCCGGCGGAGCAGCAGTTGGGCGACTACCTCAATTCCGGTTGGATGGAGAACGTCGACAAGGCTTCCACCGAACAGCTTACGATCAACGGCTTCCCGGCCGCCTCGGTGACGGCGCGTGGCGACCAGTGGCAATTCCGCGTCTATGCGTTGCGCTTTGGCAGCGACGTCTATCGCTTCATCTTCGCGTCCCGGCAAAAGAATCTCGAGAGCGAGCAGAACGCCAAGGACACCATCAAGTCGTTCCGCCGCTTGACGCTGGAAGAAATCCAGGCAGCGCGGCCGCTGCGCATCAAGGTCGTTGCGGTTCAGCCCGGCGACACGGTCGAATCGCTGTCGCGACGCATGGGCGGCGTCGATCACCCCGAGCAGCGTTTCCGCATGCTCAACGGCCTCGACGCCAACAGCAAGGTCAAGCCGGGCGAACACGTCAAGATCGTGGTGGACTGACCGCCGATCTCGCACAGCACCGGCTGATTACGCCGTCTCGCAAGCAAAAAGCCCGGCCATCGCGCCGGGCTTTTGCATTTCGATGAGGCTTTCGCGCGACGAGGCGATCAAGCCGCCGCGTCGGTGACGGCGCTATCGTCGTCTTCGGCGTCGATATCCGAATCGCCATCAGCGTCGGCGTCGGCTTCCGCCTTGGCACCGCGGCGCGGGCTCTTGGCGAGCTGGCCTTCGATCTCCTTGACCGCTTCGGTCTCGGTGACGTGCTGAACAACCGCAATTTCGCGCGCCAGCCGGTCGAGCGCCGCTTCGTAAAGCTGCCGCTCGCTGTAGGACTGCTCGGGCTGCGATTCGGAACGATAGAGATCGCGAACCACTTCGGCGATCGCGACGATATCGCCCGAATTGATCTTCGCTTCGTACTCCTGGGCGCGGCGCGACCACATCGTCCGCTTCACGCGTGCACGACCCTTGAGGGTCTCCAGCGCGCGCTTGACCAGCGCCGGCTCCGACAGCTTGCGCATACCGACATTAGCAACCTTCGCCGTCGGCACCCGCAACGTCATCTTGTCCTTCATGAAGTTGATGACGAACAGCTCGAGCTTGGCGCCGGCGATTTCCTGCTCCTCGATGGCCAGGATCTGGCCGACACCGTGAGCCGGATAGACGACGAATTCGTTGGTCTTGAAGCCCTGGCGCTGGGTCAGCGCCTTCTTCGGCTCCTCGACGCGGACCGGAGCGACCGGCGCCTTCACAACCTTGGCGGCAACCGCAGGCTTGCTCGGCGCCGGCTTGGCGGCGGCGGCCGGTTTGGTCGGCGGCTTGGGAGCGGCCGCCTTGGCAGCAGCAGGTTTGGCGGCGGGCTTGGAAGCAACGGCCTTCTCGGCGGCTTTCGCAGTCTTTTTCAGCATTTCACTTCTTTTGTTCTTGGAGGATTTCGCCGCCGATGGCTTGGCGGTCGAAGATTTCGCGCCCGACGACTTGGCGGTCGACGGCTTGACGGCGGCCGTCTTGGCGGTTGAAGTCTTGACGCTCGACGATTTGACCGAACCCCGCGCCGTCTTGGCAGACCCACGTGCGCGGTTCTTGGGTGTGCTGCGGCCGGCCGCAGTCGTCTTTCCCGCACCCTTCGAGATACTCTTTTTACGCGTTTTCTGTGACACAGCCTGTGCGCGACAAACGCTCGCGCCCCTGTTCAAGATTTTCCATGAGAACCCATCAGGGCCAAAACGGCGGCGCGAACAGGGTCCGGCTTGCTGGATGTGCCTTACAATAGCACATTTCCTGCAAAAATCAATGATTTATGCCCGGACAACGATTTCGTTGCCGGGTTCCACAGGCCAACCTTCGCAATAAGGTTAAGTTTAATCCCTTATCGGCCGCTCCCGTCCATAAGACAAGCCCGACCGATCCTCAAATTATCTCAATCGCCGGTTCCGGGCTCCGAGGAGAAATACTTCTCGAACTTGCCTTCCATGCCGTCGAAATCCTTGGCATCCGGCGGCGATTCTTTCTTTTGCGTGATATTCGGCCAATTCTTGGCCTGTGCCGCGTTGACCTCGAGCCATTTCTCGAGGTTCGGCTCGCTATCGGGCTTGATCGCGTCGGCGGGGCATTCCGGTTCGCACACCCCGCAATCGATGCATTCGTCCGGGTGGATCACCAGCATGTTCTCGCCCTCGTAGAAACAGTCGACGGGGCAGACCTCTACGCAGTCGGTGTATTTGCACTTGATACAATTTTCAGTGACGACGTAGGTCATCCATAGCTCCGGAAGCGGTCGAATTTTGAGTGTTGGCGTAGCGCAGTCGGCCCCAAGCCGCAAGGGAAGCGTTGACCTGCATGGCAGTCGAATAGGCCGGATGGATCATTCCGGCGGGGTTTGCGCATCGACGTAAAGCAGCCGCCCGGCTTCGGCATTGCCGCGCCGTTCGGAAAAAGCCGTGACTTTCAGTACCTTCACACCTTGATCCAAAGCGATCGTCACGACATCGCCGAGCTTGATGCCATGGCCGGGAGCGTTCTGACGGCTGCCGTTGACGCGAACGCGGCCGCCTTCGACCAATGCCGCAGCACTAGCGCGGGCTTTGACGATCCGCGCGTGCCATAGCCATTTATCGAGGCGCTGACGCTCCACGCCGTCTCCCGGGTGACGCTATAGCGTTTTCAAGCGAAGTGGTTTCCAGTTCGCGTGAAGAAAACGCGTCAAAACAAAAACGCTAGTTGGCATCCTTGCGGTTGGCGGCGAGCTGTTCCTTCAACGCCGCCAGCTTGGCGAACGGCGAATTGGGATCGGCTGGGCGATCGCGCTCCCGCTCGCGCGGCGCGCTGCTGGCGAACGGACGATGCGACGGGCCGCCGCCGTCCGGGCGCCGATCGCGGCCGCCCTTGCCCTGAAACTTGCCCTTGTCCCGGCCCTTGCCAAAATCCTTGCGGGCATCCTTGCCATGGCCACGCTCACGTGGTGGCCTGCCCTCGCCCGGCGTCCCTTCCGAAGCAGCTCCGGCTTCGCCAGCGGGGCGATTCGGACGCTTGAAATCGAATGAGCGATCGCGGCGGCCATGACCATGGCGCTGTCGCTTGTCGCCATCCGCGGCTTCACCTTCAGCCGCAGCACCTTGCGTACCCTGCTGCGGACGATTCGGTTGGCGGTGACGATGACGGTCGTGCCGGGGCCGGCGATCTTCCGAACGACCGCCGGGCCGCCACACCTCAACCATCGCCGGCGCGGCAGCTTCCGCTGGCGCAGCTTCAACCGTCGTCGCATCAGGAGTTGCGCCTGCTTCAACGACCGTCTGGGTCGACACAGCTTCATCGGCAGCGGCTACAGAGGAGGAGTCCAATGACGCTTCCGTTGCAGCATCAGCCGTGACGACAGGTTCGCTTTCAGCAACCGGAGTGGCCTCAATTACGGACGGCGTCTCGGGAGCCGTTTCGCTCGGTGCGTCCTCGGACTGAACCGGTTCGTTGGCCTGTGCATCGATAACCGGCAATGCGTCTTGCGACGAAGACGCATCAGACACCGCATCGACCGCAACATCTTCAGCAAGCGCGCTGTCGGTGGATGCAGCTTCCGACGACGTATCGTCGGGTGCTGCCGATGTATCGGCAGCAGTGGCCGCATCAGCAGCAACAGTCTCAGGCGTCGGCGCAGGCGCGGGCTTCAATTCCATGCGATAGCCCAGCGCGCGCAGGATCGACGCGAAGTCTTCGCCGGCCGATCCGGTGAGCGAGGTCATCGCCTGCGTCACCACGAAGCCGCGCCCATCGAATGCGCCAGCCGGTTTCGGCAAGGTCGAGGCCTCGCGCCACGCCAGCGCCGGACGGATCAGGTCGGCCAGTCGCTCGAGAATATCGACACGCACGGCGCGTTCGCCGCACTGACGATAGCCCAGCACGCGATAGGCATCGCGATCCAGCGCCTTATCGACCGGGAATGAGGTACGGCCGCTGCCGGCAAGATGCTGCGCGCCGAGCAGCGCGCTAAGATCAACGTTGTCCTGCTTGTGCGCCCACAATTGCGAGGCGAGTGCACGCGCCGCCGGTTTCAGCAGCGCCGGCACATAAAGATGATAAGCACCGAACCGCACGCCGTACTTGCGCAAGGTCGCGCGCGAAGCCTGATCGAGATCCTTCACCTCATTCGCGATCTTCGATCGCTCCAACACGCCGAGCGCTTCGGTCAGTTGAAACGCGATACCGCGCGCAATGCCGGTGACGTCTTCGGCCTTCACCAGTTCGAACAGCGGGCCGAGCAGTTTCTCGACATGCGTCTTTAGCCAGAGGTCGAGCCGTGCCTGCACCGCATCGCGCGGCGCGCCGCTCAGGCGTTCGTCGGCGACGATGCGGATGCGCGGATGCAGCGCGTCGTCACCCGCCACCAGCTTGGCGACGGCATCGCCGGTCCAGCGGAGGGTGCCGTCGGAGGCCAGCACGAACTGATCGTCCGGCGCCTGCGACAATTTCTCCGCGCGCGCGTCGATCTCGCCGGCCAGCGCCTTCTGCGCGGTGGCCTGCAACGCCTTGGCTTCGGAACCTGCTTCCGCCGCGTCGGGCGCAAACATGAATCCGTCGAGGCGGCCAATCACATGGCCTTCCACGATCACTTCGCCAGTCTTTCCAATCTCGGTATTCAGCATGGTGTTTTCCCGCAAGCGGCGCATCAATACACTGGTCCGGCGATCAACGAAACGCTGAGTTAGCCGTTCATGCAGGGCATCGGACAATTTATTCTCAAGTTCATGCGAAATTCCCTGCCAATGGAGGGGATCAGCCAGCCAATCCGGGCGATTCGCCACGAAGGTCCAGGTGCGGATGTGGGCGATCCGCCCGGATAACGTGTCGATATCGCCATCGATCCGGTCCGCCTGCGCGATTTGCGCGGCGAACCAGGCATCGGGAATGCGGCCCCGGCGCATCAGGAAGGTATAAAGCGTCGTCACCAGTTCAGCGTGGGCAGCCGGCGACAGCTTGCGATAGTCCGGAACCTGGCACGCCTCCCACAGCCGCTCCACCGCCGCCGCGCCGTGCGCCATGTCGCGGACGTCGCCGTCACGCGCGGCATGATCGAGTACGCGCAGGTCCTCGGCGATCGGCGCGCGGGTCAGTGCGGCATGATCCGGCGTATGCGCCAACGACACCTGCAGCGCATCGAGCGAGCGGAAATCGAGCTGCGCGTTGCGCCATTGCAGCGTCTTGACGTTGTCGAAGGTGTGGTTCTGCAACGCATTGACGAGTTCGGGCTCAAAAGGCGCACAGCGGCCGGTGGTGCCGAAGGTGCCGTTGCGTGTCGCGCGTCCCGCGCGGCCGGCGATCTGCGCAAACTCCGCCGGCGTCAGGCGACGAAACTGATAACCGTCGAACTTGCGATCCGATGCAAAGGCGACGTGATCGACATCGAGATTGAGGCCCATGCCGATAGCGTCGGTGGCGACCAGATAATCAACATCGCCGGATTCAAACAGCGCCACCTGCGCATTGCGCGTGCGCGGCGACAGCGAGCCCAGCACCACCGCAGCGCCGCCGTGCTGGCGGCGGATCAATTCGGCGATGGCGTACACTTCATCGGCGGAAAACGCGACAATTGCCGTGCGGCGCGGCTGCCGCGTGATCTTGCGGTCGCCGGCGAATTCAAGCTGCGATAGGCGCGGCCGCGTCAAAATATTCGCGCCAGGCAGCAGTTTCTCGATCACCGGCCGCATCGTCGCCGCACCAAGTAACAGCGTCTCGTCGCGGCCACGGCGATTGAGAATGCGATCGGTGAAGACGTGGCCGCGTTCGAGATCCGCGGCGATCTGGATTTCATCGACGGCGAGAAACGACACGTCGATATCGCGCGGCATCGCTTCCACCGTCGACACCCAGAAGCGCGGCCTCAAGGGTTTGATCTTCTCCTCGCCGGTGATCAGCGCGACGGCATCGGGGCCGACACGCGCGGCGATCTTGTTGTAGACCTCGCGCGCGAGCAAACGTAGCGGCAAGCCGATGATGCCGGACGAATGCGCGAGCATGCGTTCGATGGCAAGATGCGTCTTGCCGGTGTTGGTGGGGCCGAGCACCGCGGTGACGCCGCTGCCCGGCGCACGTTCGAGCACAGGCGTTGAGAACGGCGAAGCTGACGAAACAACCATACTGTTCAGGGCTTCCGAAATCACAGGCGGCGCGACAACACGTGGGCCTGTCTCACAATGCGACGTGAGTCACGTCGCGGCTTAAGCTTTAGAACGAGTCCGGAACGAATCGCGCCCGAATCGCTGACTCGCACCGCCTCTCGCGGATCGACCGCAACATCTCGCGGTGCGTGGCGGCATGGACAACTACATCAAGAGGATTCCTGTCAAACAAGAGATAGGAATGCGGCGCAATCATTAACACCCATGCGGGACGGGATCGCGTCAAGAGTCAACGAGATTCTTCGCCGGGATTCTTGCGGCAAACCCATGGCGAGATTGCGCCGGCGCTGCCGCAAGATTTTCCGCTTCCGCCTCAGCGCGAGGCGGCGCGGGGCGGAATGGCGGTGGCGTTGAACTGTGTGGCGACCAGCACGCCATGGCCGAGCGGCGTCGGGATCGAGAGCTTGAACGGAACCAGCACCCGCGTCCCGGCGATCGGCACCAGCCAGACCTCCATCGTCTTCTGCGCGGCGAGGTATTTGATGGCGGCGCGGTCCGGCACGTAACCGGACACCGGGGTAAAGTAGATGGCGCAGACCACGGCCGGGCCGTGATAGCCCTTCGCGGCCTTCACCGTGTCCATTCGCTTGTAGTCCAGCCGCAGATCGTAACGCATCCGGCCGTCAAAGATCGCCGCCGCCGACTTGCAGGCCTCCGGGCCGAGCGGATTGCCGGTACCCGGAACTCGGATCATGCTGCCGGTCATCGGATCGAGCACCCCGCGGCGGTGCGCATCCGTCACCGGAATGCGGGCGTCGTCAGCCGGCGGCTCCGGAATGATGCTGGATTCGGTGACGTTGCCGCCATTCAAGGCAATACGGATGGTCTCGGCCTTTTTCGAGGTTTCGCTGGTTGCGGTGTAGGCAACCGGCGAAAACTGGCCGTTGACGACGCGGCCCTGCGCGGAGCCGTTGCCGTGCCCGCCGGAAAACGCCTTGAGCAGGCCAACCGTCGCTCCTGACACGCTGGCACTGTAGTGATCCTCGGCGATCTCGATGGTCCAGGCGCCGCGACCTACCGGAATACCGGCTAACGTCACCTCGTAGCGGGCATCGAGCTTGCCCTGCGCCGAGGCCGGAGTCCCCGGCAACCCCGCCGCAACCGAAACGACGAAACCCGCTGCCAGCCACCGGACGCGCGGGGACAGGATTTCAACCCATCTGCTTACGAACAGGTATCTTGCCACCGGCCGCCTTGTGTTCACACGCCTCGCAGCGGACATATCGGAAAAACCATTCCTTCACCATGTCGGAACCGAATACGTCGTTTATATGGTTGAGATCGAACGCGAAATCGGGACACCTCCGTGAGAACGAGGCGATCTTGGTCACCCTCTTGACCGCCCTTGGCAAAGCGCGCTGCGCGCTTGACCTAGCGCCGTGCTGCCCCTATAGGTTCGCCAATCCTGAAATGGACGTCGTGAAGCGGATTTGACATTCGCTGCCCGCCTCGCCGCAAGGCACCGGAGCGAATGTCAAATCCCAAGCTTCACGACCAATTCTGGATTTGCCAGTGGTCCTTTAATTCCAGCATTCGCAGGGACCCTCGCGGAAACGACATGCGAATGCTGGAATTGACCACTGGTTTTTCACCCCCGCGGCCGCGCAGCGTGCTTGCAGTGTGCCTTGGGGAAGTAAGAGGAATTTTCCAATGTCCCGCCGCTGCGAACTGACCGCCAAGGGTCCCCAGGTCGGTCACCGGGTGAGCCACTCGAACATCAAGACCAAGCGG
>JBQCHY010000072.1:0-16734 GCA_051954235.1 Xanthobacteraceae bacterium
CAAACCCGGTGTATTTTTTTTTATTTAATAATTTGTTTTGGTTTTTGTCGCCTTCGGGGGGGGGGTGTGGGTCCCCGGCTGGCGGGGGGACGACGATTTTCATGTTGTGAGTCTGCGCACAAAGCCAATTCTACTGCATCAACCCGCGCGCGCCTTGCCACAGCAATGCGGCGGAGATGATGAACAGCAGCACATAGGCGATCTGATAGAACAAACCGGTCGGGGTTTTGCGCACCAACCAGACGCCGGCGAGGTTTGCTGCAGCGGCGATGGGAAGCAGCAATAGCGACGTGGTGAAGTTGGCGGTCGTGAACTGGCCGAGCGCGAGATAGGGGCCGATCTTGAGCGCGTTGATCACCGCGAAGAAGATCGTGGTGGTGCCGACCAGCGTGAGCTTCGGCAGACGTTGCGGCAGCACGTAGACCTGAAACGGCGGGCCGCCGCCCTGCATCATGAACGAGGTGAAGCCGGACACGCCACCCCAGAACACACCGCTGGCGGCGTGGCCCATCTTCGGCGCTTCGGCTTTGCGTTGCAGCCACATGTTGGCGACGAAGGCGACGCCGACCAGCCCGACGATGATGCGGATGGTGTCGTCGGACACATAGGACGCCGTCAGCCAAGCGAGCGCCATGCCGGCCAGCGCGCCGGGCAGCATGATCTTCAGGTTGGTGGCGTCCCAGTCGCGGCGATAGACGTAGAGCGAAATCAGATCCTGCGTGATCAGTACCGGCAGGATCAGTGCGGCGGCCTCCAACGGCGGCAGATAGAGCGCAACCAGCGGCGTCGCCGCGGTGCCGATGCCGGCAAACCCGCCCTTCGACAGACCGAGCAATATCACCGCGGGTATGGCGACGGCGTAGAAGAATGGTTCAGTGATGAGCGGCGGCACGATATAACTCTGATCCAGTTCCAGCCGTCATTGCGAGGAGCGAAAGCGACGAAGCAATCCAGACTTTTGAAGAAGAAAGAGTGGATTGCTTCGCTTTGCTCGCAATGACGGAAAGAGAGGTCGGCCTGTGTATTGGAATTATCACGCGTTGAGCTTGCACGGCACGCTGGTGAAGCCGCGGAAGCGGGCGCGGCCGCCGCGCACCGGCTCGCCGGCCAGTTCATAACGCGGGAAGCGCGCGAGGAAGTGAGAGATAGCGACGGCGCCTTCGAGTCGCGCCAGCGCCATGCCGGCGCATTGGTGCACGCCGGTGCCGAAGGCGAGGTGACGGTTCGGCGTCCGTGCGATGTCGAAGCGCTCCGGATCGGGAAACTGCGCCGGATCGCGGTTGGCGGCGCCGATGCACAGCGTCACCGACGTTTGCGGCGGCAAGGTCACGCCGCCGAGTTCGACGGTCTCGGTGGTCATGCGGTTGCCGAGTTGATTGGAGCTTTCGAACCGGAGGATTTCCTCGACGGCGGTTTTGATCAGCTCGGGCTGCGCGATCAGGCGCGCTTTCTGTTCGGGATGATGCAGCAGCGCGACGAGGCCGTTGCCGATCAGGTTGGTCGTCGTCTCGTGGCCGGCGTTGAGCAGGAAGATGCAGTTGTGCAGCAATTCCTTCGCGGTCAACCGCTCGCCGTCGGTCTCGCCTTGAATGAGCTTCGTCAGCACGTCGCGGTCGGGATTGCCCGGCTTGGCGCGGCGGCGCTCGACCAGCACTTCGAGGTAGGCGAGGAAGTCGCGCACCGCATCGTTGCCGCGCTTGAAGGCGTCCGCGCTGATGACCGGCTCCAGTGCGCCGAGGATCGCCAGCGACCAGTCGCGCAAGGGGCCGCGCTCGTCGTGCGGCACGTCGAGCAGGTTGCCGATCACCTGCACCGGAATGGCGGCGGCAAAATCCTCGATCAGTTCGGCGTGGCCCTTGGCTTCCATCGCGTCGAGCAGGCGATCGACCAGCGCGATCAGGCCCGGCTCCATCTCGGCGATGGCGCGCGGCGACAGCGCGCCCATGATCAGGCGGCGTACCCGCGTATGCGCGGGAGGGTCGTTGAAGACGAGACTGGTGGTGTGATGATCGTAAAGCAGCGACGAGCCGTATTTCGGCGCGAATTCGCGTTTCTTGTCGGAACTATAAGAGCGAGTCGTCTTGTAGGCGGTGACGAGGTCGTCGTAGCGGGTCAGGAAGTAGCCGCCGTTCGGCAGCCGCTTCATCGGCGCGAGTTCCCGCAGCGCGCGATAGGTCGGGTAGGGGTCGGCATAAAACTCCGGCGTCAGCTTCTCGATGTCGAAGTTTGCCGCCAGTTCTTTCGCGGTCGGGTCGCTCAGGATTTCAGTCATGCCGGATCTCATTTTGCCAACGACTATACCGGTTTACCGGGGCGGCGAAACGGCAGGAACCGATTGCCGCGGGCGGAGTTGTGGTGCGTTGCAGCAAGGAACTTGACATTTCATAAGTGAGTGTTTACTCACGTCGAATGAGCACCATTCGCATGACCAGCGACCTGCGGCGAGAGCTGATCCTGTCGGCGGCGAAGCGGTGCTTTGCGCGGACCGGGTTCGCTGGCACGACCACCAAAAGTATCGCCGCCGCGGCCTCAATTTCGGAAGGATTGCTGTTCAAGCATTTTCCGACTAAATCCGCGCTCTACGCCGCGATTCTGGCAGAAGCCTGCGAGGCCGATCCGAAGCTGGTGACGTTGCTCGGATTGGCGCCGTCGACCGAAACGCTCGTTGTGCTGATCCGCGGCATGGTGGGGCACTTCCTTCAGGCGTCCGACGAGCCGGACGAAGAAGAGGCCCAGCAGTTACGGTTGATGATCACGAGCCAACTCGATGACGGCGAGTTCGCGCGCGTTCTTTATGAAAAGGTAGGAGACCTCATCGGACCTGTCTTCACGGCATCGCTCAAGCGGGCAGTCGAGACGGGAGATGCATCGGAAGTCGGACAACGGCCGATCAATCTGTTCTGGTTCGCTCACCATACGGTGCTGCAACTGGTGCTGACGAAGCTGCCGTCGACGGATTGTTTGTCTTACGGGGAGACCGCTCGGTTCGAGCGGCAAGTCTGCGAATTCATTCTTCGCGGAATTGGATTGAAAGAAAAAGCGATCGCCGCGCATCTGGACCGCGATCTTCCGCCGGACCTGATGCCGCAGAACCGCGGAAAGTGCATGACATGACACTAGCGACGGAATCGAACATGGCAGCCAAGGCCGAAAAGATTCAACACGAAACAAACGCACGTGGGCCGGGCGAGCAGCCGCGCGGCAGCAAGCCGGTTCGGCGCGTGCGCTGGTTCATCATTGTCGGCATCCTGCTGGCGATTTTGGTCGGCGGACTGGTCGGCTTCAATGCCTTCCGCAGCCACATGATCGCGCAGTTCTTCGCCAACAATAAGCCGCCGCCGGTGACGGTGAGCGCCGCCGAGGCGAAGTCGGAAGTGATTCCGAATCTGCTGCGCGCGGTCGGCGAACTCGCGGTGGTGCATCAGGTCAACGTGACGTCGGACGTCTCGGGCCGCATCACCGACATCATGTTCACGGCGGGCAGCCATGTCACCAAGGGGCAGCCGCTGGTGCAACTGTTCGACAAGCCCGACCAGGGCGATCTCGCCAACTACAAGGCGCAAGCCAAGGTCGCGGAACTGTCGCTCGACCGCGCCAAGCAATTGGCGGCACGTCAGTTCGGGCCGCAGGCCACCGTCGATCAGGCGCAGGCCGCTTTCGATCAAGCCAATGCCGGCATCGCCAAGAGCGAAGCGATTATTTCGCAGAAGCTGGTGCGGGCGCCGTTCGATGGCGTGCTCGGCGTGCGTCATGTCGAAGTCGGCCAGTTCCTCACCGCCGGCACGCAGATCATCTCGCTGACCGATCTGTCGACGCTATATGCGAACTTCACCGTGACGGAGAAGGACAGCGGCAAGCTGGCGGTCGGGCAGGTGGTGCGTGTCGAGGTCGACGCCTATCCGGGCAAGACTTTCGACGGCAAGATCACCACGATCGAGCCGCAGGTCGCGACCGACACCCGCAACATTCGCGTGCAGGCGACCATCCAGAATCAGGAAGGCATCCTGAAGCCGGGTATGTTCGCAACCACCACGGTGGTGCTGCCCGAGAAGCCGGCGGTGATCACCGTTCCGGAAACCGCGGTCGAGTACACGCTGTATGGCGACTCCGTCTACCTCATCAAGGAGAAGAAGGCGGATGATGGCAAGACCAGTCTGACCGCCGAGCGGACCTTCGTGCGCACCAGTGACCGGATCAACGGTCGCGCAGTGATCACCAAGGGTCTGGAGGCGGGCGACAAGGTCGTCGCTGTCGGACAATTGAAGCTGCAATCGGGCGCCGCGGTGGAAATCTCGAAGGACCCGCTGCCGCCGATCAAGAATCCGCCGCCGCGGAACTGATCCACGGAACTGATACCTGAGGCCGCGACGCGCGGCCTCGGTCCGATCCAACGTTTCCCGGTCGAACCCGCGAGGGCGGCGACCGTTCATGGAGCGCCTGCAAATGGCATTCACCGATATCTTCATCAAGCGACCGATCTTGTCGGTTGTCGTCAGCCTGCTGATCCTGCTGATCGGTGCTGCCGCCGCATTCAAGCTGCCGATCCGGCAATATCCGAAACTGTCGAACACGGTGATCACCGTGACGACGGTTTATCCGGGCGCGTCACCGGAACTGATGCAGGGGTTTATCACCACGCCGATCGAGCAGGCGGTCGCCTCGGCCGAAGGCGTCGATTACATCACGTCGAACTCGACCCAGAGCCAGAGCCAGATCAAGGTTTACGTCAAACTGAACTTCGATCCGAACGCGGCGCTGACCGAGGTGCTGTCGAAGGTCAATTCGGTGAAGTACCTGATCCCGAAGGAAGCCAACGATCCGGTGATCCTGAAGTCCACCGGCGAGACCACAGCGGTGATGTATCTCGGCTTCTCCAGCGATGAGCTGTCGGGGTCGGCGATCTCCGACTACCTGACGCGCGTGGTGCAGCCGATCCTGTCGACGGTCGACGGTGTCGCGTCCGCCGACATTCTCGGTGGTCAGACCTTTGCGATGCGCGTCTGGCTCGATCCCGTGAAGATGGCAGGCCGCAACGTCACCACGGCGCAGGTTAACGCCGCCATTGCCGCCAACAACTATCAGGCGGCGGCCGGTCAGACCAAGGGCTACTATACGATTTCCAACGTCTCGACCAACACCGACCTGCAAAACGTCGAGCAGTTCAAGCGGATGACGATAACGGCGAAGAACGGCGGTTTCGTCCGCATGGAGGACATCGCCGAGGTCGAACTGGCGGCGCAAAGCACCGACGCCAGCGTCGCCTTCAGCGGCCAGCGCGCGATCTTCATCGGTGTGCAGGCGACGCCGCAGGGCAACCCGCTGAACATCGTGCGCGGCGTGCGCAAGCTGTTCCCGGACATCGAGCGCAACCTGCCGCCGTCGATGAAGATGAAGGTGGCTTACGACTCGACCAAGTTCATCACCTCGTCGATCGAGGAAGTGCGGAACACGCTGGTCGAGGCGGTCGCGATCGTGATCGTGGTGATCTTCCTGTTCCTCGCGTCGCTGCGCTCGGTCATCATTCCGGTGGTGACGATCCCGTTATCGCTGATCGGCGTCTGCGCGCTGATGATCGCTGCCGGGTTCAGTTTCAACCTGTTGACGCTGCTGGCGATGGTTCTGGCGATCGGTCTGGTCGTCGACGACGCCATCGTCGTGGTGGAGAACATCCACCGCCATCTCGAAGAGGGCAAGACGCCGGTGCAGGCGTCGTTGCAAGGCGCGCGCGAAATCGTCGGGCCGGTTATCTCGATGACGATTACGCTGGCGGCGGTGTATGCGCCGATCGGCTTTCTCGGCGGTCTCACCGGCGCGCTGTTCCGCGAGTTCGCGTTCACGCTGGCCGGCGCGGTGATCGTCTCCGGCATCGTCGCGCTGACGCTGTCGCCGATGATGTGCTCGGTGCTGCTCAAGCATGAATCGCAAAGCTGGTTCGCGCGGAAGGTCGATACCGTCTTCACGTCGGTCACCAACTGGTATGGCCGTCGGCTCGATCGTTCGCTCGACTATCGGCCGATCACCGCGCTATTCGCGGTCACCATCCTTGGGCTGGTCGGCTTCATGTACATGCACACCTCCAAGGAACTGGCGCCGGAAGAGGATCAGGGCATCGTGTTCTCGGTCATCAAGGGACCGAAATACGCCAACATCGATTACATGGATTACTACGGCGATAAACTCGACAAGGCGTTCGCGAGTTTCCCCGAAACCGATCTGCGCTTCATGATCAACGGCATCGCTGGCATCAACAACGGCATCGCCGGCATGTTGCTGAAGCCGTGGGAGGAGCGCAAACGTTCGTCGATCAAGCTGAAGCCGCTGGTGCAGGCCGAGATCAGCAAGGTCGAGGGCGTCCAGGCTTTCGCCTTCAATCTGCCGCCGTTGCCGGGCGGGCCGGGCGGTTTGCCGGTGCAGATGGCTCTCTATTCCACCGCTGGATTCCAGGCGGTCTACGAGGAGATGAGCAAGCTGAAGGCGGCGGCGCAGAAGAGCGGTCTGTTTATCGTCACCGACAGCGACCTCGACTTCAACCAGCCGGTGGTGCGTGTCGCCATCGATCGTACCAAGGCGAATGACCTCGGCGTGACGATGCAACAGCTCGGTGCTACGCTGGCGACGCTGCTCGGCGGCAACTACGTCAACCGCTTCAATCTGGAGGGACGTTCCTATCAGGTGATCCCGCAGGTGCCGCGCGGATTGCGGCTGTCGCCGGAATCGCTCGACGGTTATTACGTGCCGAGTTCGAGCGGCCAGCAGATTCCGCTATCGACGCTGGTGACGATCCAGAACGGCACCGACCCGAACGCGCTGTCGCACTACAACCAGCTTAATGCCGCGACCTTCCAGGCCGTGCCGATGCCCGGCGTCACAGTGGGGCAGGCGGTCGATTTTCTCGAAAGCCAGGCGAAGAATCTGCCGGCCGGCTTCAGCCACGACTACCTCGCCGACGCGCGGCAGTACGTGACGGAAGGCAACCAGTTGGCGATCGCGTTCGGCTTCGCGCTGATCATCATCTTCCTGGTGCTGGCGGCGCAATTCGAGAGCTTGCGTGACCCGCTGGTCATTCTGATCAGCGTGCCGATGGCGATCTCGGGTGCGTTGATCCCGCTGTTCTTCGGCGTGGCGACCATCAACATCTACACGCAGGTCGGCCTGCTGACGCTGATCGGACTGATCAGCAAGCACGGCATCCTGATGGTGGAGTTTGCCAACGAATTGCAACTCAACGAGAACCTCGACAAGCGGGCTGCTATCGAAAAGGCGGCGCGGGTTCGGCTTCGTCCGATCCTGATGACCACCGCCGCGATGGTGACCGGCCTGTTGCCGCTGCTCACCGCAAGCGGCGCGGGGGCAGCGAGCCGCTTCTCCATCGGCCTCGTCGTGGTGGCCGGCATGACCATCGGCACGCTGTTCACGCTGTTCGTGCTGCCGGCGGTGTATGTCGCCATCGCCACCGATCACCAGGCGGAGCTGACATCGAAGCGGACCCAGGAGATCAAGGCGTTCGAACTCGGCCGCGCGTAAGCATCGGCGAACTCACGCGAAAGGGCGCGGAGGAAACTCCGCGTCTTTTTTACTTTTCAGTCTTGGTATCCCGGACGCGATGCAGCGCGTTAGAGCAGATTTCGGGTATATGGAATCAACAACTCGTCATGGCCGGGCTCGTCCCGGCCATCCACGTCTTTGACCTTGCGAGGACTTCAAGACGTGGATGCCCGGCACAAGGCCGGGCATGACGAACTGTGGATGTTTCGTCAAAACGCAAACCGCTCCAACGGTGTACCGCAGAGCTGGGGCACGGCGTAAGTTGTTACCGCGCGTCTGCCAAAATCATCGCTGACGCCTTCGATGCGATCATCGCGGTCGGCGTGTTGGTGTTGCCCGAGGTGATGGTCGGCATCACCGAAGCATCGACCACGCGCAGGCCCTCGATGCCGTAGAGCCGCAGCCGTTCGTCGACCACGGCGGTGGGGTCGCTTTGCAGGCCCATCTTCGCGGTGCCGACCGGATGGAAGATCGTGGTGCCGATATCGCCGGCAGCCTTCGCCAGCGAAGCGTCATCGTCGCCGACGCTCAAGCCCGGCAGGTATTCGTCGGGATGATAGGGCGCGAGCGCCTTCTGCTTCATCAGCCGTCGCGTCACGCGAATGGCGTCCGCCGCGACCTGCTTGTCTTCTTCGGTGCCGAGATAATTCGGAGCGATCACCGGCGCGGCATCCGGCGCGGTGGTACGCAGGCGAATGGTGCCGCGCGAGGTCGGTTGCAGGTTGCAGGCGCTCACCGTCACCGCCGGGAAGCGATGCAGCGGATCGCCGAATTTTTCCAGCGACAGTGGCTGCACATGGAACTGAATATTGGCGCGCTCGCGTTTCGGATCGGAGCGCGTGAAGATGCCGAGTTGCGATGGCGCCATGGTCATCGGGCCGCGTCGTCGCAGCAGAAATTCCGCACCCATCAGACTGCGCCCGATCAGTGACGCATAAGTTTCGTTCAGTGTCTTGACGCCGGATACCTTGTAGATCGCGCGCTGCTGCAAGTGGTCCTGCAAGTTGCGGCCGACGCCGGGCCGGTCGGCCACGACATCGATGCCCATCGTGCTCAGCCAGTCGGCGGGACCGATGCCGGAGCGTTGCAGGATCGCCGGCGAGCCGACCGCGCCGGAGCACAGGATCATCTCGCCCTTGGTGCGCGCTTCGAATATCTCGCCGGCGCGCGAAAAGCGCACGCCGACAGCGCGGCCGTTCTCGATCACCAGACGATCGACCAGCACGTCGGTCTCGAGCCGCAGGTTGGATCGGTTCAATGCCGGCTTGAGAAAACCGCGCGCCGCCGACCAGCGCCGGCCGCGCTTCTGGTTGACGTGGAAATAACCGACGCCCTCGTTGTCGCCGGTGTTGAAATCGTCGCTGCGCGGAATGTTCATTTCGACGGCCGCGTTGCGGATCGCGTCGAGAATGGTCCAGGTCAGGCGTTGCTGCTCGATGCGCCAGCCGCCACCGGTCGCGTGATGCTCGGTGGCGCCGAGGAAATGATCCTCCAGCCGCTTGAATTCCGGCAGCACGTCATCCCAGCCCCAACCGGTGAGGCCGAGTTGCCGCCAGTGATCGTAGTCCGCCGCCTGGCCACGCATCGAGATCATGCCGTTGATCGCCGAGCAACCGCCGATCACCTTGCCGCGCGGATAATTCAGCGCGCGGCCGTTGAGGCCCGGCTCCGGCTCGGTCTTGAACAGCCAGTCGGCGCGCGGATTGCCGATCGCGAACAGGTAGCCGACCGGAATGTGAAACCAGATCCAGTTGTCGCGGCCGCCGGCTTCCACCAGCAGCACGCGATGCTTGCCGCTTTCGGTGAGGCGGTTGGCGGTGACGCAGCCCGCCGTGCCCGCGCCCACGACGATGTAATCAAATTCGCCCTCGATCCGTTTCACCATGTCCCACCGTCGTTTCTTCTGCGCCGGGCTTGGAAGCCCGGCCTTGCCTGAGAGCCTGACCGGAAGATCGTGTGTTGCGCGGATTTGCAACACGAGAAACGTCATACTCCGCGCAAGCGGAGTATCCAGTAATTCATGGCGGTCAAATTTCCCATGCGATCACACGGGTTACTGGATCGTCCGCCTTCGCGGACGATGACGCCTCATTTCCGGTCAATTCCTGAGGATGGCATAGCGCCGCGTCGGAGGGCTGTACATTGGCTATCTGGCGGAATTTTTGCCTTCACGGCTTTGCGCGGCTTCTCACGGACGGTTCTCTTGGGCGATTCTCTTGGGCGAAATGTCCCGCCGTGCTAGCCTGATTGTTCCCGAATTTTCACCCGCGCGTTCCGCGCCTTCGAGGTTCGTCATGCCCGTCATCAATCGTGTCGCCGATCTGCAACCGGACATCATGGCTTGGCGGCGGCATCTCCATGCCCATCCCGAGTTGATGTACGATGTGCACGGCACCGCGGCGTTCGTGGCGGAGCGGCTGCGCGAGTTCGGTTGCGACGAGGTGGCGACGGGGCTGGGGCGCACCGGTGTCGTCGGCGTCATCAAGGGCCGCAAGCCGGCTTCCGGCGACCTCAAGGTGATCGGGCTGCGCGCCGACATGGATGCGCTGCCGATCGAGGAGGAAACCAATCTGCCTTACGCGTCGAAGACGCCGGGCAAGATGCACGCCTGCGGTCATGACGGCCACACCGCGATGCTGCTGGGCGCGGCGCGCTATCTGGCGGAGACGCGCAACTTCGCGGGCGATGCGGTGGTGATCTTCCAGCCGGCGGAGGAGGGCGGTGCCGGGGCCGACGCCATGATCAAGGACGGCCTGATGGAGCGTTTCAAGATCGAACAGGTTTACGGCATGCACAACGGGCCCGGCCTGCCGGTCGGTTCGTTCGCGCTGCGGCCGGGCCCGATCATGGCGGCGACCGACGCCATCGATATCCGCATCGAAGGCCTCGGCGGCCACGCGGCGCGGCCGCACAAGTGCATCGATTCCGTATTGGTCGGCGCACAACTCGTTACCGCGCTGCAATCGATCGTGTCGCGCACCGTCGACCCGCTGGATTCGGCGGTGATCTCGATTTGCGAGTTCCATGCCGGCAATGCGCGCAACGTCATCCCGCAGATCGCCGAACTGAAAGGCACCGTGCGCACGCTGACGCCGGAAGTGCGCGACCTCGTGGAGCGGCGCGTGCGCGAAGTCGTCGTCGGCGTTGCGCAGCAGACCGGCGCGCGGATCGATCTGGTCTACGAGCGTGGTTATCCGGTGACGGTCAATCACCCCGAGCAGACCGATATCGCCACGCGCATCGCCAGCGATGTCGCCGGCGCCGCCAATGTCCACGCGGTGCCGCCGATGATGGGCGCCGAGGATTTCGCCTACATGCTGGAAGCGCGGCCTGGCGCCTTCATCTTCGTCGGCAACGGCGACAGCGCGGGGCTGCACCATCCGGCCTACAACTTCAACGACGAGGCCATCGTCTATGGCACGTCGTATTGGGTGAAGTTGGTGGAGCACACGCTCGCGGCGTAGCTGCTGAAGCACCACACGACAAATCAAAGTTATGTCGTCATGCCCGGGCTTGTCCCGGGCATCCACGTTCTTCTCTTTCGCTGCTTACGCAAAGACGTGGATAGCCGGGACATAGGCGAGCGAAGCGACGCCGTTCTTCGAACGGCTATGCCCGGCCATGACGAAGAGCGTATACGAAATACGATAGCTGAAAATCTTGCTGGCAGATCGCTCAGTCTCTCAAGCCGCGCGTGCAATCTTGCGTAACTGCGCGCTTGCCATTTTCAAGTCATCGACGAAGCGTTGATACTCGCGCGCGCGGACTTCCTGATCCGGCAGCCGAAGCAGGTAGGACGGATGCACTGTCACCAGCGCCTGCGCGCCGTCGTCGAGGTCGATCAGATGGCCGCGGTTCTTGTTGATCGGCGTGATCTTGCCGAACACGCTTTGCGCGGCGGTCGCGCCCATCGCCACCACCAGCACCGGCTTCACCACCGCCCGTTCCCGTTCGTACCACGGTCGGCAGGCCTTGATCTCGGCGGTGTTCGGTTTCTGGTGCAAGCGGATCTTGCCACGCGGCACGAACTTGAAATGCTTCACCGCATTGGTGACGTAAACTTTCTTGCGATCGATGCCGGCCTCGTCCAGCGCGCGGTCGAGCATCTGGCCGGCGGGGCCGACGAACGGCTTGCCGGCGAGGTCTTCCTTGTCGCCGGGCTGTTCGCCGACCAGCATCAGTGGCGCGTGGGACGGCCCTTCGCCGAACACCGTCTGCGTCGCGTCCTTCCACAGCGGGCAGGCGCGGCAGTCCGCCGCCTCGCGGCGCAGCGTCTTCAGGTCGGTGGCGGCAAACAGGGATGGCGTCATGCCGGTGGTCCGCGTTCATGGACGATGGGATGTCAACCGGGGGTGAGGGCGGTCGTTCCTCGCGAGGCTGGCGTTGGCTCAGGAAGCGCAGGAGCAATGAATTGATTTTGCTTGCGAAAAACTTTTCCGTCGCCACTAAGCCTGAGTCTTGTTGACTCACGGGGGCAGGTTGGTCTTTACTAGAACATAACGTGAACAATAGGGCTGACTACGCGTTATCGCGTCAGTCCGCGGTCGCGGTTTTTGAAAGTCATTCGAACCACCGGGAGCGGCGCATGGAGAGCGCGCGCAGCGTATTTTCGCGCGACGAGGAGATCGGGTCGCGTGAGGACCACGTGTCTCAGCACGACTCCACGCTCGCGCGTCTGCGCAGAGACATCGAGCGTCTGGAAGGCGATACGCTTTCCTTCGGCGGAGAAGGACCGCCGCGCGTAGCACTCGGCCATGGCGAAGCCGATGCGACGCTGCAAGGCGGCCTGCTGCGCGGCGCATTGCACGAGGTGTTCGCAAGCGGCGCGCAGGCGGCGACCGCCACCGGTTTTATTGCCGGCCTGGCGTCGCGTGTCGCGGTGCGCCGGCCGCTGATGTGGGTCCGGCAGGATTTTTCCGAACGCGAGAACGGCCAGCTTGCGATGAGCGGCTGGTGCGAACTCGGCCTCGATCCGCGCGCGGTGGTGACGGTGCGCGCGCCCGACGTCGAGGCTGCGTTGCAGATCACGGCCGATGCGCTGGCCTGCGATGCATTAGGCGCCGTCGTCACCGAGATCTGGGGCGAGACCCGCCATGTCGATCTGGTCGCCAGCCGCAAGCTGACATTGGCGGCGCGAGGCTCCGGCGTTGCCAGCCTGATGTTGCGGATCGCGGCCGCGCCGTCGCCGAGCACGGCGGAGACGCGATGGACGGTGCGCGCGGCGCGCTCGCCGCCGCGTTCGTCATGGCAAGCATGGGGCGCGCCGGTGTTCGACGCCGAATTAGTTCGCAATCGTCATGGCCAGACCGGCCAGTGGATCATGGAATGGAATTGTGATGAGTGCCTTTTCCGTGACGTCTCCTTCGGAGGTCCGGCGACGCATCCTCAGCCTGTGGCTGCCGCGCCTGCCGACCGATCGCATCAAGCGGCGATTGTCGCGCGATGGCGGCGCGTCGGTTGATGCGCGAGCGTCTCAAATCGCTTCACCTGCGCGCGAATTCACCTCTCCCATAGGGAGAGGTGAACCGGCGGAGCGAAGCGAAGACGGTCGGGTGAGGGGTAACGATCTATCGAGATGTCTGAACCCCTCACCCCAACCTTCTCCCCATGGGAGAGGGAGTAATCCCTGCGTGCAGGATCGATCTGTGTCCAATAATGATGGACCGCCTTGCATCGTCGTCGCCAAGGATCATAACGCGCTGGTGATCTCGGCGCTCAACGATGCCGCGACACGGTTGGGGCTCGAACCCGGACTGCCGCTGGCGAACGCGCGCGCGATCTGCCCGGACATCGCGGTGTTCGATGCCGACAATACGGCCGATGCGCAGACGCTGAACGATATCGCCGACTGGTGCGACCGCTTCACACCGCTGGTGGCGCTCGATCCGCCGCACGGCTTGCTGCTCGACATCAGCGGTTGCGCGCACCTGTTCGGCGGCGAAGCTGCGATGCTGAAGACGATCTGCGACGCTTTGAAACGACAGGGCTTTGTCGTCAGCGCTGCCATCGCCGGCACCGCCGCCTGTGCGCGGACGTTGACGCGCGCGCGTTCCGGTTGCGTCGTTGCCGAAGGGCAGGAAGCGGCGGCGGTCGCGGCGCTGCCGGTATTCACGCTCGGCGCCGACGATGCGATCACGCGCGGCTTGCGCCGTGCCGGATTGAAGACCATCGGCGATGTCGTCGTGCGCGGGCGCCACGAGATCGCCGCGCGGTTCGGTGCCGGTTTCGTCGCGCTGCTGGAGCAGGCGCTGGGCGTGCGCGATGCGCCGATCTCGCCGCGCAAGCCGTTGCCGGATTACATCGCGGAGCGGCGGTTCGCCGAACCGGTCGCGACCGACACGGTGATCGCCGCGACGCTGTCGCGTCTGGCGCAGACGCTGATCGCCAGCATGAACCGCGACGGCAAGGGCGCGCGGCGGCTGGAGGCGAGTTTCTTCCGCACCGACGGCGCGGTGCGCATGATCGGCGTCGAGACCGGATTGCCGGTGACGCGCGGCGATATCATCGACCGCCTGTTCCGCGAGCGGCTCGACGCGCTGGCTGATCCGCTCGATCCCGGCTTCGGCTTCGACCTGATCCGGCTGGCGGCAAGCCGCACCGATGACGTCGTCGCCGCGCAACGCGATCTCGACGCGCATGTCCATGACAGCGACGAGGTGGCCGCGCTGGTCGACCGCATCGCCGCGCGGATCGGTGGCAACCGCATCGTCGTGCATCTGCCGCAGGACACGCACATTCCCGAGCGCGCCATGCTCGCTGTGCCAGCGCAGCATCGTTTCGCGGCGGCGACGGTGGCCGCATGGCCCGCGCGCGCCGAGGCCGAACCGCCGCTGCGCCCGCTGCGGCTGTTCGCGCAGCCGGAGCCGGTGGAAGTGCTGGCGGATTTCCCGCACGGTCCGCCGGCGGCATTCCGTTGGCGTCGTGCGTTCCATCGTCTCGCGCTGATCGAGGGCCCGGAGCGCATCGCCATGGAATGGTGGCGGCTCGGCGACCGCGATAACCTGACGCGCGATTACTTTCGCGCGGAGGATTCCGATGGGGCGCGGTTCTGGCTCTATCGCGAAGGCGTTCATCGCCGCGAGGTCGTCAGCTTTCGCTGGTTTCTGCACGGGCTGTTTGCATGACCGTCTACGCGGAAATCGGCGTCACCAGCAATTTCTCGTTCCTGCGCGGGGCGTCGCATCCGCAGGAATATGTGCAGCGCGCCAGCAAATACGGTCTTTATGCCATCGGCATCGCAGATCACAACACGCTGGCGGGCGTGGTGCGCGCCTATAGCGAATATGACAACCGGGAGCGTGTGCGTTACCAGCCGAAGCTGTTGGTCGGTACGCGGCTGGTATTCACCGACGGCACACCGGACATTCTGGCCTATCCGCGCGACCGCGCCGCCTATGGACGGCTCTGCCAACTGCTCAGCAAGGGCAAACTCGCGGCGGAGAAGGGCGCGTGTCATTTGCGCTTCGCCGATCTGGCGGAATTCAGCGAGGGCCTGCTGCTGGTGGTGATGTCGGATTATCGCATCCGCATCAAGATCACGCTGACGACGCTCGATGCGCTCTCGCGTCTTCCTGCCGAGGGCGTGTGGCTCGCGGCATCGCTGCATCATCACGGTGACGATGCGCGGCGCATGGCGCGGCTGGAGCGGATCGCAACGACGGCGCGCGTGCCGCTGATCGCCACCAACGATGTGCTCTATCATGTGCATCAGCGTCGGCCGTTGCAGGATGTCTTGTGCTGCATTCGTGAGAAGACGACGGTCACGGCGGTCGGTCGCAAGCTGCAAGCCCATTCTGAACGCCATCTGCGCACGCCGAACGATATGACGCGGCTGTTCCGGCCATGGCCGGATGCGCTGGCTGAAACGGTGCGTTTCGCCGACCGCATCACCTTCACGCTCGATCAACTGCAATATCAATATCCCGACGAGCCGGTGCCGCCGGGCAAGACCGCGCAGCAGCATCTCGAAGACCTGACATGGGCCGGCGTCAAAAAATATTTCCCGCACGGCATCGACGACAAGCTGCGAGCGACGCTGAACAAGGAACTCGCGCTGATCGCCGAGCTGAAATACGCGCATTATTTTCTCACGGTGCACGACATTGTGCACTGGGCCCGGGGCCAGAACATTCTGTGCCAGGGCCGCGGCTCGGCGGCGAATTCCGCGGTGTGTTACGTGCTCGGCATCACTTCCGTAAATCCCGCCGAGATCGACGTGCTGTTCGAGCGTTTCATCTCCAAGGAACGGCTGGAGCCGCCGGACATCGACGTCGATTTCGAGCACACTCGCCGCGAGGAGGTGATGCAGTATGTCTATCGCCGCTACGGCCGCCACCGCGCCGCGATCATCGCCACCGTGATCCATTACCGGCCGCGCAGCGCCATCCGCGATGTCGGCAAGGCACTGGGCCTGACCGAGGACGTCACCGCCGCGCTGGCCGATACGGTGTGGGGCCATTGGGGCGACGGTCTCGACGACAAGCAGGTGCGGCAGGCCGGATTGGAGCCGAACAATCCCACGGTGGCGCGCGCGGTCGCGTTGGCGGCGCAACTGATCGGCTTTCCGCGTCATCTGTCGCAGCATGTCGGCGGCTATGTACTGACGCAGGATCGGCTCGATACCTATATGCCGATCGGCAATGCCGCGATGGCCGACCGCACCTTCATCGAATGGGATAAGGACGACGTCGACGCGATGCGGATGATGAAGGTCGACGTGCTGGCGCTCGGCATGCTGACCTGCATCCGCAAGTGTTTTGACATGATCGCGCAGCATAAGGGCGATCGCAAGGAGTTGGCGACTGTTCCGCGCGAGCTTCCCGAGGTCTACGACATGCTATGCGAAGGTGAATCCCTCGGCGTGTTCCAGGTCGAGAGCAGGGCGCAGATGAACATGTTGCCACGGCTCCGCCCGCGTGAGTTCTACGATCTCGTCATCGAGGTCGCCATCGTGCGGCCGGGACCGATCCAGGGCGACATGGTGCATCCGTATCTCAAGCGACGGAAAATGCGGCCGGAAGATATCGAATATCCCTATCCCAAGGGGGGCAACAAAGACGAACTCAAAAACGTTCTGAGCAAAACCCTTGGCGTGCCGCTGTTTCAGGAGCAGGCGATGCGCCACGCCATCGAAGCCGCGAAATTCACCTCGGAAAAAGCCAACGGCCTGCGTCGATCGATGGCGACCTT
>JBQCHY010000073.1:0-65629 GCA_051954235.1 Xanthobacteraceae bacterium
ATCATCGTGCTTGGTGTTGCGCTGGCACTGGCAGCGCCGGGCGGTATTGCGACGGCGCAATTGCTCGGGCCGAACGTGACGCCGTCGAATCCGCCGCCGCCGTCTCCACCGCCGCCACCGAAGATCGAGGTGCCTGCGGTACCGAAGCTCGACGCGGCACCGCAGCAGCCGAAAGTCAGGCGCTCGCAACGCGGCTCGTTCGGAGATCGCGTGATCGATTGCCTGCATCGGGGCGCGGCCGCGGGATTGCCGCCGGGCGAGCGCGACGCCTATTCGCGCGCTTGCGCAAACCAATGAGAGGCGACCATGCGTGAACTGTTCGAAGAGGTAGCGGCCAATGGGGCGCTCGATCCACAGGAGGCGGTGCGCCAGACCTCGCGCGCGCCGCAACGCAAGCGCTTCTACAAATCGGCCGCCATCGAGGAAACGGACGGCGGTTTTGTGATCGTGCTGGACGGCAAGCCGGTGCGCACGCCGACCGGCGAGCCGCTGTCCGCGCCGACGCGCGCGATCGCGGAGGCGATCGTCGCGGAGTGGAACGCACAGGGTGAATTCATCGATCCGATGACCATGCCGCTGACACGGCTCGCCAACAGCGTCATCGCCGGCGTGGTCGGTCGCGTCGATGCGGTGCGGGCCGATGTCGCCAAGTATTTCGAGTCCGATCTTTTGTTCTATCGCGCCGCGCATCCGGAGGCGCTGGTGGCGCGCGAAGGCGAGCACTGGGATCCGGTGTTGTTCTGGGCGACCGATGCGCTCGGCGCGCGCTTCGTGCTGGCGGAAGGCATTATGCACGTTCGCCAGCCGGAAACCGCCGTGGCGGCCGCCACAGCGGCGCTGCCGGACGATCCCTGGCTGATCGCGGCGCTGCATATCGTCACCACGATCACGGGCTCCGCGCTCTTGGCCCTGGCGCTGTCGCGCGGCGCGCGCACCGCCGACGAGGTGTGGGCGGCGGCGCATGTCGACGAGGACTGGAACATCGCGCAATGGGGCGCCGATGCCGAGGTGATGGCGCGGCGCAATGTACGGTTGCGCGACTTCCGCGCCGCAGCTTTTGTGCTCGGAGCACGGGGCGCATCGTAGCTAAGAAGTTAACGAGAGGTTTAGAGGCACGGCGTTAATCTACGGCGGCAACAGGATGGCCGCTGCATGGCGATTTCGATCAATCCGATCTTCCCGGTCATTGCCGCGCAGGGCGTGCCCGCCGACGTGGTGCTGCAACCGGGCACCACGATTGACGCGCAGGTGCTCAAGGTGCTCGCCAACAACGCGGTGCGCATCGCCATTGCCAATCTCTCCATCGAGGTGATGTCGGAAATCCCATTGCAGGTCGGACAGACCTTGCAGCTCGCCGTGTCGCAGACGCCGGACGGCATCCGGCTCGCCGTCGTCGGCCAACCGCCGGCATCCGCATCCGCGCCGTCGTTGGCGCCGACCGATACGGTGACGATCGCGTCCGACATGCCGGTGAATGCCGTTGCGAAACCGATCGCGACCGCACCCTTGCCGCAGCAGGGACTGACGGCGCTGCAAGCGCTGGCGGTGTCGGCCGCCGCGCAAACGGCCGCGACCAAACAGGCAGGTCTGTCGCAACTGTTCGCCGACGTGCAGGTTGCGGCTTTGTCCGGCAGCCTGCCGTCGCAACTGCAACAAGCGACGGCGCAACTTCTGGCGCGGCAACTGCCATTCGATGCCGCGCTGTCGGGGAACGACATCAAGGCCGCGTTGCAGACGTCCGGTCTGTTGCTGGAGCGGACGCTATCGACAGGCACACCAGTGATCAGCGGCGCGATGCCGGATTTGAAGGCCGCGCTGCTGGTGTTCAAGCAGATGTTGTCCTTGCAACTCGATCAGGTAGCCAAAACGGAAACCCCTTCGCCGCAATTTGCACCGAACGCGCAGGCGGCATCGGCAACCGCGACGCCAGCGCCGGAGGCAGCGGCGACGCTGGCGCGTACCGCATCGCCATCATTGATGCCGGACCTCGACGTGCAGGAAATCCTGCTGCCGCAGGCGCGCGTGCCGGTCGCCGAGGATGTCGCGCGCGCGGGCACGCGCTTTGGCGCTGCATTTGGCGCAACGAATGCGTTCGGCACGACGAGCACGCCACTGGATGCGGTGACAGCGAAGCTCGCGCTCAATCTGTTGCAAGAAGCCGCCACGATGCCGGAAGGCGCGCCGCGCTCGCCATCTGCCGCGATGACGATGGGCACGACGGATGAGGCCGTGCTGGTCCATACCAACGTGCCGCCACCGCCGGTGCGCGGTGCCTCGCCGGCCGCGCAGGCGGTGGCGGCGGCTTCGCTCGCGAACGGCGCCTCCGCTTCGGAGGTGATGCACCGGTTGCACGACGACACCGATGCGGCGATCGCGCGCACGACGCTATTGCAGATCGCCTCATTGCCGGAGCGCGCGGACATATTGGCTCCGCGCAACGACTCCACCATGCCACGCTGGAATTTCGAGATTCCCTTCGCGACGCCGATGGGGACGGCGGTGGCGCAGTTTGAAATCGCGCGCGACGGCGGCGGTATCGAAGTCGAGGCCGCCAAGCGCGTCTGGCGCGCGCGGTTCTCGCTCGATGTCGAGCCGGCGGGACCGGTGCACGCGGTGGTGTCGCTGGGCGGTGAGACCACGTCGGTGCGGATGTGGGCGGAGCGGCCCGCCACCGCCGGTCAGTTGCGCGCCGATGTGAGCCAGCTCAGTCAGGCGCTGAGCCGCGCCGAACTGAAGCTTGGCGACATCGTCGTCCGCGACGGCGCGCCGCCGCAGACCGCCGCCGCGCAGGCTGGCCACTTTCTGAATCGGGCGACGTGATGAGCATCACGAGCGCATTGAAAGACCAACTCGCGATCGCGCTGGAATACGATCATTCCGGCGCGCCGCGCGTGGTGGCGAAGGGGCGCGGCGAACTCGGCGAGAAGATCGTCGAGGTGGCGAAAGCGCACGACATACCCATCGAGGAAAACGAGGTGCTCGCCGGCGCGCTCGCCCATGTCGAACTGGGCGACGAGATTCCGGCGGAGCTTTATAAAGCGGTGGCCGAAGTGTTGGTGTTCGTGCTGCGGCTGTCGGGGCGGGTGCGCTGAATCCCTTGCGACTCCGGAGCAGGTTTCGAATCAATAACTCGTCATGGCCGGGCATAGCCGTTCGAAGAACGGTGTCGCTTCGCTCGCCTATGTCCCGGCCATCCACGTCTTTGAAACGGAAATGCCTTTAAGACGTGGATGCCCGGCATAAAGCCGGGCATGACGGATAGTATGAGCTACGCCATGCGTCATGCGTCATCGTTTGACCACGATGCGGTTGAAAGTCGCTGCCGTCACATCGAACCGGATGTTTTCATGCTCAATCGCCGTCACGCGCTCGCTTATCTTGCCGCTGTTACTTTACCACGCGTCGCGCGTGCCGACGTCGCGCCGCAGCGGAGCGAAATCCGCGACAGCCTCGCCAAGCGGTTTACCGATGCAGGCACGGCCGGTACCTTCGTCTGCTACAAGACCGACGATTACCTGATTATCGCCAGCGACCCGACGCGCTCCGGTGAAGCGATTTTGCCGGCCTCGACGTTCAAGATTCCGAACTCCGTCATCGCGCTGGATAGCGGCGTGGTCGCCGATCCCGACAAGGACGTGTTCAAGTGGGACGGCGTGACGCGCGCCTTTCCCGACTGGAACAAGGATCACACTTTGCGCTCGGCGATCGCGGCGTCGGCGGTGCCGGTCTATCAGGAGATCGCGCGGCGCATCGGTGAAGAGCGGATGCAGACGTACGTCAACCTGCTGGAATACGGTAACCGCAACATCGGCGGCGGCATCGACAAGTTCTGGCTCACCGGCGACATGCGGATCGATCCGATGCAGCAGATCGATTTTCTCGACAGGCTGCGGCGCGGCGCGTTGCCGGTCGAGAAACGCAGTCAGGAACTGACGCGCGATATCCTGCCGGTGGAGAAGGCGGGGGACGCGGTGATCCGCTACAAGACGGGACTGGTCGGTGTCGACGATCGGACCGAGATGGGGAAGGTGCGTCCGTCGATCGGGTGGTTGGTCGGCTGGGCAGAGAAGGCCGGGCAGCAGACCGTGTTCGCACTCAACCTCGACATCCGCGAACCGCGCCACACCGCCGCCCGGATGACGCTGACGAAACAACTGCTCGGCGACATCGGCGCGATTTGAGAATACCCAAATCGTCATTGCGAGCGAAGCGAAGCAATCCAGCTCTTTACTGTGTGGTTTTCTGGATTGCTTCGCTTCGTCGCAATGACAGCCACTAATGCCTTCGCGACTAGCCTCGCGCGGCCTTGCCGATCCGGCCGAGATGGGTGAAGCCGAAGCCGGCGTTGTATTTCAGGCCGAGGCCGAGCGCGCGGTCGATGCCGATATGAGCCATCCAGATCATCGAGATCGACAGCGGCAGCGGCAGGGCCATGCCGAAGCCGATGAAGGAGAGGATCAGCGGCAGCATGTAGGTGTGCATGGCGTTGTAGAAGGCCGCGCCGGCCTTTGGCCCGGCCAGATAGGCGAGGAGGCTGAGGTCCGGCACCAAGAACAGGGCCGCGTAAATCCACCAGGAGCCGCCCCAGACGCCGTAGAGCACGGTCATGCCGACGAACAGCGTCACCCCCTCGATACGCAGCAGGGTTCGCACCCCGCCGGTGGTCGCTCCGGTTTCGGAGGTCGTTTCGGTGGGCGTAGCAGTCATGGGGGCTCCTTGCGGGGGTGGCATTCCCATACATAAGGATTTCGACTGGAAATTGCACCGTTTCACCGGTTTCCATACCGGAAAACAGCGTGTTAGAACGTCCCGGCAACACCGGGGCCGCGCGCCCCGCATTGATGGCTGGGACCTATGACCGACATTCTGGAATCTCTCGAGGCGCGGCGCGCCGGTGCGAAACTCGGCGGTGGTGAAAAGCGTATCGAAGCGCAGCACAAGCGCGGCAAGCTGACCGCGCGGGAGCGCATCGAAGTGCTGCTCGACAAGGGCTCGTTCGAGGAATTCGACATGTTCGTCGAGCATCGCTCGACCGAATTCGGCATGGAGAAAACCAAGGTGCCGGGCGACGGCGTGGTGACCGGCTGGGGCACCGTCAACGGTCGCAAGGTGTTCGTGTTCGCCAAGGACTTTACGGTGTTCGGCGGCTCGCTGTCGGAAACCCACGCGCTGAAGATCACCAAGTTGCAGGACATGGCGATGAAGGCGCGGGCGCCGATCATCGGCCTGTACGATGCGGGCGGCGCGCGCATTCAGGAAGGCGTCGCCGCACTGGCCGGCTACTCCTACGTGTTCCGCCGCAACGTGCAGGCGTCGGGCGTCATTCCACAGATCAGCGTCATCATGGGGCCGTGCGCCGGCGGCGACGTCTATTCGCCGGCGATGACCGACTTCATCTTCATGGTGAAGGGGACGAGCTACATGTTCGTCACCGGCCCCGACGTGGTGAAGACCGTGACCAACGAGGTGGTGACGGCGGAAGAACTCGGCGGCGCGTCGGTGCACGCGACCAAGTCGTCGATCGCCGACGGTGCGTTCGACAACGACGTCGAGACGCTGTTGCAGATGCGCCGGCTGTTGAATTTCCTGCCGTCGAACAATTCCGACGGCGTGCCGGAGTGGCCGAGCTTCGACGACATCGAGCGTGTCGACAATTCGCTCGATACGCTGATCCCCGACAATCCGAACATGCCCTACGACATCAAGGAATTGATCCTCAAGGTCGTGGACGAGGGCGATTTCTTCGAACTGGCGCCGACCTTCGCCAAGAACATCGTCACCGGCTTCGGCCGTGTCGCGGGGCGCACGGTGGGTTTTGTCGCCAACCAGCCGATGGTGCTGGCGGGCGTGCTCGACTCTGACGCCTCGCGCAAGGCCGCGCGCTTCGTGCGGTTCTGCGATGCCTTCAACATTCCGATCGTCACCTTCGTCGACGTGCCGGGCTTCCTGCCGGGCACCGCACAGGAATACGGCGGGCTGATCAAGCACGGCGCGAAGCTCCTGTTTGCCTACTCGCAATGCACCGTGCCGCTGGTCACCGTCATCACCCGCAAGGCTTATGGCGGCGCGTTCGACGTGATGGCCTCGAAGGAGATTGGCGCCGACATGAACTACGCATGGCCGACGGCGCAAATCGCGGTGATGGGCGCCAAGGGCGCGGTGGAGATCATCTTCCGTCAGGACATGAACGATCCCGACAAGATCGCGGCGCGCACCAAGGAATACGAGGATCGCTTCCTGTCGCCGTTCGTCGCCGCAGAGCGCGGCTACATCGACGACGTCATCATGCCGCATTCGACGCGCCGCCGCATCGCCCGCGCGCTCGCCATGCTGCGCGACAAGAAGGTCGAGATCCCGGCGAAGAAGCACGACAACCTGCCGCTGTAAGGAGAGGGTGGATGCCGTGTCACGTCTTTGTCGTTCGCTCGGTGGTGCTCGACGAGGGCAAGCGCGCGGCATTCGATGCATGGTACGCGCGCGAGCACCTGCCCGATGCTATCAAGTCATTTGGCGTCAAAAGGGCGTGGCGTTACTGGAGCAAGACCGATCCATCGCTCCATTCCGCGATGTATCAGTTCGACGATCTGGCCTCGCTGGAAGCTGCGGCCGGCGGCGCGGAGATGAAGCGGCTGATCGCCGATTTCGATCGCGACTGGCCGGATGTCAAACGCTCGCGGGATATTCTGAGCTTGGCGGAGGAATATCCGGGCGACGCTTCGTGGTGATGGTGTAGGTTTTCCACCGACTGGCTATGACCACAAACCAAAGCCCCGCTCGCGCGGGGCTTTGCTATTGAGGAAGCTGATCCGGCTCAGCGCCAGCAGCGGCCGTGACGCCAGAACATGCCGGGCGGGCAGCGGCGGGCAGGACGGACATACCGCGGCGGCACCACCACGACGCGGCCGCGGTTGACGCGGCAGCGGCCATACGCGCCGCGATGGAAACCGGGACCGCAGCCGCCGGCGACCTGGATGACGTCGCCTTGGCTGGCGGGGGCGACCGGAGCGATCGGGGCGGCATTGGCGATGCCGAGGCCGAACATCGTGCCGGCGACAAGCGCGGCTGCGAAAATCGTTTTCATGGGTGTCTCCTCTGATGTCGTATCAGTTGATAACGGCAACCTTAGGCGTGCGTTCCTGACTGTGGGATGAATGAAATGCGGCGGAGAGGGGCAGGTCGCGTTCGCCGACGCCGAATCGGCCCGGCGGCAACGGTGCCTGATCTTGCATGGCCGGAGCGCCGGGCTACGATCCGCAAACCTGATTCAGGGGCTGTCCGCACAAGGCGGCGGATGCGGGTGAGGGCGCATGCAGCATAGCGATACGATACTCCATGTGCTGTCGATCGTGGCATACGTGGCTGAAGCCATGACGGCCGCCCTGGCCGCCGGCCGGCGCAGCATGGACTGGATGGGCGTCGCGCTGCTTGGCTGCATCACCGCGCTTGGCGGCGGCTCGGTGCGTGACGTGCTGCTCGGGCATCACCCGCTGTCCTGGGTCGCGCACCCCTGGCTGCTGGCACTCACCGCCGTTTCGGCGCTGCTGACCATCGCGGTGGCGCGTTTCATGTACCGGTTGCGTATCACCTTCCTGGTGCTCGACGCCATCGGGCTCGTGGTGTTCACCATCCTCGGCTGCGACGTGGCGCTGACGATGCAGGTGCCACTGTTGATCGTCATCGTCTCGGGCATGATCACCGGCTGCGTCGGCGGCGTGCTGCGCGATGTGTTGTGTAACGACGTGCCGCTGTTGTTTCGCAGCGAGCTTTACGCCAGCGTCTCGGTGGTGGTCGGGATCATCTATGTCGGCGGCGTCTGGTTGCAGCTCAATCACGATCTCGTCGTGTTGGTGACGCTTGCGGTCGGCTTGACGTTCCGGCTGCTGGCGATCGCCTTCAAGTGGGAGATGCCGAAGTTCGTCTACGACGCGGATCTGCATTGATGGCGGCATGACACGACAATTCGGCTGAGACCGAAGTGTGGCGGTCCGCCAGTGTGATATGGTCCGGACATCCTTACAGGAAGGCAGGCGATGTCAGTCTCGATTTCAGAAAAGCGCGCGACGTTCCGGCAATTACATCAGAGCGGTTGCTTCGTGATCCCGAACCCGTGGGATGTCGGCAGCGCCCGCGCGTTGCAGCACCTCGGCTATAAGGCGTTGGCCTCGACCAGCGCCGGCTACGCCTGGTCGACCGGGCGGCCCGACAACAAGGTGACGTGCGACGACGTGATCGATCACCTGACGCAACTTTGTGCCGCGGTCGATCTGCCGGTCAACGCCGATTTCGAAGGCGGCTTTGCCGACGCGCCCGAAGGCGTGGCGGCGAACCTCACGCGCGCGATTGCGACCGGCGTTGCCGGATTATCCATCGAGGACTCCACCGGCGACAAGGCGAAGCCGCTCTACGATCGTTCACTGGCGATCGAGCGCATCGCGGCATCGCGCGCGGCCATCGATGCCAGCGGCGCCGACGTCATGCTGGTCGGACGTTGCGAGAGTTTCTTTGTCGGTCAGGCCGATCTCGATCTGGTGCTGGACCGTATCGTCGCTTACGCCGACGCTGGCGCGGACTGTCTCTATGCGCCGGGCATCCGCACCAAAGAGCAGGTGGCTGCGGTGGTGAAGGCCGTGCATCCGAAACCGGTCAATCTATTGATCGGCTGGCCCGGCGGCTTGACCGTCTCCGACGCGACAGAACTTGGCGTGCGCCGCATCAGCGTCGGCGGCGCGCTGGCGCGTAACGCGTGGGGCGCGTTCATGCGCAGTGCGCACGACATCCTCGACACCGGATCGTTCGATTCGTTCGCGGACGGTTATCCCGCCGCCGAACTGAACAAGATGTTCGGTGCCTAACCGGACATGACGAAAAGCGGGGCGCGCTTCTCACGCACCCCGCTGTGTTTGGACGATTCTCTTCCGCCAGACAGCTTACTGCTTCGCCTTGCTGCCATCGCTCGCCGGCGGTGCGGACGATTGCGGTTGAGCCGGCGCCGAACCGGTTGTCGTGCCGGGCTGATTGTTATTCGACGGGGTTACGTCGCGAACGCCCGGCGGCACCGGCGGCTTGCTCTGCTCGGCCATGTTGCGATCGGCCTTCGGCGTCGATTGCGGCGCTGTGGTTTGCGCGGTCGGCGTCGTGGTGGTGGTTTCGCTGTTGTTCAGGCCGTAGAATACCGCGCCGAGGATGATGGCCGCGGCGATGGCGTAAAGCGCAACGCGCGTGCCGCTGGCTGGTCCTTCCGCCAACTCCGGATCGGCCTGCAAGTTGTTATCGGTCGACCGCGCGTCGCGTAACGGCTCCTGGCCAGCCGCGGGTCGGAACGGATCGTTCGGGTCACGTTCATAAGCCATGGGCATAGCGCTCCTTTTGTCTACGCGGGTCAATTCGTCAGAAGTGGCTCAGTTCCGAAGGAACTTCCCAAGCAGGCTCACCAGGGTTGTGGCCGATGCGCGCAGCAGAATTGCTGCAGTGCAAAATGCTATTGAAGGCGTGTGCCGGGCATCGGCGCGATCGGCATGGGAGATGGGCAAATCGTGCATGGGCGAACCTGGGGGCACCAGGCGCGGGCGGATTGCTCGAACTCCACCATTCGCGAATCGCTACGGCTGCAGCATGCGCGGGCGACCTGCGGGTAAGGAAATATCGGCCGATATCCCCTTATCCGTATGCGCGGAAAAGATCATCAAGTCCTGCGGAAATCTCGATGAAGAAAATGTTCGGCAAACGACATCTTTCGCAATCGACTCCAGCTTTCCGGACATGAAATTGTGATCTGCATGCATGGCACGCGACAGTGGAGATTTGTCGTGCACTGAGACGGAAAACAGACGTAGACTGGTTCTAAAGCATCAGTCATCACGTCGATAACAAACACCTTTGCGGGTGCAAGAAGAGGGCGGAATGGGAATCAACCAAGGTCCGATCAGTCTCGATCAGAAGTACACCCAGGAATCCGGACATATCTTTCTTACGGGCATTCAGGCGCTGGTTCGGCTGCCGATGGCCCAGATCCGGCGCGACCGCGCGGCCGGTCTGAACACCGCCGGCTTCGTCACCGGTTATCGCGGCTCGCCGCTCGGTGGTTACGATCAGCAGTTGATGGCGGCGCGCAAACACCTCGAGCAGTACAACGTCAAATTCCAGCCCGGCGTGAACGAGGACCTCGCGGCCACTGCGATCTGGGGCTCGCAGCAACTCAATCTCTCGCCCGGCGCCAAGCACGACGGCATCGTCGGCATCTGGTACGGCAAGGGCCCCGGTGTCGACCGCTGTGGCGACGTCTTCCGTCATGGCAATGCGGCGGGCTCGGCCAAGAACGGCGGCGTGCTCTGTCTCGCCGGCGACGACCACGGCGCGAAATCTTCGACGGTGCCGCATCAATCCGACCACGCCTTCATCTCGGCGCTGATGCCGTATCTCTATCCGTCGAGCATTCATGAGATGATCCAGATGGGTCTGCTCGGCATCGCGATGTCGCGCTACTCCGGCTGCTGGGTCGGCATGAAGGTGATCACCGAGACGGTGGAGACCACCGCCGAGATTAATCTCGCCGACGAACTGACGCCGTTCGTGATTCCGACCGACTTCGAGATGCCGCCGGGCGGCCTCAACCTGCGCTGGCCGGACGACCGCTACGAGCAGGATCGCCGGCTACAGGACTACAAGGGCTTCGCCGCGATTGCCTTTGCCCGCGCCAACAAGATCAACCGCGTCACCATGGATTCGCCGAACGCGCGCTTCGGTATCATGGCCTCCGGCAAGAGCTACGAGGATGTGCGGCAGGCGCTGCGCGAACTCGGCATCACCGAACAGGTAGCGGCGCGCATCGGCCTGCGCCTCTACAAGATCGGCATGCCGTGGCCGCTGGAGCCGGAAGGCGTGCGACAATTCGCGGTGGGCTTGCAGGAAATCTTCATCGTCGAGGAACGCCGCGAGATCGTCGAGAACCAGGTCAAGCAGGAGCTGTTCAACTGGCGCGACGACGTGCGCCCGCGCATCATCGGCAAGATGGACGATCACGACAAGCGCTTCCTGCCGTTCGCGGAAGAACTCGGCGTCGCCAACATCGCGACCTCGCTGGCGGATCGTTTGCTGGCGATGGAGATCGATCCGGAAATCGCGGCGCTGATCCGCGCCAAGGCCGACTGGTTTCACGGCCGCTCGGCTTCGCAGGTGCAGCCGGCGATCCCGATCGCGCGCACGCCGTATTTTTGCTCGGGCTGTCCGCACAACACCTCGACAAAGGTGCCGGAAGGTAGCCGCGCGATGGCCGGCATCGGCTGTCACTTCATGTCGCTGTGGATGGATCGCAACACCGAGACCTTCACGCATATGGGCGGCGAGGGTGTTACCTGGGTCGGCATCGCGCCGTTCACCAATGAGAAGCATGTGTTCGTCAATCTCGGCGACGGCACTTACTTCCACTCGGGCAGCCTTGCGATCCGTCAGGCCGTCGCCTCCAAGGCGAACATCACCTACAAGATCCTCTACAACGATGCCGTCGCCATGACCGGCGGCCAGCGCCATGACGGCGATCTATCGCCGCAGCAGATCACCTATCAGCTTCACAGCGAGGGCGTGCGCAACATCTATCTGGTGTCGGAGAATCCCGATGCCTATCCGCCGTCCACCATTGCCCCCGGCGTCAAGACGGCGCATCGCGACGATCTCGACACCGTGATGAAGACGTTGCGCGAAACGCCCGGCTGTTCGGCCATCGTTTTCGTGCAGACCTGCGCCGCCGAGAAGCGCCGCCGCCGCAAGCGCGGCCTGATGGAAGATCCGGCGCGCCGGGTGATGATCAACCCGGCCGTGTGCGAAGGTTGCGGCGATTGCTCGGTGCAGTCGAATTGCATCTCGGTGGAGCCGCTGGAAACCGAACTCGGACGCAAGCGCGCCATCAACCAGTCGAGCTGCAACAAGGATTATTCCTGCGTCAAAGGCTTCTGTCCGTCGTTCGTCAACATCGACGGCGGCAAGCCGCGCAAGCGCGCCGCGATGGATGTGTCGTCGCTGATGGGCGATCTGCCGGAGCCAGCATCGCGCCCGACGCTGGAGAAGCCGTACAACATCGCGGTGGGCGGCGTCGGCGGCACCGGTGTCCTGACCATCGGCGCGCTGCTCGGCATGGCAGCGCACATCGAAGGCAAGGCCAGCATGATCCTCGACATGTCCGGCCTTGCGCAGAAGGGCGGCGCGGTGCTGAGCCATGTGCGGCTGTCGCAGAACACCGACGATGTGAAGACGTCGAAGATCGTCACCGGCTCGGCCGATCTGTTGATTGCCGCCGACGAAGTGATGGCGATTTCCAAGGAGACGATCTCGCTGTGCGACTCCAGCCGGACCCACGGCGTGGTCAATACGCACCTCATTCCGATCGCCGATTTCATCCACAATCGCGACTTCGATTTCCAAAACCGCAAGGTCGACAGCGTGCTGCAAGGTGCGCTGACCAAGGACTCCGCGTTCATGGATTTCACCAAGGTCGCCGAAGGCCTGTTGGGTGACGCCATCGCCACCAACATGATGATGATGGGCTATGCCTATCAGCAAGGGCGGCTGCCGCTGTCGGCGCAATCGCTGTTGCAGGCGATCGAGATCAATGGCGTGTCGATCAAGATGAACACCCAGGCGTTCCAGTTGGGACGTTTGGCGGCGGCCGATCCGACGCGGTTGGCGCAGATGATCAAGGGCAAGGACGAAGCGGCGGCGCCGAAAGCGCTCGACGCCATGTCGCTCGACGAGATTATCGCGCATCGCAGTCAGTTGCTGACCGATTACCAGAACGCGGGTCTTGCGAGCGCGTATCGCAAGGTGGTGGATCAGGTGAAGGCGGTCGCCAAGCAGCACGACTTCGGCGAAGCATTGCCGCGCGCGGTGGCGATCAACTACGCCAAGCTGCTTGCCTACAAGGATGAGTACGAAGTGGCACGGCTCTACACTGATGGCCGCTTCCAGAAGATGCTGCGCGAGCAGTTCGAGGGCGACTACAAGATCAGCTTCAACCTCGCGCCGCCGATCCTGTCGTCCGAACTCGATACACAAGGCCGGCCGCTGAAGCGCGAATTCAGCGCGCGGATTCTTCCGCTGTTCCGGTTGCTGGCGAAGATGAAAGGGCTGCGCGGCACGCCGTTCGATGTCTTCGGCTACAACAAGGATCGCAAGATGGAGCGCGAGCTGATCGCCGGTTACGAACACGATATCGAAACCGTGCTGCGGCTGGTGTCGCCGGCGAATGTCGATATCGCCGTCGAACTGCTGTCGCTGCCGGATCGCATCCGCGGCTACGGGCCGGTGAAGGAGAAAGCGGTGAAGGACGCCAAGGCGCGCTACGAGCAGTTGGCCAAGGATCTGGTCAATCCGCCGCCGGTGACGCGGCAGATGGCGGCGGAGTAGCGAGGTTCACGCCGTCATCCTGAGGTAGCGATGCAATTGCATCGCCCTCGAAGGATGACACTCCCGCCATTGCCCTTCGAGGCTGCCGCTACGCGGCAGCACCTCAGGGTGACGGCGTCCCGTTCAATCTCACGGCGCGGAATATTTCCGCGCTTGCCAAGGCTGCTTATACGGGCCAAAAAATCCGCTGGGGACAAAACGCCAGCGGAGACACCTTTTGACGATCAAGGGCCAAGCCTACATCGCCGGGATTTATGAGCATCCCACCCGGCACGCACCCGATAAATCCACCGCGCAATTGCATGCCGAGGTCGCCAAGGGCGCGATCGAGGATGCGGGGCTGACCATCGACGACGTCGATGGCTATTTCTGCGCAGGTGATGCGCCCGGCGGCGCCTGGCCGATGGTCGATTATCTCGGTTTCAATACTAAGAAACTACGCCACATCGATTCCACCGAGACCGGCGGCTGTTCATACATCATCCATATTGGCCACGCCGCCGAGGCCATCGCCGCCGGCAAGTGTTCGGTTGCGCTGGTGACGCTGGCCGGCAAGCCACGCACCAGTGCGATGCCGCCGCGCGCGGCCGGCGCGGAGGTGGACTTCGAGGCGGCTTACGGCGCCACCACCCACAACGCTTACGGCATGTGTGCCATGCGCCACATGCACGACTACGGCACCACCAGCGAGCAGCTTGCGTGGATCAAGGTCGCGGCTTCGCATCACGCGCAATACAACCCGCATGCTATGCTGAAGGATGTCGTCACCGTCGAGGACGTCATCAACTCGCCGATGATTTCCGACCCGCTGCACCGCATGGATTGCTGCGTCGTCACTGACGGCGGCGGCGCACTGATCGTCACCACGCCGGAAATCGCCAAGAGCTTGAAGAAGCCGCTGGTGCGCTTGATCGGCCATGGCGAGGCGATGAAGGGACCGCGCGGCGGCAAGGATCTCGACTTGACCTATTCCGCCGGCGTGTGGTCCGGCCCGCGCGCGTTCGAGGAAGCGGGCGTAACGCCGAAGGATATCAAGTACGCGTCGATCTACGACAGCTTCACCATCACCGTGCTGATGCAGCTCGAGGACCTCGGCTTCTGCAAGAAAGGCGAGGGCGGCAAGTTCGTCTCCGACGGCAATCTGATTTCCGGTGTCGGCAAGCTGCCGTTCAACACCGATGGCGGCGGACTGTGCAGCAATCATCCCGTCAATCGTGGCGGCATGACCAAGATACTCGAAGCGGTGCGGCAGTTGCGTGGCGAAGCGCATCCCAAGGTGCAGGTGCCGAATTGCGATCTCGCGCTGGTGCACGGCACTGGCGGTCTTCTCGGCGTGCGTCACGCCGCCTCAACTGCCGTTCTGGAGCGCGTGTGATGAGCGAAGCGAAAACCCAAGAGAAGAAGTATCCCGCGCCGCAAGGCAATCCGGAAACGCAGGCGTTCTGGGACGCCGCCAAGCAGGGCAAGTTCATGATCAAGCGCTGCACCGCCTGCGGCGAGGCGCATTACTTTCCGCGTTCGATTTGTCCGTTTTGTTTCTCCGACAAGACTGTGTGGGAGGAGAGCAGCGGCGAGGGCGAGATCTATACCTTTAGCCTGATGCGGAAGTCGCCGACCGGTCCTTATGCCATCGGCTACGTCAAGCTGAAGGAAGGCCCCGCGGTGCAGACCAATTTCGTCGATTGCGATCTTGGCGCGCTGAAGATCGGGCAAAAAGTGAAGGTGGTGTTCAAGCCGACCGACGGCGCACCGCTGCCGTTCTTTACGACGGCATGACCCACCGTCATTGCGAGCGAAGCGAGGCAATCCAGAAAGTCACAAAGCAAGGACTGGATTGCTTCGTCGCTCACGCTCCTCGCAATGACGGACGAAGCGAATTGGTTTCACCGACGGCCAAATAATACAAACGGGAGAAAGCCCACATGGCGCTCAGTTACGACCAACTCATGGCGCTCAAGAGCAACGGCCAGAAATACAGCTACACCGACCGCGAGGTGATGCTTTACGCCTACGGCATCGGTCTCGGCGCCGATCCGATGGATGAGAAAGAATTGGCGTTCGTCAACGAAGCCTGTTTCACTGAGCGTCCGCTCAAGGTGGTGCCGACCTTCGCGTCCGTCGCCGCATGGGGCTCCGGTCCTGGCGACATGCAACTCAACCGCCTGATGGTGGTGGACGGCGAACGCGACATCACCTTCCACACGCCAATGCCGGTCGCGGCCAACATCACGGCGGACTCGAGCGTGCTTGGCGTGTTCGACAAAGGCAAGGACAAGGGGCTGGTGATCCGGCACCAGACTGTGCTCAAGAACGAGAAGGGCGAGGCGTTGGCGACCTTGGTGGCGTCGCGCTTCGCGCGCGGCGACGGCGGCATCGGCGGACCCGCGCAAGGGCAGCCGGAAGCGCACGAGGTACCGAAGCGCGCGCCCGACAAGACCGTCGATATCACGACGCGGCCGGATCAGGCGTTGATCTATCGTCTGTGCGGCGATCGCAATCCGCTGCACAGCGATCCGGAATTCGCCAAGCGCGCGGGCTTCCCGCGCCCGATCCTGCACGGCATGTGCACCTACGGCCTCACCTGCCGCGGCGTGTTGCAGACCTATGCCGACTACGATCCGTCGGCGTTTCGCCGCCACGCGGTGCGGTTCTCCTCGCCGGTGTTTCCGGGCGAGACCGTGACGATGGATTTGTGGAAGGACGGCAACGTGATTTCGTTCGAGGCCAAGGTGAAGTCGCGCGGCGTCACCGTGATCAAGAACGGCCGGACGGAATTGGCGTAGCAAGTTTGCTGATGCCGTCATGGCCGTGCTTGTCACGGCCATCCACGTCTTTCTCTTCTCGTCGATGAAGGCGTGGATGCCCGGAACAAGTCCGGGCATGACGCTCCGAGAATTGCTGCGGATGGAGGGACACCATGGGATTGCTCGACGGAAAAGTGGCGCTGATCACCGGCGCGGGCGGTGGGCTCGGCGAGGCTTACGCAAAGCTGTTCGCGCGCGAGGGCGCGGCGGTGGTCGTCAACGATCTCGGCGGGCCGCGCGACGGCAGCGGTTCGGACACCTCGATGGCGCAGAAGGTCGTCGATGCGATCAAGGCGGAGGGTGGTCGCGCGGTCGCCAACGGCGCCGACATCTCCACCATGGCCGGCGGACAATCGGTGTTCGACGACGCCATCAAGCATTTCGGCCGCGCCGATATTCTTGTCAACAATGCCGGCATCCTGCTCGATCGAAGTTTCGTCAAGATGAGCGAAGCGGATTGGGACAAGTGCCTCAAGGTGCATCTCAAAGGGACGTTCTGCGTCACCACACCGGTGTTTCGGTGGATGAAGGACAACGGCGGCGGCGTCATCGTCAACACCTCGTCGACCTCCGGACTGATCGGCAATTTCGGTCAGAGCAATTACGGCGCGGCGAAAGGCGGCATCTGGGGTCTTTCCAACGTGCTCGCCATTGAGGGCCGGAAATCCAACATCCGCATCTGGACGCTGGCGCCGGGCGCACTGACGCGAATGACTGCCGACCTGCAACGCTACATCGACAATCCTGGCGCGGCGCTGGGACCGGACGGCATCGCGCCGGCCGTGCTATACATGGTCAGTGATCTGTCCGGCGATCAGACCGGCAAGGTGCTCGGCGTCTCCGGCCCGCGCGGGGTGCGCGAAATGAAGATGCTGGAAATGGAAGGCTGGAAGCCGCCGCATGACGGCTGGAAGGCCGAGGACATCGTCACCCACGCCAAGGAGATTTTCTTCTCCGACGATGCGATGGCCGCGCGACGATTTTGAAAGAACGACGATGAAATTCACACCCGAAGCCAGTGGCACCTTTGCGATCGCGCCGACGCCGTTTCATGACGACGGCCGTATCGACGAGAGTTCGATCGATCGGCTGGTCGATTTCTACACCGAAGTTGGCTGCAACGGCGTCACCGTGCTGGGCATTCTCGGTGAAGCGCCGAAGATGGACAGCGCGGAGGCCGCGGCGGTGGCGACGCGCTTCATCAAGCGCGCGACATCGCTGCAAACGGTGGTCGGTGTCTCCGCGCCCGGTTTTGCCGCGATGCGCGGGCTGGCGCGGGCGTCGATGGATGCGGGTGCCGCGGCGGTGATGATCGCGCCGACGCCGAATCTTCGCACCGACGATCAGATCACGACGTACTTCAAGCAGGCGGTGGAAGCGATCGGCGACGATATTCCGTGGGTGTTGCAGGATTACCCGCTGACCTTGAGCGTGGTGATGACGCCTTCGGTGATCCGCAAGATCGTGATGGAGAATCCGTCCTGCGTGATGCTCAAGCACGAGGACTGGCCGGGACTGGAGAAGATCACCGCGCTGCGCAGCTTCCAGAAAGACGGCTCGCTGCGGCCCCTGTCGATCCTCACAGGCAATGGCGGCACCTTCCTCGATTTCGAAATGGAGCGCGGTGCCGACGGCGCGATGACCGGCTACGCCTTTCCCGAACTGCTGATCGACGTGGTGCGGTTGTCGAAAGAAGGCAAGCGCGACGCGGCGCACGATCTGTTCGACGCGCATCTGCCGCTGATCCGTTACGAGCAGCAGCCGGGTGTCGGCCTTGCTGTGCGCAAATATGTTCTCAACAAGCGCGGTGTGATTGCCTCAGCTGCGCAGCGCAAGCCGGGCTCGTCGCTGAGTGCCAAGGCGCGCGAGGAAGTCGATTATCTGCTGTCGCGCGTGGCGCGTGTCGACAAGCGCGCACTGACCACGCCACAAGCCAGCGCTGCTGGCTGAGGAGATATCCATGTCGGTTCAATCGGCCGCCGCGCGGCCCGCTTCAACGATCCTGCTGCTGCGCGAAGGCAAGAGCGCCATCGAAGTGTTCATGATGGTGCGGCATTATCAGATCGAGTTCGCCTCCGGCGCGCTGGTATTTCCCGGCGGCAGCGTTGATCCCGGCGATCGCGATATCGTCGAGGATCCCGCGCTCTGCGAGGTTGCCGCGAACGTCGATGCCGCTGCATTGCAATTCCGGGTCGCCGCGATCCGCGAAACCTTTGAAGAGAGCGGCATCCTGCTGGCGCGCCCGCGCGGTTCGCATGACTTGATCGCGGCGTCGCGCGCTGCGGCCATCGCGGATGCGCACCGTGTCGCGCTGTGCGAAGGCAAGATATCGTTTCGCGAGATTCTCGCGACGAACGAATTGGTCCCGGCGGTCGACATTCTCGCGCACTACGCGCATTGGATCACTCCCGAGGGACAACCCAAGCGCTTCGATACGCATTTCTTTTTGGCAAAGGCGCCGCCGGAGCAGGTCGGCACACATGACGGCCGCGAGTCCACCGACTCGATCTGGGTTTCGCCGCAGGAGGCGCTGGATGGCGGCAAGAGTGGCCGGTTCATCCTGCCGTTTCCCACGACGCGCAACCTGATCAAGCTCGGCAAACAGCCCAGCGTCGAGGCGGCGCTCGAGGCTGCACACGGCTCGCGGGTGATTACGGTGATGCCGGTGATCACCAAGGACGGCGGCAAGCGCTATCTGCGTATTCCCGCCGAGGCGGGTTACGACGGCGAGTTGTTCGACGTTCCTGCGCGTTGAGCCGCCGGAAGATCGACTCCGGAACGGCGGAAATTATGCTACGCTGAGAGGGCATGTGTCCGGCGCCGGGCCATGGCGACTGGAAGCGTCCTCCTTCACGCGGGCAGGTGACCGTGTTTTTTCCGCAACTGGCGATTGATCTGACCGCTGCCGGGACACTGATTCCCGTTCTTATCATCGCGGTGCTGGTCGGCGCAGCGGTAGGCTATCTCGGGGCGTTGACTGGCCGCAGGGGACGCGCCGCCGCGGCCGACCGGGCCGGCGAGGTGGCCCGCCGGTCGCTGGCGGAGCGGCGCTATGCGGAGGCGGAGGAGAGCTACCGCAAGCTGTTCGACAGTTCGATCGACGGCATCTACGTCACCACGCCCGAGGGCCGGCTGCTCAACGCCAATCCGGCATTGGCGCGGATGATGGGCTACGACACGGCGCGGGAATTGATCGATGGCGTCACCGATATCGCCAATTCCATCTATCTCGATCCTTTGGTCCGCACCGAATATCAGGAACGCATGGCGCGTGACGGCATGGTGCGCGAGTTCGAGTATCAGGTGCGGCAGCGCGACGGCACCATACTTTGGCTCTCCGACAGCGCGACGACGGTCCGGGACGAGGAGGATAACGTCGTCCGCTATGAGGGCGTGGTCCGCGACATTACCAACCAGAAGCGCGCAGAGGATGAGGTCGCCGAGGGGCGCCGCCGTTTGCAGGAGGTCATCGACACGGTGCCGGCGGTGATCAATCTCAAGGACATGCAGATGCGCTATGTCCTGATGAATCGCTACATGGCGAGCATCTTCAACATCGAGCCGGAAGATGCCATTGGTCGTACCACTTCCGACATCATGTCGCGCTATGGCGCGCAGAAGACCGACGAGAACGATCGCCGCCTGCTCGACGCCGGCAAGGAGCTCGGCTTTTACGAGGAGGAGTATATCGATTCGTCCGGCACCATGCGCCAGTGGCTGGTCAACAAGCTGCCGTTGCGTGGATCGGACGGCGAGATCAAGCAGATCGTCACTGTCGCGCTGGATATCGGCGAGCGAAAGCGCAACGAACAGGAAATGCGCAAGGCGAAGGATGCTGCCGAAGCGGCCTTGCAGCATCTCCGCGAAACGCAGAACTCGCTGATCGAAGCGGAAAAGCTCGCGGCGCTCGGGCGGCTGGTGGCCGGTGTTGCCCATGAGGTCAACAATCCCGTCGGGATCAGCCTCACCGTCGCGTCGTCATTGGAGCGCAAGGTGGCGATGTTCGCGGAGGAGGTCACGCGCGGCAACTTGCGGCGCTCCAGCCTGAATGATTTCGTCGAGACCAGCCGCAGCGCCGCGTCGCAATTGGTCGGAAATCTCAATCGAGCAGCCGAACTCATTCAGTCATTCAAGCAGGTTGCGGCAGATCGCAGCTACTCCGATCAGCGCAGCTTCAACCTCGCCGACCTGACCGATCAGGTGGTGATGAGTTTGCGTCCCGGCATCCGCAAGCAGAACCTGACGTTGAATGTCGAGTGCGAGCCGGGCCTGGTCATGAACAGTTATCCCGGTCCATATGGTCAGGTGCTGACCAACCTTTTTCTCAACTCGGTGGCGCACGCGTTTCCGGGCGGCGCGGCCGGCGAGGTGAACATCAAGGTGCGATCGTCCGGCGCCGATCATGTCGAGGTGCTGTATTCCGACAACGGCTGTGGCATGACGCCGGACATCCGGCGACGGGCGTTCGATCCGTTCTTCACCACACGGCGTGACGAAGGCGGCACCGGGCTGGGGCTGCATATCGTCTACAGCATCGTCACCACTCGGCTGGGCGGGCAAATCCACCTGGAGTCGGAACCGACCAAAGGCACGCGCGTGCAGATGATCCTGCCGCGCAATGCACCGACTGAATTTGCGGCTTCCTGACGGCGACGCACCGGTCGCCATCCCAGATCGTTGGTGGGCTGAAAGACTTAGTCGGCGTCCGCCAGCTTGCGCAAAGTCGCGGTGAAAATCTGGCTCGCTTTGCCGACCAGCGCGGTGCCGGTCATGGTGCCGCCGGTCTCGGTGAATGTACCGGACACCCCGATGCCGACGGGTTGGTTCTGTCCGCCGAACAACGGATTCACATCGACGCTGCGGGTGTGCTGATTGACCTGCAACTCGCCCTTGAAGACCGATCCGTCGACGGTGTAGCTGCCGATGTAGAAAAGGTAAGCGTCACCGCCGAGAATTTTCCCGTCGCGGAACACAACCACGCCGCTGCCTTTACCTGTCCGACCGTCGAGCAGATCAACGTGGACCGAATACAGTCCGTTCCTCATCGTGCCCCAGTTGTTGCGGTTGCGCCATCCGGCATTGGTTATGCCAAACGCTATCCGGGGCCGTCAACGCAGCATTTCCAAGCACCGATGCGATGACGCTTACGACCGAGGCAGCACGCGCAATCGACGACCCGAAATGCAGGAAGCCCGGAATGATCCGGGCTTCCAATGATGTTTCGATGACACGCCGTGTCGTGGTGGTTAGTGACGATGACCGCCGCCACGTCCACCTCCGTACGCGCCCGGATATGTGCGTCCGCCACCCGGCCGTCCGCTGGCCTGGGGACGAGGACCACCCGGTCTGCCGCCCATATGAGGACGAGGGCCGGGCCCGCCGCCGAAGTGCGGGCGAGGACCGGGGCCGCCATGCATATGCGGTGGCCGGCGATGATCCCAGCCGTGCCAGCCGTGGCCACCGCCCCAGCCGTATCCGCGGCGGAAGGCATAGCCGCACCAGTAGAATCCGGGGCCATTCCAGCCGTTCGGATAGAAGCAGTAGTTACGGCCGCCATAGATATATTGGCTCTGCTGCACGTCGGTCGGTGCCGCGATGCCCGGCTGTACCGGAAGGGCTTGCGCCGGCGCGAGCGCACCGAACGTCGCGAGAGATAGAGTCGTTGCCGCCGCGTAAATCCACTGGCGCATTAGTCCTCCTTTTGCCGATGAACATCGGCGCGGTTATGGTTCCACGATATTTGAGACGTTGGAAAAGATAAAGGGTTCGAACCGGACGCTCCATTTTCGAGGGTCTGAAGGTGGCGTGCCGCTATGCACAAGGCGCGGTGCGCGAATCGCCTCTTGATCGGTGTTGGTTCTGTTGCCGCAGAATCACGATAAAATCTGCCGATGAGTTTGCATCGGGACATCTACTGGCTGGGCCGGCAATGGGCGGTGACGGGTTACGGCATTCAGGCCGTTGACCAGCGGCGTTTCGGGCAGCACGACGTCGAGGTCGCTCGCATCGACGACGAGGAGGTCATCGCGGCGCTCGAGGCATTCGGCTGGTTCGATGTGGAGGATTTTCGCGAGGCGGTGCGTCAGGCAAAACGGCGACCGAAATCCGGTCTCGACGATTTGCATCCACGGGGCGGCGGAGAAAAATGAACGGGGCGGGTCAGCGCGGTCGATGCACCTGCCTGATCTGCTTTCTTGGTGCGACCGGCTTCCACTCGGCTCCAAAACGCTATATTCGGTCCGCGTGGCCCTAAAGCGCTCGTAGCTCAGCTGGATAGAGCATCGGATTTCGATTCCGAGGGTCGGGAGTTCGAATCTCTCCGAGCGCGCCACGCGGCGTTGAACGTCATGCACAAAGCTAAAAAATCGCGGAGAGGGCCGCAGCCCTCTCCGCGCGCCACGTCGCCCCGGAAGCAAGGCGATGATCGGTTACCAGCGGTGCCGGTGTCCCCAGCCGTGGCGGTGACCGTGCCAGCCGCGATGCCACCCGCCGTAGAAGCGCGGGCCGTAATACGGGCGTGGGCCATAGAAGCCGTAGCTGCGATAATAGTTCGGCCGCCACCAGCACCGGCCCCAGGCGTTACAGACGTAACGGACCTGATCGATGTTCGAAACTTGGTTCTGCGTGGGCAATCCATTGGGCATTGCTGCCGAAGCGGTTCCGGCAACGGTTGCCGCGGCACCCAGCGCCGCCAAGCCGATGAGGGCTGATTTCAGTCTCATGGTGAGTCTCCTTTGCACATCGGAAACGCACGAGCATTCAGGGAGTTTCTGGGCGAATAAGGGCGAACCGCAAGATTTAATGCTGGTGAACATCCGTTCAGGCTTCCTATCCGAGGGTACAGCGCCGGCGCCGCCATGCTTAACGAAATGCCAACACAGTTAGGCCAGATTTCCCGGGCACTTGGTGGCAGGTTCCAATACTCGTCCGCGGTTCCTCGACGTGGCGTGGATGCGAGCCGCGATCCGGGGTTAGGGGATCGCAAGACTTTTTGGATTTGACATGCGCGGCGTGGACTGGCTGCAATATCGGCTGCAAGGATCGAAGACGCGCCTAGGCAATGGCGGACGCGGTTCGACCGTTTCACGGCGTTTGATTTGGAATGACGGTCGCCTGATGCGCATGCCGTGGTTGATGGCTTGTCTGATTGCGGTTTGTGCGGCGGCGCCGGCGCGCGCCGATCTGCGCATCACTCGCGATCACGGCGGTTACGTCACTGAGTACAAGGCGAAATACGAACGCATCCGTGCACGGCACGAGCGCGTCATTATCGATGGCATTTGCAATTCGGCCTGTACGATGGTGCTCGGCATCGTGCCGATGAACAAGATCTGCGTGACGCCGCGCGCCAGTCTCGGCTTTCACCAGGCCTATTACGACAAGGCTTTCACCTTCGGCATCAAGGTCCTCAGTCCGGAAGGAACGTCGGACCTGATGGCTTACTATCCGTCGAGCGTAAAGGACTGGATCCGCCGCAACGGCGGCCTCACGCCCGAGATGAAGAAGATCAAGAACGGACCGGAGCTTTGGAAAATCGTCGATCCGTGCCCCGAGGATTTTTGAATCGCTGAAGTCAGACGACTCCGAGACGGATGCGGTAGCATCCTGAGAGCTTGACTGCGAAATGTTGCCAACGAAATAGAGCTATTCGTAGTAGCGTCATGGCCGGGCTTGTCCCGGCCATCCACGTCTTTCCTTGGTGCAGCGCCCTCAAGACGTGGATGGCCGGAACAAATCCGGCCATGACCAAAATTAGAACCGCGCCACACTCAACCGTCTCAGAATGTCACCACGCTCCGGATCGACTCGCCCTTGTGCATCAGGTCGAATGCCTTGTTGATGTCGTTGAGCGGCATGACGTGGGTGATCATCGGGTCGATCTGAATCTTTCCCTGCATGTACCAGTCGACGATCTTCGGCACGTCGGTGCGGCCGCGCGCGCCGCCGAAGGCGGTGCCTTTCCAGGTGCGGCCGGTGACGAGCTGGAACGGTCGCGTCGCGATCTCCGCGCCCGCCGGTGCGACGCCGATCACGATCGACTGACCCCAGCCGCGATGGCAGGCCTCCAGCGCCTGCCGCATAACTGTGACGTTGCCGGTGCAATCGAAGGTGTAGTCGGCGCCGCCGATCTGATCCGCGCCCGACTTCGTCATGTTGACAAGATGCGCGACGATATCCTTGCCGACCTCCTTCGGATTGACGAAATGCGTCATGCCGAAGCGTTCGCCCCACGCCTTGCGGTCGTTGTTGATGTCGACGCCAATGATCATGTCGGCGCCGGCGAGGCGCAGGCCCTGCAACACGTTCAACCCGATGCCGCCTAAGCCGAACACGATGGCCTTGGCGCCGGGCTCGACCTTCGCGGTGTTGATCACCGCGCCGATGCCGGTGGTGACGCCGCAGCCGATGTAGCAGACCTTGTCGAAGGGGGCGTCCTCGCGAATCTTCGCGACCGCGATCTCCGGCAGCACGGTGTAGTTGGCGAAGGTCGAGGTGCCCATGTAGTGGTGGATCGGCTTGCCGCCCAAAGAAAACCGCGACGTGCCGTCCGGCATCAGGCCCTGGCCTTGGGTGGCGCGGATCGCGGTGCAGAGATTGGTCTTGCGCGACAGGCACGACGGACATTGCCGGCATTCCGGTGTGTACAGCGGAATGACGTGATCGCCTTTCTTCACGCTGGTGACGCCGGGGCCGACATCGACCACGATGCCCGCGCCTTCGTGGCCGAGGATCGCCGGAAACAGGCCTTCAGGATCAGCGCCCGAGAGGGTGAACTCGTCGGTATGGCAGACGCCGGTGGCCTTGATCTCCACCATGACTTCACCCTCGCGCGGGCCGTCGAGTTGGACCGTGGTGATCTCCAGCGGCTTTCCTGCGGCAATGGCGACGGCGGCGCGAACATCCATGATGAATTCCCGTTCTCTGTGGGTTGTTATGTGAAATTGCGCGAGCGTCCCGCGCAAACTTGCGTTGCCGCCTAGCATAAGTTCGGGCACTCAATGCGGCAAATGAATCGTGACATCGCCCCCAATCCAGCCTCCATGGCGGCCCAGATCGCACCGGCTGTCTTCGTCGTGCTGTGGAGCACTGGCTTCGTCGCGACGAAGTATGCGCTCGCCGGCGCCGAGCCGCTGACCTATCTGATGTGGCGAATGATCCTTGTCGTGGCGCTGATGGCGGCCATCGTCGCAATCTGGCGGCCGCGCTGGCCGGACTGGAAGGGTGTCGGTCACAGTGCTGTCGCAGGCATTCTGGTGCATGGATTTTATCTGGCCGGCACCGCCATCGCCATCGCGCATTCAGTGCCGGTGGGATTGTCGGCCCTGATCCCCGGCTTGCAGCCGATCCTGATGTCGACTATCGCCAACCGCTGGCTTGGCGAGCGCGTCAGTTGGCTGCAATGGATCGGATTGCTGCTCGGGCTCGTCGGCGTCGTTCTGATCTTGCACGGACGCCCGATGAGCGGCGAGGTGGGCTGGGGTTGGTTCGCGTCCGGCGTTTCGCTGGTCAGCATCACGCTCGGTGCGCTGTATCAGAAACGCTTTTGCCACAACATCGACTGGCGCACCGGAAACCTGGTGCAATACATCGCCGTCGCCGCATTCTTCGCGCTCGGCTCGTGGTGCTTCGAGACCGGCGAAGTGCGATGGACGCAGGAGTTCGTGCTGTCGCTATTGTGGCTCGCGGTGGTGCTGTCGATCGGTTCGATCGCCGTGCTGTACTGGCTGATCAAGCGGCAGGGCGCAACGCAGGTCGCGAGCCTGTTCTACCTTGTGCCGGCGGTGACGGCGCTGATGGCCTACGTTCTGTTCGGCGAAAAGCTGGATGCGGTGGCGATCCTCGGCATGGCGATCTGCGCGGCGGCAGTGGGACTGGTGGCGCGTCGCGCATGATGCCGAAAGCAAAAAGGGACGCGTGAGCGTCCCTTCATGCATCGTTCTGTGGATAGCGTTACTTCGGCTGCTCGACGATGCGGAAGTACGGTTTCGGCGATTTCCAGCCCTTCGGGAATTTCTTGCGGGCTTCTTCTTCCGGCACGGCGGCCGAGAAAAACACGTCGTCGCCTTGCTTCCAGTCGGACGGCGTCGAGACACCGTGCTTGGCGGTGAGTTGCAGCGAGTCGAGGATGCGCAGCACTTCCTGCCAATTGCGGCCGGTGCTCATCGGATAGATCAGGACCAGCTTGATCTGCTTGTCCGGGCCGATCACGAAGATGTTGCGCACGGTCTGGTTATCCGCCGGCGTGCGCTTGTTGACGTCGCCCGAGGTGCTCGCCGGCAGCATGCCGTAAAGCTTGGCGACCTTGAAGTCGACGTCGGCGATCAGCGGATAATTCGGCGCGACGCCCTGCGTCTCCTCGATGTCCTTGGCCCACAGATGATGCTTGTCGGTCGGATCGACGCTGATGCCGATCAGCTTGACGCCGCGCTTGTCGAACTCCGGCTTGAGCCGCGCGACGGCGCCGAGCTCGGTGGTGCAGACCGGCGTGAAATCCTTCGGATGGGAGAAGAACAGGCCCCAGCTATCGCCGAGCCATTTGTGAAAGCTGATGTGGCCTTCGGTGCTCTCGGCTTCGAAATCCGGAGCGGTGGAGCCAATCGACAGTGTCATGATCTCAAACCTCGTTAGTTCAGTAGCGAATTGATAACAATCATATACGCCCCGCTTTTTCGGAACGGAACCGCTTCGGAAAAAGGACAATATCCTTCTCGTAATAAGCCCGCAGGCAGCAGCTTCGTTTCAATGCGCCGATGTCGTATCGAATTAACACCTACGGCGATCTGCCGCATCTTGCCCCGAGAATGCCGCGACCGCGCCCCATGCCCGCCGGAACGCCCTGCGATGGCTTTTGAACCGTGATCCAGGTCACGGCGACATACCCTCGTATAGGTAAATTCAAAAGCACCACGACGGATTGTCGAATTTTTAACGAACGATTCACGCCCGCGTGGAATTGCTGGTTTGATTCAAGAAAACGAGAAACGCCATGTCTTCCGTAGTCATGTCTTCTGCCATTGCCGCAACCGTTAACGCCTCCGATCCCATCGATATTTCCGCCATTGTCAGCCGCGAAACCGCCGTTTCCGCGCTCGCGAAGGTGCGGGATGGCGTGATCACCGGTGAAGGACCGACAACGCGTGGCCGCGTGCATTTCTCCCGCGCGCTCGATACGCAGGACGTCGATTGGTGCGTGCGCATTCTCACCGCGAGCGCGGTCGATAACGTTCCCGTGAGCCGTGCCGAAGCCGAGACGCTGTTCGAGATCAACGACGCCAGCGCCGATCGCCTCGACGAGGGGTTATTCGACGATCTGCTCGCCAAGGCGGTGGTCCATCACGCGGCGTCCGCTTCGGGTCTGCCGGTGCCGCCGCGCGCCATCGCGCTCTCGCCGAACACCGCCATCGAGAGCTGGGCGCCGACCCAGGCCGTCGGCGTCAACCTCGAAGTGCTGGAATGGATTTCCAGCCAGATGCGCGGCAAGCGCCGCTACAATCGCGCGCTGATGACGCTGGCCGCGATGCTGGTGGGCGCCGCGACCTTGCCGATGGTGCAGCAACTGCCGGGAATGCTCGATCTCGGCATGTGATGCTGTGTGCTGACAGTTTTGAACGGCGGGGTCAGCGCCCCGCCGTTTTTTGTTGTCCGGCATCGAGCCCCACGGTGCGTCCGGGGAAGCCAGCCGCGTCGAAATAGCGCTGCTGACCGACGCGCTGGAATTGCAGCACGGTCTTCAGTCCGTTGGCGTAGGGTTTCGAACTGATGCTGCCGCTATAGGCGCGCGGCGTCGCGCCGTTCGGCATCGCCTCCGTCATCACGCGGCCGATCAGGCGGCCCTTGTGCTGTGCGGAGAGGTTCAGCAACTTCGCCGCCGTCATGCCGATGTCGGCATTGCTGACGGGCAGGGGATTAACGAAGCCGGCTTTAAAGTCCGGGCCAATCGCCGCCATGAAGTTCATGGTGTCGCCGCGCCCGAAGCTGCCATGCATCCCCTGGCCCTGCCGCAACACGGTGTCGGCCACTTCCACCGAACACACCGTCGGTTCGTCACAGCCTGCCGCGTAGGAGCGGAAGTTGACGACGATGGTGGGGCGAGGGAGCTTCGACGAGCCTTTTAGCGCGATGGTCGACATCGGCAGCGTGCCGGGGAAATTGCCGAGATCGTCATCGACGAACAGGCCGCTGACGTAGTCCTGCTCCATCAGCGCGGCGATCACTTGCCGCGTCAGCTTGCGCTCCTTGCTCGGAATGTAGATCAGGTCCGAGCCGCCATTGGTGGCGACCACCACGTCGGGCTTCTCGGGGTTTTTGCCGATCAGGCCGTTGCCGGCTTTCGGATAGGCATTGTCGCCGACCAGCGCGTTCTTGTTGTTGGGATCGTGCAGCGGCAGCTTCAGAGCCTTCGACAGGTCGATGGCGAGGAAGCCCATCGGCAGAAAACCGGCCGGCGTGTCGAGATAGCTTCCCTTCGTGGACGGACTGGTCTTGCTCTCCTTCGAGATCGTCGAGAAGCCGTGGTCGGCCGCGATCATGATGTTGGTGGTCGCGGCGAGGCCGAGCTCGTCGAGCGCCTTGCGCAGTTGCGCGAGGTTATCGTCGGCGTTCTTGATCCCGGCGAGCGAGGTCGGGCCGTTGATGCCGGGGACGATCTGGTTGAGGCTGTCGCCGGTGTTGTGCTGGCTGCCGTCGGGGTCGCGCGACCAGAACACCAGCACGAACGGCTTGTTGCGATCCTTGAACAGCGGCAGCACCGCCTTGGTCGCGACGTCGGCGAAGTAGACCTGCTGCGCGACGTTGGCGACGGTGGTGCCGGGTGTCGTGGCGGAGCCAGCCTTGCCGTTGTCGCCGCGCGACGGTGTTGCGAGCGGAAGCCCGGCTTTGGTGATCGCGGCCTTGGCTTCCTCGGATAACGGCACGCCCTTGTTGCCCCCGGTGGAGTCGTCGATGACGATGGAGTGCTGGCCGTTACTGGTGGCGCGGTCGGTGTGATCGAAGATCAGGGTCGGGCCGACCTTGCCGATCGCGGCGGTGCTGTAGCCCTTGGCGCGGGCGAGTTGCAGCAGCACGTCCTCGTTGAGGTAGTTGCCGCCGAAATGCTCGTCGATGTCACCGATCACCAGATCGTTCTCGATGAACGGCGTTACGGTGTGGCCGGCGGCATCGACGGTGTAGCCCGTGAAGATCGTGTTGCTGAATGTCGAAGTATCGCCGAGGTAATGCCCGGTCGCCATCGCTGAACTGTTGGCCATGGTGAAGGTCGGAAACAGCGAGTGCGGATTCTTGAAGTTGACGCCCTTGTCGCGGACGGCGGCAATCGCCGGCGCGGTCTCCGGCGTCACCTTCAGCGCGCGCATGCCATCAGGGATGAACAGGATCAGGTTGTGGGGGCGGTCGGTCTGGGCAGCCGCGCTGAACGCGGTGAGGACGGTCAGGCTGGCGGTCAGCAGCAGGGTTGCGGGGCGCATCGGAATCCCTCATGAACGTGGGCGATGGCGTCGGTGTAAATTCCCGCTGCAACAGAATTGTTACAGCGGCGTTGGCGTGCCAGATTGGGTCCCGGCCGGAGGCATGTCCTCCAGGTTGCAAATTCACTTTCCAGGTTGCAATAACAGCGCATGTTCAAACGTATCCTGATCGCCAACCGCGGCGAGATCGCCTGCCGGATCATCAAAACCGCCCGCCGCATGGGTATCGAGACCGTTGCGGTCTATTCGGAGGCTGATCGCAACGCGTTGCATGTCGAGATGGCCGACGAGGCGGTGCTGATCGGCCCGCCGCAGGCTGCTGAAAGCTATCTCCTGATCGACAAGATCATCGATGCCTGCCGCAAGACCGGCGCTGAGGCCGTACACCCCGGCTACGGCTTCCTCTCCGAGCGCGAGGCCTTCCCGAAGGCCTTGGCGGATGCCGGTATCGTTTTCATCGGCCCGAACCCCGGCGCCATCGCCGCGATGGGCGACAAGATCGAATCAAAGAAGGCGGCCGCGAAGGCCAAGGTCTCTACCGTGCCCGGCTTCCTCGGCGTCATCGAGGACGACAAGCACGCGGTGAAGATCGCCGACGAGATCGGCTATCCGGTGATGATCAAGGCGTCAGCCGGCGGCGGCGGCAAGGGCATGCGCATCGCCCATTCCAAGGGCGAGGTGGCGGAGGGCTTCAACCTCGCCAAGGCGGAGGCGAAGGCATCCTTCGGTGACGACCGCGTCTTCATTGAAAAATTCATCGTCAATCCGCGCCACATCGAAATTCAGGTGCTGGGCGACAAGCACGGCAACGTCATCTATCTCGGCGAACGCGAGTGCTCGATTCAGCGCCGCAACCAGAAGGTCATCGAGGAAGCCCCGAGCCCGCTGCTCGACGAAGCCACCCGCCGCGCCATGGGCGAACAGGCGGTGGCGCTGGCCAAGGCAGTGAACTACGATTCCGCCGGCACGGTTGAGTTCGTCGCTGGGCAGGACAAGAGCTTCTATTTCCTCGAAATGAATACGCGTCTTCAGGTCGAGCATCCGGTGACCGAACTGATCACCGGCATCGATCTGGTCGAGCAGATGATCCGCGTCGCCGCCGGCGAGAAACTGGCCTTGACCCAGAAGGACATCACGCTGACTGGTTGGGCGGTGGAATCGCGCGTCTACGCCGAAGATCCGTTCCGCAACTTCCTGCCCTCGATCGGCCGTCTGGTGAAGTATCGGCCGCCGGAGGAAAGCAACGCCGACGGCATCACCGTGCGCAACGACACCGGTGTCTACGAGGGCGGCGAGATCTCGATCTACTACGATCCGATGATCGCCAAGCTCGTCACTCACGCGCCGTCGCGCGCCGCCGCCATCGAGGCGCAGTCGCAGGCGCTCGATGCGTTCTATGTCGACGGCATCCGCCACAACATTCCGTTCCTCTCCGCGCTGATGAATCATCCGCGCTGGCGCGAGGGCAATCTCTCCACCGGCTTCATCGCCGAGGAGTTTCCCAACGGCTTCTCCGGCCGCGTGCCGGAAGGCGAGACGGCGCGCCGCATCGCCGCGGTCGCGGCCGCCGTCGATCATGTGTTCGGCGAGCGCAAGCGGCAGATTTCCGGCCAGATGATCGGCCGTCCGGTGAAGCGCGAACAGCGTCGCGCGGTGTGGCTCGACCGCGAGGAGATCGGACTTGAGGTCGCTCGCAACGACGCGGGCGCCATCGTGGTGCGCTTCGTCGATGCCGATGGCACGCTAGGCCAGCCGCACGAACTGGTGTCGTCGTGGGCGCCGGGCATGCCGGTGTGGCATGGTTCGCTCGATGGCGTTCCGCTGTCGGTGCAGGTGCGGCCGATGGACAGCGGCATCCGGCTCGCGCATCAGGGCATTGAGATCACGGTGAACGTCTACACTGAGACCGAGGCCACGGCCGCCCGGCTGATGCCGATCAACACCGCGGCCGATACCGGCAAGAAGCTGCTGTGTCCGATGCCGGGTCTGGTGGTGTCGATCGCCGTTGCCGAGGGCCAAGAGGTTAAGGCCGGCGAGGCGCTGGCCGTGGTCGAGGCCATGAAGATGCAAAACGTGCTGCGCGCCGAGCGCGACGGTACGGTGAAGAAAATCCACACCGCGCCCGGCGCGACGCTGGCGGTGGATGCTCTGATCCTCGAATTCGCCTGAGGTCGGAACGATGGCGTGGCGAGCCCGGCGCGAAGCCCTGCGGGCCATCCTGTCGGGCAATGTTTGCGTCCGCCCCGCATCGGTACATGACGCGCTCTCGGTCCGGATCGCCGAGGATATCGGCTTCGAGGTCGGGATGCTGGGCGGCTCGGTGGCGTCTTTGGCGGTGCTGGGCGATCCCGACCTGACCTTGATCACGCTGACCGAACTCGCCGAGCAGGTACGGCGGATGTCGCGCGCAGCCTCGTTGCCGGTGCTGATCGATGCCGACCACGGCTACGGCAACGCCCTCAACGCTCGGCGCACCGTGGAAGAATTGGACGCCGCCGGCGCAGCGGGGCTGACCATCGAGGACACGTTGCTGCCGCAGGCGTTCGGACAGGCGAAGCCGCAACTGATTTCGCTGGAAGAAGGCGTCGGCAAGATGAAGGCCGCCCTGGAGGCCCGCCGCGATCCGTCGCTGGTGCTGATCGGCCGTACCGGCGCCGCCGGCATCACCTCGGTCGCGGATGCCATTGCCCGTGGGCAAGCCTATGAGGCCATCGGCGTCGATGCGCTGTTCTTCACCGGTATCAAGACCCGTGCCGATCTCGAAGCCATCACGGCCGCGACTCGGCTGCCGATCGTGCTCGGTAGCCCCGGCGACGAGATCAGCGATATCGACTATCTCGGCAACCAGCGGGTGCGGATCGCGGTGCAGGGCCATGCGCCGATCGCCGCCGCCGTTCAGGCAATCCACGAGACGCTTCAGGCGATCCATCAGGGGACGTCACCCAAGCAGTTGAAAAATATCGCGTCGTCCGACCTGATGGGGAACGTCAGCCGCAGCAAGAGCTTCTCCCAGAGGTCGGCGGATTTTCTCGGGTTGAAGTGAGATGGTGATGACCCACGTTGCGATTCGCGGTCGGGTCCAGGGCGTCGGCTACCGCGCATGGACGGCCGACGAGGCGCGGCGCAGGGACCTTGAGGGCTGGGTGCGCAATCGCCGCGATGGTTCTGTCGAAGCGGTGTTTTGCGGAGCCGAAGGCGTGATTACGGATATGCTCACAGCCTGTCGTCGCGGCCCGTCATCGGCACGGGTAGATGCGATGGATGCGAGCCCCGCAGGCGACGACATGCTGAACCTGCGAGCGGCGGGCGACCGTTTTTCGCTTCTTCCGACGCTCTAAGATTTATCCCTCAAACGATTGGGATTACGGATTTATCCGACCAGATTGGTGGCGCGGGTCGCTATCGGCCCGAACAACTCCTCGAACGCCTGCCGCAGCGCGACGTCGACGTCTTCCATCGTCGCCAGATGGCCGAGGTCGACCAGGCTGGTGACGCCGTAACGTGGATCGGCGATGCCGCATGGCACGATGGCGTTGAAGTGGCTGAGGTCCGGTTCGACGTTGACGGCGATGCCGTGCAGCGACACCCAACGCTTGAGCCGGACGCCGATGGCGGCGATCTTGTCCTCGAAGCCGGGGCCCTTGTCCGGCCGTGCTACCCAGACGCCGACGCGGTTCTCACGCCGTTCGCCCTTCACATTGAAGGCGGCGAGCGTCCGGATGATCAGGGCTTCAAGGGTCGCCACATAGGCTCGGACGTCGGGGCGGCGGCGCTTGAGGTCGAGCATCAGGTAGGCCACGCGCTGGCCGGGTCCGTGATAGGTCAGTTGCCCTCCGCGCCCGGTGTGGAACAGCGGGAATCGGGCGTCCAGCAGATCGGTATCGTGGCCGCTGGTGCCGGAGGTGTAGAGCGGCGGGTGCTCCAGCAGCCAGACCATCTCCGGCGCTTCCCCAACGGCGATCGCGGCGGCGCGGGCTTCCATCTCGGCGACGGCATCGGGGTAAGCGACCTGCGACGGCGCGATTCGCCATTCCACCGGGTCCGAGTCGGTCCCGGATAGCGGCATCAGATCGAGGTCGTCGCGGCCGTTAACCATTGACTAACCATAAGATGGTGGGATGGCGGCAGTCATTCTGCATGTGGTGGGCGTGGGTTCCGGTGCCAACTCTCGAAAAAGTCAGCGTCGATCTGATGGTCGTTCTGGGGACGACGTCAATGCCGATTCATCAGGTGATGCGGCTCAGTCGCGGCGCCATCATTGAACTCGATGCCACCGAGCAGGACGAGGTCAAGATATTGGCCAACAACCTGCCGATCGCAAGCGGGGTGGTCATGGTGGACCGCAACCGGATCGCCGTCGAAGTCAAGCAAATGCTGCCGCGCGCACCTGATCGCAGGTAACCCGCGCACGGCCCTTGTCCCTTCAACTTTGATTTGTTACAGGAGCGCCGTCGAGACGGTCGGCGCAAGCCTCCGATCCTCGAAATGCGCTCGTGGCGGAATTGGTAGACGCGCTGCCTTGAGGTGGCAGTGATGCAAGTCGTGGAGGTTCGAGTCCTCTCGAGCGCACCAATCCTCGGAAATCTCTGGAATCGATGTCAATACGGCCGCAGGGTGCTTCCCTACGGCCGTTTGTTTGTGGCGTTACCGGTCGACGTTGACGACTGCGCCGGTGCGCGCGTCGATGTCGACCTCCATGTAGCTGCCGGCAGTATCATAGCCTTCGATCTGCCACTCGCTGCCCCACTTGTTGGTGTTGGACACCGAAATCAATCCCATCCCGTTGGCGATGTCGACTGCTGCCTGAAGCGGAAGCGGTCCGGCTTGAGCATAGACCCGGGCCACGGGCTCCTGAACATAAGCGATATCGGCCGCGGACGCGGAGGTGGCGAGGCCGATCATGGCCAGTGCCGCGGCGGGGATCACATAGTTTCGCATGATCGTTCTCCAAATGTAGCACTTTCCAGCGAATACTAGTTCGCATGACAAAAGCGCGTTCCAAAAACTCATGACGTAACGCATCGCCCGTCACTGACGGGGCAGCGTTTCAGCAAGAACGTTTGGTGGTGAAGAGGCGTTCCGATCCTTCATGTGACCATTTGCGGGCGATCGCGTGGCGGAAAAACGTGCGCTTGTCAGCGTTGCAGAACGGCCGACGGCGCAAGGTTCGGCTGGGTAATCGGCTGGCTGCCGGGAATGAGACGCGGGCCGTTTTCAGCACGAGTGGTGCGCGGCGCGCTATGGGGCCGCGAAGCGACCGGGGCGGGGCGGTGCGACACCGGCATGACGACCGGCGATACGCCGTAGCTCATCGCTACCGCCTTCTCGGGCCTCGCGAAGATACTCTCTGAAGGTACCGGCAGCGCGAGTTGGTTGTTGTCGGCGTTGAGGGTGGCATGAAACGGCGCCGCGCTTTGCAATGGCTCGACTGTCGCGCGGGGACGATCCTGCGCGAGCAGCTTGCCGCCGTGGAGATCGGAATCCGACAGCGCCGGCACCGGCAGCGTTTCCGTGCTGACAAACAGGAATTTCGGCACGCGCGGCCAGTGCGCCATGGCGACACTCGCGGCCGGCGGGTGGATGTACCATTCGCGCGGCTCTGTCGGCGTCTTCGGCCGATCGGGCGTGGCGGGCACGACATGGACGATACGGTAGCCGCGCGCCTTCAGCGTTTGCAGGATACGTGGCAGCGCCGCGACGGTGCGCGCCTGGATGTCGTGCAGCAGCAGGATGCCGCGCCCCTTCGCCTCGATGCGAGAGATGGCACGGCTATAGACCTGATCGGACGAGATATGCAGCCAGTCGTCGGCTGGAAAATCTGCGCTCCAGGACTGGATGCCTTTCGACACCAGATAGTCCTCCATCACCTGCCCACGGCGCAGCCCCGGCACGCGGAAGAACGGCGCAACGGCGGACGGATCGCCGAGCGCTTCGGCGGTGTGCTTGATGCCGTCGTCGATCTCCTGCCGGATGCGTTCTGGCGACATCCTTTCGAAATGCAGCGGATGGTTCTCGCTGTGCGTGGCAACGGTATGCCCCGCCGCGCGGACCCTGCGCACGCCTTCGGGAAATTGATGCGCCATCCGGCCGATGATGAAGAACGTCGCCTTGACGCATTCGGAGGCGAGGATTTGCAGCACCTGCGTGCTGTGCGGGGGCAGCGGCCCGTCGTCGAACGTCAGCACCACCTCGTGGTCCTTCAGCGGCAGCGTCTCGCGATACTGCATGGTGCCGATGCGCGGATGCTCCATCGGATCCACCACCAAGGTGCGCGAGGTGCCGAGCGCGTTCGGATTTCCGGGACAGTCACCGGCAGCATGGGCCGGAACAAAGCCCATGCCCGCAAGCAAGCCGAGGCCGAGCACGGCCGCGCGGCAGGCGTGGCTTGCGGTACGGTCACAGGACAGGCTGGGCCTCGCGGCCATGGGGCTGGGCAGCATCAAAATCGCTTTCGCACAACAAATTAATTCTGGCCCATGAACAGCGGCTTAATTGCCACTCTGTTTGATCGGGGCGCTTGTGGCCGGGTCGGCGGCCGAGCCCGCGGGGACGATGTGCACCACGCGATATCCATGCTCGCGCAGATAGCGCAGGAAGGCGGGCAACATTGCGGCGGTCTGGGCGCGGGGGTCATGCAGCAACAGGATACCTTTGCGAATCGTCTCCAGCCGCCCGATGAGGAGCTTGAGTTGCACCTCCGGCGTCATCGGCTCCCAGTCGCTGGCCCAGAAGTCGGCGCCGAAGACCGCGTAGTGTTTCGACTGGATGTAGTTGAGCAGTTCCGGCGTCGATTCGAAGTACGGAAAGCGGAAGAAAGGCGCGGTTCGGGTTCGGCTGGGAATGCCTGCGAGCGCAGCGTTGTCCGCCTCGATACCGCGGTCGATTTCCTCCTTGGCGGCGGCAAAGCCGATCCGCGCAAGATAGCGATGCGACCACGTGTGATGGCCGATCGTATGTCCCTCGGCGGCGACCCGCTTCACCATCGCCGGCATCTCCTGCGCGCCCTTGCCGACCATGAAGAAGGTAGCGTGGACGCACTCGTCGCGAAGTGCCTTCAGCACGGCGGACGTGGTCGCGGCCGGTCCGTCGTCGAAGGTGAGCACGACCTCCTTGTCGCTGAGCGGCAGCGTCTCCGGAAAACTCTTGGTGCCGACGCGCGGATACTGTGCGGGATCGACGGCGAGGACGCGCGAGGTGCCGAGCGTTCCTGGGCGCGGGCAGTCCGCCGCATACGTAGTCGCGCAGAGTGAGAGCAGGGCAGCAAAGGCCGCGCAGAGCGCCGTCAGCGCCGACTTTGGCGTGGATTGCATGCGTTGCGGGAGGATCATTTTCGACCACCGGAAGGATGCGGCATCCGCCGCTCGAAGCCCCGAAATGGTCAATAGCGCCTCGGGTTCGGTGTCGGAATAGCCGGCGCGAAAAAAATCGAACGCGTGGCCGGGAAGTACCGTTCATCGGGCCTTAACGCGCATCGGCGACCATAGCGAACGTGAGATGGGCGAGGTTCGCGATGCAACGGCTGCGGTTGAAGGCGGATGGACGGATCGTCGAGTTGCGCGACGGCCGCGAAATTCCGCTCGCGCCGGCCGAAATCCCGCTCGCGTCGGCGACGGCTCCCGATGCGTCAAGCGCGGACGCGGTCCCTGGCGTCCGGGACTTGCGCCGCCGCGCGCAACTGACACAGATCGAGTTTGCGGCGCGGCTCGGCGTGCCGGTCGATACCATCCGCAACTGGGAACAGGGCAAACGCCTGCCGCGCGGTCCCGCCCGCGCATTGCTCACGGTGATCGCGCACGCGCCGGAAACCGCGTTCGCCGCGCTGGAAGGCCGTCGCGCCTGATGTTGCGAATGACGCGGGAAGCGGCCCGCTGCCGACCGGTCATCGCTTGCGAACCATCGTGATGGCTATCGATGTTCTTTGAAATCTCCAAAGTGCTCGGATGGCTGATCTACCCGTCGAACTGGGTGGCACTACTGTGCGTCTCGGGCGTGGTGCTCTGGTTGATCGGTTGGCGGCGCTCCGGGCGTGCGCTGGCGGTCTGCGGAGTGTTGGTGCTGCTGTTGTTCGGATATGCGCCCGCCGGCAATGTGCTGCTGCTGGGATTGTCGGAACGGTTTCAGCCATGGCACGCGGACGGTCGCGATCCTGATGGCATCATCGTGTTGGGCGGCGCGATGGAAGCCGCTAAGGCCGAGGCTCGCAACGAGATCGAATTGAATTCGGCCGCCGAGCGCGTACTCGCCATGCTGCAACTGGCGCGCCGGTTTCCCAAGGCGCGCATCGTCTATAGCGGCGGCAGCGCTGATCTATTTCCGCCTTACGTTGCGGAAGCACCGCTCGCGGGCCACTTATTGGAGGAGTTCGGGGTCGCCCGCGATCGAATCGTGATCGAGGCTGCCGCGCGCACTACATTCGAGAACGCGATCAAGGTGCGCGATCTGGTGCAGCCGCAATCTGGCCAGCATTGGTTGCTGGTCACGTCGGCCTGGCATATGCCGCGATCAATCGGTGTATTCCGTGCCGTAGGCTTCGATGTCGAGGCTTATCCGGTGGATTGGCGCACGCGCGGATGGCGCGATGCGTTCAAGTTCTTTCCGAGATTGTCGATGGGGTTGGCGCAGTCCGACACCGCGGTGCACGAATGGGCCGGTCTGATCGGTTATTGGTGGAGCGGGCGGATCGACGAATTGCTGCCGGGGCCGCGTCCTGCCGTTCCTCGCGATCAATCCTGACGCGGCAGGCCGAGCCGATAGACGCCGCGAAAATCGTTCGGATCGGCGATCTTGCCCTTGCGATAGATGATCAGCCGTCCGGCCAGCGCCAAGCTGACGGCGGCGCGCCGGATGGGTGGCAGCAGCGCGTGCCAATCGCCGTCGCGGGCGACGGCATGAGCGATCTCGGGGGCACTGAGCGTCTTGCCGTTGGCGCGCGTGAGCGCGTCGATCACGGCTTCTTCCAGCGTCGGTGCGGGCGATGTCGAATCGGGTGAAGACATGCGCTTTGCATTGCGCATTGGCGGCGCGTACGCAAGCCGTGCTAACACAGCGCGAGTGCCAAGAGGAAAGATCGCGCGATGACGTTGAAGCTGGTGATCGGCAACAAGAACTATTCGTCGTGGTCGATGCGGCCATGGGTGGCGATGAAAGCCGGCGGCATCGATTTCGAAGAGATTTTCATTCCGCTTTATACGGGAACCGCCGACAAGCAGCGCATCCTCGATGTCAACCCGGCAGGCAAGGTGCCGGCGCTGATCGACGGCGATGTGACGGTGTGGGATTCGCTCGCGATTGTCGAATATCTTGCCGAGCGTTTTGCCGAGGCGCGGTTATGGCCTGACGCACGCGAGGCGCGCGCGCGCGCGCGATCGATCTCGGCCGAGATGCATTCCGGTTTTGCGGCGTTGCGCAACGAATGCGGCATGAACCTGCATCGCCCGGTGAAGGCCAAGCCGCTCTCGGAGGAGGCACGTGCCGACATCGTGCGCGTGCAGGAGATCTGGACCGACTGTCGCACGCGTTACGGCGCGCAGGGGCCGTATCTGTTCGGCGCTTTCAGCGCGGCCGACGCGATGTACGCGCCCGTAGTCCATCGCTTCCGCACTTACGCCATCGACGTCTCGCCGGTAGTGCGGGACTATATGGCGGCGATGACGGCACAGCCGGCGTTTGCCGCATGGACTGCGGCGGGATTGGCCGAGACGATCGTGATCGAGCGGTTCGAAATTGAGTGAGTTGGAACTGAAACTTGATGCGACTATTCGCATGCAAATGAATTTCGGGTTCCACGGGACGATCTTTTCCCTGTTCCGAAATTCGGCTCTATCCGATTGATAATATTGTAAAAAATAGCTCTTTTTCGAGCGGCTTTCCGGCTGGCAAATTGGGGCCCGGCATGCTATAGAACGCCGACCTTCAAGTCGGCCTGAGATCCGGGGACCAAGGGGATCGGCCGACGTTCTCGTGCGTAATGGAGATGGCGTTGAAGCATAAGTATGCTGTTGGAGAAACTGTGTATTTTACCGCAAGCAACGTGGCGCGCCCGGCGGCGACCGGCACCTACGAAGTGATCCGTCTGCTGCCGACCGATGGGGACGATTGCCAGTACCGGATCAAGAGTTCGACTGAGGCGTTCGAGCGGGTCGCCAAGGAGAGCCAACTCGCGATGTCGTGATCCCGTCGTCTCGTGGCGCTTGCGCCGACGGAGGGATATCGCCGGCCGATGCCGGTGTCCGCATCGTAGCTTCTCGGGTCGGCGCAAGAAGGGCGCCGACCGATCATACGACCCGGCACGGGAAAAGCCGAGGGCAGGCGTGGCTGCGCGTCTTGGCTTGTACAGTTTTAGCTCGTGCGATTGTGGCCGCGCGATATCGGCGGTTGATGGCAACCGGATTCCGTTGCCGAAAATGATCGCTGAAAATACTCTCTGACATCGTCCTAGAAACCGTCCTCGGGGAAACGCGCGTATGGACTTGGCCTGGACAAATTCCCTCGATCAACTCTGGCGGTCGCCGACCTTTCCGATGTGGCTGACCTTGGCGGCGGCCGCGTTCTTCGCCATCGTATTTCTGGTCATTGTGCTGCGGGCCGATCGTTCGGTCGCGAACGGCGCGCTGACGGTGATGACGCTGCTCGCGGTCGCAGTGGCGGCAGCCGCGACAGTGCGCGGCCTCGGAAACGAGGAGGCGGGGGCGGTTGCTGTACGGGCATCGTCCGGCGGAGCAGGGTCCTTACCCGCGCTGTCCTGTGTCGACGATCTCGCGGGCGATAGCGTCGAGGCTGCGTGCGAGAAGGTTTTGTTCGGATCGCCGGATCATGTCGCGGCAGCGGTGTCCTACGCCGCGGCGCGCCTCGACCGGCTGACCGTGCTGGGTGACGCCACCACCGCGACCAGGGCGATGACGCCGGAGTTGCAGGCGCTGCGCCGCGCGGTGGAGCGCGATCGCTATGGCCTCGTTGCCCACGTTCTCGTCGCGCGCGACGGCTGCACGGCCGCGATATGCCCCGCCTATCGTTCGTTGACGGACCGGCGCCAGGTCGCCGCCAATATCGAAGGACGCGTCTATGACGGTCTGGTGACGCGTTACACGCCGACCTGGAGCGGCGTGTCCGCCGCCGCCGAATCCGGTTTGGCCGCGCCCACGAGCCCCGCTGCCGCGGCAGCGTTGATTGGCGGGCAGCCCTCGGTCCCGACCGGCAAGCCGACGGACGCGGACTTTCCGTCGTCAGCCTCAATCCCGCCGGTCAGCATCATGACATCGGAGCCACCGGCCGCGTCACCCGCGCCGAGTGCAGCGGCCACGCCGGCACCCGTTCCGCGCCCGACGGCCGCATCCCATGTGAATGCGAATGCAAAGGCCAATGCGAAGGCAGCGCCGAAAGCCGCGCCGAAGGCGGCATCGCATCCCTCGACTGCGGCGAAACGTCCGGCCAATCCCGCGCCGCCGGTGCAATTGGCGCCCCCGCCGTCAAGCGGCGATCGCTGATCGCCGCGGCAAGCATCGCGGTGCGTTTCGGATATCGTTTGTCTTAGAACGGGCTCCAGCCATGGACGCCCGCGACGGCGCCGAGAATGGTGATCACGCTCAGCCCGAGCAGGACCCAATGCACCCGGTGCAAGGCGGCGAACGCTGCGTCCGGCTGTTCGCGGACCCATCCCGGAAAGAAGCGATGCAGGATGAAGGGCTCGCCGATGAACAGCACGAAAGCGAACATCAGCCACACGATGACCATGGCGTACATCCACCAGTAGGTCGTCGCCATCTGAAACCGATCCCAGATGCCGAGGCGGATGATCATGTAGAGGCCGCTCAATCCCACCACCAGCACGGCCGTCCGTGCGATCCAGATGAATCGATGCTCGATGGCCTGGAAACCTCGCATAAGATCCGGGCCGAGATCGCCCCGCCGCACCGCCGGCAGTACCACCATCGTCGCCATCGCGACTCCGCCGATCCAGATCACGACGCCGAGGACATGCAAAGCGCGGGCGAGAATGACGTCATTCATGATGCGTGGTTGCCAGGTGGCGGGATAAGCGGCCGTTAGAGCATGGCAGGAGGTTACGCCGCGTGCGTTTGTCCCAGGTTGCGCCAGCACAAAGCATTCGGGTTATTTCTCCAAAATGGATAAGATCGCCGAATGAGCATCGTTACGACTGATCCTTGCTACGATCTGACCGGTCTTGAGCTTCTGCACGACTTGTCGCCGGACGCGCTGGAGGAGGCGCGGGCGGCGGCGCGAATCCGGCAGCTTCCGCGCAATACCCGCGTCTTCAATCAGGGCGACATGGATGTGCGGGCGCATGCGCTGTTGCAGGGCAGCGTGCGTATCAGCCAGTCCGGCAGCGACGGCGCGCAGGTCGTGGTGCGGTTCATCACCAAGGGCGAGATGTTCGGTACGGTGGCGCTGTTCACCGACCATCGCTATCCGGCCGACGCGGAGACGTTGTCGGATTGCGTCGAAGTCAGCTGGAGCGAGGCGGCGCTCGCATCGCTGATGAGCCGGCATTCGCCGGTGGCTATCAACTTCATCCGCATCATCGGCCGGCGCTTACAGGAAGCGCAGGAGCGGATGCGCGAACTTGCGACCCAGCGCGTCGAGCGACGGATCGCGCATACGCTGTTGCGGTTGTCACGCCGCGCCGGCCGCGCCACCGCCGAAGGGACGATCATCGAACTGCCGCTGCGGCGCAAGGATATCGCGGATATCTGCGGCACCACGCTGCATTCGGCGAGCCGGATTCTGACGCCGTGGGAGAAGGCCGGCTGGCTGAGAACGCGCGAGCAGCATCTGACCATTCGCGAGATCGCCAAGATCCGGCGCGTCGCGGAGATGGCCGGCGACTGAGGGCATACCACGCGGTTCCTCGCGCCATACGGTGGACAGCAGCGTCGCGATGCGGCGCCCGGCGTTGAACGGGCTTGCGCTTTTATCTAAGAGATATTCCGTCGCCGCAGCACCAAAGCCAGCCAGAACCCTTATGCCGCTTCACCTCATCAAACTTGCTGTCGGCTGTGAGTCCGTGAAGGACCTCAAAGCGCGCGTGGCCGAGCGCGCGCAGCAGGCGAAGAAGCTGAAACAGACGCCGCGCCATCTGCACATCACGCGGATGACGCCGAAGCGCGACGCGGAACTGCTCGACGGTGGATCGCTCTACTGGGTCATTCGTGGCGAGATCGCCGCGCGCGAGAAGCTGATCGGCATCGAGCCGTTTCGCGACAAGGACGGCATCGGCCGCTGCCGGCTGGTGATGCAGCCCAAGGTCGTCGCCGTGGTGCCGCGCCCGATGCGCGCGTTCCAGGGCTGGCGTTATCTGCCGGCGAACGACGCGCCGCCTGATCTCACCCGCGCGGGAACGGGACTCGTCGAGATGCCGGAAGAATTGCGCCGCGAGCTGCGCGAACTTGGGCTGCTCTGAAGGTCTCGATCAAACGCCGATGTTGTCGATCAGGCGCGTGGTGCCGATCTTGGCCGCAACCAGCAGGCGCACCGGTCCATCTTTGAGCGACGCGATCGGTTGCAGCGTTTCGGCGTGCCGCGCCTCGAAATAGTCGAGCACAAAGCCTGCCTTACCGATGCGGGCGGCACCGGCCGCCAGCGCGGTTGCTATCTCGCCTCCCGCACGCAACGCGGCGGCGGCTTCCTGCATCGTGCGATGAAGCACCGGCGCGGTCGCGCGTTCTTCCGGCGACAGGTAGACGTTGCGTGACGACATCGCGAGACCGTCGCTTTCGCGCACCGTGGCGAGACCGACAACGTCGACGCCAAGATCGAGGTCGCGCGCCATCTGCGTCACCACGCGAAGCTGCTGATAGTCCTTCTCGCCGAACACCGCCACGTCCGGCCGGCACTGGACGAACAGCTTGCCGACCACGGTGGCGACGCCGCCGAAGAAGTGTGGGCGGAAGCGGTCTTCCAGATCGACGATGGCGGGACCCTCGGTCACGATCCGCGAGGCGAAGCCGTCCGGATACATCGTCTTGACCCCGGGATTCCAGATCAGGTCGACGCTCTCCGCCGCGAGCTTGGCGACATCGGTGTCCCAGGTGCGCGGATAGGAATCGAAGTCTTCGTGCGGCGCGAATTGCGTCGGGTTGACGAAGATCGAGACCGCGACCCGTTTGCATCGGCGCCGTGCTTCCCGCACCAGGCCGAGATGCCCCTCATGCAGGGCGCCCATGGTCGGAACCAGGGCGACGGTGTCGTTCGCGGCGCGGAAGGCATTCAGCGTTTCACGCAAGGCCGACAGGTGACGGGCAATGATGGGATCGCGGGACATGGAGCACGCTCGATGTTGTCTGCGGTACGGACTATTCCGAGCAACCAGGCGCCATGCGGTTCCGGCGGATCGCCCATCGGGAGCGGACGCTTCGGAGCCACCGGCAGCGCCCGTGCAGCGCGGCATGACCGGCGGGCGTTATTCACCAAGACGTGGGCCGAGTCCATCGGACCGGCTGCGGCGACTTGACGAATTCCGCCGGTGGGGCAGCGGGGAGCTACTTTCTGACGGATGTCCGTTAACGCCGGACCTTGGATGACGGCTGTGGAACCACGGCTGGACTCCAACGGGGGAACGATCATCCTTCACAAGCGTTGAAAATAGGAATACGGTAGGCATATCAGTATCTTGTGATGAGGGTGCGAATAAGTCTCGCGCCCGGCGGCGATTGTTGCGGGCCAAGTGCAAACAATTTGCCCTTTTTGTCGCAAGGTTGTGACATATATTGTCGATACCAGCGCACATGAGAATGCTGGAGCAAGAAGAACAATCGGGCGCTCGGCGTTCGCAGGGAAGATCATGAAACGCGCGGTTATCGTCGTTGTGTCACTATTGGTCTTGGTTGCCGTGGCTTACGTCAGCGGCAGCAAGTGGCTGATTCGACATGAGGACGTGGCCTTCTTCGATCAGACGCGTGATCGCCCGATCGATGTCGATATCGCCGTGCGGCGGGACAAGGCGATGCAGGCGCGCGCCGGCCTCCTCAAGCTGCCGGTCGCGATCCTTAATCACGGCAATACCGTGAAATTCACCGAATACTCGTTCCTCGCGAACGTATTCGCAGCGCGCGGCTATATGGTCGTGAGCATCCAGCACGATCTCGCAAGCGATCCGCCGCTGGTGACCAAAGTCGGCGAGCCGTATGTCGGCCGCCTGCCGGTCTATGAGCGCGGCGTGCAGAACATCCTGTTCGCGGTCAATAAACTCAAGGCGATGTATCCGAACGCGGACTACGACCATCTGACCATGGTCGGTCATTCCAACGGTGGCGATATCGCGGTGTACTTCGCCAAGATGCATCCCGATCAGGTGCGCAAGGTGGTGACGCTGGACAATCTGCGCGTGCCGTTCATGACCGACGGCAAGTTCAAGATCCTATCGTTCCGCTCGCACGATCCGGTGTTCAAGGCGGACCCCGGCGTCATTCCGGATGGCGAGATCTGTGATCAGTCCGGGATCACCGTCGTCAATACTGGCGCGCAGCATAACGAGATGAGCGACCGCGGACCCGACTCGGTGAAGCAGAAGATCGAAGGGATGCTGGACAAGTATCTCGACAACGACAGTGTGCTGGCACCGGTCGATACTAAGAAGCCGAAGATCATCGCTCCCGGCCCGGTAGCGCTGATTGCGCCGCCGCTTGCGCTGATCCCGGCGGCTGTGCCGTTGGATTGACCTCGCTCGGATCGAGTCTACATAGTCCTGCAACTGGTTGTGGGACCCAATGACTGACGAGCGCGCGAAATCGAAAATCTCCGACGTTGCGGCGATGCGTGACAACGCATCCGTGCCGCGCGCCACATCGACGTCTGCCGATATCGCAGCGTTCGTCGCCAAGGCTCGAGCAGTGTCACCGTTGGCCCCCGGCGCGCTGGCAAGGCTGGTGTTCGCACTCGACGCCACCATGAGCCGGCAGCCGACTTGGGATATGGCCTGCGATCTGCAAGCCGACATGTTCAGCGAGGCGGCGGCGATCGGCAATCTCGATATTCGATTGGTGTATTATCGCGGCGCTTCCGAATGCCGCGCCAGCAATTGGATTTCCGATACGGCAAAGCTCGCGGCGCTGATGCGTAAGATCGATTGTCGGGGCGGCCACACCCAGATCGGCCGCGTGTTGAGCGATGTGCGCAGCCAGGCGGTCGCATCCGGCGTGCGTGCCGTAGTGTTCGTCGGCGACGCCATGGAAGAGAACGTCGACGAATTATGCAGCAAGGCCGGCGAACTCGGCCTGCTGAAAGTGCCGGTATTCCTGTTTCAGGAAGGCAATGACCCTGTCGCCGAACAGGCGTTTCGCGAGATCGCGCGCCTGACCGGCGGCGCGTGGTGCCGCTTCGATCCCGGTGCGGCTGCGCAGTTGCGCGAGTTGCTGCGTGCAGCGGCGGCTTATGCCGCGGGCGGGCGCGAGGCGCTGCTGCGTTTGTCGCGCACCGCGAGCGGCGCGGCGCGGTTGCTCGGACAGATGCGATGAGACAGCCTGTCCGACGGAAAGAACGTGAATGGCCACTCTGATCGCCGGCGCGGTTGCCGTCTTCGTCCTCTATACGCTGTTGCAGATGTTTCGCTCGGCCAACCCAGCGATGCTGGCGCGCGCGATCAAGATCGTCGGCGGTATCGTCTCGCTCGCGGTCGCGGCCTTCGTCGGCCTCAAGGGCGAACTGGCGGTGGCGATTCCGCTCGGCGTGTTCGGGGCAGGGCTGCTCGGATGGTCGCCGTTCGGCACAGGCTTCCCGAACTTCGGCGGCGTGTTCGGCGGCTCTGGCAAGCCGAGCGGCGGACAGCAATCGCGCGTCCGCTCGCATTTCCTCGACATGATCCTCGATCACGACAGCGGCGCGCTGAGCGGCAAAATCATCGCGGGGCCGGATGCCGGGCGCTCGCTTGATGATTTCGATCTGCCGGCGCTGGCCGCAATGATGTCGCGCTTCGACGCCGAGAGTTGCGCGCTACTTGAAGGTTATCTTGACCGCCGGTTTCCCGCCTGGCGTCAGCACGCGCAAGGCGACGCGGCTGCGGGGGAGCGCCGCGCGACGTCGAGCGGCAAAATGACGGACGAGGAGGCTTATCAGATCCTTGGCCTGCAAGCGGGTGCGAGTCGTGACGATATCGGGCGTGCCCACCGCGCCTTGATGAAGAAACTGCATCCCGACCAAGGGGGGTCGACGTACCTGGCGGCTCGGGTCAATGAGGCCAAGGACACTCTGCTTCGCACGCATCGCAACTAACTCCGGCAACGCAAATCAAACGCCACAAGCCGTGCGTCACCTGCCGTCCGTTCGATGCCCCGCCGCCCGCCGTTGCCCGGCGTTGTCAGCTTGTATGGTAAATGTATCGGCAAATTCTTGACGGGAGGTTTTCAACGGAACCGATCGATCGCTCATTTCATGCGTCATTGCGAGGAGCGGAGCGACGAAGCAATCCAAACGTCGCGAAAGTAAGACTGGATTGCTTCGCTGCGCTCGCAATGACGGTTCAATTTCAACTGATCACGCCCTGAACTCCGCGACACTCGTTTGTCCGGAGAAATCCATGGCTAAAAAAGGAAAGAGCCTCGCTTCGAGAGCCTCGCTTCGTCGGAAGCGAGGCTCTCTGTTTGGGTCCGCCTTGCGGCAACAATCCTAGTTGCGGATCGTGATGCAGGAAATATCGGAGCGCTTGAGCCGCTTGCAGACCGCTTCGGCCTGATCGCGTTCGAGGCCGGCGAAGCGGGCGCGATAGAGCTTCTTGTCGCCGCGCGTCACCACGGTTTCGGTGAACGGATCGGCCTTGCCCAACATGCCCTTGGCGTGATCGCGTGCGGCTTCCAGACGCTGGCGCGCCTGACTTTCGCTCTCAAGTGCGCCCACCTGCACGATCCAGCCGCTATGAACGGCGGCAGTGGTCGGCTTGATGGCGCCGTGAGCCTGCACCGTCTGCGGGGCGGAGCGGGATGAGGTCTCGACAGCAGCCTGCTGCACCTGCCGCTCGGCCGGCGCAGCGACGTTGGAGGCGGGCAGCACGCCTAGAATGCCCTTTCCGGTGCCGTGGTTCGGCGGCTGCGCTGGCAACTCGCGGGCGCTGACCGAACCAGAGATATCGGCCGCATCATTCGACATCGTGCCAAGGGGCGCCGGACCGGCGGAGGCGACCTTCACCTGACCGGAGCGGACCTGCACGGTTTTGACGCGCACCGGCTTCATCGGTTCGGTGGAGCCGGGGATGGTAGAGAGCGTCTTGCTCTGGATCACGCCGTTGGTGAGCGGGGCCGGTTCGATCGCAGCCCTATCGGCGACCGGTGCTTTCGGGGCCGGGGCGGCGGCAGTGATCGAGCGTGTCGGCGGCAGCGGAGGAGGTGCCTCGGCGGCGGCGACCTGAATGGCGCCCTGCACCTGGACCGGCGCGGCGGGCCGCGACTGCGCGGCCTCCTCGGCGGCTGCGGCATTGGCCTCCGACGAACTACGTTCGGCGATGGCGGCGACCGTGCGGCGACCCGACGCCTTCTCGAGGTTCTCGGCCAGGAGGTTGCGCATGATGGCATCGCGCGCGCTGTAGCTGCGGCCCCCCATCACGACGCCGACGAGATGGCGGTTGCCGCGGCGCAGGTTGGTGACGAGATTGAAGCCGGACGCGCGGGTGTAACCGGTCTTGATGCCGTCGACGCCTTCGACCTTGCCGAGCAGGTGATTGTGATTGCGGATATTGCGGCCGCGATAGTTGAACGATGCAGTGGCGAAGTAGCGATAGTAGCGCGGGAAGCGATCCTGGATGGCGCGACCGAGCGTGGATTGATCGCGCGCGGTGGTGACCTGATCGTCGTTGGGCAGACCCGAAGCGTTGCGATACACGGTGCGGGTCATGCCGAGCGAGCGCGCCTTGCGCGTCATCATCTGGGCGAAGTCGTCTTCGTCGCCGCCGATGAATTCGGCGATCACCACGGCGGCGTCGTTGGCGGAACGGGTGACGAGGCCCTTGATCGCATCCTCGACGCGAATGGTTTGACCTGGACGCAAGCCGAGCTTGGTCGGCGCTTGCGAAGCGGCGTGCGCGGATACCGGCATCTCGGTGTTGAGGCTGATCTTTCCGGCGTCGAGGCGCTCGAACAAAAGATACAGCGTCATGATCTTGGTGAGCGAGGCCGGGAAGCGCAGGCCGTCGGCATTGGTGGCGGTGAGCGTCGCGCCCGAATTCGCATCCACGATGATCGAGGCGAATGCGGGATTGTAGCTTTGCTGAACGGCGTGGTGGTGATGGCGATGGTGCCGATGGCGTCGTCGGGCGTCGGCGGTATCGGTGGTGAGGATGATCGCGGCGGTGATCGTAGCCAGTCCGAGGACGCAAACCCGCAGGGTACGTGAAGAGGCTGAGGTGCGAAGCATGGACGTCCCCGTCAGATTGTCATCTCAATCACCGACCCGTGAGGCCAAATTATGCCCGGCGGCGGTAACGAATTACATTCGGCGGCCGACGCGCCGCCGGCCCCTGAGCCAATCGATATCAGATGCACTGATCGGCTAAGAGCCTGCATTTGCGTAGATTTTCGAGCTTTGCGCCAGACCGCAACAAATACCGAAACAGCGTAAGGGGCCGGAGTTTCGAAAAGGTTAAAGAACCCTTGCCGGACTTCAGCGTTTTCGAGCGAAATGGACGCCGGTTTTGTTTCATGAAACCGCATCAAAAGAGAAATCTGGACGTCCAGATTCCAGCGGGACGGAAACCGCACTCGGGTTCATGCAATAGAGCAATTGTGCATTGCATCAATTTCATTGACATAATTGTGCAATGCGATAGTGTGATGGTCATGGCGGCATCGCGTTGCTTCGGTCGCCGATGCCTTAAGGTTTTACCCCCGCAAGCCGATGAAGGATGTTCCCTATGGTCAAGGTTGAAGAACTGCAGAACTACGGCAAAGAGCAATTCGAAAGCGCGGTTTCGGCCGCCAACGACTTCCAGCAGACCCTCCAGGCGATCGTGACCGCTTTCGGTGACTACTCGAAGAAGTCGTTCGAAGACGGCAGCGCGTTCCTCGAGAAGCTGGTCGCTTCCAAGTCGCTCGACAAGGCGCTCGAGGTCCAGACCGAATATGCCAAGGCCAGCTACGAGACCTTCGTTGCGGAATCGCAGAAGATCAGTGGCCTGTACGTCGAACTCGCCAAGCAGTCGTTCAAGCCGTTCGAAGGCTTCCTCGGCAAGCTGGCGCCGGTGTCGGTCCGCTAATCGCGGTTTCCTCCTCGGACTACAAAAAGCCCGGTCGCGAGACCGGGCTTTTTTCGTGGCTGTGTGCGACGGTGTCTTTACTTGGAAATTTGCAGCTTGGTGATCTGCGACAGGATGGTGTTGAAGGCCTGAGACGTCTGGCCCGCCTGCGTGATCATTTGAGCGGAGTTGGCAAGGCTGGGGGTGGCGCAGTCTTGCAGAACCGCTGACTTCGGATCTGCACTGTTGATGTTCACTTGGATGGTAAAGACCGTGACGCCAGAAGCCTTGATCGCATCGCATAGTTTCTTCTGGCGCGCGTCGATGCACGGCTGACCGTTGCAGGTATATTGCGTATTGCCGTTGCCGTAGGATGGCCAGCGATCCTGTGTGTTCAGGCCGTCGGACAGGACGACCAGATAGTCCTGGTAAGCGTAGTTGGGATCCTTTGCGGGAGCCTTGATCGGACCATTGGTCGTGCTCAACGATTGCCAGCCCCACGCGGTGCCGATGGCCTGGTTGGTGCCGCCGGTGGGATTCATATTATCGAGGGCCTGGGTGAGTGTGCTCAAACCGGTGGTCACGTCTGTCATTGGAACGACGGGCTGGAGATACGGCGTGCTTGCCGTGTTACAGTAGTTGGTCGAGCCCTGGTAATATTCCTGGGCAGGAAACAGTGTCGACACAGCATTGGTATCGCCCGGCACAGGCGCCACATTGCTGATGTCGTTGTCCTGGTCGCGGTCCATCACGCAGCCGCTCCACTTGGTGTGGTTGGCGGGAGTCCAAGTCGCATTGCTCCATGTTCCGGTCGTCCACGTGTTGAGCGTCCAGGTGCCACCGTGCGAGGCACAGTTGTTTCTATTACTCCAATTCGAATTCGAACAACTTCCCGCAGCCGTGCAGGTACTCTGGGTGGTGTATTGTGTGTTCGAGCACACGCCTGCGGATTGGCAAGATGATTGGCTGGTGTATCCCGAAATGCTGCAAGTGTATTGTGCCTGGCAGCTGGCTTTGGTCGATGCGCTGCCAACGCTGCATGTCCCGTTATTCTCGTCCCAGGTGTCCGGGTTTGAAGTTCCAGCGGGGCTGCTCCACTTGATGTAGCTCTTATCGAAACTGCTGCCGAGGTTGACGTTCTTGGCGAACGGAACCAGCGAGATATAGATATCTCCCGCCGTCTTGGCGCGGCCGGCAAGCTGTGTAACCAGGTCTTTGGCCGCACTCTTCAGATTGGTCATCTTGTTGTTGCTGGCCATCGATCCGGTATTATCCAACACCAGGGCGACACGCATCCGGGTGGCGCCCCATTTGGTGGTTGAACTGGTGCCGACGCTCATTTCGGTATAGCCGGCATAGCGCATAATGTCGGTTTCCACCGATCCGCTGCCGGTCACCTGGACCGACGAACCCATGCCGGTGTTCTGGGTATAGGTCGCGGTGATCGTGACGTTGCTGGTGCCGCTCTCCTTGTAGAGCGCGTCGAAATATTTCTGCGCCGCGGCGGTGGCTTGTGCCGACGTCATCGAGGGGTTGGCCTGCGCGTCCTTGGACACCATCAGCGCCACGGTATCGAGGGCGGCCTGCATGGCGGAGCGGGCGGCGACGGCGCGGCTGTAGTCGACCGCCGTTCCGATGATTCCGATCAGGGGGACGAGGGCAATGGCGAACATCATCGCGACATTGCCGCGATCGGCTCGAACCAAATCGATTGTGGCGCGCTTTGCGGAATTCAACAATGATTTACCGAACATGGCGGTCACCAGGGGCATGGGTTGTGACGCCATTTCCGCGCGGCCCGCTAAACAGGTGGTAAAGCTGTCCTGAGAAATCAGGTAAATAGCCGGATAAATGCTTTGAATGGCCGGCTCGCCGGTTTCACGGTCAACGACGGATGAACGCGATCGGCGGAATTCGGACGAATCGGTCAACTTGGATTAACCTTCAGGGCGCCGCGCGTCCGGAACGCCGGCAGGTGGCGCGACCAGAGGCCGCTTGCGGCGGTATCGGGGCCGACCCATATTGGCACGGCAGGTGGCCGCGCGGGCCGATCCGGCGGGCATGAGGAACGCCGGCGGGAGGGCCGGTGCCGGAGCACGATTCCACCGAGGGTGGCCGCGCTTCCGGACTTGCAGGACGCTGGACGCAACACTTGAGACGAATAACCTATCCGGACCATGTCGAACTTGTTTTCACACGTTGAAATTTCCACGACGCCTGCCACCGCCGAGGCCGTTGCGCCGCGTATGGGCGATGATCAGGGCAACGGCGATCAGGGGCGGACAGGCGGGCCGAGCACGTCGGTCATCACCAAGGTGAAGCCGAAGCCCAAGCGGCCGAGCCTTTACCGCGTTCTCATCCTGAACGACGACTACACGCCGATGGAATTCGTCGTTCATGTTCTGGAGCGATTTTTCCAGAAAGACGCGGAGGCGGCGACCAAGATCATGCTGCACGTCCATCATCACGGCATCGGCGAATGCGGCGTCTTTACGTACGAGATCGCCGAAACCAAAGTCACGCAGGTGATGGACTTCGCGCGCAAGCATCAGCATCCGCTGCAATGCGTGATGGAGAAGAAATAGCTCCGGCCGTTTTGCGGAGGCATTCCGTCCGCACCGTTCTGCCGTCATATCCGCACTTGAGCCGCGGCAGGTGAAGTGCCGCCGCGCGTTCATGATTTTCGCTACATGAACAGCCGCCATCCCGGTGTTTTCTGGCTGATGCGACAATAAGGCGAATTCCAGGGCGTCCGGCGAATCGCCGGAAAGGCTTTCCGGCGCGCGTTCGGGAACCGGTCTTCCGCTGGCAAGTCGCCGGCCTATATATTCTAAAATGTTGTTGTTGCCTGATCGGGCAGCGACCATCATGATGGCCGGGGGCCATAGAGGACGCGAATGCCAACTTTTTCCCAGAGCCTTGAACAGTCGCTGCATCGGGCGCTCGCGATCGCCAACGAGCGGCATCATCAATACGCGACGCTCGAACATCTGCTGCTGTCGCTGGTGGACGATTCCGATGCGGCAGCGGTGATGCGCGCATGCAGCGTCGACCTCGACAAGCTGCGCACCAGCCTGGTCAACTATCTCGAAACCGAATTCGAAAATCTGGTGACCGACGGCTCCGACGACGCCAAGCCGACGGCGGGCTTCCAGCGCGTGATTCAGCGCGCGGTGATTCACGTCCAGTCCTCGGGCCGGGAAGAGGTGACCGGCGCCAACGTGCTGATCGCGATCTTCGCCGAGCGCGAGAGCCATGCCGCGTACTTCCTGCAAGAGCAGGACATGACGCGCTACGACGCGGTGAACTACATCAGTCACGGCATCGCCAAGCGGCCCGGCGTCTCCGAAGCGCGGCCGGTGCGCGGCGTCGACGAAGAAGCCGAGACGAAGAACGGCGACGACGCCAAGAAGAAGGGCGAAGCGCTGGAGACCTATTGCGTCAATCTCAACAAGAAGGCGCGCGACGGCAAGATCGATCCGGTGATCGGCCGCAATGCCGAGATCAACCGCGCGATCCAGGTGCTGTGCCGGCGGCAGAAGAACAACCCGTTGTTCGTCGGCGAAGCCGGCGTCGGCAAGACGGCCATCGCGGAAGGACTTGCGAAGCGCATCGTCGACAGCGAGGTGCCGGAGGTGCTGAGCGCCGCCACCGTATTCTCGCTCGACATGGGTACGCTGCTCGCCGGCACGCGCTATCGCGGCGACTTCGAGGAACGTCTCAAGCAAGTCTTGAAGGAACTGGAAGCGCATCCGAACGCGATCCTGTTCATCGACGAGATCCACACTGTGATCGGTGCGGGTGCGACGTCGGGCGGCGCGATGGATGCGTCGAATCTGCTCAAACCGGCGCTGGCTTCGGGCACCATCCGCTGCATGGGTTCGACGACCTACAAGGAGTATCGCCAGCACTTCGAGAAGGACCGCGCTTTGGTGCGTCGGTTCCAGAAGATCGACGTCAACGAGCCGACCGTCGAGGATGCCATCGCGATCCTCAAGGGGCTGAAGCCGTACTTCGAGGACTATCACAAGCTGAAGTACACCAACGACGCCATCGAGGCGGCGGTGCAACTGTCCTCACGCTACATCCATGACCGCAAGCTGCCGGACAAGGCGATCGACGTGATCGACGAGTCGGGCGCGGCCCAGATGCTGGTGTCGGAGAACAAGCGCAAGAAGACCATCGGCATCAAGGAAATCGAGACCACGATCGCGACCATGGCGCGGATTCCGCCCAAGAGCGTGTCGAAGGACGATGCCGAGGTGCTCAAGCATCTCGAGCAAACGCTCAAGCGCGTGGTGTTCGGTCAGGACAAGGCCATCGAGGCACTGTCGGCATCGATCAAGCTGGCGCGTGCGGGCCTGCGCGAACCGGAGAAGCCGATCGGCTCCTACCTGTTCTCGGGACCGACTGGCGTCGGCAAGACCGAGGTGGCGAAGCAACTCGCGGCCTCGCTGGGCGTCGAACTGATCCGCTTCGACATGTCGGAATACATGGAGCGCCACACCGTCTCGCGGCTGATCGGCGCGCCTCCAGGCTATGTCGGCTTCGATCAGGGCGGCTTGCTCACCGATGGTGTCGATCAGCATCCGCACTGCGTGGTGCTGCTCGACGAAATCGAGAAGGCGCATCCCGATCTCTACAACGTGCTGTTGCAGATCATGGATCACGGCAAGCTGACCGACCACAACGGCAAGCAGGTCAACTTCCGCAACGTCATCCTGATCATGACGACGAATGCCGGCGCCGCGGATCTGGCGCGGCAGGCGTTCGGCTTCACTCGCAACAAGCGGGAAGGTGACGATCAGGAGGCGATCAACCGGCAGTTCGCGCCCGAGTTCCGCAATCGGCTCGATGCGGTCGTGTCGTTCGCCCACCTCAACGCCGAGGTCATCGGCATGGTGGTGGAGAAGTTCGTGCTGCAACTCGAAGCGCAGCTCGCGGACCGCGACGTTACCATCGAGCTGTCGGAGCCGGCCAAAGCTTGGCTGGTTGAGCACGGCTACGACGAGCAGATGGGCGCGCGCCCGATGGGCCGCATGATCCAGGAGCACATCAAGAAGCCGCTTGCGGATCAGGTGCTGTTCGGCGCGCTCAAGGGCGGCGGTCACGTTCGCGTCGTGCTGGAGAAGGACGAGGCGGGTGCCGACAAGATCGGCTTCGAGTATCTCGACGGCCCGGTGACGCCGAAGCCGGAGAAACTGCCCGGCGCGCGCAAGAAAGCCCCGCCGCGCAAGCCCCGCCCTGGTGGTTCCGGCGGCGGAGGCTCCAAGGGCTCGCCCTCGAAAGGGCCGCTGGTCAAGGCCTGAGCGACGGATACGAAACAACAAAAAGGGCGGCGGAGTTTTCCGTCGCCCTTTTCGTCATTTGAAGTCCAACCAAGACGAGACTTCGTAGATCCACCACCACGCTCTCCACTCGTCATGGCCGGGCATGTCCCGGCCATCCACGTCTTTCTCGCGACCACGTTGTTAGGACGTGGATGGCCGGAATAAATCCGGCCATGACGAATTCACGAATGCGAACTGATCTCAAGCCGGCTTCTGCACCATTGAATCGGCGCGGGTGAAGACAAGCGCGATCACGACGCCGCTGAGTTCAGCAATGGCGCCGCCGAGGAACGCCCGATGCAATCCATTCAGCATCGCTTGCGTGCCGCCGGCCTGCGCATAGCTCGCATAGATCGCGCCGAGCAGGGCGATGCCCATGGTCGCACCCGTCATCCGCGCGGTGTTGACCAGGCCGGATCCGGTGCCGGAGCGGGCGGCGGGCACGGCCGCAACGGCGACCGCATTGACCGGCCCGGTGTTGAGACCGAGGCCGATGCCGATGACGATCAACGCAAGCTGCACCAGCGCCATGGGCGTCGTTGCCGAGATTTGCGTCAGCGCCAGCAATCCTGCTCCCATGAAACCCATGCCGCCCATCAGCATCGCCCGTGCGCCGAAGCGATGCATAAGCGCGCCGGATGTTTGCGACACCACCACGAAGGCGAGGGAGATCGGCAGCAGTTCCAGCCCGGCGATGAACGCCGACGCGCCGGTGAGCGACTGGAAGTACAGCGGCATCAGGAACAGCATTGAATACATCCCGAAGGTCATCAATCCGGCGATGGCGAGTGCGGCGCTGAACGGCGCATTCCTGAAGATATCCAGCGGCACCATGGCGCCGGGGCGGCCGTATTCGACACGCACGAAGGCGATAGCCGCGCCGATAGCGGCGAGGGCCATGCCGATAATCAGCGGCGAGATCCAGCCGCGATGCTGGCCTTCGATGGCGATGAACGACAGTGCGCCGAGCCCGATCACCGCGAGGATTTGCGCAGCGGGATCGAGTTGCCTGCCATGCGGGTGTTTGCTTTCGCCGACATAGAGATAACTCAGCAGCAACGTCACAAGTCCGATCGGCACCGATAGCACGAAGACACTGCGCCAGCCGACGTGATCGACCAGTAGGCCGCCGATGGTAGGGCCGATCGCCATCGCAACGCCGTTGCAGCTTGCCCACAAGCCCAGTGCGCGCCCGCGCGCGGCCGCATCCGGAAACGTGATGCTGACGATGGCGAGCGAGGAGGTCACCTCAAGCGCCGCGCCGAGTCCGGTGACGGCGCGTCCGGCGATCAGCGTGGCGCCGTCCGGTGCCAGCGCGCAGACCAGGGAGCCGATCACGATCAGCGCGATGCCACAGGCGAACACCCGCAGCCGTCCGTAGAGATCGCCGAGCGCGCCGCCGGTGAGAAGGAAGGTCGCGTAGACCAGATTGTAGGAATCCAGCACCCACTGCATCTCGCTGATGCTGGCGTTGAGGTCGGAGCCGATGTGCTTCAGACCGAGAAACACCACCGAGGAATCGAGTTGCGCCAGGAATACGCCGAAGCACATCGTCAGCAGCACCGCATTGGCGCGGCGAGTGTCGGCGTCGGAGCGCAATGGCACGGCATGATGGGTTGAGATCGTCATTCGACGGCCTTTCGCTGATATCGATCGCGTGGGAGGGCGGAACTGGGAACGCACGTGTGCTGACCATGTCCGCAGACGATGAGTTAACGCCCGAACGTCGGCGCGGTGCTTCGGGCGGGACCGAAGCGTCAGCAATTGCGCGCGGCGGGTTTCGGCCTAAACTCCGCCACATGACAGTTCCGCAGATGGCCGAGATCGCAGCGCTGGTGGGCGATCCGGCGCGAGCCACCATCCTCAGCACCCTGTTCGACGGCCGCGCGCTGACCGCGACCGAACTGAGCTATGCTGCGAATGTGACGCCGCAAACCGCGAGCGGCCATCTCGCCAAGATGACACAAGCGGGGCTGCTCACCGTGCTCAAGCAGGGGCGGCATCGTTACTTCCGGCTGGCGACGCCGCTGGTTGCGCAGATGCTGGAGAGCATCATGGCGGTCGCTGCCAGCGCGCCGCCGCGTTATCGGCCGCGCACCGCGCAGGAAGACAGGCTGCGCCTCGCGCGCACCTGCTACGATCATTTCGCCGGCATCCTCGGCGTCTCGATTGCCGACGCGCTGTGCGAGCGCAAGCACGTCATCCTCTCGGACGACGGCGGCGAGGTAACGAAAGCCGGTCAGACGTTCCTGAACGACTTCGGCGTCACGCTTGCGACACAGACGCGCCGCCCGATCTGCCGTCATTGTCTCGACTGGACCGAACGGCGCTTTCATTTGTCCGGCGTGGTCGGCGCGGCGATCGCGACGCGTTGCTTCGATCTCGGCTGGGTGCGGCGCGAGCGTAACCCGCGCGCCTTGCAGATCACCCCGAAGGGACGCGAAGGTTTTCGCCGCAGTTTCGGGTTTTCGATCTAATCGACGCCGTTGCGCACGTTGCGTGCGGCATCTTTCTGCGCGTCGAAGTCGCGGCGGCGGCGCGCAAGTTCTTCGGCGCTCATGGTCTCGATGTTGTTGTAGTCGCGCTTCCAGGACGGATCGTGGCGCCAGCGCAGCGGCGATTGCATCGTCGTTTGTGGACCGGGCGCGGATTCCAGTAACCGCAGCGCCAGTTCCAGCGTGCGCGCCTGTGAATCCTTGTCGTGCGGCTTGCCGGCGGAATTGCCGAGCGGAAAGTCGCTGAACAGGAAGCGTGGCACGGCGGCGAACTCGACGATGTCCTTGGCGCAACCCATCACTACGGTGGGAATGCCGTTGGTTTCGAGATGCCGCGCCACCAGGCTGACGGTCTGGTGGCACACCGGGCAGTTCGGCACCAGCACCGCGGCATCGACGCCGTCGGCCTTACAGCGCGCCAGAATATCCGGCGCGTCGGTGTCGATGGTGACGCGGTGGCTGCGATTGGTCGGCGCGCCGAAGAAGCGCGGCGCGACGTCGCCGATGCGTCCGCCCGCCGACGCCTTGATCAGTTGTGGTAGCGGAAACCAGGTGCCGCTGTCCTCGGCGCTGGTATGAATGCGATCATAAGCAATGTGCGAGATGCGCAGGTCGTGATGCTGCGAAGTATCGCCATCATAAACGGCGTAGAATTTCGCGCCGCCGTTGTAGGCCGCGCCGGGGCCTTGATCGCCCTTCGCCGGATCGTAGGGTGCGGCCGTGGTGATGATGGTGACGCGCGATTGTGCCAGTGGCTTGCGCAGCGGCTGGAACGGCGCGCTGGTATAATGCGCCCAGCGATAAGGCGTCGTGTAGCCGATCGCCGCGTAGTAGGCACGGGTGCGCGCCATGTATTGGATCGGCTGATCGTCATCCGGCGCGAAGGCGAGGCCATTGTCGTCAGAGCTGGTCATCCGCGTCTCCCACGCTCGCGCCGCATTTTCCGGCTACGCGCTTTTGACGATAGCTAGCGGTTGAGGAGTAAGTGTCAAGCGGTGCCATCGAAGCGGTGTCATGCAGGCGAGGGAAGGCTGCAATGCGGACGCGGGTAACCAGCGTAATGTGGAGCCTGCTCGTCGTTGCGGCGTTGACGGTGTGTACCGCGACCGCTCGCGCCGAGGATTCGGCAAACAAGCCGGTAGCGCAAACTGACACTCGCGAAGCGATCTGCCTGATGATCGAATCCGCCGCGAAAGATGCCGGCCTGCCGCTGGATTTTTTCTCCCGCGTGATCTGGCAGGAAAGCCGCTTCCAGCCGGATGCGGTCGGGCCGGTGACGCGCGGCGGCGACCGCGCACAGGGCATCGCGCAATTCATGCCGGGCACGGCGAGCGAGCGGCGGCTGCTCGATCCGTTCGATCCGGTGCAGGCATTGCCGAAATCGGCGGAGTTCTTACGCGAATTGCGCGATCAGTTCGGCAATCTCGGCCTTGCGGCGGCCGCTTATAATGCCGGGCCGCGCCGCGTGCGCGAATGGATCGAGGGCACGGGATCGATGCCTGCCGAGACGCGCAACTATGTCGTCGCAATCACCGGCGTCTCGGTCGACGACTGGAAGAATGCGAACGCGGCGAAACAGCCGCAGCCCCAGCAGGCGTCGGTCACCAGTTGCCGCGAGTTGATGGCGTTGTTGCAACGCGCGCCTAATCCGTTCGTCGAGGGCCTGACGCAGCGCGTGAAAGTCGGCGCCGACCAGCCCTGGGGCGTGCAGCTTGCCGCCGGTTTCTCGCGCGATCGCGCGCTAGCCTCTTACGCCCGTTCCATGAAGCGGCTGACATCGGCGATCGGCGAACACGATCCGATGCTGCTGGGTTCGATCTGGCGCACGCGCGGCACGCGCACATTCTATCAGGTGCGGATCGGTGCTGCGACGCGTAACGAGGCGAACGATCTATGTCAGCGCATTCACCGCGCCGGGCAGGCCTGCCTCGTGCTGCGTAACAAAGGCGTCAAAGGATGATTGCGCGGGCCTTGACGGGTGGCCGTTTCAGCGGCCTATTCCACCGGATATATCGCTCAGATGAAGGGCCGTGACATGGTGCGGGAAAGCGAAATTCGCGCGGGTGAGGTGGTGGTCGAAGCGCCGCCGCCGAGCGATGCCGGCCTTGTCTTCATCGGCCGCATTCATACGCCGTGGACCTCGCGCCTGATGACGCCGCGTCAGGGCCGCGTCGACGGGCCGGTCTGCCGCATCGAGATTTTTGAGCCGTGGGTGCCGGCGCTGCGCGGCATCGAGCAGTATGAACGCCTCGAGGTGTTGTATTGGCTGCATCTGTCGCGGCGCGATCTGGTGCTGCAAAGCCCGAAGAGTGACCGCGCGGTGCGTGGCACGTTCTCGCTGCGCACGCCGGTGCGACCGAATCCGATCGGCACCTCGATGGTCAAGCTGGTCGGCGTCGAGGGCGCGAACGTGATGGTGCAAGGTCTCGATTGCCTCGACGGCACGCCGCTGGTCGATCTGAAACCGGATCGGTGTCAGTTCACCCCGCTGGCGCCGCCGCAGCCGGGCGACTTCGAGGTGAAGGAATAGAACGTGGATCACGCTCCTTTCAGCGCGGCGGCCAGTTTCGCAGCCTGCTCAGCGAGCACCGACATGTCGGCCTTGACAGTGGCCGGCGGCAACAGTGCCACGCCGTCGAAGCGCGGGATCACGTGCATGTGCAGATGATAGACTTCCTGACCGCTGGCCGGCTCGCTGAACTGCACGATCATCATGCCGTCGGCGTTGAAGACCGGCATCGCGGCACGGGCGATCAGGCGCGTGGCGCGGGCGACATGGACGAAATCCTCCTCGGTAATGTCGAGCAGGTTGCGGGCGGGCGCCTTGGGGATCACCAGCGTGTGGCCCGGCGCGCGTGGCATGATGTCGAGGAACGCCAGCACGTGGTCGTTCTCATAGACCTTGAAGCAGGGAATCTCGCTGCGCAGGATTTTCGCGAAGATATTGTTGGTGTCGTAGGTGGCCATGGTCGCTCCCAAAATCGCGCGCCACTTTCTCCGCCCGGCGAGGCGTGGTCAAGATGGCTGATCGTCGGGTGAGCCCTTGCGGAACGGACCGGCTTCGGTGAGCTGGCGTCCGGCTTCGGCGACATATAGCCGCTCCCGCTGCAGATAATCGCGCACGGCACCGCGCAGCGCCGGATCGGCGATATAGTGGGCGGAGTAGGTGGTTTGCGGCAGATAGCCGCGTGCGATCTTGTGCTCGCCCTGTGCGCCGGCCTCGACGGTTTTCAGTCCGTGGCGAATGGCGTAGTCGATCGCCTGATAGTAACACACCTCGAAGTGCAGGAACGGGTGATGCTCGATGGCGCCCCAGTGTCGCCCGAACAACGTATCGCCGCCGATGAAGTTGATCGCGCCAGCGATCCAGTTGCCGTCGCGCTTCGCCATGATCAGCGCGATGCGGTCCGGCATGGTTTCGCCGATCCGGGTGTAAAAGTCGCGCGTGAGATAGGGGCGCCCCCATTTGCGCGAGCCGGTCTCCATGTAGAACGCGAAGAATGCGTCCCACGCGTCTTCGGTGAGATCGTTGCCGGTCAATGCATGAATGGTGATGCCGTTCGCCAGCGCATCGCGGCGCTCGCGGCGGATTGCCTTGCGGTGGCGCGACGACAATGTGGCGAGGAAATCCTCGAACGTCGTGTAGCCCGCATTGTGCCAGTGGAATTGCTGGTCGGTGCGTTGCAGAAAACCTTGCTTGGCGAGGAAACTCCACTCGTCCTCCGGCGCGAATGTGACATGCACCGACGAGGTTTCGGTGGCGTTGCACAGCGCTTTCAGGCCGCTCGCGAGCGCGGTGCGAATTTGGTCGGGATTGTCGATGCCCGTGCGCACCAGAAGACGTGGTCCGGTCGCCGGCGTGAACGGCACGCTCGCCTGCAGCTTCGGATAGTATTGCCCGCCGGCACGCTCGTAGGCGTCGGCCCAGCCGCGATCGAACACATATTCGCCCTGGGAGTGCGACTTCAGATAGCACGGCACCAGGCCGACGATGTCGCCACCGCGCCGCGCCACCAGATGGCGCGGTCCCCAACCGGTGCGCGCACAGGCCGAGCCGGATTGTTCGACCGCATCGAAGAACGCATAGGATACGAACGGATTGTAGATCCTGCCATTGGGGCAGGTCGATGTCGGATTGGCGCAGGCATCCCAATCCGCCGCGCCGATCTGGCGCGCGGTTGAGACGGCTTCCAAAGTGATGTCTGGTGAATCCATCGACAAACAAACCGGTCACGCGGGAGAGCCATCGGTGGCTTGGGTGACTGGCTTACAGATTGTACCTGCAAGCGCCGACGTCAAGGCCGCACCAAGTCAGGCCCGGAACCCTTCGAACACGATCTGGTCGGCGTAGCGCGCGGCGTGGGCGCGCTGCTCGGCGGTGCGGATGGTCCAGGCGAGCAGCGGACAGCCGAAGACATTACGCGCGATCCACGGCGCTGGGGCAGGGAGTTGCTGGCCCCAGAAGTTGATGAAGTGCGGTTGTGTGCGGAAGGCATGGCGTAGATACAGCATGTCCTCGCGCTGCTGCGGCGTCAGCCATTTCCAGTAGTCGTCGTCATAGGTGCGCTGGGCAATGATACCGCGCGGCCGCGCAGGAATTTTCTCCCGCAGAGCGAGCACCTGATCGGGATCGAACGACATCACTGCCGCCGGGCCGCTGTAAGTGGCGAGAAGCTCTGCCATCCGCGCGACCAGCTTGCGGTCGCCGTCGAATTGGCTTTTCACCTCGATGAACAGCGGCACGCGGCCGGCGACCATTGTCAGCACATCGCCGAGCGAAATCATCCGCTCGGCGGTATCCTTGAACGTTACCTGCCGCAGTTGCGCGGCGGTCATGTCTCGCAACGCGGCATCGCCTGCGGTGAGACGGCCGAGGCGATCGTCGTGATGCACCATGGCTTCGCCGTCGGCGGTGAGCTGCAAATCGAGTTCGATGCTGTAGTTACCTTCGACGGCGGCAACGAATGCGGCCGGCATGTTCTCGACGATGCCGCGCGCGCGATCGTGCAGGCCGCGATGGGCCACCGGACGTGCTGTAAGCCAGTCGGGTCCCCGCATCGCGTGATCTCGTCAGGAGACTTCGAAGATACCTTCGACTTCTACTGCGGCATCGCCGGGCAGTGAGGCGACGCCGACGGTCGAGCGCGCGTGACGTCCCTTGTCGCCGAACGCCGCAACCATCAGATCGGACGCGCCGTTGAGCACCTTCGGCCCATCGACGAAGTCCGGCGCCGAGTTGACGAAGCCGCCGAGACGCACCACGCGCGTCACCTTGTCGAGATCGCCGAGCGCGGCCTTGACCTGCGCCAGCAGATTGATGGCGCAGCCGCGCGCCGCGGCGGCGCCCTGTTCGACAGTGACGCCGGCGCCGAGCTTGCCTTTGGCGATCAGCTTGCCTTCGGGATTGACGCAGACCTGGCCCGACACGATCAGCAGGTTGCCAGTGCGGACGAACCCGACGTAATTCGCGATCGGGCTCGCGGGCTCATGCAACACGATGCCTTGCGCCGCGAGTTTCTGTTCGACTGTTCCTGCCATGATGGTCCCCAATTGATTGCTTTCGTGTCGGATGCGGATGATCGTGCCCGCGATCGCCGCATCTATTTCACCCATCGGATCGCGACATGCAAGCGACAGCCGATGCAAATAATGCTTGCCAAAATTGAGGAGCGAGTCTCAGGCGGCGTGGGTACACACGCCGTCCGGATGCACGCATTGATCGACTTCGACGGTGACGTGGCTGAGCTGCTTCAGTTCGCGAAGACTTGCCTTGTACGACGCCGGCGGCTGCGGGTGATCGGTGACGATGGTGACAATTGCGGAGTAGTGGCCCGGTCCGACCTGCCACAGATGCAGATCGGAGATGCGGTCGCCGTCGACTTCGAGACGGTTGCGGATGCGATCGGCGACGTTGGAATCCGGTACGACATCGATCAGTACCGAGCCGGCACTTTTGATCAGACCATACGCCCAACTGGCGATGACCAGACTGCCGACCAGTCCGACCACCGGATCGATCCAGACCCAGCCGAACGCGCGGGCGAGGATCAGCGCCGCAATCGCCATCACCGACGTCGCGGCATCTGCCAGCACGTGGACGTAGGCCGCGCGTAGATTGTTATCGCGATGTTTATCAGCGTGCGAATGGTCATGATCGTGGTCGTATGAAGCATGATCATGTGCGTGGTCGTGGTGATGAGTGTGACCATGACCGTGATGGTGGTGATCGTGATCTTCCCGCAGCAACCACGCCGAGACCAGATTGACGACGAGGCCCAGCACCGCGATGGCGATGGCTTCGCCATAAGCGATCGGCCTCGGTTCGGCCATGCGCAGTACGCTTTCGTAGGCGATCATGACGGCGACGATGCCGAGCACTACTGCGCTGGTGAAGGCTGCCAACTCGCCGAATTTCCCGGTGCCGAAAGCGAAGCGGGGATTATCGGCATGGCGGCGGGCATAACGATAGGCCAGAGCGGCGATGCCGATAGCCGCTGCATGGGTCGACATGTGCCAGCCATCGGCCAGGAGCGCCATCGAGCCGAACAGGCTGCCGCCGACGATTTCGGCCACCATCATGCCCAGCGTCAGCCAGACCACCAGCCAGGTCCGCTGCTCGTTGCGCGCGTGCTGTGCACCGAGGAAGTTGTGGTCGTGGGTCCAGTTTTCGAGCGAGTGCGAATGCATCGGCAGTCCTCTGTCAGAACCGAAGATATAATTCCGCGAGCATGAAAAGACGATGTTATGTTGTTACCCTGGCATGCCGTTATCTTGCCGGGTGGCTCGCGCCGCCGCCAGCGACCGGTCCGAACCCGAAGCAGCCATCGTCCTACACATTCCCGCGACCCGCCTCAGTTGCGGCCTAATAATGGGCCCAATATGGTGCGGATTCGTCGACTGAAGGAGACGCCATGCGTCGTTTATATCGATTCTTGCCGCAACTGCCCGATGGACCGCGCATGGCTGGCGCGACGCTCGCGAGCGTGCTGTTGTTGAGCGCGGTCTCCGCGCAGGCTGCGGGCATTCCGTTCCTGCCGCATCAAGCATCCTACGATCTCAGCCTGCTCAAGTCGCGCAACGGCGCGGCCGCCGTGGATAGCGCGAGCGGGCGCATCCTCTACAATTTCACCGGCAGCGAGTGCGAAGGTTATACGTCGGAATTCCGCCAGGTCTCCGAACTGAGCGGCAGCGAAGGCAAGAACACGTTGAGCGATCTGCGCTCGACCAGTTGGGAAGACGCAGAGGGCAAATCCTATCGGTTCAAGATCGATACGCGGATGAACGAGAGCGATTCCACCGGTGTCGATGGCATCGCCGAGCGGACTGGCGATCACGTCACCGTCAAGCTGAAGCAGCCGGTGGCGAAGACGTTTACGCTGGACGGCAGCACGGTGTTTCCGACCGAGCAGGTCCGCCGCATCATCGCCGCCGCGCGCGAGGGCAAATCGCTGCTCGAACTCACCGTCTATGACGGTTCCGACAACGGCGAGAAGGTCTACAATACGCTCACAGTCATCGGAAAGCCGATTCCGGGCGACAAGGTGACGGCGCCGGATCCGTCGACCAGCAGCGACGTGATGAAAACACTGACCCGCTGGCCCGTCACCGTCAGCTACTACGACCGCGACGCCAAGTCGAACGCGGGCGAACAGACGCCGACCTATGCGATGTCGTTCGAACTCTATGAGAATGGCGTCTCGCGGGCATTGAAACTCGACTACAATGATTTTGTGATTGCCGGCAGGCTGGACAAATTCGAGGTCAAGTCGTCGAAGCCCTGCAAGCCTGGCGAGAAATAGGCGGTATTTCTCCGTCATTGCGAGGAGCGTAAGCGACGAAGCAATCCAGTCCTTACTGCTTGGCTTTCTGGCGACTGTGTTGATGGTCAAGAGTGTTTGTGTCGCCATGGGGTGTTGTCTCTGGCCATCTGGTTGAGGATGGTGAGGAGTTTTCGTGCGATGGCGATGATGGC
>JBQCHY010000074.1:0-47535 GCA_051954235.1 Xanthobacteraceae bacterium
CCACTTCTGCAAATAGTTCCGCTCAACCGTCCGGTCAAAACTGTTGTCGCGCATCGGATCATCCTCCAAAGGACCATCCAATCAGCGAATTCATGAACATGCACAATTGCGAGCGAAGCGAAGCAATCCAGAAAGCCACAAAACAAGGACTGGATTGCGTCGTCGCTTCGCTCCTCGCAATGACGATCCCAGCTTCGGAGGAGGGCCAAAAACAAAAACGGCGGGGTTGCCCCGCCGTTTCCGTCTTGAACAAGTTGGCTGCGCTTAGCGGAGCAACTGCAACACGCTCTGGTTCGACTGGTTGGCCAGCGCCAGCGCGGACACCGCGATCGACTGGCGAGTCGACAGCGCCTGGCTGTTCGCCGCTTCCTCGTTGGTGTCGGCCAGCGTCAGGTTCGACGCACCGGTCTGCAGAACGTTGATCAGGTTCTTGTTGAAGTCCTGACGGATCTGCACGATCGACAGGTTCGAACCGAAGGTCGACGCCTGCGAGCGCAACGTGCTCGACGCGCTGTTGAGCGAATTGAGCACACTGTTCGTGCCGGCGTTGTCGAGGAAGTCCGTGCCGGAGGTGAGCGACTTCAAACCAAGACCAGCCGGGTCGAAGGTCACGCCCTGGATGGTCAGGGTAGACTTGCCGGTTTCGTTGAACACCAGCTTGAGCTGGTCGCCGTTCAGCAGGTTGATGCCGTTGAACGAGGAGTCCTGCGCAGTGGTCTTGATCTGATCGATCACGGCGTTGTACTGCGAGATCAGGCCTGCGCGGGTGGTCTGCGAAGCAGCGTCCGCAACCGGCTTGCCCAAGCCGCCGCCTGCAGCCGTCGTGTCGGTGAGAGCGAACGTCGCCGTACCGCTAAGCGCGACCGTTCCAGCAGCAGCCGTCGTACCGGCAGTCAGGGTTTGCGAGGCATTGTCGTTCGTCGACGTGAACGTCAGCGAGCCGTCGGTGTTGAGCGAAGCCGTCAGGCCGATACCAGCGGTCGTGAGCGCATTATTGATCGAATCGATCGAATTCACCTTGCCGGCACCGGCGGTGTTGTCGATCGTCAGCGTCAGCGCGGAACCGGTCGCAGGGGTGAAGACGAGAGTTTTGCCCTGCAGCGAGTTCGTACCCGCGTTCGTCAAATCGCCGGCAGTGCCCGCGACGGCGAGCGGACCGGCACCGGTCGGAGCGGCGATCGAGGCACTGGCCTTCGTCGAATAGCCCGACGGAGCCTGCAGCGCCTGGTTGGCGATCGACTTCGCAGTGTCGACCAGCTTCTGGATCGAGGTGATGCCCTGGTTGGCAGCCTGCAGCACCTGCACGCCGTTGCCGATCGAGTCCAACAGGTTGTTGATGTCGTTGGAACGGTTGTTGAGGCCCTGCGCGGTGAAGAAGTTGGTCGGGTTGTCGAGCGCCGAGTTGACCTTGTTGCCGGTGGCAAGACGGTTCTGCGTGGTGGAGAGCAGGTCGGCGGTGGACTGGAGGGAGAGGAGGTTCTGGCGCACGGACGCCGAGAGAACGATACCTGACATTGTCATACCTTTCTGGTGTGAACGAGAGTGTGCGTATCGCCGATTTTTCCATCGGACAACTCCGGCACACTGGAGCCAAGACTCTAAAAAAGCATGAAACGGATACGCGCAATTCAATCGGGCTGCGTGGCGCCATCGGCGCGTTGCCGAGGTGATGGTGCAGCTTCCTGCAACAATACCCTTGCGAACATTGAATATTCCGGTCGCGGCGCTGCCTGCCGGAAAACATCCGTTAACCCGTCGTTAACCATGATCGGAAAGGATCGCGTTGTCGGTTTGAATACGGACGCCGTTTCATTTCACTAGCGGCGTCGCTCACGTCACCGGTTTCGCGACACAACAACAGGAGAGCGGCATGGCGCTGAAGGTCGAACTTCGTCCGCACGAGCGGATCATCATCGGCGCCTGCGTCATCACCAATACCGACCAGCGCGCAAAACTCCTGATCGAAGGCGATCGCATTCCGATCCTGCGCGAGAAAGACATTCTGACGCCGGAGACCGCCGACACGCCGGCCAAGCTGATCTATCTCGCGGTGCAGTTGATGTATCTCGCGCCCGATCCGATGGCGCATCATCCGACCTATTTCAGCTTGATCAAGGATCTCATCAGCGCCGCGCCGAGTTCGTGGCCGTTCATCGAGGCCATCAACAATTACATCCTCAACGGCGATCTCTATCACGCGCTGAAGGAAGCCCGGAAACTGATCGCCCACGAAGCAAAGCTGCTCGACGACGCACGCCAGTTGCGGGAGCAACAGGCCGAGCGCAAGACTGCGTGAAGGCTCGGGCTAACATAGACATCGTCATGGCTAGGCATAGCCGTTCGAAGAACGGCGTCGCTCTGCTCGCCTATGTCCCGGCCATCCACGTCTTCGACTTTGCGCGGACCTCAAGACGTGGATGCCCGGGACAAGCCCGGGCATGACGGAGTTGAGTATCTGCATCACAATGCACGTCGCACTATGACGCCGACGCTCGCTCAGAGAAATTTCGCCAAGCTGAGCTGATACAGCATCGCGGTGGTCTGATACGACGCGGACAGGCTGGTCTGCAACGCGAGGATCTTCGTCGCGGTTTCTTCCGGTGACACACCCTCGATGGAATCCAGCATCGTCTGCGTCATGGTCTTGACCTGCGCCTGATGATCGCCGGCCGCCTTCATCGCGGTCTGCGCGCCGGCGAAGTCAGCCTGAATATCCGAAATGGTCTGCACGCCCTGCTGCGGCGACAGGTTCAACGCGACGCGTTGGCTCAGCGCAGTGATCTGCCCGTTGGCATAGGGATCGGTCGCCGACGTCGTCACCGCGGCATAAACCGCGATGTTCTGCAACTGCACGCGGAACGCCTCCTCGTTGGCGCGGGCGCCGTATTGCACGGTGATCGACTGATCGATCTTTCCGACAGCCGTGCCGCGCGCGGAATCGGTCGGGCCTTGCGCCACCTCGCCGGTGTACCACGAGATGGTGTTGGCGGGCGTGCCGGCAACGAGGCCGGTCGCGGAATCGAGCGGCAGGCTCGAGGTATCGACGCGCATCGGCGGCGAGCCGAAGAAGCTGTTCGACGCGGCGACGGCGGAGGCCGCCACCAGCGATGTATTCGCCAGCGTCTTCACCGCGCCGCTCAACGCACCTTGCAGGTTGTCGGTGGTCGCTGCGGCGTTGGCGCCGATCAAAAACTCGCCGGCCTGCGGCGGCGATTTCGTCGTCGCGGTCAGCGTCACGCTTTCGCTGGTGCCGTCCGGCAGCTTGAAGGTGACGGAGAGCTTGTCGCCCTCGTTCGGATTGACGCCGTTGAGATCGACCGAAATGCCCGGCGGGCTGCCGGTCGGTCCCGTCACCGTCGCGCCGGTCAGTGTCGAACTCACCGCGCTCAGCTTGAGGCCGAACACCGACGGCGCCGCGTCTTCCGCCAACGTGATCGGCGACACGCCGGCGCCGGACATGTTCAGCCGCCCCATGCCGCTCGCGCCGAGATCGGCGGTCTTGCGCTCGGTGATCACCTGAGAGAGCCCGGCGCGCGTGCCGTCGGCGCTGCCGTTGAGAATTTCGTCGGCGGTCGCGGTCGGCGGCGTATCGGTGGCGCGGCCGGAAAACAGATAGCGGTCGCCGGAGCGCGTGTTCAGCAATTCGATCGCATTGGCGAACGCCGATTGCGCGGAAATCTGTCCCGCCGTCTGCCCGTTGGTACCGAGCGCGATGGAAGAACCGTTCGCCGCCGTCTTCACCTGCGTATTGAGATCGACGAGGCCTTGCAGCGACAGGTTGGCGACGTTGATGCGGGTGTTGATGTTGGTCGCGGTGTCGGCATAGGCATTGAAGGCGCTGATCTGCGCGCGCAGCCCGACCGCGAGGCCGCGATTGACGCCCTGCCCCGCATAGGTGCTGGAAATCTTGCCGGTGGCGAGTTGCTGATTCAACTCGTCCAGTTGGCTTTTCAGATTCAGGATCGACGTGCCGATATAGGACGATCGGCTTCCTACGCCATCGATTGCCATGGGACCCTCACATCGATTGCAGCAGCGCGGTGTACATGTCCTTGATCGCGGACATCACGCGCGCGTTGGCGGAATAGGCGTTTTGCAGCGCGAGCAGATGCGCCATCTCGTCGTCCATGTTGACGCCCGAGGTCGCATCCATCTTGTTCTGCAAGGTGTTGAGCACGACGCTCTGGCCGTCGGCGAGTTGCTTCGCCGCATCCGCCGCGTTGCCCTGCGTGCTGAGGAACTGCTGCGTGTAGTTGAGCAGCGTCCCCTTGTAGGGCGCGCTCGGCGTACCGACGCCGGTCTGCGGCGAGTAGTACATGCTTGCACTGGTCAGTTGCGCCAGAATGAAATCCGGCCGCGTGGTATCGCCCGCTGCGGTGCCGGGACCGTAAGCCACCAGTTGCGCGGGATCGGACAACAAGCCCTGGTTCACGGTGATGCGCGCAGCGAAGCCGGTCTGCTGCGAACCATTGGCGCCGATCGCGCCGGTGTAAGCGCCGCCGCCGTCGGTGAACAGCGAGAACTGCGGCGCGCCGCTGTTCGCCGCGCTGATGGTCTTGGTAGTTGACGCCGACAGCACATCGGACTGATTGGCCGCACCGTCGTCGAGCACGCGCAAGGTCGTGCCCGACGGATTCGAGAATTGCAGGTTGGCGCCGCCGAGCGCGGCATTGAGTTGCGTCACCACCGAGCCGATGCCGCCGGAGAAATCGACGCCGATCACCTGATCGTTGGGATCGTTGGTGGTGGAGTTCGGCAGCGGCAACACCGACGGATCGTCGACCCGCACGATCGACAGATTGTGGGTCTGGCCGGTGACGTTGTCCTTGTAGCTGACGTGGATGACGTTGCCGTTTTGCAGGCCGGCGAGATCGACATCGAAACCCGTTTGCGGAAGTACGCTGGCCGGCGCAGCGGTTCCGGCGACGGTCTGATCCGACAGCGTGCTCGACAATGACGCGGCCAGCTGATCGAGTTGCGATTGCGCCTGCACCAATGTCTTGTCGCGCAACTCGATGTAGCCGGCGATGGCGCCGGAGCGGATCGAATTGGTGGCGATCAGATCCATGCTGCCGCCATGCGGGAAATAGATGTTGAGCGTGCCGAGCGCGCTCTTGGTCGGATCGGCGTTCCAGAACGTGTTCGGCGTCACCGTGCCTTGCGCGTCGAACGTCAATTTCGCCGCCTCGACGCCGACCAGTTGCACGCCCGATGTGGTGAATACGCTGACCTGATTGGAGCCGTTGGTGACGACCTTGATGTCCATCAGTTGCGACAACTGATTGATATACTGGTCGCGCTGATCGAGCAGCGACGCAGTGGACGCATCGGTCTGGTTGCCGCTGAGCAACTGGTTGTTGATGGCGGCGATCTGCGACATCGCGTTGTTGGCGGTCGACACCGAACTGGCGAGGCCGTTCTCGGCCGTATTGCGCAGCGCCTGCACGCCCTGCGACGCCTGATTGAGTTGCTGTGCGATGTTCTGCGCGGCGTTGATCACGCCGATGCGCGCCGATTGCGAGTCGGGGCTGGTGGACAGCGCCTGGATCGCCGTCGTCAGCGTGTTGAACGCCGCTTCCAGCGTGCCGGTGGAGTCCGGATTGCCGTAAACACCCTGCAAGTTGGAGAGGAAGGTCGAACGGATGTTGGCATAGGCCGCGCCCGACATCTCGGTGCGCAACTGCGCTTGCACGAAAGCATCGAGCTCGCGATTGACGCCCGCGATCCGCACGCTCGATCCATAATCCGCGGTGGTGGTCGCGGTCTGGATCAGCGACTTCTTGATGTAACCCGGCGTCTCCGAGTTGGCGACGTTGGAGGACACCAGCGCCAGCGCCGCCTGATTGGCACGCAACCCGGACATCGCGGTGGCTAAAGCCTGACCCAAACTCATGATACTCGATCCATCCAGAACTCAGCGCCGCCAACCGGCACCGGATAAACCGGCACGCTCTCGAACGCCGCCACTGTGAGGGGCGAGCACCAAGACCGACCAAAAGACGAGGCGTCATCGTCCGCGAAGGCGGACGATCCAGTAGTCCATGCGGATGCAAGGAAAACCCGATCCGACGCGGCGTACTGGATACCCGCTTTCGCGGGTATGACGGCTCTCATGTTACGCATGCGTTCAAAACCTCACCGCAGCACGTTGAGCAGGTCCTGCACCATCTGGTTCGACGTCGTGATCACCTTGGTGTTCGCCGAGTAAGCCTGCTGCGTCACGATCAGCTTGGTGAATTCGTCGGCAATGTCGGTGTTGGAGCCTTCCAGCGACGAGCCGACGATGGTGCCGCCGTTGCCGAACAGCGCCTGACCGGATTCGTCGGTCGCCTCGAACGCGCCGCCGTCCTTGCGCTTGAGGAAGTCAGGTCCATTGAAAGTCGCCAGTGTAATTTCCGCGAGATCAAGGTTGCGGCCGTTGGAATAGTTGCCGACCACGCGGCCGTTGTTGCTGATCGACACCGATTGCAGGCTGCCGGCGGGAAAGCCGTCCTGCTGGATCTGGTTCACCTGCACGTTGCCGTTGGCGTCGGCATATTGCGTCAGGCCGCCGGAGGAGAAGTTCACCACCGGATTGCCGAGCGACACGCCGTTGATGGTCGCACCGGTCAGCGTCACCGACGCGACCGGCGGATTGGGCTGGCCGTTGGCGCCGAAGGTGAAGGTGGTGCCGACGTTCTGCCACGCCACCGCGGCACCGGTCGCGTTGGGATCGACCTGATAGAACATATTCCAGGTGTCGGTATGGCCGGCGCCGAGCGAAGCGCTGTCGGTCTTGGCCCAGCGGAATTGCAGGTTCACCGGTGCGCCCGACACGTCGTAGGCGGTCACCGCGCCGCCCGCGATCGACTCGTCGATGAAGGTCTGCACGTCGGTGCCTTGTATCTGATTGATGGTGCCGCCGGTAAAGTCGGCGGGTTTGATCAATTCCGAACCGGGCACCGAGACGTCGTGCTTGGTGGTGAGCGGGTAGCTTGCGAGGTTGGCGCGATACTCGACCTTGCTGGTCGCCTGTGCCGGCAGAAAGTCGTTCTTGAATTTCAATATCTGCGGCGCGCTGCCGACCAGGTTGCCGGTGGTCGGGTCGATCGGAATGCCTTCAAGATAATAGCCCGCGCCGTTGACGAGATAACCGTCCTTGTTCAGCGTGAAGTCGCCGCGCCGCGTGTAGTTCTCGACACCATCGAAGATCGGCGCGTTGTCGGTGAAGGCGCCGGGCTTCTGCACCACGAAGAAGCCGGAGCCGTTGATCGCCATGTAGGTGGAGACGGAGGCCGCCTGCACGTCGCCCTGCACGGTGTTGGTCGAGCGCGAATTCGAGGTGACGCTGCCGGCCTTCTGCTGGGTCGGGCCGGTCTCCGGAATGAGATCGAGGAAACTAGTGTCGATGCGCTTGAATGCCGTTGTCTGCGAGTTGGCGATGTTGCCGGAGATGTTTTCCAGCGCATACGATTCCGCCCGCAACCCCGCGACCGACGTGGTGAGAGCCCCGAAGATACCCATGACATCGCCTCCAGATGCGAATAACGCGACGGCCGGCGGTGCGCCGAAGCCGTATTCCGGAGCGGGTGTCGCAAGGCTCGTGCCAACTGGGGGCGGGCGAAATAATGCCGATAATTCAATGGAATAGAAAAAGCGGCGATTGCGAAGACCGGGGCACAATTGCCGGGCCGGGCAACAATTGCCGGGGGATGGCAGGGCGCAACATTGAGTGAAGACAGCCGCGAACAGCCTCATCGCATCCTGGCGTCATGGCCGGATTTATTCCGGCCATCCACGTCTTAAGTGGCAACCAGGACCAAGAACGTGGATGGCCGGGACATAGGCGAGCGAAGCGACGCCGTTCTTCGAACGGCTATGCCCGGCCATGACGGAAACTAAAGTAGTCCTAGTCGCGACTGCCCGCCCTTACGTCGCCGACGGCGTGGCCGGGTGGAACACCAGCGCGAGGCCGTCCATGCAGTAGCGCAAGCCGGTCGGCTTAGGGCCATCGTCGAAGACGTGGCCAAGGTGGCCGCCGCAGCGGCGGCAGTGGATGGCGATGCGGGTCATGCCGAAGGTGCGGTCCTCCCGCTTGCCCACCGCGTTCTCCAGCGGCTGATAGAAGCTCGGCCAGCCGGTGCCGCTTTCGAACTTGGTTTCGGACGCATACAGCGGCAGGTCGCAACCGGCGCAGGCGAAGGTGCCCTTGCGGTGTTCTTTCAGCAGCGGGCTCGTCCACGGCGGCTCGGTGCCCTCCTCGCGCAGGATGTGATACTGCGCCGGCGTCAGTTGCGCGCGCCACTCGGCCTCGGTCTTCTCGACCTCGAATTTTTCGCCGGCGGTGGCCGGAGACACCCGCAGCGCCTTCAGCGCGGCGAACCCGGTGAGGCCGGCGGCCGAAGCAAGCAGAATGCGGCGATTGATCATGATGGACTCCATTCAAAGTGCGCGACGCGCAATTGGACGACGAGTTGGGGTTTTAGCGACGGCGTCATCCTGAGGTGCGAGCGTAAGCGAGCCTCGAAGGATCGCCGTCGCCCTTCGAGGCGCGCGAGGGCGCGCACCTCAGGGTGACGGCTTCCGCTTCAATCCCAATTCATCCGAATTACGGCGTCTACCGATAAACGTTACACCCGCGACCGCCGATGTCACTCACGTTCTCGCGAGCGACAAGACCGCGGGTTCATTGTCCGGCGAAGGGGTCGCCCTCGTCCGTCGCCATCTGGCGATTGGCGGCGGCGACGCGGGCCTCGCGCGCCTCCTCCCGCAATGCGGCGCGCTCGCGCCAGCGGGCCACCGCGCCGGCGACGATTGAACTGGCGCGTGTCCAGCCGAACACCACCTGCCCCGCGATGCGCCCGGCCTTACCGCCCGCCCAGACCAGTTCGAACGGCGCGAACAGCCGCCAACGGTCGTCGCCCCACAGGATGCCGCGCGCGATCATCTGTCCGGCCAGCGCCGTGGTGTTGAGCCCATGCCGGCCGAAGCCGCTGGCGACCCACAGCCCCGGCTGCAATTCGCCGATCTGCGGCATGCCGTGCACGGTCTGCCCGACGGTGCCGCACCACGTCTCGCGCAACTCCGGCTTGCCCAGCATCGGAAACAGCGTGGCGATGCGGCGGCGGATGGCGCGGCCGTGGCGCGCCGGCTCGCCCGCCCATGTCTTGGCTGCCCAGGTCGTCTCCGGGCTCGCCCACATCAGCCGGTCGCCTTCGACGATGCGGAAATGATCGATGCCGTTGGTATCCATCACCGCACCGGGAAATGCGATCGCCTCCGCCAGCTTCGCGCCGAGAGGTTCGGTGACGGCGGCGTAGCGCCACACCGGCAAGAGCGTCGCCGTCAGGCGCGGCGACGGCGCGCCGAGATGGACGTTGCCGGCGAGCACGATATGCGCCGCCCGCAGCCGCGCCGACGCGGTCGCGATCCGCTTGCGGATGCCGGAGGCTTCGAAACTCACCACCGGGCTTTCCTCGAAGATGCGCACGCCATTCGCGCGCGCCAATACCGCGAGGCCTTCGAGATAATTGCGCGCATCGATGTGAAACGCATCGGGATAATGAATGCCCTGGAAGTAACGCGGCGTCTTCAGCGCCGCGCGCACGCGCTCGACCGGCCAGCCCTCGACATGCGCGCCGAAATGTCCGCCGAGCATGTGCAGGCGCTCAACCAGGCGCTCGCCGAGATCGACATTGGAGACTTCCAGCGCGCCGGTCGCTTCCAGCGCCGCGCCCGCGAGATCGCCGGCGATGGCGCGCACATGGTCGGCGCCCTGCTGCGACAGCTTCCACAGTTCCCGCGTGTGATCGACGCCGAGGCGCGCGATCAGCTCGTCGATCGCAACGCCATAACCGGGCATCACCGTGCCGAGATGGCATGCCGATGCATTCCAGCCGACGTGATGGCTTTCCAGCACCGCGACGCTCGCCCCCATGCGCGCCGTCTCCAGCGCCACGGTGAGGCCCGCAAGCCCCGCGCCCACCACACAAACGTCAACGTCGAGATCGAGCGTCAGCCGGCGGCGTTCCGGCGCGGCGACGGCCGACTCGACAACGGCATCTGAACTTGTGCTATCGGTGCTCACAGGTTTTTCTACGCCAACGGCACGGCAATTGTCACCTTGCCGGCCATAAACTTGTACACTGGAGCCGTTTCCGTTTCGATAGGATCGAAACGGGGCTCCAGATTCTTGTTTAGACGCGTTTTCTTCACGCGAACCGGATTCCACTTCGCTTGAAAACGCTATAGTCCGCAGTCACGGGCCCACCAACGATCCGGAGAAACGGGTTGATTCGAAAAAAGATCGCGCGATGCGGCGGCTGATCCTGCTGCGCCACGCCAAGACCGAAAGCAACGCATTGAGCGGCGAGGACATCGACCGTCGCCTCGACGCGCGCGGTCTCGACGACGCCGCCGCGATCGGCCGCTGGATGGCGGAGCAGCGCTGCCGGCTCGGCCACGTGCTGGTCTCTACCGCGGTGCGGGCGCGGCAGACGTGGGACGTCGTCGCACCGCTGCTCGGCGACGCGACGATCGAGGTGACATATCTGCGCGAACTCTATCTCGCCGAACCCGCCGACATCCTGCGCGCGATTCGCGAAACCGGCGGCATCGACGCCCGCTGCCTGATGGTCATCGGTCACAATCCCGGCCTGCACGAACTGGCGCTGATGCTGACCGGCTCCGGCAACGACGACGCGCTGCGGCTGCTCGCTGGCAACCTGCCGACCAGCGGTCTGCTCGTGATCGATTTCGACATCGACGACTGGGGCGACGTCGCCTTCCGGCAAGGCCGGCTGATGCAATTCGTCTCCCCGAAACTGCTGCGGCAGACGTCGGACGACGCGTGACGAAGAAGCTCGCGAAATCGAAAGTTCTCTCGTCATGGCCGGATTTATTCCGGCCATCCACGTCTTGGTGACTAAGCCAACGAGAAAGACGTGGATGGCCGGGACAAGCCCGGCCATGACGAGAAAGAAAGTGAACGCATTCGTTCGCCTCCTGTGTCGCCCCTCATCGTGCGCAAATATATCGCGTCGCCGCATGCGCTGTCCTGTGATACACTCTCTGACGTTGGGAGGCGCAGATGTACACATCCATTCTGGTCCCGATCGACCTGGGCGACAGCAGCCTGGCGAAGCCCGCGGTTTCGACCGCCGCGACACTCGCCAACACCTTCAACGCGAAGGTGCGGCTGATCAACGTGCTGCCGATGACGCCGGTGATGCTGGCGGAATACGTTCCCGCCAACTTCGACGCGCAGCAGCGCCAGTCGTGCGAGGAAGCCGTCGCCATCGTCGCATCGGAATCCGGCATCCCGCGCGACCGCGTCTCCAGCGTGGTGCGCCAGGGCGGCATCTATCACGAGATCCTCGAGGAAGCGGCGGAGATGAATGCCGATCTCATTGTGATGTCGTCGCATCGCCCGGCGATGAAAACCTATTTCCTCGGCTCCAACGCCGGCCACGTCGTGCGTTACGCCAGATGCTCGGTGCTGGTGGTGCGGAAATAGAATTTGATCACGAAGCTGAGCCGTCGCCCTGAGGTGCATTGTGCAGCAATGCCTCGAAGGGCGATGGCGATCCTTCGAGGCTCGCTTACGCTCGCACCTCAGGATGACGCCGTCGTTGGCTGTGACGCCTCACGGCAATAACTGTGGCGGCAGCGCATCGGGCGTGTAGAGGCACGGCTTGTTGCGTCGCATGAAGCCGCCGATCTGCCACGCGAACAGCGCGGCGAGCGCCAGCAGAAACAGCGCGCCGGCGAATGCGTCGGTGGCCAATGCACGCGCGATCAACGCCACCATCACGATCGCGAACAGGATCAGCACGCCGGCGGCGAGCGCATAGGGGATCGGCCGCATGCCGCCGTGAAATGCCGCGTGGCCGCCCGCCTCCGCGATCCGCCGATGCAACGCGACGATGAATGCGCGATAGGCCTCGTCCTGCATCTCCACCAGCGCAAAGCCTTTCCACGAGGTCGACAGCACCACCTGCCGCTGGCCGTTGCCGCCGACGATATCGGCACGGAATTGCCGCGGCTGCATCGACACCGGCCGATAGCTCAATTGCACCGCCGCGATCGAGGCATAGGGCCACGACCCGCGCCGGGTGCCGACCTGCCAGACAAGCTCGTCGTCGGTCAGTTCGAACTGGCGCACCCCGCCGGCGAGCGACGGCTTGAAGGTGTAGGATATCGCGTCACGCGCGACATCGTCCGACGACATCGATGGTACTCCCGGTCCTTTTGCACGCGCGATTTCCGCTGGAGGTGAAAACGCGATAACCTGTAAACCACCAAGCCACAGAGAGACGTCGCGACACAAGGGCGCGACTCGCCTTGAGATTCGTTCCGATGGACGCGATGACCACCGCCACCGCATTTCCCCGCCACCTGATCCTGGCCGGCGCTGCCTTGTCGGGCATGTTGCTGGCGCTCTCGATCCACATCCTCGGCCAGCATCTCGGCCTCGATCTCGGCGGGTTGTGGCATTCCGACGATCCGCGCGTGCTGGTGCCGGCGACCGCCGCACTGGCGTGGTGGCTGATGGCGACGGCCGGCTTCGCCTGCGGCTATTTCGCCGCGACGCTGATGCATCGCGCGGCATCCGGCGGTATCTCACGACGAATGCGGCAATTCCTGATCGGCCTCGGCGTGGTGGTGCTGGCCGCCGCCGGTCAGGCCGCCGCCGCTCCCAGCGCCACGCCAAGTCTTGCCGGCATGCTGGCCGGCCTCACCGCGCTGTGCCTGGGCGCGGTGATGGCGTTCTGCGGCGCGTTTTTCGCGCTCCGCAAGGCATAATGCCGCAGCCTTCCACCGCCGCCACACCCCAACCGCACGCCCGTCATGAGATCGCCATATCGTGGCGCGCGGCATGTTGTTGCCGGATTTGACGGGCTAACTGGCGACGTCCAAGGCGACGGCCTATATGTCGGAAGCCATAACGCGGGGGTGGCATTGCGGAAAAGCGGATCGAATTCCACTTTACCAAAAAATGTTCTAATCATTCCGGCGAAATGAGTTTCCAAGTATGAGTCACTTGGTGAGTGTTTTGGCAGCCACAGACGTCCGATCGGTTCGTTCGGCCCCGGGGTTGTACGTGCCACGGCGGGAGGACGAATGGATCGACTGCTGACCACGCTGCGGCGTGGCTTTACGGAGCGGATCGGCTGGAAACGAGTCGGGATCGCTGCGAGCCTCATCATCGTTGCCATCGCGATCACGATTCTGGTCCGAACCCTCAAGGGCATCGACCTCGGCGTGATCCTGGCTGCGCTCGCCGAAAAATCCCACGGAGACATCGCGCTCGCGGCGCTGTGCGTATTCGGCGCGTTCTGCACCCTGACGTTTTATGATTTCTTCGCGCTGCGGACGCTGGGCGTCACCCACGTCCCCTACCGGATCGCGGCGCTGTCGAGCTTCACCAGTTACTCGATCGGCCACAATATCGGCGCGACGGTGTTCACCGGCGGCGCCATCCGCTTTCGCATCTATTCGGACTTCGGCCTCAACGCCATCGACGTCGCAAAAATCTGCTTCATCTCCGGGCTGACATTCTGGCTCGGCAACGTCTTCGTGCTCGGCATCGGCATGGCGGTGCATCCGGATGCCGCCGGCGCGATGAACCTGCTGCCGAGCAGCATCAACCGGCTGATCGGACTCGGCTGCCTCGCCGGCATCGCCGCCTATCTGATCTGGATCGCGGTCGGTCAGGGTCGCCGCCAGCTCGGCCGCAACGGCTGGAAAGTGGTGCTGCCTTCCGGCCGGCTGACCTTGCTGCAAATCCTGATCGGCGTGGTCGACCTCGGCTTCTGTTCGCTGGCGATGTATCTGTTGATGCCGAACGAGCCGTATATCGATTTCCTCTCCCTCGCGGTGGTGTTCATCCTCGCGACCTTGCTCGGCTTCGCCAGCCACGCGCCCGGCAGCCTCGGCGTGTTCGACGCCGCGATGCTGGTGGCGCTGCCGCAGTTCGGCCGCGAGCAACTGGTGGCGACGCTGCTGATGTTCCGCGTGCTTTACTTCGTCATCCCCTTCACCATCGCCATCAGCATCATGGGCACCCGCGAGCTCTGGCTCAGCGTGGTCAAGCCCTGGCAGGACCGCCGCAAGGTGTCGTGCGACGACCACCGGCTGCTGTCACGCAATTCGTGACATTCGCGTGTAAGCTCGCAGGCGTAGCCTAAAAGCGACCGTCACACTCGGAAGCGTTTCTTTCCGTCATGGCCGGGATAGTCCCGGCCATCCACGTCTTGCTTACTGATCCTCTGTAAAGACGTGGATGCCCGGCACAAGGCCGGGCATGACGGCGGATGGGTTTCGTCGCTGCATTCCTCATGCTGCACTACTCATAATGAAGGGCGCAAGGATGGGGCCACCATCGCCCCGCTCCCTGCGACGTGATCCGAAAATCCTTGCGTCTCTTATTTCCGCCCCATCCTTGACGTTGAACACAGCATGATCCGGATTCGGCCCCTCCCTTCCCTCGTTCGTCTCACGCTGCTGCTGACCGCCCTGCTGCCGGCCGGCCTTATGGCCCTACCCCCCACGCCGGCCGCCGCACAGGCTGCCGGCGCGTCGCCGTTGCAGATCACCTGGGAAGTGCGCAACCGGTTCCGGCTGTTCCGCGAGGAGCGCGATTTCCAGCTTCAAGTCGAGGCGATCCGCGCCGGCACCGTCCTTGCCGCCGAGGATGCCTTGGAAATCCAGAGCGACGGCCGCGGCTGGGCCCGCAATACCGTCAACCGCCTGTGCATCGACCGCAGCGGCCGGGTAAGCGAGCCCTGCACCCGCGACGGCGTCAAGGAGAGCTACCTCACCCCGGTCGATCACCCGGTGACGGTGCGTCTCGCCGGCGTATTGCCGGTCGGCGCCACCTGCGCCTGGACTTTTGACGACGGACAGGGGCCGCGCCAGTCGACGCTGGACTGCGCCGAGCCGATCAATCTGCGCGTCCAGCAAGGCCTGACCACCGCCGTCACCGTCGATGTCTCGAGCGGCGCCGACGCGCCGCAGCGCGTCACCACCGAAATCGCGGTGCGCGATGTCCTGATCGCGGGCCTCGGCGATTCCGTCGCCTCCGGCGAAGGCAATCCCGACAAGCAAATCGCGCTGGCAGATGAAGGCTTCTGCTTCCAGTCCTATCTCGGCGGACCCGGCAGCGAATACTTCCGGCCGAGCCGCGCCGGCTACAAGGGCGGCCGCGCCTGCGGCTCGCCGGCGCCGTTGCAGGCGTGGCAGCGCCACAGCGCGGTCTGGTTCAATCCCGCCTGCCATCGTTCGCTCTACAGCTACCAGACCCGCACCGCGCTGGCGCTGGCGGTACGCTACCCGCACATCGCGGTGACCTATCTGCCGCTGGCCTGCACCGGCGCGACCATTGCGGACGGCCTTTTGGGCTCGCAGCGCGCGCGCGAATGTCTCGTCACCAAGTCCGGCGTCGATTGCCAGGGCAAAGTGAATGCGCAACTCGCGGAGTTGCGCGATGCACTTGCCGCCGCCAAACGCCGGCAGCCGGATCGCAAGCTCGACCTCGTGCTGCTGTCGGTCGGCGCCAACGACATCGGCTTCTCCGAACTGGTCGCCAACGTCATCGTCGACAGCGGCACCGAGCGCGCGCTGTTCAAGCGCAGCGGCGTGCTGGGATCGGTGGAAGATTCGCGCGCGGCGCTCACCAACGACCTGCCGCGCGCTTTCAGCAATCTGCGTAGTGCGCTCAAGCCGCTGGTCGGCGATATGTCGCGCGTCATCTATGTCTCCTACGCCAATCCGGTGCTGGCGAACGGCACGGTATGTCCCGGCGGCCGCGCCGGTTTCGACGTGCATCCGTCGTTCAACGCAGACCCGCAACGGCTCAACAGCGCAGCGCGTTTCGTGCAGAGTGAATTCCTGCCGCGCCTGAAAGACCTGGCGCTGTGCCAGTCGGGCATCCTGTGCCGCAATCCGTCGAGTGACCGCATGACCTTCGTGGACGCGCATCAGGCTGCGTTTGCCAATCACGGCTTCTGCGCGCGCGCATCGAGCGATCCGGAATTCGATCAGGCCTGTTTTTCGGCGAAGGGCGACAGCTTCGTCAACGACCTGGTCGCCGCCTCTTCGCAACCGTTGGTGTGCGGACGCGGCGCCAGCGAATTTCGCGCCTACCTGCCGCGCGCGCGCTGGATCCGCGACGCCAACGACAGCTACTTCGCTGCAATGACCTATCCGCAGGGCCTGCCGGCGGCGGCGCAACCCTCCGACATTCATGACGCGACATGGGGCGTGCTGTCGGCGGTCTATGGCGGCGCCGTGCATCCCACCGCCGAAGGCCATGCCGCAATGGCCGACGCAACTTTGCCCGCCGCAATCTCGCTGTTGCGCCTCGACGCCCGCGTGCCCGAAGTCATCCAGGAGCCGCTGCTACCGGCAACGCAACAACCGCCCCCGCCAGCACAACAGCCGCCTGCGATGCAGCAACAGCAGTAATACAAAGGGCCTCCGCGATCTGATCGCGGAGGCCCTTTGCTATTCCGATCCGCTTTGTACGACGTGCGCGCCTCTTCAACAAACGGGCGATAGTGAAATGACCGTCATGGCCGGGCTTGTCCCGGCCATCCACGTTCTGGTCGTTCGAACTGCCGCAAAGACGTGGATGCCCGCGACAAGCGCGGGCATGACAAAGAACCGAAAAGCTAAGGACAGCAGGTTTGTCCCCGCCTTCGCCGAGGGCAACACAGAGGTTATGAGCGCCTCACGACGACTGAAAATCACATCACCGCGGATGCTGCGCCGAACCCGTGGTGCGCGACTTCGACTTGGCGACCACCGCCGGCGGCTGCGCTTGCGCGGCTTGCGGCAGGTACTTCGCGACGATTGCCGGATCGAGCGTTGCGATGTTGGTGTCTGGCAGACGCTGCCAGGTCTCGTTCTTGCCAAGCAACGAAATTCCGACATAGCCGCGCAAGGTGAGCGACTGGCCGTCGGGGCTCAGCGTCATCTTGGCGTGGTAGATTTCGCCGTCGCGCGGATCGAGCACGTTGCCTTCCTCATATTTGAGTCCGGCTCGCTTCATGTCGCGGATGAACGAGATGCCAAGCACCGGCGTGTTCTTGCGATCGTCGGTGCACTTGGTGCAGAGCGGATTGGCGGCTTCGCCCGGCTTGGGGAAGGTCCGGGCGATCGCACCCTCGAAGATGCCGCCATGATCGACCACCAGCACCCAGACCACGGGCTTGCCGTCCTCGCTCTTCTGCCAGAGCCCGGCCGCGGTCGGCTCGGCCGCGCGCGCGAGGCCAGCGCTCAGCAGCATCGCCGCCAGCGTTATCGCGGCTGGCATTCCTCGTCGAAGTCCGGTTCTGATGTTTGCCATCGGCCTCACCTGTCTAAAGGTCGAGCGTAAGGGTTGTGGGACAAGTGTGGCGATTTCAGGAGAAAATGCCACAGGAAATCCGAGTTAGGGGCAGCCTTGCGCCAGCGCGGGCCTTGCCACAGTTTCGTCGCAAGACATCCGTGAACGGTTCAGGCGCCGACACCCTTTCGCCACAAGAATCCCGCGCCGGAACCGGCGCGCCGCTCTCAACCGTTTAGTTGACACCCAGCTTCTTCTGCAAGCTCGACGACGAGGTGGTATATTGAAACACCAGCCGCTTGTCGGGATAGACGTAGCGATGCGCCTTCTGCGCCATCAGCGCGCCTTCATGGAAGCCGGACAGGATCAGCTTGAGCTTGCCGGGATAGGTATTGATGTCACCGATGGCGAAGATTCCCGGCACGTTGGTTTCGAACGACGCGGTTTCCACCGGGATCAGATTGTTCTCCAGCGACACGCCCCAATTGGCGATCGGCCCGAGCTTCATGGTGAGCCCGAAGAACGGCAGCATCGTATTACAATCGACACGCGTGACGGCGTTGTCGTTGCCCTTCACCATTGCGCCGGAGAGATTGCCGTTCTCGCCGTGAAGCTCCGTGACCTGACCGATCTTCAGGTCCATCTTGCCGGACGCCACCAGCGCGCGCATCTGCTCGACGCTATGCGGTGCGGCGCGGAAGTCGTCGCGACGATGCAGCAGCGTCACGCGCCGCGCGATCGGATGCAGGTTGAGCGTCCAGTCGAGCGCGCTGTCGCCGCCGCCGACGATCAAGAGATCCTTGTCGCGGAAGTGCTCCATCTTGCGCACGGCGTAAAACACCGACGAGCCTTCATAGGCTTCGATGCCCGGCACCGGCGGACGCTTCGGCTGGAACGAGCCGCCGCCCGCCGAAATCACCACCACCTTGGCTTCGAACACTTGTCCTGCGTCGGTGGTGACGCGAAACAGCGGATCACCGATCTTCTCGATGCTCTCCACCATCTCGTTGAGATGGAAGGTCGGATTGAACGGCTTGATCTGTTCCATCAACGATTCCGTCAGACCGTGGCCAGTGACCATCGGGATGCCGGGAATGTCGTAGATGGGTTTTTCCGGATAAAGCTCGGCGCACTGCCCGCCGATCTTGTCGAGGATGTCGACGAGATGAACCTTCATGTCGAGCAGGCCCAGTTCGAACACGGCGAACAGACCGCAGGGGCCGGCGCCAATTATCAACACATCGGTTTGGATCGTTTCGCTCATCTCGCCGTCTTCACTGATTGGGGGATATTCCGGAAGGGTCTTCAAATATCTAGCGCGTTTTCATCGACGTGGAAACGCCCTCACGCGACGTATCGCGCCGTGCGCCTGCGCGGGCACCGACGCGCCTCTTGTGGTCGGCGGCAGTTTCCATGTAACTGCATGGAGCATGGAGATTGCCCCCGTGAACAGCCCTGTTTCGACGACGCCGCGCCTGGAAGACTACCCGCTTCGCCTGTCCGATAACGTCCGCTTCGCCGACCTCGACGTCAATGGTCACGTCAACAACGCGGTTTATTCCAGCTATTTCGAAACCGGCCGCGTGCTGCTGGTGCGGGATGCGACCAACGGTTTGACGCCGGCGGGCGCGAGCTGGGTACTGGTGCGCCTCGACACGCATTTTCGCGCGGAGCTGCATTGGCCCGGCACCATCGAGACCGGGCTCGGCGTGTTGCGGCTCGGGCGAACGTCAGTGACGTTCAGTCAGGTGGTGTTCTCTGGGGGCCGCTGTATCGCGTCGACGCAGGCGACGACGGTGCTGGTCGACGCCAAGACGCGCAAGCCGACGCCGCTGCCGCCATCGAGCATCGAAGGATTCCAGCGCTGGATGATGCGCGGCGAAGGCGCGGCTACTTAAGCCTGACGCTCCGGCGTGCTCACGATCAAACCGTCGAGTTCGTCCGACACCTTGATCTGGCACGACAGCCGCGAGTTAGGGCGCACGTCGTAACCGAAGTCGAGCATGTCTTCTTCCATCGGCGTCGGGTTGCCGACCTTCTCGCGCCAGGCTTCGTCGACATAGACATGGCAGGTCGCGCAGGCGCAGGCGCCGCCGCACTCGGCCTCGATGCCGGGAATGGCGTTGCGGATCGCGCCTTCCATCACCGTCGCGCCGTTTTCGACGTCGACGATGCGGGTCTCGCCGGTGTGGTCAACGTAGTGAATCTTCGCCATGGCTACTCGTGCTGTCTCAAAAGAGGAATGCTTGCTGTCCTATAGCGGCTCGTTCCGCCCTACGCCAGCCGCCTGACTGGCAAGCCGCTGATTTTCCATCGCGCGGCCGGCAGCTATGGTTCGGATTGCGCGAGCAGCGCAGCCGCTGCCTGTTGCGCCGCGCCGACTTCGGCGTCGAGCTGCGTAAAAGCGTCCCGCGCACCGGCCTCCACGCGCAATGCCGCTTCCAGCGCGGCCGCCGCTTCCGCCACCCGAAACGCGCCGATCGCGCACGCCGAGCCCTTCAATGTATGCGCGAGGGCCGCGGCATTCTCCGGTAACGAGGCGAGCGTTCGCATGAGGTTGGCGGTCTGTTCCACGAACAACCGCAGCACCTCGCGCTCCAGCGCGGGATCGGACAGCGTCATCTTGTGGAGATGATCGAGGTCGATCGCTCCATGAGCGGCAGCGCCGGACTGCGAGGGCATCAATCCCGTTCTTCCTTTCAGAGACGACAAATCCGGCCGCTGCGAAAAACTTCGCCGAATCCGCGCCAAACCCTCGATTTGGTTAACATACTCGACGAAACGGCCGCCGCCGTAAAGCCGCCAATACGACCGATTTTAGCCACAATCGAGCCGGTTCGGCGCGATTTTCCGGCCGGAATTGCCCTATCCGGGTTCCCCGTTAACGATGATTAAGGATCGTTAAAATTGTATTAATCACATCCATTTCATTCGAGCCGCCAAGCCAATAGGATGTTTGGGGAAGTAGCGCACAAGCCGGGCAGTCACGACGTTATTCCGGGCCGCCTCTGATCGTCGAGGGCAAAATCGCCTCTCGGCGGGCATCGTTGCGAGGCTTCCGGCTGTGTAAACAAGGGCGTAGAGTAGCATGGCGAACAGTCCCAAGAAGACTCAGGACCCGACCGAAGTTGCGCTTTCGGCAATTCAGGAAGCCCTGAATATGAGCGAAACGCCGGCCTCGGAGGGCGCCAGCCCGGTTGTGCCGCCTGTCATTCCCCCTGTTACCGTTTCCGAGCCGTCCCGCGACGAGGCGGCGTTCGGTCCGCGTCCGTTCCAGGACCAGCCGTCCGACGAGGCCCTGTTCAATCGGGGTGCCGCGAACGACGACCGCGAGACCATCGGCCAGATTCTGCAAGCGATCCAGAAGGGCCGCCCTGCCCGCAACATTTATACGCTCGCCACCATTTTCACCGTGGTCTGGCTGATTGGCGCGGGATTGCTCGCATTCAGCTTCTATCCCTCGCTGCAATCGCTGGGACAGAACGGCGGCGCGATGGCGTTTGTCGGCCTGATCTCAGTGCTGCTGGCGCCGATTCTGCTGTTCTATTTCCTCGCAAGCCTTGCCTGGCGCGGACAAGAATTGCGCATGATCGCGCAGTCGATGGCGCAGGTGGCGATGCGCTTCTCCGAACCCGAGCACGCCGCCAGCGATTCCATGGTGACGGTCGGCCAGGCCATCCGCCGCGAAGTCGCCGCCATGGGCGACGGCATGGAACGCGCTATCGCGCGCGCCGGCGAACTCGAAACGCTGGTCGCCAACGAAGTCTCGGCGCTGGAGCGCGCCTATTCCGACAACGAAGTGCGCATCCGCGCGCTGTTGCAGGACATCGCGCATCAGCGCGACAACCTGGTCGGCCAAGCCGAACAAGTTCGCAGCGCCATTTCCGGCGTGCCGATCGATCTGCGCCACGACATTGCCTTGATCAGCGACGCCATCGCCTCGCGCGTCGACGAAGTCGCGAAAAGCATCACCGGCGCGCTCGAGGAGCGCGGCGAGCACATCACCCGTGCGCTCGGCAGCGCCGGCGACAACATGATCCTCGCGCTCGGCGAACGCGGCGGTGACCTGCTCGACCGCCTCGAAGAAGCCAGCGGCGAAACCACCCGCGCCGTGCTTGACGCCAGCGAACGGTTGACCGCGAGCCTGAACTTCAAGACCGGCCACGTCCACGACGAGTTCGTCGATCTGGCGAACCGTGTCCATGACATGCTGAACGACCGGCTCGACCGCATCACCTCGGAATTCGAACAGAAGTCCGCTTCGATCGTCGACAGCATCTCCGACCGCACCGAACAGCTTCACGACTCGCTGCGTAATTCAGGCGACTCGCTGTTGCTGGAGCTTGAACTGCGCGGCGGTGATATCGCAACAAAGATCGACGAAGCCGGCCATCGGCTCGCGGATCGCATCCTCACCAGCGGCGACAAGGCGAGCGACGCGCTCGATTCCACCGTCAATTCGCTGGTGACCAAGGTGGTGAGCCAGACCGAGAGCGCGCACGACACGCTCAGTCTCCAGATGAACACCTTCGACGAGTTGATCCGGCAGCAGGGCACCGAGCTTGCGGAAAAGTTTTCGCGCGACAGCTCAACACTCGGCGCGCTGATTACCCGGCATATCTCCGAGTTCGACCGCACGGTGAAGACCTACGGCGGTGAAGTCGTCGAGCGTCTCGGCCAGCGCACCAGCGATATCGCCGAGAGCCTGAAGACTTACGTCGACACCTTCGACACCCGCCTCACCTCGAACAGCGGCCAGATCACCGCGACGCTCGATCAGCGCCTGCAACAGTTCGAAGTGCAACTCGGCACCCGCGTCACCGATCTCGACGGCGCGCTCGATACCAAGATCAAGTCGTTCGACGAAACCGTCGACGGCCGGCTCAAGGCCCTCGAACAGAGCTTCGATACCCGCGCGAAGTCCGTGACCGATACCGTCGACTCGCGGCTCGGCGCGCTGTCGTCGTCGCTGTCGGGCGGCACCAAGAAGGTGGTCGACACCATCGAGGCCAAGCTCACCAACCTCACCTCCTCGCTGACCGACGGCGCGGCCCAGACCATCGGCGCCATCGACACCAAGCTGTCGCAGCTCACGGCGTCGCTGACCGATGGCGCAAATCAGACGCTTGGCGAAATCGACACCCGGATGGTGCGATTGACGTCGTCGCTGACCGGTAGTGCCGCCCAGACGCTCGGCGAGATCGACAGCAAGCTCACGCAATTGACCTCGTCGCTGACCGACGGCGCCAATCAAACACTCAGCGAGATCGATAGCCGACTGACGCGCCTGACCTCTTCGCTGACCGGTGGCGCAGCCCAGACGCTCGTCGAGATCGACAGCAAGCTCACGCAGTTGACGTCATCGTTGACCGAAGGGGCGAACCAAACCCTCGGCGAGATCGACACGCGGCTGACGCGATTGACCTCCACACTGACCGAGGGCGCAACACAGACCCTCGGCGAAATCGATACTAAGATGACGCGGCTCACGTCGTCGCTCAACGAAGGCGCAACCCAGGCGATCTACTCGATCGACTCCCGTCTGGCGCAGCTTTCGTCAACCCTGAACGACGGCACCGCGCAGGCAGTCGCGGCGATCGATCAGCGCATGGTCGATGTCACACAAACCATCGACGGCCGCACCGGGCATCTCGCGGAAACCATTGCCTCGCGCTTCCAGGAGATCCATCAGGGTCTGGAGAACCGTGCCGGCTCGGTTGCCAGCGACATCGATACGCGCATCGCGCATTTCGAGGATCTGCTCGGCTCGCGCATCGAGGCGGTTGCCGGTCGCATCGAGACCAGCGGCCGTCAGGCGAGCGACACCTTGATGGCGCGCGCCGAAGAACTGTCGTCGAGCATCAAGTCGCATGTCGACGATGCCGAGAACTCGCTGACCAACCTGATGCTCAGCACCAGCGAGACGATCCAGAGCAGCGCGCGCAGCACGCAGCAGTCGCTGCTGTCGGTTTCGGCCGATCTCACCACGCAGCTCAAGCAGGCCTCCATCGAGGTCGAGCAGTTGGTCGGCACCGTCGGCTCCACCGCCGCGAACGCCATCCGTGGCAGCGCCGAGGACGCGCATGCCTCGCTGCTGTCGGTGTCCAGCGACGCGACCAGCCAGATCAAGTCGCTCACCGCCGATGTCGAGCGCACTTTGACCGCGGCCGGCGCCTCTACCGCGAGCACGCTGCTGACCAGCGCACGCGAGGCGCAGAGCACCCTCACCGGCGCATCGACCGATCTCGTCACACAGATGCAGTCGCTCTCGACCACCATCGAGCAGACGTTGTCGGGCGTCAGCGCCTCGACGGCGGCGGCGCTGCTCAGCGGCACCCGCGACGCACACGCGACCTTGACGGCGGCTTCCGACGACATGGAGCGCAGTATCAAGGAAGCCGGCAGCAATGCCGCTGATGCTGTCGCGAACAGCGCGCGGTCGGCGCAGATGACGTTGATGACCATCACCGATCAGGTGTCGGGCCAGGTCAAGGCGCTCTCCGCCGATCTCGAGCAGAGTCTGTCTTCGGTCGGCAGCGCTGCCGTCGGCTCCGTGCTCTCCGGCGCGCAGGAAGCGCAAGCGACGCTGGTGACCGCCTCCAGCAGCGTGGCGGAGCATGTCCGCTCGCTGTCCGCCGACGTCGAGCGCATGCTCTCGACCGTCGGTTCGGATACCGCGGCCCAGATCCTGCGCAGCGCGCGCGAAGCCCAAGGCGCGCTGACCGGCGTGACCGCCGACACCACCGAACAGATGAAGGCGCTGTCGAACTCGCTGGTTGCGACCACGTCCGACTCCGCAAACCAGATCCGGACGCTGGCCGAGGCCATCGAGCAGACGCTTACCTTGACGACGACTAATTCGGTCGAGGCGATCCAGAGCGGTGCACTGGCCGCCCAGACCTCGCTGGTCGCCGCCGCCAACGAAGCCGGCGAGAAGGCCAAGGCAACGGCTGCGGAGATCGAGCAGTCGGTGGTTGGCGCCAGCAACAGCTTCCAGGCGGTCCTCGCCGGCAAGAGCGACGAGATCGTCGGCTATATGGCGCAGCAGACCGACCGTCTGTCGGAGACGCTGGACAGCAAGCGCGGATCGCTGGTCGAAACCATCGGCGGCAAGAGCAATCAGTTGATCGTCGATATCGAGCGCGTCACGTCCGAAGCGCTCAAGGCGATCGAAAGCCGCGGCCTCAATTTCTCGCAGTCGATCGCCACCAACGGCTCGACGGTCGCGCGCTCGATCACGGCGGCCGGCGAACTCGCCACCGGCGCGGTCAACAAGTCGCTGAAGGATCTCGAGCAGGCCTCGCGTGCCAGCATCGAGCAGTCGCGTCAGGTGTCGATGGCGGCCGTCACGGAAATGCAGGAAACCAGCAAGGTCCTGCGCACCGATACGGTAGCGCTGTTCGAGCGGCTGCGCGAAGGCAACATCCTGTTGCAGGAAGTGCTGACCGGAGCCCACGACAATCTGAATTCGCTCGAACGCGCGATGGTGTCGCGTGTCGCCGAATTCGTCGCGGCGATCACCGATGTCAGCACCCGCAGCGGCAACGCCACGCAAAACCTCGAAGACCAGTTGACGATGTTCCATGCCAAGACCTCGAAGGCCATCGAGGGTCTGTCAGGACTGTCCACTCAGTTCGAGGATCACGGCCGCGCGCTGGTCGAAGCGGTCACCGCGATGGAGCAGAGCAACCGCAACACCGACAGTTCGATCGCCGAACGCAAGGCGGCGCTCGATCAGTTGGTGAGCACGATCGATACGCGCACCCTCGATCTCGATCAGCGGCTGACGCGCTTCACGGCGCTGCTCGATGAATCGCTCGCAGCCGCCGAGGAGCGCGCGCGTGATATCGCCCGCGTGGTGGCGGAGACCGCCGGCACCGGTTCGGCCACGATTACGCGGCAGTTCGAAGCGGTTCGCACCGCCGCCGAGGAGCAGCGCCAGGCCACCGCCGACACGCTGCATGCGCTCTATGAGAAGAGCACGGAGGAAACAGAGACGATCTTCCGGCAGTCCGCCGACAAGTTCGCATCGATGGTGCAAGGCATGAAGCAAATGGCTTCGGAAATGCACCAGGAACTGGAGATGACGCGCGAGGAGCTTCGCCGCGGCGTGTTCGAACTGCCGCAGGAAGCGGCCGAGAACACCGCGCAGATGCGCAAGGTGATCGTCGATCAGATCGAGGCGCTGGCTGAACTCAACCGGATCGTCGCCCGTCACGGTCGCGGGGCCGATGTGGTCACGGCCGAGCGCACCGCGCATCGGCGCGAGGAGCCGCAGATGGCCGCCGTCGGCGGAGGCTATGCCGAGGCCCCGGCCCGGCCCGCGCCGCGCCGCGAGACTAGCAGCGCCGCGACGTTGCCGCCGCCCGACCTCGGCATGCCGATGCCACAGCGAACCGAAGCACCGCCGGTCAGTCCCGACGCTGGCGAAGATCGCGATGGCTGGCTGTCGGACCTGCTCAGCCGCGCCGACACCGTCGCCGAGGATCGCGACAACGCGCGACGGCAATCGCAGCCGGCATCGCAAAGCAATCCGCTGGAAACGCTGTCGCTCGATATCGGCCGCCTGATGGATCGCAATCTCGCGGCCGAGATGTGGGACCGCTATCAGCGCGGCGAGAACAAGGCCTTCAGCAAGCGGCTCTACACGCCGTCCGGGCAGAAGACCTTCGATGAGGTCGCGCGCAAGTATCGGTCGGATCGCAACTTCAAGCAGACGGTGGACCGCTACATCACCGAGTTCGAACGCCTGCTGGATGACGTCGCCCGCGACGAACGCGGCCCGGCGATGCTGCGCAGCCACCTGATCTCGGAGACCGGCCTGGTCTACACCATGCTGGCACACGCCTCGGGCCGGTTGAACTAGGCAGAATGAACTGAGATTGGATCACTACCGTCGTCATGGCCGGGCTTGTCCCGGCCATCCACGTCTTTGGACGTGGCCACTTTTCAGGACGTGGATGCCCGGCACAAGGCCGGGCATGACGGATAGGCCGGATGCATCATGTGCTGGCGGCTGGCGCACTTTAGCGCAATCATGATAAGGCGGAGGCGTCATAGCTCCCGCCTTGTTGTATTTTGCTTGCGAGATTCGATTCGTGGCGAAGCCAGACGCTCGGCGCGCACCCTGCACAACTTTCCAAACTGTTCGAGACAGATGACGCGGCCTCCCCAATCAACGCTGCAAGCCCGCATCGAGCGATGGCCCATCGCCGGCTCCTTCACCATCAGCCGGGGCAGCAAGACCGAAGCCGTGGTGGTGGTCGTGGAGATTCGTTCGGGGGAATATTCGGGGCGCGGCGAATGCGTGCCCTATGCGCGCTATAGCGAAACACCCGAGAGCACCCTCGCCCAGATCCTGTCGCTTGAAGCGCATGTGACCAAAGGTTTGGATCGCGCAACGCTGCAAACGCTGTTGCCCGCCGGCGCGGCACGCAATGCGCTCGACTGCGCGCTGCTCGATCTCGAAGCCAAGCAATCGGGATCACGGGCGTGGAACATCTTCGGCCAGCCGTCGCCCCTCCCCTGCACCACCGCCTACACCATCTCGCTCGGATCGCCCGAAGCGATGGCCGAGGCCACCGGCGCCGCCGCGCATCGACCGCTGTTGAAGATCAAGCTCGGCTCGGACGACGATGCGTCTCGCATCACAGCCGTTCGCCGCGCCGCGCCGAATGCGCAACTGATCGTCGATGCCAACGAAGGTTGGCGCGACGATAATCTCGCGTGGAATCTCGCCGCCTGCACTGATGCCGGCGTTACCCTGATCGAACAGCCGTTACCGGCGGGACAGGACGATGCGCTGGCAAGCGTAAAGCGGAGCATCGCCATCTGCGCCGATGAAAGCGTTCACGATCGCGGCTCCCTCCCCGGCCTGCGCGGACGTTACGACGCGATCAACATCAAGCTCGACAAGACCGGCGGGCTCACCGAGGCGATGGCGATGGCGGAAGCAGCTAATGCGTTGGGGTTGCAAGTGATGGTCGGCTGCATGGTGGCGACCTCGCTGGCAATGGCCCCGGCGATGCTCCTGGCCCAGCACGCCCGCTATGTCGATCTCGACGGCCCGCTGCTGCTCGCAGCCGACCGCGATCACGGCCTGCGCTACGACGGCAGCACGGTCTATCCGCCGGACGCCGCGCTCTGGGGTTGAGCCTCCGCGTCGCGCACCAAACTCCGTCGCGCCGACCACACCACGATCACACCACCCACAGCCATCAGCGCCATCGCGCCATAGATATCCGCGCCGAGCCGCGCATACATCGCACCGGTCAAGATGGACGCGCCGCTCATCACGATGCCCGACGCCGCCGCGAGATAGCCCTGCGCACTGGCCATTACATGCGTCGGGACGATGCGCACCAACAGCCCCATCGTTCCGAGCAAGGTCAGTCCATAGGTCGCGCCATGAAGGAGCTGAACGGCCGCCAGCACCGGCAGCGACGGCGTCTGCGCCATCACCACCCAGCGCAACACCGCGCACATCCCGCCGATCGCGATCAGCAAGGCGGGTGACGCTCCGAAACGTGGCGACAGCGCGAAGATCGCGATCTCGGCCAGCACGCCAAGAGTCCACAGCCCGGCAATGGTCGCCCCGCCCAGGCCGGATGCCTGCCACGCGATCGAACCGAAACTGTAATACGCCGCATGGCTCCCCTGGATCAGCGCAGCCGCAACGACGATGGCGACAAATGCCGGCTGCCGAAGCAGATGTTTTGCGCCGGTCCGCGCCGCGAACGCGACATCGCGAACCTCCAGCGGCTGCAATACGAAGCCGGCCGCCGCACCGAAAATCGCCAGACCCGCCATCACCCAGATCAGGTGCGTCGCCGCGAGATGATCCGCCAGCATCCCGCAACCCAGCGTTCCCGCCACGAAGGCCGCCGATCCCCAGAGCCGCAGCGGCCCGTAATTCAGGCCGTAACGCGCGACGCTTTGCAGCGCATAGGCATCGGTCAGCGGCAGGATCGGCGTCCACGCACAAGCCGTCAGCGCGAACAGGATCAGAATGACGAGGGGCGCGTGAAACAGGCCGACCACGGCAAAGCCAATGGCAGTGAGCAGCGCGGTGACGATCAACGCCTGCCGCAGCGATCCCCGACGTTCCGCAACGCCGGTGATGAAAGGCAAGACCGTGAAGCGGGCGAGCGCGGGCACCGCCACGATCAGACCGATCCAGGCAGGACTGACGCCGACGGCCTGAAGCCACACCGGGAAAAACGGCAAATGCACGCCCATCAGGGCGAACACGGCAGCGTAGAATAGCCCCAGACGAATCGCGAATCGGCGCGACACGAACAAGGCATCCGTGGGGATTTTGGGGCCGGGCGCCATCAATTCAATTGCGATTCGGGGCGGATCATGTTGATCGTTAGATGGGAGCGAATCCGTCGCGCTTGCTATTATCAACGCGTCACGGACTTTTAGGGGATTTGCAAGGCCGTCGGGATCTAGAAAGTCGCATGGGACAACTCGGACATTGGCATGGAAACACGACAATCCGAAACCGGTTTCGGACTCGTTCGCGCGTGCCGGTCAACGCAACGAGATGACCATGGCTGACGAAGCGCATGCCCCGTCATCGTTTTCCGCCGACGCCGCCGCGCCAAGCGAGGCAGACTACACCGCGATCCATGACGTCTTCATGGAAACCGCGCGGGGGCGCTGGTTCCTCGCGGAGTTCGCCAAGCGCAACCGCAATGCCGATACCCGCATGGTGCTCGATGCCGTCGCCCGGATCGAGCAATCGCTCGCCGGGACGAAGGATGCGCCGGCCGATCTGATCGAGGCGTTCGGGGCGATTCGCCACGTCGTCGAAGAGGCGAAGCAGCAGGCCATCGCCGCGCTGCAAGGGCAGCCGTCGGCGACGCGCTTCGCCACCGCCTATCGCAGTGTGCGCGCCATCCGCGAAGTGGCCTGGATGCTCCGGGAATCCGGCTCCGACAGCGGCATCAGCGACGGGCTCGACGCTCAGGCCAACACCATCGACCGCAGCCTCGATCAACTCGCGGCCATTGCCCCCGCCGACACCGTCGAAGCGGTCTTTACCGATCTGATCCGGCGCCTCGAAGACCTTGCCGGCGGCGAGCTGCCGTCGATACCTGTCCCTCCTTCGCCGCCCCGGCAGCAGAGCAAGCCTCCCGCCTCGCCGTCGCCCCAACCTGCAAGTGATCATCACGCGGCGCGGACGGTAAGCCAAGCTCCCGAACCGCAGCCAAATCTCGTGTCGGATACAGCGTCCCCTGTGACGCCAATCGACGTGCCCGATCTGACGGCCACGACCTTCCCGGCTTCCGAACCGGCAGCGACCCTTGAGACGATTCCCGCCGACGAAATCGACGTGCCGGACATCGAACCCGCCATGGTCGCCCCGACCATGGACGAAGCCGCCATCGCGGCGGCCGACGAGGCGCACGATATCGCCGTGCTCGACATGATCGCGATGGAGATGGCCGCCGACGATCCGGAAGTCGCCGACGATGCTTTGGACGACGGCGACGAACCCGCGGCAACCGATATCGATGTCATTGCCAATTCGGCAACCCTGGACGAAGCATTCGATCTGCGCAGGGACAGCCCTGCCTCGCTTGGCGCGGCGCTGATCGCCAACGGCACCATCCGGCCGCGCAGCCTCACCGGCGTCAGCCGCTTCGCTGGCATTCAACGCCTCAGTCAGGCGGAAAAGATCGCGCTGTTCTCGTAAAGCAACGCAGACGACGCCGCATTCAGCCGATCAGCCGCGCATACAGATCCGCATCGACATTGCCGCCCGACAGCACGATCACCACGGTCTTTCCGCGCGCATCGAGTCGTCCCGCCAGCAAGGCTGCCAATGCCACGGCACCGCCCGGCTCGACCACCAGCTTCAACTCACGAAACGCCGTGCCGACCGCTATGCCGACCTCGTCGTCGGATGCAACGACACCCTGCACGCCAAGCGCGCGATTGATCGCGAACGTGATCTCGCCGGGGATCGCCGCCATCAGCGCATCGCAGACGGTCTGGCTTTTGCCGTCATGCGCCTCGCGCTCACCCGCGCGCAACGATCTGGCGTGATCGTCGAAGCCCGCCGGCTCCGCCGTCATCACAGCGACCTGCGGATAGCGCGCCTTCACCGCCACCGCGATGCCGGCCACCAGCCCGCCACCGGACGCGGGTGCGACGACGATATCGGGCGTAATGCCGAGCGCGTGCAAATCCTCCGCGATCTCGCGGCCGACGCTGCCTTGGCCTGCGATGATCTGCGGATCGTCATAGGGTGGCACCAGCGTCGCGCCGCGCTCGGACGCGAGCGCGCGCGCGATGGCTTCGCGATCCTCCCGAAGCCGATCGTACAGCACCACCTCCGCGCCATAGGCCTTGGTACGCTCGCGCTTGGCGAGCGGCGCATCGGCCGGCATCACGATGGTGGCGCGCATGCCGAGCAATTGCGCGGCAGCCGCGACTCCCTGCGCGTGATTGCCGGACGAAAACGCCACCACCCCGCCCGCGCGCGCAGCCTCGGGGATCGCGGACATCTTGTTGAGGGCGCCACGGAACTTGAACGATCCGGTGCGCTGTAAGACTTCGGGCTTGAGCACCACCCGCGCGCCGGTTACGGCATCCAGCGCCGGCGACGACAGCAGCGGCGTGCGCACCGCATAGGGCGCAAGCACGCGAGCGGCGGCATCGATATCTGCGGGCGTGACGGCAAGCGACGGTGAATGATCCATGCCGACGTGGTACGCGCGTCACTTCGTGCAGGCAAGGGCTTGAGCGTTTCATGTTTCGACGAAAGCATCCAGGTCCGTCATGCCCGGGCTTGTCCCGGGCATCCACGTCTTAAAGCGGCGCAAGGTCAAAGACGTGGATGGCCGGGACATAGGCGAACGAAGTGACGCCGTTCTTCGAACGGCTATGCCCGGCCATGACGAATTGTTAGTTTCACCTGAATGAAACCAGCCCTAGCGGCGCGAATCAGGCAGCGCCCGCGCTGACCGGATGGCGGCCCACGGATCGTTATGACGCGACCGGGCGACGTTGCCGAGAAAACATTCCGCCGAATGCGCCCAGCTATGTTGGCCCGCGAACGCAAGGCAATCTTGCCGCGCGATCTTCAGCGCCGCGAGGCAAGCCCCGCGCAAATCCTCGTCGAGCACGCCGACCGGCGCGTCGCCGATGACGTCGCGCGGCCCCGGCGCGGGGAACGCCGCCACCGGTACGCCGCTCGCGAGGGCTTCGAGCAGCACCAAGCCATAGGTATCGGTGCGGCTCGGAAACACGAAGACATCGGCGGCGGCATAGGCGCGCGCCAGCGCCTCGCCGGTCATTGAGCCGAGAAAAACGGCGTTCAGATATTTCCGCTGCAAGTCCGCGCGCGCGGGACCATCGCCGACCACGACCTTGCTGCCGGGCAGATCGAGCGACAGAAACGCTTCGAGATTCTTCTCGACCGCGACACGCCCGACCGAGAGAAACACCGGTCGCGGCAAACCGAGAGCGGCCTCGCGCGGATGAAACAGTTGCGTATCGACGCCGCGCGGCCACAACACGACGTTGCGAAAGCCACGAGCGCGCAATTCGTCGGCCAATGCCGGCGTCGCCGCCATCACCGCGCCGCTCGGCCAATGGAAACGCCGCAACGCCGCCCAGACCCACGATTCAGGGATTGGCGCGCGTGCCGAAATGTACTCCGGGAAACGCGTGTGAAAACTCGTGGTGAACGGCAGGCCGTGCTTGCGGCAATAGCGCCGCACCACAATGCCGAGCGGCCCTTCGGTGGCGATGTGGATATTGTCCGGCTGCACGTCCTCGATCAGCCGCACCACCTTACCCGGCGATGGCAATGCGACTCGCAACCCCTCGTAGCCCGGCAACGCCACGGTGCGAAACGAATCCGGCGTCAGAAACTGGATATCGACGCCGAGTTTTCGCGCCGCCGCCGCCATCGTCGTCAAGGTGCGGACCACGCCGTTGATCTGCGGATGCCAGGCGTCGGTCGCGATCAGGATGCGCATCAGGCGGCGCGCACGGCGATCGGCGGCGCGGGCACGACACGCTGCACCGGCTCGGTCCAGGTGATGATCTCGAAGCGGCCGTCGTCATGCTCGGCCAGCGCCGTGCAGCTTTCCACCCAGTCGCCGCAGTTCATATAGCGGATGCCGTGCTCGTCGCGAATCGTGGCGTAGTGAATGTGGCCGCAGATCACGCCGTCGGTGCCGCAACGCTTGGCCTCGGCCGCAAGCGTCTGCTCGAACGCGCCGATATAGTTGACCGCGTTCTTCACCTTCAGCTTGGCCCATTGCGACAGCGACCAATACGGCACGCCGAGCCAGCGCCGGCAGGCATTGACCAGACGGTTCAGTTGAATGGCGAAATCGTAAGCCTTGTCGCCGAGATGCGCGAGCCAGCGCGCATTCTGCACCACGAGGTCGAAAATGTCGCCGTGAATAACGAGGTAGCGTCGCCCGTCCGCGCCTTCATGAATCGCGGTCTCGACGACTTCGACGCCGCCGAAATGCGTGCCGTAATAGGAGCGCAGGAATTCATCGTGATTGCCCGGCACATAGATGACGCGCGCGCCCTTGCGCACCTTGCGCAGCATCTTCTGGACAAAATCGTTGTGCGATTGTGGCCAGTGCCAATGCGACTTCAACGCCCAGCCGTCGACGATGTCGCCAACGAGATAAATGGTTTCGGCATCATGGACGCGGAGAAAATCGAGCAAACGATCGGCTTGCGATCCCCGCGCACCCAGGTGCACGTCGGAAATAAACAAGGTGCGAAAGTGTCGTTCCACCTGTCCTTCACGCATCGCGTCGCGTCCCATGTGCGAGCCGTTACCCGATTTTCATGACAGCCGGATGACGCATCGCCTCCGGCGACAAACTTCGCTGGAAACTCACCAGCGTGTAGATGCCGAACGGCGCCACCTTGCGGCGCTCGACCAGAATGGCGTCGGCGTTGGCCTGCGCCCACGCCTGTAAACGCGCGAAGGGAAATTCCGGACGCAGCCCCAACCCACGGGTGCGTTGCGCTGCCCAGCGCTCGATGGCCGCCGCGACGCCGACTTCGGAATAAAGATGATTGACCAGAATGATCCGGCCGCCCGGCTTCACCACGCGATGGCATTCGGACAGCACTTGTTCGGGATTTTCGACCAGCGTGATGACAAACTGCGCCACCACGCAATCGAACGTCTCGTCGGCGAAATCCATCGCGTGCGCATCCATCAGATGCACGCCTTTCACATATGGATAACGCCCGCTCGCCATCTTCGCGCGCGCCTTGGCCAGCATCGGCGCGCTGACGTCGATGCCGGTAATTTCCGTGGTGTTGTCGTAGTCGTCGAACGACAGGCCGGTGCCGACGCCGACCTCGAGAATGCGACCGCTATGCCTGCGCGCTGCCATCGCGGCGGCGCGACGGCCGTTGACCATGATCGGCCCACACACAGCGTCATAGATCGGCGCCCAGCGGGCGTAGGCGGATTGAACGGTCGAGGTTTCGAGATCGCGGGATGTCATCGCTGGCTACCGTCGAATCGTGCGGTTAACGACACGGATTCGAGATAGCAGCGCCGTGCGACAGCGATGCGACGATAGCGACGTCCGATTGGTCTATCAGCTACTTGCGTTCGAAGGCGTGGAAGTGATGCACCGGGCCGTGGCCGTGCCCCACTTGCAGGCGATCGGCGGCAGCGATGGCTGCGCTGATGTAAGCCTTGGCCTCGCGCACGGCGGCTTCCAGCGCCAATCCCTTGGCGAGTCCCGCCGCGACCGCCGACGACAACGTGCAGCCGGTGCCGTGGGTGTTGCGCGTGGCGATGCGCGGCGCGGCGAGTTGCACCACGCCATTGCTCTGAAACAGATAGTCGGTGCTTTGCGGCCCATCGCCGTGGCCGCCCTTGATCAGCACCGCTTCGCAGCCGAGCGCGAGCAGGCGCTCGCCCTGCTTCGCGATGTCGGCCTCGGATGTCGCGACCGTATCGTCGAGCAGCGCCGCCGCCTCGAGCAAATTCGGCGTGATGACCGAGGCGCGCGGGATCAGCAGCCGCCGCAACGCATCGACGGCGTCGGGCACCAGCAGCCGGTCGCCCGAGGTCGCGACCATCACCGGATCGACCACCACATGGCGCGGTGACCAGCGCGCGAGCCCGGCGACGATGGCCTCGATCACCGCGCGCTGCGACACCATCCCGATCTTCACCGCCTTGACGTCGAGATCGCTGAACACCGCATCGATCTGCGCCGTGACGAACGCCGCCGGCACCTCATGGATGCCGCTGACGCCACGTGTGTTTTGGGCGGTGAGCGCGGTGATCACCGATGCGCCATAGACGCCGCAGGCGGAAAACGTCTTGAGATCGGCCTGAATGCCGGCCCCGCCCCCGGAATCCGAACCGGCAATGGTCAGCGCAATCGGAATGCTCATCTATCTCGTCTCACAAAACCCGCGCCGGCCCCTGCCTGGGCATCTATCTTCTGAAGACAGATGGATCGCCGGGTCAAGCCCGGCAACGACGCAGCAGGATGACGCCTTGCATCGGCGCGGCATTTCCGGCTTTAGTGAGCGGACGAACATGATCCCGAAAGGTGAAAGCCGGTTTTCGGACAAGATCGTGCTCGAACAAAATACGCCGTTCGGAGACAATTGCGATGGTTCCCTTCTTCGTGCAGATCAAGTGCAAGCTCGGCCAGTCCTACACGGTCGCCAATGCGCTGGCGGAAGCCGAGATCGCCTCGGAGATCTATTCGACCGCAGGCGATTTCGATCTGCTGGTGAAGTTCTACGTCGAAAACGAGACCGACATCGGCCATTTCGTCAACGAAAAGGTGCAGATCATTCCCGGCATCCAGGACACCCGCACCATCATCACCTTCAAGGCCTTCGGTACCAAATAACGCCGCCGGCAACACTTTTCTCCCTGTTGAAACGGATACCCGGTTTTCGCGTTGTCATGGCTCCGGTGTGAGCGCGGCAAATTCGTGTCTGCGCCGGGAATAAGTCGGTCTTCGCGTTGTTCGTTTTCGTGCAACCCGCACCGATCCCAGGGAGTGATCCATGACCATCCTGAAACTGACCTTCGCGACGATGGCGCTCGGCGCCTGCCTGGCCACCGCGCCGGCGTTGGCCGAAACCGTCGCCCTGAAAGCGACCTTGAACGCCGCGTCCCAGGTCCCCGTTAACGACAGCAAGGGCACCGGCACGGCGGCCGTCACCTACGACACCGCCAGCAAGAAGGTGAGTTGGAAGGTGACCTATGCCGGCCTCACCGGCCCCGCCACCGCCGGCCATTTCCATGGCCCCGCCGAACCGGGCAAGAACGCCGGCGTCGCCGTCCCGTTCGCCAAGGTCGACACCAGCCCGATCGAAGGCAGCGCCACGCTGACCGACGCCCAGGCCGCCGACCTGCTGGCCGGCAAGTACTACGTCAACATCCATACCAAGGCGCACCCGGCCGGCGAAATCCGTGGTCAGGTGACGAAGTAAGCCGAGCCAACCCGCTCTCCCCGCGTCATTGCGAGGAGCGAAGCGACGAAGCAATCCAGTCCCGCTTTGTGGCTTTCTGGATTGCTTCGCTTCGCTCGCAATGACGGCTCACTTTAAGCAGAATGAATTGAAGTTGAATCAAGATCGTCGTCATGGCCGGGCATAGCCGTTCGAAGAACGGCGTCGCTTCGCTCGCCTATAGTCCCGGCCATCCACATCTTACCTCGCAAAATGTCAGCAAAGACGTCGATGCCCGGCATAAAGCCGGGCATGACGGATCACATCGAATGCACCTCACTCTAAGTTCACTCAATGCTGGTGCGCCGCCGTCGGACGCGGCGGGCCATCGACCGGCGGCAACGACTTGAGATAGACCGCCATTGCGGTGCGATCCTCGGCACTGAGCTGCGAGGTGTTCTTGATCACGCTCGCCATCGAGCCGCCGGCGGAATCGCCGTCCGGCAACAAGCCGCTTTCGAGGAAGTAAGCGATATCCTTCTCGCTCCAGTCGTCGAGATGCTTCTGCGTGATGTTCGGCACCCAGCCCTTGCCTTCCGGGTTCGGCCCGCCGGCGAAACGCTGCGCGCCGACAATGCCCCCGAGCGTGTTGCGCGGGCTGTGGCACTCGGCGCAATGCCCCAGCGTGTTGACGAGATAAGCACCGCGATTCCATTGCGGCGATTGCCCGGCCACCGCCGCAAACGTCTGCCGCTTCATGAACAACAGTTTCCAGATGCCGACGTTGCGCCGGATGCTGAAGGGAAACGCGATCTCATGCGCCGGCGCAGCTCCGCTCACCGCCGGCAATGTCTTGATGTAAGCGAACATGTCGCGAATGTCGGTGATCTTCGCGCGATGATACGAGGGATAAGGAAACGCCGGAAAATAATGCGCGCCCTGCGGCGACACACCTTCAAGAACGGCGGTGACGAACTGCGCTTCGCTCCAGTTGCCGATGCCGTCCTTCGGGTCCGGCGAAATATTCGGCGCGTGGAAGGTACCGAACGGCGTCGTCAGCGGCAGGCCACCGCCGAGCCGCGTGCGAACCGGCTGGTTCGGCACCGCGTGACAGGAGGAGCAGCCGCCGATGTTGAAGGCCGTCTTGCCGTTGGCAAGGTCCGGCGTATGTGCCGACAACGCATTCGCGGCGACAACGACCGGCATCGTCAGCCACCAATAAACGGCAAAGCCCGCGACGATGACGATGGCGGCCAGAATCGAAAGTCGTCGCATCATGCGTTCCGTCGCACCTTCTTATGATGAGGGCGTCGCCTTCGACGGCGTCATCCCGCGTGTCTCATTCGAAATGGAGTTCAACGAACCAAACAACCTCGGCGTCGTCCCCGCGAAGGCGAGGACCCATAGCCCCTGGCATTAGTTGCCGCAAAGAAACTCGCCTTGGTGATAGAACCGAACCGCTGCGGCGTATGGGTCCCCGCCTGCGCGGGGACGACTCTTTTCGTGTGGCAAGTCCGCCTACAAAATGCCCCCCTCGGCCTAACCTTAACTTTCCTTCAGCCGATAGGTTTCATGGCAGCCGGAGCATTGCTTGCCGAGCGCCGGCACGGCTGTCTTCAGCGCGTCGAGGTTCTTGATGCCGGCAGCCGCCACCTCGTTGATGGCCTTGGTATAGTTCGCGACATGGGAGTCGAAATCGGCACGGTTCTCCCAGATTTTTGGCGACGCGCTGTATTTACCGTCCGCCTTCAGCCCTTTGGTATTCTCCGGGAACAGCGTGCCCATCGTCTTGGCATTTTCGGCGAGCTTGGCGATCGCCGCATCCACCGCCGCCTGGTCGTAGGGCTTTTCGCCCTTCGCCATGGCGCCGAGCACGCCGCCGATATTCTTGCCGTTTTCCTTCATCGAAGTCTGGCGCTGATTGACGACGTCCTGCTGCGCATAGACCGCGCCTATGCCGAGCAGCACCGCCGCAACCGTCACGAACATCCGCTTCATGGGCTCATCTTCTCCTTGGCTGGACCGCTGTGGCGACAGCGGCCTGTTTCCGACGACAATGTGGTGTGATCCGAAAGATGCGCCGACCGGCGACCGGACGTGATGAACAACCCCGCGAGGGCCGATCTATTCCGCGGCCTCGCTGCGTTGTCCGTCGCGAATGGCGTCCCAGACGCGCTCCGGCGTCGCCGGCATGTCGATGTGATCGACGCCGTATTCCCGCCACAACGCATCGACGATGGCGTTGACCACCGCCGGGCAGGAGCCGATGGCGCCCGCCTCGCCCGCGCCCTTGACGCCGAGCGGATTGGTGACGCACGGCACGTTGTGGGTCTCGAAGGTGATCGGCGTGCCGTCGCTAGCGCGCGGCATCGCGTAGTCCATGAAGGTGCCGGTGACGAGTTGCCCGTCATCGGCATCATAGACCGCGCGCTCCATCAGCGCCTGACCGATGCCCTGCATGGTGCCGCCGTGCACCTGTCCCGCCAGCATCAGCGGATTGAGCGTCGCGCCGAAATCGTCGACCACGACGTAGTTGACCAGCCGTGTCACACCGGTAGACGGATCGATCTCCACTTCCACCAGATGCGTGCCGTTGGGGAACGTGCCGTCGGCGCTGCTGAACTTTTCGCTGGCATTCATCTTCGCCGGATCGGCACCGGGACGCTTCGCCAGATCGGCAAACGAGATGGTGCGATCGGTACCGGCGACGCGGATGACCCCGGCATCGATCTCGAGGTCGGTCGCGCCGGCTTCCAGCGCTTCGGCGGCGACCTCCTTCAGCTTGGCGCCAAGGCTGCGCGTCGCGCGCTGCACACTGACGCCGCCGGAGGGAATCGCACTCGAGCCGCCGGTGCCGAGCCCGGTCGCGACCTGATCGGTATCGCCCTGGAGCACGTGAACGCGCTCCAGCGGCAGGCCGAACTGTTCGCTGACAAGCTGCGCATAAGCCGTCTGGTGGCCCTGCCCGCTCGACTGCGAACCGATTCGCACCGTGACATCGCCGTTGGGATCGAGCTGCACATTGGCGGTTTCCTCGCCCATGGTGCCGCAAACCTCGACGTAGCTGGCGAGCCCGATGCCGCGCACCAGCCCCTGCTTCTTCGCGGCCTTGGCGCGCTTGGAAAAGCCCTTCCAGTCTCCGATCTCCATCGCGCGCTTCATGTGCGCGGCGAAATCGCCGGAGTCGTAGACCTTGCCGGTCGCGGTCTTGTAAGGCAGCGCGCGCGGCGCGATGAAGTTCTTCAGGCGGATCGCATCCGGCGTCATGCCGAGTTTTCGCGCGGCCGCATCGACCAGCCGCTCGACTACGTAAGCGGCTTCCGGCCGCCCCGCGCCGCGATAGGCATCGACCGGCACGGTGTTGGTGAACACGGTGCGGATGCGGCAATGGAAGGCCTGAATGTCGTAGAGGCCCGGCAGCATCCCCGCGCCGCCATGCGGAATGTAGGGACCGAAGGTCGACAGATAACCGCCCATGTCGCCGATCAGGTCGACGTCCATGCCGAGAAACTTGCCATCCTTGCGCAGCGCCATCCGCGCGGTGGTGACATTGTCGCGGCCCTGCGAGTCGCCCATGAAGTGATCGGCGCGCTCGGCGGTCCAGCGCACGCTCTTCTTCAGCTTGCGCGAGGCGACCGCGATCAGCGCGTATTCGCGATAGGGAAACAGTTTCGTGCCGAAGCCGCCGCCGACATCCGGGCAAATCACCCGCATGTTCTCGACCGGCATGTGCAGGATGTTCTGGCACAGAATATCGCGCAGGCGATGGCTGCCCTGGCTGCCGATGGTCAAGGTCAGGTGATCGCGCTTGGCGTCGTATTCGCACACTGCCGCGCGAGTCTCCATGTAGTTGGTGACGATGCGCGGATTGACGATGGAAATCTCCGCAACCGCATCGGCGTTCGCGAAGGCGGCTTCCGCCGCCGCCTTGTCGCCGATGCCGACATCGAACAGCACGTTGTTGGGAAACTGCGGCCACACCGCCGGCGCGCCTGTCTTCACCGCGTTGGCGGCGCCGACCACGGCGGGCAGCGGCGTCCATTCCACCGCAACCGCTTCGACCGCGTCGCGCGCATGCGCGAGGGTGTCGGCCACGACGAAGGCGATGGCATCGCCGACATGGCGCACTTCGCCATCCGCGAGGATCGGATAAGGCGGCGCGGTGAACGGATTGTCCGGCAGATTGAACAGGCACGGCAGGCCGCCGAGATCCTTGATGTCGTCGGCGGTGAGGATCAGCGCGACGCCGGGCAGCGCGCGTGCCTGCGTGGCGTCGATCTTGAATTTGGCGTGGGCATGGGGCGAGCGCAGCATCAAGGCGTGCATCGCCGGTGCCGGTGCATGATCGTCGGTGTAGCGGCCACGGCCGCGCACCAGCGCATCGTCTTCCTTGCGGCGCGCGCTTTGTCCGACGCCAAACTTCACCGGGGCCGTATTGATCTGAGCCATGGTTGCTCCCATTGCAATTTGGATTGAATCTACATTGCAGGGCCGCGCTGGCAACTTCAATTTCGCGTCAGGATCGGATCAGGGCGCGCACCCCGCTGCGACCAAATAGCGCCAGCACCATGACACCATAGACGATGACGCCTGTGATCATCAGCAGGAGCAGCATGGATTCGTCGCGAAATGCGCTCAATTGCGCAACATATCCGCCCGCCACGCGCACCGTCAGCCAGAATGCGACGGCGAGCACGCCGCCGGCGATCACGAACTTCAGCAGCGATAATCCGAAACGGCGGTCGAGTTCGAGGTAGCCGGCCCGAATCGCGAAACCGAGCACCAGCAGTAAATTGACCCAGGCGCCGATAGCAGTCGCCAGCGCAAGGCCGACCTGCGCCAGCGACCCCATTAATGCCACCTTGAGCAGAAGATTGACGGCAATTCCGGTCAGCGAGGCTTTCACGGGCGTCGCGGTGTCCTTACGCGCATAAAACGTCGCGACCGCGCTGCGGATCAGGACGAACGGCAGCAACCCTACCGCATAGGCTGCGAGGGTCGCACCGGCGGCGGCCGCATCCGCCGCGGAGAACGCGCCGCGCGCGAACATCGCCCGCATGATGATGTCCGGCACGGTGAGGAACGCCGCGACGAACGGCACGGCGAACAACAACGTGAATTCGAAGGCACGGCGTTGCGCCGCCGTCGCACCGGCATGATCGCCCGCGGTGATCCGCCGCGACATTTCTGGCAACAATACCGTGCCGATAGCAATGCCGATGACGCCGATCGGCAGTTGGTTGAGACGATCGGCATAATACAGCGCTGACAACGCGCCGGCGGCGAGGAAGGTGGCGATGATGGTATCAGCGAACATCGCCAGTTGGGTGCCCATCGAACCAACGGTCGCGGGACCGAGCGCGCGGAAGAAGCCGCGCACGTCGGCATCGAGCGTCGGCCGCGTCAGGCGCGGCAGCAGCCCCTGCTTTGCGGCGTCACCGGCCAGCAGAAAATATTGCAGGAAACCGGAGATCAGCACGCCCCACGCAGCCGCATGTCCCGCATCGGGGAAGAAGGCAGCAAGCGCCAGCGTCGCCATCATCGACAGGTTGAGGAAAATGGGCGCTGCGGCGGCGCTGGCGAAGCGCTGCGCGACATTGAGCATGCCGCCGTAGAGCGTCACCAGCGTGATCAGCAGCAGATAGGGAAAGGTGATCCGCGTCAGCGCAATCGCGAGTTCGCCGCGCACCGGATCGTGCACGAAGCCCGGTGCCAACAGCGCGATGACCTGCGGCATGAACAGCCACGCCACCGCCAGCAGAATAATTTGCGACGCCAGCAACAGCGTGAAGATGCGGTTGGCGAACAGATGCGCGGCGGAAGGTCCGCCGCTGCCGCTGACATGCGCATAAGCCGGCACGAACGCGGCGTTGAAAGCGCCCTCAGCAAAAATCGCGCGGAAATGGTTGGGCAGCCGCAGCGCCACGAAGAAGGCGTCGGCCATCGGCCCCGCACCGAGAATGGCGGCGAGCATGATGTCGCGCGCGAACCCGGTAACGCGCGACAACAGGGTAAAGCCGCCGACGGTGAAGATTCGCCTGAGCATCAGCCGCTTCTACAGCATCGCGCGACGGGGCAAAACGGCTATGTCAAACCGGGGCGGCCTCGTCCGCGCAGAAACACGGGCATCAACCCGCGACGCGGCGCTGGCCTTTGGAGGCGTGCGCCGAATTGGTCGGCGTCGCCAAGCATTGCGTGGCGATCTCAAGGCTCGCGACGCCCTGCTCGCCGGAGACGGCGGGCGCTTTGCCGCTACGCACTGCGTCGACGAAGGAGATCAGTTCGGCGCGCAACGGCTCGTCATGCCCGACCGGCAGATGCCGCATCGAGTAGCTGCCGTCGGGCTGGAAGCCGAAGCACTCGGTCACCTGCCGCGTCAGCAGATCGCCCTGCACATATTTGTGCCGCGTCGCGACGGTGACGTTGCGCGCCTTGAACGGCGTCAGCCAGTTGGTGTTGATATGCGCCAGCACGCCGGAGGCGGTGCGGAATTGCAGCAACGCGATGTCCTCACGCTCGGCAACGGCGCTGGAGAGTTGCGGCTGCACGTCGACGATGTCGGATTCGGTGAACCAGCGGATCAGATCGAGGTCATGCACGGCGAGATCGATCACCACGCCGACATTCGACATGCGCGGCGGAAACGGGCCGACGCGGGTGATGGCGATCGAGAGAATGTCCTCGCCTTCGATCGCCTTCTTGACGGCGGCGACCGCCGGATTGAAACGCTCGACATGCCCGACCATCAGCGTGACATTGGCGCGGCGCGCGGCGGCGACGATGGCGCGGCCTTCCTCGACGGTGGAGGCGATCGGCTTTTCCACCAGTACATGAACCCCGCGTGCGATGCAGGCGAGCGATATCTCATGATGCAGATGCGTCGGCGCGGCGATGGTCACGGCATCGACGCCGGCGGCCAGCAGACTATCGAGATCGGCGAACACCGGGCACCCGATCAGATCGTCGGCACGTTTGCGATGCTCATCCAGCGGATCGACGATGCCGACAAGCGCGACATTCGGCAGTCCTGCGAGAACGCGGCCGTGATTGGTGCCCATGACACCCGCGCCGATCACGCCGACACGCAGCGTGCCATCACTGTCCGCCGTCGCGGGCGAAGCCGGTTCCACAAAACTCATGCTCGATAACCTCAAAATCCGATTGTTCGCGACTCACGAAACGTCGCGCCGTCGTGTTCGTATCATGCGACCGCCAAAGGCGGGAACCGCAGAATTACCGCGATAAACACGTTTTGATTCAAACGATTACTACTTCGTCATGGCCGGGCATAGCCGTTCGAAGAACGGCGTCGCTTCGCTCGCCTATGTCCCGGCCATCCACGTCCTTATCTGTTGGACGGCCTGGAGACGTGGATGCCCGGCATAAAGCCGGGCATGACGAGTGGATGATCCCGTCCAAACCAAAGTCGCGCTATCCACCGCCCTGACGGGCGCGGGCCACCAGCGATGTCGTGCTGAAACCCGGCAGAATGTTGACCAGCACCACCTCGCCGCCCTGCGCCGTCACCAGTTCATGGCCGACCACCTGCTCGCGGGTGTAGTCGCCGCCCTTCACCAGCACCATCGGCTTGATGCGCGCGATCAGATTGAGCGGCGTATCTTCCTCGAAGATCGCCACCAGATCGACCGCCTCTAGCGCCGCCAGCACCTCGGCGCGCGCGCGTTCGTTCTGCACCGGGCGATCCGGTCCCTTCAGACGCCGCACTGACGCATCGCTGTTGAGGCCGACAATGAGACGATCGCAGGTTGCCCGTGCCTCGGTGATCACCCGGACATGGCCGGGATGCAGAATATCGAAGCAGCCGTTGGTGAAACCGACGCGAAGCCCCTCCTCGCGCCACGCGCGCACGCGCGCATCGAGCGACTCAAGATTCGCGACAATCTTTTCCTCGGCGGCGAGCGAGGCTTCCGGCAACAGCTTGCGGCGCAACTCATCGAGCGTCACCGTCGCGGTGCCCTGCTTGCCGACCGCCACCGCCGCGCCGGCATTGGCGGCGCGCAACGCCACCTCCCAATCCGCGCCGGACGCCAGCAGCACAGCGATGACCGCGGCAACGGTGTCACCCGCGCCGGAAACGTCGCGCACCTTGACCTGACGCGCCGGCACATGGATCGCCGCGCAGCCACGCGGCACCAGCGTCATGCCGCGCTCGCTTTGCGTCACCAGCAGCGCGTCGCATTCGGCGAGGTGCAGCACTTCCTGCGCCGCTGCGGCAATCTCTGCCGTGGTCTCAGCGCGGCTGCGGGTCGCTTCGGAAAATTCCTTGCGGTTCGGCGTCAACAGGGTCGCGCCGCGATAGAGTTCGAAATGCAAACTCTTCGGATCGACGATGACGCGCACGCCGCGTGCACGGGCGGCATCGATCACGGTGCGGATAACACGCGGCGTCAGCACACCCTTGGCATAGTCCGACAGCAGCACGATATCGGCGCGCGCGAGCAACGGCGTAACCGCATCGATCAAACGCTGCTCGATCTCGGGCGCGGCAGGCTTGGCATCTTCCCAGTCGGCGCGCAGCATGTGCGTGGAAAAATGTTCGGAGACGAAGCGCACCTTGCGCGTCGTCGGCCGCGACGGATCGACGGTCAGCACCGGCTCGATGCGCGCTTCCTCCGCCAGCGCGGATTGCAGCGCGCGCCCGGCTTCGTCATCGCCGACAAGACCGACAAAGATGCAGCGCGCGCCGAGCGCCGCGATGTTGCGCGCAACGTTGCCGGCGCCGCCGACATTGCTTTCGCTGCGCTGGACCGCGATCACCGGCGCCGGCGCTTCCGGCGAAATGCGCGAGACTTCGCCATAGACGAATTCGTCGCGCATGATGTCGCCGATGCACAGCACCGTCTTTCCGGCAATGGTTCGCGACAGCGTTTCAAAATCCAGCATCGGTAACCGTCGTCGCTCAGCGGAAGGGATCGGGGCGATCAAGGAAATCCCTGACGTAAGCGCCGACCGCGTCCTCCAGTTTGGTGAAGCCGCCGTTGTAGCCGGCCTGGCATAGCCGCGTCACGTCGCCTTCGGTGAAATACTGATAGCTGCCGCGAATGCTTTCCGGCATGTCGACGTAGTCGATGTTCGGCGCGGCACCGAGCGCAGAATACGCCGCCAGCATCAACTCGCGGAAACTGCGCGCATGGCCGGTGCCGACGTTGAACAGCCCGCTCACCTTGAGCGAGGCGAACAGCCACATCATCACCCGCACCACGTCGTCGACATAGATGAAGTCGCGGCGCTGGTCGCCATCAGCGATGCCGTCGCGATGCGACTTGAACAACTGGATGGCACGCCCGGCCTTGATGTCGGCGAACTTCTTCGCCAGCACGCTCATCATCGCGCCCTTGTGGTACTCGTTGGGGCCGAACACGTTGAAGAACTTCAGCCCCGCCCATTGCGGCGGCAGCTTGTCGCCGCGCGCGACGCGCTCGGCCACGGTGAGATCGAACTGATACTTGCTCCAGCCGTAGAGATTCATCGGCCGCAATTGCCGGAGTGCGGCGAGCGACGGATCGTCGACAAAACCCTGCTCTCCATCGCCATAGGTCGCGGCGGAGGATGCGTAGATGAACGGCGTCGGGTTGACGGTGCACCAATCGAGCAGCCGCGTCGAAAGGCGGAAATTGGTTTCGATCACCAGATCGCCGTCGGTCGCGGTGGTTTCCGAAATCGCGCCGAGATGGAATACGGCATCGAGCTTGCGCCCTTGCAGCCACGCGGCCAGTTGTTCCGGCGGAACGATATCGGCGAGCTGCCGCTTGGCGAGGTTGCGCCATTTGCCATCGTGGCCGAGCCAATCGCAGACCGCTACGTCGGTGCGCCCGGCCTCGTTGAGCGCCGCGACCAGGTTCGATCCGATAAATCCGGCGCCTCCGGTCACCAGCAGCATCTGTTTCCCTCGCTGACGCGGACCGGCCGGACTTCGGGTTGATCGGCCGCCGGAGCGCTTTACCTGATGGCGGGGAGCGGATAACCACTACCTCCCGGCCCTGACCTTCGGTCGCACCAGATCAAGCTATGAACATAGATTCCAATCCATCTTTCGGCCCGATTGACGCCGCGGACACCCGGCCGCTGCTGATCGTGCCGTATAACTGGATCGGTGATTTCGTGCGCGGTCATACCGTGGTCCGGGTTGCGAAGCAACGGTGGCCCAATCGGCCAATCGACGTCCTCACCACGCCCCTTTGCGCACCGCTAGTGGATTACATGCCCGGCGTCCGCAAGGCCATCGTCCACGACCTGCCGCGCTCGCGCCTCACGCCGGACCGGCAATGGCGGCTGGCTCAGCGGCTGCGCGCCGAGGGCTACGGCACCGCCCTAATCATGCCGCGCACCTGGAAATCGGCGCTGGCCCCGGCGCTGGCCGGCATCCCGGAACGGGTCGGCTTCGTGGGCGAGGTGCGGTTCGGCCTGCTCAACCGCTGGCGCTGGGGCGAACGCGCTTTGCCCCGGCTGATCGACAAGAACGCCATGCTGGCGCTGCCCCCCGGCGCCGCGCGTCCCGCACATTGGCCGGAACCGGAATTGCGGGTGCCCGCCGCCGACGTCGCCGCATGGCGGCAGGCGGGTGGCTTCGGCCACGAACCGGCGGTGGCGCTCGCCCCCGGCTCGGTCGGCGCGCACAAGCGCTGGCCCGGCTACCCGGACCTGGCGAAGGCGCTGACGGCGGACGGCATGCAGGTCTGGGTGGTGGGCGGCCCCGGCGAAACCGAGGCGGCCCGCGCCATCGCCGCCGCCGCCGGCCCCCGCGCCCGCGATCTCACCGGCACCGATCTGCGACAGGGCGTGCTCGCTATCGCTGCCGCCAATCTCGCGGTGTCCAACGACTCCGGCCTGATGCATGTGGCGGCCGCCACCGGCACACCGACCATCGGCATCTTCGGGCCCACCAGCCCGTGGCATTGGGCGCCGCTCAATCCGCTCGCCGCCGCCGTGCAGCCGGCCAGCCTGCGCGGCACCGAGATGCCGTATCACTCCATCGCCAAGCGTGACGACCCCTCCTACATCGGCAGCATTCCGGTGTCCGATGTGTGGGACGCCGTGCGCGAGGTGCTCAAGGCGCGCCAGCCGCAGGCGACGCCATGAGCGCAGCGTCGCGCCCCGCCGCCTTCCTCGATCGCGACGGCGTGCTGAATTTCGACGACGGCTATATCGGCACCCGCGACCGCATTCGCTGGACGCCCGGTGTCGCGAGTGCGATCCGCACGCTCAACGAGGCCGGTTACTTGGTATTCGTGATCACCAACCAGTCCGGCGTCGCGCGTGGCATGTTCAGCGAGCAAGACGTCCGCGATCTGCACGACTGGATGCGCGGCGAATTGCAACGCGACGGCGCGCGCATCGACGACTTTCGTTTCTGTCCGCATCACACCGAAGGATCGGTCGCGGACTACGCCATCGATTGTCATTGCCGCAAGCCGAAACCCGGCATGTTGCGCGACCTGATGAGCGCATGGCCGGTACGCGCACAGGGCAGCTTCGTCATCGGCGATAAGCCGAGCGACGTTGAGGCCGCCAAAGCTGTCGGACTGCCGGGCTTTCTGTTCGCCGGCGGCGACCTCGCGGCGTTTGTCGATGACGTGCTGCGCACGTTAGAGCGGCCACGCGAATAATTTTCGCGCGCTTCGAAGCCTGACGGGAAATTCGTTTCATAGGCGAATTTCCAGCACCAAAGCCGTCGTCCCCGCGCAGGCGGGGACCCATACGCCGCAGCGGAAATGGTGTGAAAAGCGCTCGTTGCTCGCGCTTGCAATCATCATCGAGGCCAGGGGGTAATGGGTCCC
>JBQCHY010000075.1:0-33490 GCA_051954235.1 Xanthobacteraceae bacterium
CGTCCCCGCGCAGGCGGGGACCCACACTCCGCAGCAGTCGTGATGCGGAAAGCGTCTCTTGCTCGCGCCTACGATAAATCATTAGGGCCAGGGGTAATGGGTCCCCGCCTGCGCGGGGACGACGCGGAGGGTGGGTGACGATGCACCGCTTCTGCGATCTTGCGCCTCAACTCGGGCCGAACTTGAAACTGCCGTCGCCATCAAGGAACGGGCCGGTGCGCATGTAAAGCTGGCCGTTGGCGCCGAGGAAAAACAGCGTGTTCTTCGGCACCTTCTTGGCGCCCTTGAACAACTCGCCGGCGTTGTTGGTGCCCATTTGGTATTGCCACGTCTTGAAATGGGCGTCGTAGCCGTAGCCGATATTCGGTGCGATCACCCACGGCATCGGTTTTGCCGTTTGCGCCGGCGCGGCCGTGGGCAGCACCATGCCGGCGACGGCGGCAAACACGGAAAGCGTCAGGGAACGGATCATGTCGGGGCCTCCACCGGAACGGCCGGCCGCTGCCGGCGACAGGGTCAAGGCGGGTATCATGCGACGGGGATGCCATCACGACAAGTTTCCCGGGAGCCTGAACCTCTCACGATGTCCTGAGGCTTTGCCCAAGGCGCCGTCGCGGTTATCTTCGCCGCCGATTCGAACCGGCGGCGCTAAGGAGATGACTGGGATGGCAAGGGTAGCGAAAGCGGCGATCTGGCTGGCGCTTGGCGGCATGACGCTGGCCGGTTCGGCACATGCCGAAGATCAGTTCAAGCTCGGCAACAACCAGCGCATCGCCTGTAGCCGCGGGCTCAGCCCTGGCAAGCTCAACACCGCGACCTGCCGGTCCTATGCTTATGTCTTCAACACCAAGACATCGGAATATTTCCGCTGCACGGCTAGTCTGGCACTGACCCGCAACAACAAGGAAATCCTTAGCGTCCAGACCGATGGTAACTGCGTGAAGAAGCCGCGCATCTTCGAGCAGGATTCCAACTATTCGTTCGAGGCGACCGAGACCGAACCGCCGAACACCAACTCGTTCTTCGGCCAGGGCGGCTATGCCATCTGGGCCAGCGACACTACCACGCAGAAGGTCCGCGGCTGCATCACCATCGCCTCCGGCCTCGGATCGGATGTGTCGAAATGCATCGACATGAAGTTCGAGTAGTCGTTAGGTCGGCAGCGTCACCGGCCGCGTGAGGGTGGTGCGGGCGAACTTGCGCGGCGCCATCGCCTTGCCGAACAGGAAGCCTTGCGCGACGTCGAATCCCAGTTGATGCGCGGTGACGAAATCGGCGCGGCTCTCGATGCCTTCGGCGACGGTGCGCGCGCCGTAGTTCTCGGCGAGGTCGATAATGCCACGGCAAACCGTCTGCTTGAGGCGATCGCCGCCGAAGCCGGTGACGAACTGGCGGTCCACTTTCAGTTCGGCGAACGGAAACACCTGCCGACCCATCAACGCCGGCCACTCGGCCCCCACGTTCTTGATCGAGACGGCGATGTTGTGAAAGCGGATGCGCCGGGCCACGTCGACGATGTGGTCGATGTCCTCGATCACCTCAGCGCATTTGAGTTCGATCAGCAGGCCGCCGAACGCCGGATGCGACGGCATCCGCCGGCATAGCGTGCGTATGGCGGCGGCGTTGCGCAGGAACGAGGCAGGGAGATTGATCGCGAGATCGACGGGCCCGGTGCGCTCGATGAAGTAACGCCAGTCCTCGATCACGCGTTCGATGACGAACTCCGAGAGGTTATGGAAGGCGGTGTCGCGACGATCCGGAATGAAGGATGACGGAAGCACCACGCCCCAGCTCGGATGCCGCATCCGGATCAGCGCTTCGGCGCCGCGCGGCATCAGGGTCCGGATGTCGATCTTGCGCTGGTACCACAGTTCGAGCCAGCCGGCCTTGAGGGCTTCGGCGACATCGACCGCCGGGCTCGGCGGCGCCTCGGTCGGGATCAACGACGCGACGTTGTGGCGCAGCGTCTCAGCGCTGAATGGCGTTGGCAGTGTCGGCAGTGTCGCAATGCCAAGTTCGCGTGCCATCTGCCGGGTGGCGAAGGAGAGGATGGAATCCGGCACCGCAACCGGCATCACCTTGCCACGAAAGTTGGCGCTCGCCAGTGCCTCGAGCACCTTGCCGGCTTCGATGCCGCCGGCCGATAGCCCGAGCACCACGAGATTGAACATCTGGGTTTCGAGCAGAGGCTTCAGATCAGCAGCGCGGGGGCATTCGAAAGCGATGAAGCCGAGTTCTTCGAGCGCATCAGCAAGGAAGGTGCGAATGTGCGGCTTGTTGTCGGCGATACAGACGCGCGGCGACAGCGTGCGTTGGCCGAAGGCTGCGGGCCGGACGGAAGGGGTGGTGGCCACCGATGTTGTCATATTGCTTGCTCCCCGTGCTGGCCACACAGGTTTAGCGTCGGGGCTGAGGTGCAAAGATGGAATCGACTCAACGCTCCACGGAAATGGGCCGGTAAGGTTAAATAATCGAATGCAGATCAAATTGCGTGAATCGGAAGCGTTGCGATTTCAAGCGCGTGGCGAGTGTGACGTTGTTCCAATAATGTCCGGAGCGGTGCCCTGTGCATAACATCGTGACCGATCGCACCGCGCGGACAGTTCTTTTCGTGCGAATCAATGCGACTGATTCGGAATGTGACGTTGGCGTGATGGCTGTGTCATTGAGTGACGAACTGAATCGAAAATCGTCACCACACCCTCAGCGTCGTCCCCGCGCAGGCGGGGACCCATAACCCCTGGCTTCAATGATGATCGTGTGCGCTGACAATGGGCGCATTCCACATAACTGCTGCTGCGGCGTATGGGTCCCCGCCTGCGCGGGGACGACGATTTTCGTGGTGCTAGTGACGAAGCAATTCACACTCTTAAGGGAGACTGGATTGCTTCGCTTCGCCCGCTAATGGCTCATCCGCGCGGAGGCTGGATGGCCGGGAACCTTGAAGCGCTTGCCGGTGTCCTTCACCTTGGTGCCGTTGACCTTGAGGATCGAGAAATCCTGATCGAGATAGTTGCCGGTCAGCAGGTATTTGCCGTCGGGCGTGAACACCACGGCTTCCGGCAGGCCGCCGACTTCGATGTCCTGCGTCTTGGTCACCTTCTTGCCGTCGATGCGCAGAATCGCGAGGCTACCGTTCTTCTTGCGGAAGAACGCGTCCTTGGCGGCATTCGACCCGCGCAGGATGGCGGCGGCGGCAAGATTGCCCTTCGGGCTGATGGCAAAACCTTCGGGACCGTCGCCGACCACCACGCGGTCGATGGCGCGGGGCGGATTGAGCGTGAGGTCGAACACGCTGACAGTGTCGACGCTGCCGTCCGATGCACCGGAGTTGCCGTTGTCGGCGGTCAGCGCCAGTTGTCCGTTCGGCGTCACCGCGACGTTGTAGGGCCACAACCCGGCGGCGATGTCCATCTTGTTATAGGTGACTTTGCCGTTGGCGATGTCGAGCACCGAGAGCTTGTGCGTGGTGAATTTCACCGCATAGGCGTGCTTGCCGTCCGGGGCGAAGGTGACGTGTGCGACGCTGTCGCCCATCGCGATGGTGTCGGTCACCTTGACGTCGGTGCCGTTGACCGAGAGCACGGTGATGGAGCCATCGCCGCGATTGGCCACCAGTGCCATCTTGCCGTCGGGACTGAAAGAGAGGCCCGACGGCTGCTTGCCGGCGGTGATGGTTGCCGCGAGTTTCGCCGGCTTGGCCTTGAGGTCGATGACGTAGACCTTGTTGTCGAGCCCCATCTTCAGGGCGTCGCCGTCCTTGGTGACATCGACGGAATCCGACACCAGCGCCACGCTGCCGGTGGGATCGATGTCGACATTGACCGGTGGGCCGACCACGGAATTCTCCAGCGGCAGGTTGGCGACGATCTTGGGATTTTCCGGATTGGCGAGATCAACGATCACCACCGAATCCTTGCCGGTTGGCTTCAGCACCGTCTTGCCGGCATCGTCCCACAGCACCTTCTCGTCGTTGCCGACGATCATGAAGGGGGCGGCATGCGCGACGCTGAGCGCCGTGCCGCCGAGCATGATCGCCGTCGCCAGCGATAGTCCGACCGATCGCGATATCGACATTGTTATTCTCTCCCTGAATACCCGGATGGTTTTCCGGATTTGATTTTAGCGAAGCGTAGCGGTTCCGCCGTTGGGCCGCCAGTACGATGCGTGGTTCCATCGCGGCGTTCCTCGCGCGGCATGGGCCGAATGTCTCAGCCGCGAAGGGTTGACCGTGACGCCGTATCCGGTCACTTTCTCGTCAAATTTAACTTGGGGGAGAAGTCTGCTCATGAAAGCGAAACTGCTTGCCGCCGTTGCGGTATCCGTGGCCCTGGTTTCGGGACCGGCCGCCCACGCGGAACAGTTCGTCAACGTGCTGACCGGCGGCACGTCCGGCGTCTATTATCCGCTCGGCGTGGCCATCGGAAAAATCTACACCGACAAGATTCCGAACGCCAAGGTCCAGGTGCAGGCCACCAAGGCGTCGGTCGAGAACCTCAACCTGCTGGAGCAGGGTCGCGGCGAAATCGCGTTCACGCTGGGCGACTCGCTGAAGGCGGCGTGGGAAGGCGACGAGGAAGCCGGCTTCAAGAAGAAGCTCACCAAGCTGCGGACCATCGGCGCCATCTATCCGAACTACATCCAGATCGTCGCCACCGCCGAAAGCGGCATCAAGACCTTGGCGGACCTGAAGGGCAAGAGCCTGTCGGTCGGGGCGCCGAAGTCCGGCACCGAACTGAATTCGCGCGCGATCCTCAAGGCCGCGGGCATGACCTACAAGGACATCGGCAAGGTCGAGTATCTTCCGTTCGCCGAATCGGTCGACCTGATGAAGAACCGTCAGCTCACTGCGACGCTGCAATCGGCGGGCCTCGGCGTCGCCTCGCTGAAGGACCTCAGCAATTCGAACGAGATCAATGTGGTGTCGGTGCCGAAGGAAATCGTCGACAAGATCGGTCCTCCGTTCGTTGCGGCGACGATCCCGGCGAACACCTACAAGGGCCAGGACAAGGACGTGCCGACGGCGGCCGTGGTCAATTTCCTCGTCACCAGTTCGGCGGTGTCGGACGATCTTGCCTATCAGATGACCAAGCTGGTCTACGAATCGCTGCCGGAATTGCACTCGGCGCATGCGGCCGCGCACGGAATCAAGCTGGAGACAGCGGCGACCGGCAGCCCGGTCCCGCTGCACCCCGGCGCGATCCGTTATTACAAGGAAAAGGGCCTGATCAAGTAGGCTCTCTTCCGTCATTGCGAGCGAAGCGAAGCAATCCAGAGGGCCGCAAAGCAAGGACTGGGTTGCTTCGTCGCTCACGCTCCTCGCAATGACGGCGTCGTTGATCGGATTTTTCTAACGTCATGGCCGGGCTTGTCCCGGCCATCCACGTCTAAGCCGGACGAAACCGGCGGAGCGGAAGATCGATCTTCTTTTGCGCAGGATGCGCCGTGAAGGGTGGGGACGATGTCGCAGGCAACAGCAGCGCCGACGCAGGACAATGCGATCGCGGTCGAGCCGGTCAAGGTCGATCTCGGCAATTTCGAGCACGGTTTCCCGGAGGGTTTTGGCCCCGGCCGCTGGGGGACTTTCGCCTATGCGATCGGCATCGCCTTTGCGGTGTTCCAGATCGCCATCGCGGCGTGGAACATCCTGCCGAGCCAGGTGGTGCGCGGCGTCCATGTCGGCTTCATTATCCTGATGACCTTCGGCCTGATTGGCAACTTCACCGCCAAGACCGACACGGCGCGCGCGATGGCCTGGCTGATCGGCGGCCTCGGCTTCCTCTGCGGTCTGTATCAGTGGATTTTCTACGCCGACCTGATCCTGCGCGACGGCGATCCCACCACGCTCGACCTCGTGGTCGGCACCTTGCTCGCGGTGCTGATCTTCGAAGGCACGCGGCGGCTGATGGGCGCGGCGCTGCCGTTGATGTGCGGCGCCTGCATCGTCTACTGGGCGTTCGGGCAGTATCTGCCGTCGCCGCTCAACCATCGCGGTTACGGCTTCGACCAGATCATCACGCATCTGTCGTTCGGCACTGAAGGCTTCTACGGCGTGCCGATCTACGTGTCGGCGACTTACATCTTCCTCTTCATCATGTTCGGCTCGTTCCTCGAACGCGCCGGCATGATTCAACTGTTCACCGATGTCTCGCTCGGCATCTTCGGCGGCACGCGCGGGGGGCCTGCCAAGGTCGCGGTGGTGGCGTCGGGCATGATGGGCACGATCTCCGGCTCTGGCGTCGCCAACGTTGTGACGGTGGGGCAGTTCACCATTCCACTGATGATCCGCTTCGGTTATCGCCGCGCGTTTGCCGCCGGCGTCGAGGCCACCGCCTCGATGGGCGGCCAGATCATGCCGCCGGTGATGGGTGCGGTCGCCTTCATCATGGCCGAGACGTTGGGCGTCGATTACATGGTGATCGTGCGCGCCGCGGTGATCCCGGCGCTGCTGTATTTCGCCTCGGCGTTCTGGATGGTGCACCTTGAGGCCGGCAAGTACGGCCTCAAGGGCATGAGCCGCGCCGAGATGCCGAGCGCATGGAACGCGCTGGTGGCGCGCTGGTATCTGGTGTTGCCGCTCGCGGTGCTGGTCTTCATGCTGTTCGAGGGCTTTACGCCGCTTTACGCCGGCATCATGGGGCTGGCGTTGACCGCGACCCTGATCCTCGGCGCCAGCATTGCGCTCGGCCTGCCCAACCAGATGATCCGCTACATCTTCTGGATTTTGCTGGCGCTGGTGGTCGGCGCCATGTTCCAGCGCGGCATCGATATCATGATGGTTGGCGCGGTGGTCGGCGCGCTGGTACTGCTCGCGGCGCTGACCAAAGGCGGCCGCGCCACGCTGGTGGCCTGCCGCGACTCGCTGGCGGAAAGTGCCAAGTCGTCGCTCACCGTCGGCATGGCCTGCGCCATCGTCGGCACCATCATCGGCATGATGACCCAAACCGGCGTCGGCAACATCTTCGGAAGCTGGGTGATCGGCATCGGCGAGAACAGCCTGTTCCTCGCGCTGGTCATGACCATGCTGCTGTCGATCCTGCTCGGCACCGGCATCCCGACCATCCCGACCTACATCATCACCGCCGCGCTCGCCGCGCCGGCGCTGGCGAAGCTCGGCGTGCCACTGATCGTCAGCCACATGTTCGCGTTCTACTACGGCATCATGGCCGATCTCTCGCCGCCGGTGGCGCTCGCCGCCTTCGCCGCTGCGCCGATCGCCAAGGAGAATCCGGACACCATCGGCTGGGAGGCGATGCGCATCGCGCTCGCGGGTTATGTCATCCCGTTCATCGCGGTGTATTCGCCCGCGTTGATGTTGCAGGCCGGCGATCCGATGGAAGCCTATCTCGGCTTCTACGGCGCGGTCGCCTATGCCTCGGTGAAGGCGCTGATCGCCATCGGCCTGTTCGGTATGGTGGCGATCGGATTTCTGTTCACGCGGATGACCATCATCGAGCGCATCGTCACTTTCGTGGCAGCGCTGTGCCTGCTCGGCGAGTTCGCTTACAGCGACTGGATCGGCTTCGCGCTGACCGCGATCATCGTGTTCTGGGATTGGCGGCGGCGGCCGGCGTCCGGCGCGGTCGCGGCGTGAGCCTGTGCCTTATCTCCGCTGGCGTCACCAAGACGCTGGCGGTCACGGCCTTCACGCTGGTGTGGACGCATTCGATCGAGAAGATCGACTGGCGCGAGAACTGGCGCGTCACCCCGCAAGGGCTCGAACTGGTCGAGGCGCACGTGAAAGGCTCGGGCGCCGGCATGGAACCGCCGCCCGAAGCGCGCTTGAAAGACGGCTGGTTCGTCTGGCAGCCGCACACCGCGCCGATGCCGGAAGTGGTGCTGGGCAATTCCGGAATGGCTGGCGAATGGCGGCTGTGCGCGAAGGGGATGTGCCGAACGCTATCGAAAATTCTCGGCCATGACGTCGGCCCGCACCCGACGACGATGCGGGCGTGCGAGTAACGCCTGAGTTCGTCATTCGCACTGGGTGGACAACACGAAAGTTGTCGTCCCCGCGAAGGCGGGGACCCAGAACCCCTGGCGATCGTAATTGTTGAATGGTCATTGCCTTCGTCTCGAAAGCCAAGACGACTGTGGAGTCTGGGTCCCCGCCTTCGCGGGGACGCCGCCGAGGATGTTGAAGCCCTTTGCGATCAATAAACTGCATTTCGCAGTCGGATTTTTAAGGTGACGAAGTATTGGCTTAGCTACAGCGCCCGGCGCGGCTGCGGGATTTTCGCTGCGAGAATCTTGTCGATGCGGCGGCCGTCGAGGTCGACGATCTCGAAACGCCAGCCATGGGTATTACGCGTATCGCCGATGGCGGGAATCTCACCGAACAGTTGCAACATGAAGCCGGCCGCCGTGTTGTAGGGGCGCGAGAGCGGCAACGGAATGCCGAGCAGGTTGGCGAATTCGTCCGCCGTCATCCAGCCTTCGATCAGGTAGGAGCCGTCGGGGCGCTTGATCGCGGGTTTCTCGGCGGGCCCTTCTTCGGTGTGAAATCCGCCGACGATGGACTCGAGAATATCGGCGGCGGTGACGATGCCCTGAAAGCTGCCGTACTCGTCATGCACCAGCCCGAAATGCACTGGAGAGTTGCGCAGGATCGCCAGCACGTCGCGCGCATCCGCCACTTCCGGGATCACCGGCACCTCGCGGACCAGCGTGCGGATCTCCGGCGCGACGCCGGCGAGATAGCCGTCGAGCATGTCCTTGGCCTGCACCACGCCAAGCACCGCGTCGCGGTCGCCGTCGAACACCGGCAGCCGCGAATGCACGCTGGTGGTGATCGCTTCGCGGATCACATCCGGCGGATCGGCGAGGTCGATGAAGTCCACTTCGCGGCGCGGCGTCATCACCGCGCCCACCGGCTGATCGCCGAGCCGCATCACACCCGCGATCATTTCCTTCTCGCCGGGTTCGAGCACGCCGGCGGTTTCCGCCTCGCGCACCAGCGAGCGGATTTCGTCCTCGGTCACGGTATCTTCACTGACACCGCTCTGGCCGAGCACGCGCAGCAACAGCTTGCCGGAGACATCGAGCAGCCACACCACCGGGGAGGAGATGCGCGCCAGCCATGTCATCGCCGGCGCCACCTTCACCGCCACCGATTCCGGATTGCGCAGCGCGATCTGCTTGGGGACGAGTTCACCAATGATCAACGAGGCATAGGTGATGCCGCCGACCACGGCGCCGACACCGAGCGTATCGGCGAGCCCCTTGGCGACACCCAGTTCGATCAGCCATGCGGTCAGCCGCTGCCCGAGCGTCGCGCCGGAGAGTGCGCCCGACAGCACGCCGACCAGCGTAATGCCGATCTGCACAGTGGAGAGAAACTTGCCGGGGTTGGATGCCAGCGCCAACGCCCGGCGTGATCCGCTGACGCCCCTTTCCGCCAACGCGGCGAGACGCGCGGGGCGGGATGAGACGATGGCGAGTTCGGACATCGCGAGCAGACCGTTGATGACGATCAGGATCGTGACAACACCAAGTTCGAGCGCAAACATGATGGCCGGAGTGTATCAGATGGCGCGGCCACGGGTCTCAAGAGAATTTGACGCGGCCGTGCGATTGCGGGACAAATGCCTCCAACATCAAGACCAAGCAGGAGAAGCCGGTGAAGAGGCTCGAGGGAAAAACCGCCATCGTCGTCGGCGCCGGATCGATCGGGCCGGGTTGGGGCAACGGCAAGGCGACCGCGGTGACCTTCGCGCGCGAGGGCGCGCAGGTGTTCTGCGTCGATCGTAACGGCAAGGCCGCCGAGGAAACCGCATCGATCATCGTGAAAGAGGGTGGCAAGGCCGAGGCCTTCGCTGCGGACGCCGCGCGCGAGGACGACATCAAGGCGATGGTCGCCGCATGCCTGAAGGCTTATGGCCGCATCGACGTGCTTGATAATAATGTCGGCATTGCTGAAGTCGGCAGCGTCGTCGAGGTCGAGGAAAAGGATTGGGATCGCGTCTTCGCAGTCAATCTCAAGAGCGCCTATCTCGCCATGAAGCACGTCATTCCGGTGATGGCCAAGCAGGGCGGCGGCTCGATCATCAACATCTCGTCGATTGCTTCGATCCGTCATCTCGGCATTTCCTACGTCACCTATGCGACGACGAAGGCGGCGATGAACCAGATGACCCGCACCACGGCTGTGGAATTCGCGCCGAAGAACATCCGCGTCAATGCGGTGCTGCCGGGTCTGATGAAGACGCCGATGGTGGAGCACTCCGCCGGCCTCGCGGCGAGCTACGCCAAGGGCGACGTCGAGGCGATGTGGAAGCGGCGCGACGAACAGGTGCCGATGGGCCACATGGGCGAGGGCTGGGACGTCGCCAACGCCGCGCTGTTCCTCGCCTCCGATGAATCGCGCTACGTCACCGGTATCGAACTGGTGGTTGACGGCGGGCTGACGCTCAAGGTGAGCTGATGTGGCGATGGCTGGCGGCGTCGGCGTTCATTGCGTTGGCGGCGGGCCTGTTGCCGGCGCGCGCCGCAGAGACGTCACAACCACCCGCTTGCACCGCCGATGCCAAGGAACTGGTTGAGACCTGCACGACCTTGATCGATGCCGCGCCCGCGCCGTTCTTTCGCGCCCGGGCATTGGTGGCTCGTGCCGCCGCGCTTGATCGCGATGGCCAGTCCGATCGTGCCATTGCCGATTTGGATCGTGCGATCATTCTCGATTCCACCGATGCGGACGCGTTTCGCCTGCGCGGCGATATCCGCCGCCAGGGCGAGGACTTTGCGCGCGCCGTCGACGATTACAGCGAGGCGATCCGGCGCGCGCCGCAAAATATCGATTTGCTGCTGCGCCGCGCTGATGCGCGCGTCGCCATGAAGCGGTTCGACAATGCGCTCGACGACTACGATGCCGCGATTCGGCTGACGCCGAAATCCTCCGATCTGTTCGCCAAGCGCGCGGCGGCGTTCGCCAAGATGCGCGAGCCGCGTCTGGCGATCCGCGATTACACCGAGGCGATCCGCCTCGATCCAGATCTGGTGCAGAACTACGTCGATCGCGCTGCGGTATTCTCGAAGGTCCGACGAATCGATCTTGCTATCGACGACGAGAGCGAAGCGATCCGTCGCGAGCCGCAGGTCGCGGACCATTACGATCGGCGCGGTCAGAACTATGCGCGCAATTCGGCCTACGATCGCGCCATTGCCGACTACAATGAAGCGATCCGGCTCCGGCCGGAAGCCACTTTCTATCTGCATCGCGGTCTGGCGTACCAGTTGAAGGGCAATCTCGACGCCGCGATTGCCGATTACGATCAGGCTCTGGCGCGCGATGGCGGGCTGGCGCTGGCCCTGCACAATCGCGGCATGGCGCGCTGGAAGAAGCACGATCGCACCGCCGCCGCCGCCGATTTCGACGCGGCGCTGGCGGCCGACCCGACGCTCGATATCGCAGTGGAGCACCGCAAGGCGCTGGCGCGGGAGATGGCGCAGGGTGCGCATTCCGCCACCACGCGGCGGGCGGTGGCGCGTTAGTCATTGATGCCTGCCGAACGCTGCTTTGGTCGACTTGCAACGGCCGGTTTGAGCGCGCATGGTCGGCCGCAAAGAACGGGACCGTTGGGAGAGTATGCCCATGAATATGCAAGATAAAAGCGGCTATCACGAAGCCTATGCGCGCTCGATGCGCGATCCCGAGGGCTTCTGGGCCGACGCCGCGCGCTCAATCGACTGGATCGAGCCGGCCAAGAAGGTATTCGACCCGAATATGGGCCTTTATGGCCGTTGGTTTACCGGCGCGGTAGTGAACACTTGCTACAACGCACTCGACCGCCATGTCGCGAACGGTCGCGCCGGGCAACTGGCGTTGATCCACGATTCGCCGGTGACCAACAGCGTCACCACCTACACCTATGCGCAGATGCTGCACGAGGTGAAAACCTTCGCGGCGGTGATGCAGGACTTTGGCGTCACCAAGGGCGACCGTGTCATCATCTACATGCCGCTGGTGCCGGAAGCGATGGTGGCGATGCTCGCCTGCGCGCGCATCGGCGCGGTTCATTCGGTGGTGTTCGGCGGCTTCGCGGCCAAGGAACTGGCGACGCGCATCGACGATGCCCAGCCGAAACTGGTGATCTCCGCGAGCTGCGGCATCGAGCCCGGCCGCATCGTTGCCTACAAGCCGCTGCTCGACGACGCGATCAAGCTCGCCGCGCACAAGGTGCCGGCCTGCGTCATCCTGCAACGGCCGCAGCAAACCTGTGATCTCATTTCAGGTCGCGATCACGACTGGAAGGACTTGCGCGAAAAGGCGGTGGCGGCGAAGAAGGAAGCCGCCTGCGTGCCGGTGCTGGCGACCGATCCGCTCTATATTCTCTATACGTCCGGCACCACCGGCGTGCCGAAGGGCGTGGTGCGCGACAACGGTGGCCACCTCGTCGCCATCAACTGGTCGATGCACAACCTCTACGGCGTCAAGCCCGGCGAGGTGTGGTGGTGTGGCTCCGACATCGGTTGGGTGGTCGGCCACAGCTACATCATTTACGGTCCGCTGTTTCACGGCAACACCTCGATCATGTACGAGGGCAAACCGGTTGGCACGCCGGATGCCGGCGCATTCTGGCGCGTCATCTCGCAGCACAAGGCGGTGGCGTTCTTCACCGCGCCGACCGCGTTCCGCGCCATCAAGAAGGATGATCCGAACGGCGAATTCATCCGGAAATACGACCTGTCGCATTTCCGCACGCTGTTTCTGGCGGGCGAGCGCGCCGATCCGCCGACCATCGAATGGGCGGAGAAGCAATTGAACGTGCCGGTGATCGATCACTGGTGGCAAACCGAAACCGGTTGGTGCATCGCCGGCAATCCGGTCGGGCTCGGGCAATTGCCGGTGAAGCACGGCTCGCCCACGGTGCCGATGCCGGGCTATCAGGTCGATATCGTCGATGAAGCGGCGAAGCCGCTGCCGGCCGGCACGATGGGTTCGATCGTCATCAAGCTGCCGTTGCCGCCGGGCTGCCTGCCGACGCTCTGGCAGCAGGACGAGCGCTGCAAGGAAGCCTACTTCAACGAGTTTCCCGGTTACTACAAAACCTCCGACGCCGGCTACAAGGACGAGGACGGCTATGTCTTCGTCATGGGCCGCACCGACGACATCATCAACGTCGCCGGTCATCGGCTCTCGACCGGCGGCATGGAAGAAATCCTCGCCTCGCATCCGGACGTCGCCGAATGCGCCGTGCTCGGGATCAAGGACGCCATCAAGGGCGAAATTCCCTGCGGCCTGATCGTGCTGAAGGCAGGCGTGACGCGTCCGCCGGCGGAGATCGAAAAGGAGATCGTCGCGCTGGTGCGAGAGAAACTCGGGCCGGTCGCGGCGTTCAAGCTGGCGATCACCGTGGCGCGGCTACCGAAGACGCGCTCCGGCAAGATCCTGCGCGGCACCATCCGCAAGATCGCCGACGGCGATCCATGGACCGTGCCCGCGACCATCGAGGATCCCAAGGTGCTCGACGAGATCGGCGCGGCATTGAAGGGGCGGGTGTAGAAGCTCGGGTCTGCACGGTGAGATTGGACGGGATATCGATTTAGCTTGTCATGGCCGGGCTTGTCCCGGCCATCCACGTCTTGATCATCCGTGGACAAGAAAAAGGACGTAGATGGCCGGGACAAGCCCGGCCATGACAGAAACAGACTCATCTCCAGGCAGTTGGCATGGTCGTGAAGGACTCGAATGACTTTTCGGTCAGGCTCTCAGGGATGATGCCGCTGCTGCTTGCAGCCGTTCACGGCCTCATTTTCGATGGAATGCCGGACCACACCGGCATTCCCACGCTTGAGCCGATGGAATTCCGCATGCCGATTGCCCTCCGATCCCCGCTCCATGTCCGCGCCATGCTGATGCTTGTCGCAGGATTAGCGCTCGCCGGATGCTCCAGCTTGCAGCGGAATCAGCCGCCGGAGGCCGCGGCAGCGGCGCAGACCGACGATGACGCGGCTTGCCGCGCCAACGGTGTTGCGCCGGGTTCGGATGCTTATGTCGCCTGCCGCAAGGATCGCGATGCGCGGCGCGGCGTCGCCACCGACCGGCTGGAACGCAGCCATCGTAATCTGGCCGAGCGGATGCTCAACGGACAGTAACGGTTAATCGCCAAATAAAAACGCGGCGGGTTTGAAGCCGCCGCGTTTGTTTTTGCAAGATGGGACGAAGCCGTCACCTTGAGGTGCGAGCGAAGCGGCCTCGAAGGGCGACGGCGATCCTTCGAGGCTCGCAAGTGCGCGCACCTCAGAATGACGCCGTCGATTATTCCTCCTCGTCGTCCTGCTTCTTGCCGCCGATGGTCTTCAGCTTGGCGAACACGGCGTCGACGTTGAGGTCGTCCTGATTGCGCTCGGACGGTTCGTCCTCCTCCTTGCGGGTGGTTTCCGAGGCCGGCAGCAGCGTAGCGCCGCCGTAGGCCTGATCGGCCGGCTTTTCCTTGGCCGCACGCTGCACTTCGAAGTCCAGTTCGATCTGCGAGCACAGGCCCAGCGTCACCGGGTCCATCGGGGTCAGCGTCTGCGCGTTCCAGTGAGTGCGGTCGCGGATCGAGGCGATGGTGGTCTTGGTGGTGCCGACCAGCCGCATGATCTGGGCGTCCTTCAGCTCGGGATGATTGCGGACCAGCCAGAGGATGGCGCTCGGGCGCTCATGGCGGCGTGACACCGGGGTATAGCGCGGTCCTTTCTTCTTCGTGGCCGGCGGCAGCACCACCTTGCTCTCGCTGAGCTTGAGGCGGTAGTTGACGTCCTTCTCGCCGCGCTCGATCTCGTCGCGCGTGAGCTGGCCGGTGGAGATCGGGTCCATGCCTTTGATGCCCTGGGCGGCATCGCCGTCGGCGATGGCGCGCACTTCCAGCGGGTGCATCTTGGTGAAATCCGCCACCTGGTCGAACGTCAGCGCGGTGTTATCGACGAGCCACACGGCAGTCGCCTTCGGCATCAGCGGTGCATTGCTCATGGCAAATCTCCTTTAGGCTCCGCCCACTTCGTTCCGGAGGCGGAGTAGTGTAGTCATCGGGGATGACGGGATTGAACCTCTATATAATCCGCCTCGACCGAAACGCGCAATGGGTTGCTGAACGGCCTTGACAGGGCCGCAAAGTCGTCCCAAGTCCTGAAACCAAGTCGTGGTTGCTAACTCGTCAGCCGTCGAGACGTCGCGTCCCATTTCCGCAAAATGCAGCTTTTACGCCCGCTTGAACGGGCGAACAGGTTCCGGATCGCTCCATGCAGGCCAAACCGCAGTTGAAAATCGTGCTTTGTTCGCCCCGCGGCTTCTGTGCCGGCGTGGTGCGGGCCATCGATACGGTGGAGCGCGCGCTGAAACTCTACGGCGCGCCGGTCTATGTCCGTCACGAGATTGTGCATAACCGCTATGTGGTCGACAGCCTGCGGGCCAAGGGCGCGATTTTCGTCGAGGAACTGGCGGAAATCCCGGATACCGAGGCGCCGGTGGTGTTTTCCGCCCATGGCGTGCCGAAATCGGTCCCGGCCGAGGCGGAAACGCGGAATTTCTTCTCATTGGACGCTACCTGCCCGCTGGTCACCAAGGTGCATCGCGAGGCGGCGATCCACTTCAAGCGCGGCCACGAAATCCTGCTGATCGGTCATTCCCATCATCCGGAAGTGGTCGGTACGCTCGGGCAATTGCCGGCGGGCGCGGTGACGCTGATCGAGACCGCCGAGGACGCCGAGCAATTCACGCCCAAGGACGCCGACAATCTCGCCTTCGTGACCCAGACCACGCTGTCGATCGACGACACCGCCGAGATCGTCGCGGTGCTCAAGAGCCGCTTCCCGAACATCCACGGGCCGCACAAGGAAGACATCTGCTACGCCACCACCAATCGTCAGTTGGCGGTGAAGAAGGTGGCGCCGGTGGTCGATGCGCTGATCGTGGTCGGCGCGCCGAATTCGTCGAACTCGCAACGGTTGCGCGAAGTGGCTGAGCGCGAGGGCTGCCCGATCGCGGTGCTGGCGCAGCGTGCCTCCGATCTCGACTGGGCCAAGTTCGAAGGCGTCAAGAGCGTCGGCATCACCGCGGGCGCTTCGGCGCCGGAGGTGATCGTCGAGGAGATCATGGACGCCTTCGCCGAGCGCTATGAACTGAACGTGGAGACGGTGTCGGCCGCGGAAGAAAACGAATTCTTCCCGCTGCCGCGTTCGCTGCGGCCCGACGCAGCCGAGTAAGTTTTCATGGCCGTTTATACGGACGTCGCTGCGGACGAGTTGGCGGCGTTCCTCGCCAGCTACGACATCGGCGAATTGCTCTCCTATAAGGGCATCGCCGAAGGCGTCGAGAACTCCAACTTCCTGCTGCACACCACCAAGGGCTCGTTCTTCCTCACGCTGTATGAGAAGCGCGTGGCGGTGGGCGACCTGCCGTTCTTTCTCGGCCTGATGGGCCATCTCGCCGCGCACGGCATCGTCTGTCCGCAGCCGGTGAAGACGTGCGACGGCACCACGCTGGGCGTGCTCGCGGGGCGCCCCGCCGCGATCATTGATTTCCTCGAAGGCGTGTGGCCGCGCAAGCCGAACGTGGCGCATTGCGCCGCCGTCGGGCAGGCGCTGGCGAAGCTGCATCTGGCGGGACGTGATTTTCCCATGACGCGCGCCAATGCGCTGTCGGTGAAAGGCTGGCGGCCGCTGTTCGATCAGGCGGCTTCGCGTGCCGATACCGTGCAGCATGGGCTGAAGGCGTTTCTCGCCGCCGAACTCGACTATCTCGAAGCGCGCTGGCCGTGCGACCTGCCACGCGGCATCATTCACGCCGACCTGTTTCCCGACAATGTATTGTTCGTCGGTGAGAACCTGTCCGGCCTGATCGATTTCTATTTCGCCTGCAACGACATCCTCGCCTATGACGTCGCGATCTGCCTCAACGCCTGGTGCTTCGAGCCCGATCATTCCTTCAACGTCACCAAGGCGCGCGCGTTCTTGAACGCCTACGGCAAGGAACGTCCGCTGTCGGATGCCGAGCAGGCGGCGCTGCCGCTGCTCGCGCGCGGCGCGGCGCTGCGATTCCTGCTGACGCGGCTGGTGGATTTTCTCAACGTGCCGCCGGGCGCTTTAGTGAAGCCGAAGGATCCGTTGGAATACGTGCGGAAACTGCGCTTCCATCAGTCGGTGAACGACATCGCCGGCTACGGCGTCGCGCATTCCGGATCGCCCGCGTGAGCGATCTTCCCGCCGTGGTGATCCATACCGATGGCGCCTGCTCCGGCAATCCGGGGCCGGGCGGCTGGGGTGCGATTCTGCAATTCGGCGAGGTCCGCAAGGAATTGAAGGGCGGCGAGCCGCACACCACCAACAACCGCATGGAATTGCTGGCGGCGATCTCCGCGCTCGAGGCGCTGAAGAAGCCGTGCAGCGTCGATCTGCACACCGACAGCCAATATGTGCGTCAGGGCATCACCGGCTGGATTCACGGCTGGAAGAAAAACGGCTGGCGCACCGCCGACAAGAAGCCGGTCAAGAATATGGATCTGTGGCAGCAGCTCGACGCCGCGCTGAAGCCGCATCAGGTGCGCTGGCACTGGGTCAAAGGCCACGCCGGCCATGACGACAACGAGCGCGCCGACGAACTCGCGCGCGAGGGCGTGGCAATGGCACGCTTGCAGCAGACGGCCGGTGGCAAGACGCCGGGCTGATCGCTCGCTTTCATTTCATTGGTCAGGATAGACTGTCGCCAATCATCAGCGGGGGCGACACATTGGCCGGACCATCACTGCACGCTCTTCAAGAACGTCTCGTTCTTCCACTCATCGCCGCACCGATGTTTCTGGTGTCGGGCGTCGACCTCGTGTCGGCCGCCTGCGCGGCCGGTGTCGTCGGTGCATTTCCGACGGTGAACTGTCGCACCTCCGATGAGCTTGAAAGCTGGTTGACCGAGATCGAAACGCGATTGGCGAAAGCCGCCGAGCAGAACAGCCGTCCGGTGGCGCCGTGGTGCGCCAATCTCATCGTCCATCATTCGAATGCCCGGCTGAAAGACGATCTCGCGGTGCTGCTGCGTCACAGGCCGGAAGTGGTGATCACCTCGGTCGGTTCTCCCGCTCCGGTCGTCGCTCCGCTGCATGATGCAGGAGCCCTCGTGCTTGCCGACGTTGCGACCATCCGTCATGCCGAGCGCGCGATGGCGGCGGGCGCGGACGGATTGGTGTTGCTCACGGCGGGCGCGGGCGGCCAGACCGGCTGGCTCAATCCGCTGGCCTTCGTGCGCGCGGTGCGTTCGTTTTTCGACGGGCCGATCGTGTTGGCGGGCGGCGTCTCCGATGGCGCGGCGTTGCTGGCGGCGCAAGCGATGGGTTGCGATCTCGCCTACATGGGCACGAAATTCATCGCGACAAAGGAGAGTCTCGCGAAGTCGGCCTATCGCGACATGCTGGTTGCGGCGCGTGCTGACGACGTGTTGCTGACGCGCGCCTTCACCGGGCTCGAAACAAACATGCTGAAGCCGTCCATCGTCGCCGCCGGCCTCGATCCCGACAATCTACCGGTGCGCGGCACTATCGACATCGGCAAGGACATCAGTATTGAGAGCCGCGAGAAGCCGCCAACGCGCTGGCGCGACGTCTGGAGCGCGGGCCACAGCGTGTCCGGCGTCGACGCTGTAGTGAGTGTCGCGGATCTGGTGAATCAGACGCGCGCCGAATACGACACGGCGAGGACTACGTTGAAGGCGCGGCTCGCGAAGTAAAATGCGTGCGAGCTTGTCGTAAGCTGGTGATAGACAGCCTCTTTCCCTCTCCCCTTGCGGGAGAGGGTGCCTGAGCGAAGCGAAGGTGGGTGAGGGGTCCGATGTCGGGTGACGCGGCGCCACCCCTCACCCGGCTCAATCTCGCGGCGCTCGGTTTCGTCACCCTCTCCCGCAAGGGGAGAGGGTTAAGATCACAACTGTCCGAGCAGGGTGTCGCCGCCGGAGACTTCGACCTTGCCGGGATTCGGCTCGAGGTTGAGCTTCTTCACCACGCCGTCATCGACCAGCATCGAATAGCGTTTGGAGCGGATGCCGAGGCCGTTGCCGGACGCGTCCAGCTCCATGCCGATCGCCTTGGCGAATTCGGCGTTGCCGTCGGCGAGGAAGGTCGCCTCGTCGCGCTGGTCGGTGTCGCGCTTCCAGGCGCTCATCACGAAGGCATCGTTGACCGATACCACCGCGATGGTGTCGACGCCCTTGTCCTTCATCGCGTAGGCGTTGAGGAAGATGCTCGGCATATGCATCTTGTGGCAGGTGCCGGTGTAGGCGCCGGGCACTGCGAACAGCGCCACCTTCTTGCCCTTGAAGACGTCGTCGGTGGTCTTGACCTGCAAACCGTCGCTGGTCATGACGCGAAACTGGGCTTCGGGCAGGCGGTCGCCAACTTGAATGGTCATTCGTTTTCTCCTCGAGAGTATGGCTTACATTCAATCGGGCTTCGCGCGTCCGCGCAATACGCGGGCGCGTGATTGCCAGAGCGTTTTCGAACGAAGTGGATACCGGTTCGTGTGAACAAAACGCGTCTAAACAAGAACCTAGAGCCCCGTTCCGATTCTAACGGAACGGGGAAGGCTCTGGCCGCGCTCAGGTCGCCGGTTTCTTGGCGGGGCGGCGGCCGAAGTCGGCGGCGGCTTCGTCCTGACCGATATTGACGATGCCGCGGCGGATGGCGCGGGTGCGGGTGAAGTGATCGAACAGCGCTTCGCCGTCGCCGCGCCGGATCGCGCGGGTGAGCTTCGAGAGGTCTTCCTGAAACTCGCCGAGCATTTCCAGCACCGCGTCCTTGTTGTTCAGGAACACGTCGCGCCACATCGTCGGGTCGGAAGCCGCGATGCGGGTAAAGTCGCGGAAACCGCCCGCCGAGAACTTCAGCACCTCGGAGCGCGTCACGCCCTCTAATTCTTCCGCCGTCGAAACGATGGTGTAGGCGATCAGATGCGGCAGATGACTGGTCACCGCCAGCACCAGGTCGTGATGCTCCGGCGTCATGGTTTCGACGTTGGCGCCGAGCGCGCGCCAGAATTCCGCGAGCTTCTCGACGGCCTTCGTATCGGCGCCAGCCGGCGGCGTCAGGATGCACCAGCGGTTATTGAACAGTTCGGCGAAGCCGGAATCCGGACCGGAATTCTCGGTACCGGCCACCGGATGCGCCGGCACGAAATGCACGTTGTCCGGCAGGTACGGCGCCATGTCGCGCACCACCGCGCTCTTGACGGAGCCGACGTCGGAGATGATCGCGCCCGGCTTGAGATGCGGCGCGATCTCCTCGGCGACCGGGCCGCAAGCGCCGACCGGAATGGAGAGGATCACCAGATCGGCGTCGTTCACGGCCTCGGCGTTGGTGTCGACGACACGATCGACGATGCCGAGTTCCTTGACGCGGGCGCGGGTCTGTGGCGAGCGCGCCGTCGCGACGATCTCGCCGGCGAGCCCTTGCGCCTTGGCACCGCGCGCGATCGAGCCGCCGATCAGGCCGAAGCCGATCAGCGCGACGCGGGAGAAAAGCGGAGCGTCACTCACGGGCGGGCCATGAAATCACGCAAGCCCTCGACGACGAGGCGATTGGCCTCCTCGATGCCGATGGTCATCCGCAGCGCGTTAGGCAGGCCATAATTGTTCAGCGCGCGCAGCACCAGCCCGCGTTCGGTGAGGAAGGCGTCGGCGTCGGCCGAAGTCTTGCCCTTCGTGGTCGGGAAGTGGATCAGGACGAAGTTGGTCACGCTCGGCGTCACGGTGAGGCCGAGCTTGCCGACTTCCTCGGTGAGCCAGTTGCGCCAGTGTTCGTTGTGCTCGCGCGACATGCGGATGTGCGCGGTGTCCTCGATCGCCGCCACCGCCGCGCGCATCGCTGGCGTCGAGACGTTGAACGGGCCGCGAATGCGGTTGACCGCGTCGACGATGTTGGTCGGACCGAACATCCAGCCGATGCGCAGCGCGGCGAGGCCGTGGATCTTCGAGAAGGTGTGCGTCATCACCGTGTTGTCGGTGGTCGCCACCAGTTCGATGCCGATCTCGTAATCGTTGCGCGAGACAAAATCCGAATAGGCGGCGTCGAGCACCAACACGACATGCGACGGCAGCCCGGCGCGCAGGCGCTTCACCTCGTCGAACGGGATGTAGGTGCCGGTCGGGTTGTTCGGGTTGGCGAGCCACACCAGCTTGGTGCGCGGCGTCACGCGTGCGAGAATCGCATCGACGTCGGCGGTGAAGTTGGTCTCCGGCGCGACGACATTGACGGCGCCGTTCGCCATGGTGGCGATCGGGTAGACCAGAAAGCCGTGCGTTGTCGAGATCGCCTCGTCGCCGGGCTTCAGATACGTGTGTGCCATCAGGTTGAGGATTTCGTCCGAACCCGCGCCGCAGATGATGCGGTTGGGATCGAGGCCGTAGGCGCGGCCGATCGCCTCGCGCAGCACCCGCGAGGTGCCCTCCGGATAGTCCTCGAGATGCTCGATGGCCGCGGCATAGGCTTCCTTGGCGCGCGGCGAGGGGCCGTGCGGCGTCTCGTTCGCGGACAGCTTGAAGACCTTCTGCCCCGGCTTTTGCACCGGGCTCTTGCCCGGCGTGTAGGGCGCAATATCGAGAATGCCGGGATTCGGCACGGGACCAGACATCTTGAACTCCGGAGGGGTTGGCGCGGTTAGCCGCGCGCCGCATCGTTGGTGGTGACCGTATAGCGCGTCGCGTGGCTGCCGACGAGAGCGGTCGAGCGGACGGTCGCGCCGGCGGCGACCAGCGCCGAGGTGATCTTGTCGAGGTTGCCGGCGCCCTGCACCGACACCAAGAGCGCGGCGCCATCGAAGGCCGAGTCCGGCACCGCCGCGATTTCCGCCAGCGAGGCGACAGCGCGGGCGGTTTCGGCATTCCAGCCGGAGACGCGAATACTCCACATCTCGACCTCGGTGACCATGGCGCTGTCGGCCACCCGCGACACCACAAACACCGGCAGCGCCGCCGGATGATCGGCGCGCTCGATGAAGGGCAGCCGGGCGATGATTTTCGGCGCGCCCTCGGCCTCCAGTTCAAGCCACCACGGCAGCCGGCTGGCGGTGGCCGACACCAGCGCCAGATCACCCTTGGATTTTGCCACCGCCTCGACGGCGGCCATCGGGTTGAAATGGGCGACGAACGGCACGGTGAAGCCGAAGTGAAATCGCGCCGAATCCCGCATCGCGGATTCGCCGGTGGAGAGATCGGCATGGACCGAGAACGGCGCCTGGACGTAGGTGAAAGTGGCGATAATGACCCGCCAGATGCCCTCCACGGTGTCGAGCGGCAGGATGCCGCGATGGCGCTCCACCAGCCGGCGCATCATGTCCGCCTCGCGGGCGGGGCGGAATGCCGAGCCGACTTCCTGGGTCTTCTTCACCGAAATCAGCCGGTCGATGATGTCGCTCCGCTGCATCAGGAGGCGGTGGACCTGCTCGTCGATCGAGTCGATCTCCTGACGCAGTTCCTGCAACGAGGGCGGAGCGGGGGGCGGCTGGGACATGGATCGACCTGTGGCGGCTTTCGACGTGCGGAATGAATGATGGATGGGCGCATTGATAGGCAGGACGGCGCCCGAAAGCAAAGAAAACATCGGTTTTTGGCGCGCGCATGGCCTGCATCTGCCCGGCGCGAGATGCAGGGCCGTCTTGACGGGGCCACGGCTTGGGATTAGCTGTTGAGGTACATCGTGGTCATTTGAGCCGGCCGGCTTGCAGCCACGTTAAACAACTCGCTAAACAGGCCGGGGACAGATGCGATCCCGGCCGAACCGTTTGTTCAGGCCGGTTTTTTTACGCCTGACGCCGGGTGATCGTTCTGGGAGGCCTCCATGGAGGCCATGTCACGATGGTAAACGCACAGGTAGTCAACGGCCAGACCACGCAGCCGCAAGAGCGCGAGGTGGATCACCCGTCGTCGCTGGTCGCGCTGTTCGGCAAGGATCAGCCGCTCAAGCTCGATTGCGGCGTCGATCTGGCGCCGTTCCAGATCGCTTACCAGACCTATGGGACGCTCAACGCCGAGCGCAGCAACGCCATTCTGGTCTGCCACGCGCTGACGATGGATCAGCACATGGCCAACGTCCACCCGGTCACCGGCAAGCCGGGCGGCTGGCTGGCGATGATCGGCCCCGGCCAGCCGATAGACACCGACCGTTTTTTTGTGATCTGCCCCAACGTGATCGGCGGCTGCATGGGCTCGACCGGTCCGGCCTCGACGAATCCCGACACCGGCCAACCATGGGGGCTGGATTTTCCCATCGTCACCATCCCCGATATGGTGCGGGCGCAGGCGATGCTGCTCGACCGTCTCGGCATCGACACGCTGTTCGCGGTGGTCGGCGGCTCGATGGGCGGAATGCAGGTGCTGCAATGGTGCGTCGCCTATCCGCAGCGGGTGTTCTCGGCGCTGCCGATCGCCTGCGCGACGCGGCACTCGGCGCAGAATATCGCGTTCCATGAACTCGGGCGGCAGGCGGTGATGGCCGATCCCGACTGGCAGCAGGGTCGCTACTTCGAGCGCGGCACCCATCCGCATCGCGGCCTCGGCGTGGCGCGGATGGCGGCGCACATCACATACCTTTCCGACGCGGCGCTGCATCGCAAGTTCGGCCGCCGGATGCAGGATCGCGACCTGCCGACGTTTTCATTCGACGCCGACTTTCAGGTTGAGAGCTATCTGCGGCATCAGGGCTCCTCCTTTGTCGAGCGCTTCGATGCCAACAGCTATCTCTACCTGACGCGGGCGATGGACTATTTCGACATTGCCGCCGATCATGACGGCGTGCTGGCAAAAGCGTTTCGCGGCACCAGGACGCGGTTCTGCGTGGTGTCCTTCACCAGCGACTGGCTGTTTCCGACCGCGGAATCGCGCGCCATCGTGCATGCGCTCAATGCCGGCGGCGCGCGGGTGTCGTTCGCGGAGATCGAGACCGACAAGGGCCACGACGCCTTCCTGCTCGACGTGCCGGAATTCATCGATATCGCGCGCGCTTTCCTGCAATCGGCCGCCGCCGCGCGCGGCCTGACCCTCTCCGGCACCTGACATGACGCTCCCACAACCCACCTTGCCGCTGAACGGCGCGGCGCCTTTCGATCCGGCGGATCATCGCGGCGATCATCTGCTGGTCGCGGAGATGGTCCCGCCCGGTTCGCGCGTGCTCGACGTCGGCTGCGGCGACGGCGACCTGCTGCAACTGCTGGAGCGGCGCGGCGTCGACGGGCGTGGCATCGAACTGTCGCGTGAGGGCGTCAACAAATGCGTCGCAAAGGGGCTCGCGGTGGTGCAGGGCGACGCCGACACCGACCTCGACGCCTATCCGGACGACGCATTCGATTACGTGATCCTGTCGCAGACCTTGCAGGCGACGCGGCAGCCGAAGGCGGTGCTGGAAAACCTGCTGCGGATCGGTCATCGCGCCATCGTCTCGTTCCCGAACTTCGGCTTCTGGAAGATGCGGCTGCAATTGCTGGTCGGCGGCCACATGCCGCGCACCGACAATCTGCCGGCGACGTGGTACGACACGCCCAACATTCACTTCTGCACCATCAAGGATTTCGTCCAGCTCTGCGACGAGATCAACGTCAAGATGGAGCGCGCGGTGGCGCTCGACCTCTACGGCCGCCCGCTGCGGCTCAACGCGCCATGGTGGTTCTGGAATCTGTTCGGCGAGCAGGGCGTGTTCCTGCTGAGCCGTCGCGGCAAGGAACGATAAGACTTAAGCCCGCACCGAGCGCGGATCGCGCGGAGCCCAGCGGCCCGCCTCGACCAGCGCGAGGAAGCGGCCGACGGTGTCGTTGAACAGCGCCGGCTCCTCGTGATTGAGCACATGCCCTGTCTTCGGAAACATCGCGAGGCCGGAAGCCGCGATGTGCTGCTTCAGGAACAGGCTCGATTCGATGCAGGCATCGTCCTCGTCGCCGACGATAATCAGCGTCGGCGTCGTCAATTGTTTCAGTTGCGCCGCGAAGTCCGACAGTGGCGGGCGGCCGCCCTGAAAATTGCGCATGGTGAAGGCCGAGCCATTCGCATCGTGCCGTGCCAGCGCGTCGAAAAATTCCTGGAAGCCGCGTGGGTCTTTCACGAGAAATGGAATTCGCCCCGGCGTCATGCCGGCGAGTTGCGCCAGCGTTGCGTCGCCTTCGCGCGCGAAGCGATCCGCATCCGCCTTGCATTGATCGCGGAACGCTTGCAGGCGCGAGGCTTCGAAGCCGCTTCCCGCGCCGGCCATCGTCAGCGAGAGCACGCGCTCCGGCGCCTTGATCGCAACTTGCAACGACGAGTAGGCGCCCATCGACAGGCCGACGAAATGCGCCGCGCGGATTTGCAGATGATCGAGCACCGCGAGCGCGTCGTCGCGAAAATGCTCCCAGCCGTATGCGGTGTCGTTGTCGGGAATATCGGACGGCGTATAGCCGCGCGCGGAATAGGCGATGCAACGATGGCCGCGCGAGAAGTAACGCATCTGCGGCTCCCAGCTTGTGCCATCGGCGGCGAATTCATGCACGAACAGGATCGGCGTGCCGTCGCCGGCCTGTTCGAAATGAAGACGGACACCGTCGCGACTGGTAGCGTGAGGCATTGCAAGAATCCTTGTTCGCAGATCTCGAAAGCAGGTCTCGAAAGCATGATCCGAAAAGTGGAAATCAGTCTCGGAAAGCATCATGCTTCATTGAAATGAACTCGCAGGTTACGCGATCCTTCGCGTTAACTCGCCCTGCACTCAGTGCAAGTCTGCCATGACAGCGGGTTCGTGGGCGAGATTTACGTCGAAACGGCCGCGATTCGACGCGGAATCGCAGAAAGCCGCGTTTTGCGCGCCTTTTTCTCGCCATATCGCAATTGCTTTACGCCCTCGACGCCGGCTCGGTCCTCGATCCGGCAGATATTCGGGGGTGTGAAGGATTTTGTGGATGTTCAAGTTGCGTGCGTTGAATCGGGCAGTTCGATTCGCGGTTTTTCTTTTGAGTTCTTTGGCAATCGTTACGTTTGCTTCCTCATCGGCCTCGGCGAGGCCATCTCATCACCATGGTGCACGACATCACGCCCATGGTCATCATCATCACTATCATCGTGCTCACCACGGTAAGCGACATCGTATCCGGCATCGCCGCCACCGCGTGCATCGCCGTAGCGATGTCGAGCAGGTGTCCGGTTGGAATCGTCATGCGCAGCAGTTGCGCCGGGTCGGCCGTGTGCAGGCCAAGGTGACGTCCGAGACGCCGGACAGCGTCGGCAGTTTTGGTGGCGGCTCCAGTCTCGTCGCCGAGGCGCGCCGCTTCATCGGTGGTAATCCGACCGGCCGCGCGCGGCTGTGGTGCGCGCGCTTCATGAACATGGTGCTGCAAACGACCGGCCATCGCGGCACCGGCTCCGACATGGCGCGTTCGTTCGCCAATTACGGGCGTCGCGTATCGGGCCCGCAGGTCGGCGCCATCGCGGTGATGTCGCGTGGCCGTCGCGGCGGTCACGTCGGTGTCGTCAGTGGCGTCGATGCCAAGGGCAACCCGATCATCGTCTCCGGTAATCACGGCCGCAAGGTCGCGGAAGCGGTCTATCCGCGCGGTCGGGTCTATGCCTACGTGATGCCGACCAACTAGGTCCGCCGTGATGCCGACCAACTAGGTCCGCTTCGGGCGTTTTTCTCGATGAAATTGCGGCCGCCGCCTCTTCCCTTCGCGGCGGCCGGTTCCCACATTTGGGTCAAGCCGCTCCTCTCAACGAGGGGCGGCGACGAGACTGCATGCTGGCTGAGGAATGTCAGCGCGGCATGCGGAACCCAATGAAGATGCTGGTTGCGTGCCTTCGGGGCGGACCGGCAGGCTGAGGGACCATCATCGATGAACATTGAGAAGTACACCGAACGTGTGCGCGGGTTTATTCAATCGGCGCAGTCATTGGCCGTGCGCGAGGGCCATCAGCAATTCTCGCCGCTGCATATCCTGAAAGTTTTGCTGGATGACAGCGAGGGCTTGGCGGGCGGTCTGATCGATCGCGCGGGCGGCAATTCGCGCGCCATCCTGAAGGCGACGGAAGCCGAGCTGAACAAGCTGCCGAAGGTGTCGGGCGGCGGCGCGGGGCAGATCTATCTAGCGCCGGCGACCGCGCGCGCGTTCGAGGCCGCCGAGCAGGCGGCCGACAAGGCCGGCGACAGCTTCGTCACCGTTGAGCGCCTGCTGTTGGCGCTTGCGCTCGACAAGGACAGCGAGGCCGGCAAGATCCTCGCCAAGGGCGGCGTCACCGCGCAGAACCTCAACGCGGCGATCAATGCGCTGCGCAAGGGGCGCACCGCGGATTCGGCGACCGCCGAGAATGCCTACGATGCCCTGAAGAAATACGCCCGCGACCTGACGCAGGCTGCGCGCGACGGCAAGCTCGATCCGGTGATCGGCCGTGACGAGGAAATCCGCCGCACCATTCAAGTGCTGTCGCGGCGGACCAAGAACAATCCCGTGCTGATCGGCGAGCCCGGCGTCGGCAAGACCGCCATCGTCGAGGGCTTGGCGCTGCGCATCCTCAACGGCGACGTGCCGGAGAGCCTCAAGGACAAGAAGCTGCTGTCGCTCGACATGGGCGCGCTGATCGCGGGCGCGAAGTATCGCGGCGAGTTCGAGGAGCGGCTGAAGGCGGTGCTGTCGGAAGTGACGGCGGCGGAAGGCGGCATCATCCTGTTCATCGACGAGATGCACACGCTGATCGGCGCCGGCAAGGCCGACGGCGCGATGGACGCGTCGAACCTGCTCAAGCCGGCGCTGGCGCGCGGCGAGCTGCACTGTATCGGCGCGACCACGCTGGATGAGTATCGCAAGCACGTCGAGAAGGATGCCGCGTTGGCACGGCGCTTCCAGCCGGTGTTCGTGTCGGAGCCGACGGTGGAAGACACCATCTCGATCCTGCGCGGGCTGAAGGACAAGTACGAGCAGCATCACGGCGTGCGCATCGCCGACAGCGCGCTGGTGGCGGCGGCGACGCTCTCGAACCGCTACATCACCGACCGCTTCTTGCCCGACAAGGCAATCGACCTCGTCGACGAGGCGGCGGCGCGGCTGAAGATGCAGGTCGATTCCAAGCCGGAAGAACTCGATAACATCGACCGCGAAGTGGTGCGGCTGAAGATCGAGCAGGAGGCGCTGAAGAAGGAGCACGATGCCGGCTCCAAGACGCGGCTGGAAAATCTCGAGACCGAACTGGTCGATCTGGAGAAGCGCTCGGCCGACCTGACCTCGCGCTGGAACGCGGAGAAGGGCAAGCTGTCGGACGCCGCCAAGCTCAAGAGCGAGCTGGACCAGGCGCGCAGCGATCTCGCCAACGCGCAGCGTCGTGGCGAATACCAGAAAGCGGGCGAACTGGCCTACGGCCGGATTCCCGAACTGGAGAAGCGGCTGGCGGACATCGAGGCGAGCGAGAGCTCGACTATGATGGAAGAGACCGTCACCGCCGACAACATCGCGCAGGTGGTGTCGCGCTGGACCGGCGTGCCGGTCGACAAGATGCTCGAGGGCGAGAAGGAAAAGCTGCTGCGCATGGAGCAGAGCTTGGGCGAGCGCGTCATCGGCCAGGCGGAGGCGGTGCGGGCGGTCTCGACCGCGGTGCGCCGGGCGCGCGCCGGCTTGCAGGACCCGAACCGGCCGATGGGCTCGTTCATGTTCCTGGGCCCCACCGGCGTCGGCAAGACCGAGCTGACCAAGGCGCTGGCGGCGTATCTGTTCGACGACGAAAACGCGATGGTGCGCATCGACATGTCGGAGTTCATGGAGAAGCACTCGGTCTCGCGGCTGATCGGCGCGCCTCCGGGCTATGTCGGCTACGACGAGGGCGGTTCGTTGACCGAAGCGGTGCGGCGGCGGCCCTATCAGGTGGTGCTGTTCGACGAGATCGAGAAGGCCCATCCGGACGTCTTCAACGTGCTGCTGCAAGTGCTCGACGACGGCCGCTTGACCGACGGTCAAGGCCGCACCGTGGACTTCCGCAACACGCTGATCATCATGACCTCGAACATCGGCTCCGAGTTCCTGGTCAATCAGCCGGAGGGCGAGGACACCAATGCGGTGCGCGGGCAGGTGATGAACCTGGTGCGAAAGCATTTCCGTCCTGAATTCCTCAACCGGATCGACGAGATCATCCTGTTCCACCGCCTGCAGCGCAGCGAGATGGGCTCGATCGTGGCGATCCAGTTCAAGCGGCTGCAAAAGCTGCTGGAGGATCGCAAGATCACGCTCGATCTCGCGGCATCGGCGCGCGACTGGCTGGCGGAGAAGGGCTGGGATCCGGCTTACGGCGCCCGTCCCTTGAAGCGGGTGATCCAGCGCAGTGTGCAGGACCCGCTCGCGGAGATGATTCTCGCGGGCGACGTCCGCGACGGCGACCACGTCAAGATCGCCGCCGGCAAAGGCGGGCTGACCTTCAACGGCAAGCTGGCCAAGCCGGATATCGAGGACGAATACCCCGATCTGCCGTCGGGGAAACTTGCGATCAACTGACGCTGTTGCGCCTGTTTGAATATGAAGCGGCCGGGCATCGTCCCGGCCGCCTTTTTTGCGCCCTATCGAACGAGGCTGGGCGAGGGTGGTGGACTTGGTTTCGTGCCTGAAGAAAATGTAACGGAACAGAGACAATGACCGTGGTTTGTCCCTACAGGCGGAGGCATCTACGGGAGTCGTCAATGAGCAATGAAGTTATCTCCTCCAGCCACAATCGAGTACACCACGATCAATTTCATCCGCTGATCCATCGCGTTGCCGGCGGTCTCGCAGTTTGGTTCGCGCTGTCGGCATGGATTCTGTTCGACCATCGGGGTGATATCGAACTGCCCCTTGCTTTCATCAGCCTTCTGCTGCTGATGGCCCTGGGGATACCTTGGATTTTATGGCGTCAATGGCACAAGTACGGCCGATCCGAGCGTGACGACGGACGGGGCGCCGTTTCGCTACGTGATTGGGGAAACGGCGATATGGACGTCTGGGGCGCTCGGCTTCATAGCTCGGATGCCGCGATCAATATGCTGCTGCCGCTCGCGGCTGTTTCGTTCGGCCTGACAGCGATCGGGATCGTTCTGCTTTTCGTCGCGCCGACAGGGGCGGCGTAGGCGAAGGCGCTAACGGGTGCTGGTCTGTCGCGGTGCGGACACCGTCGCCTGACCGCGGCCGACGAGGCTGACCGGCTGGGCGGTGACGTTTTCCGAGACGCGCGGCGCAGCGCGGCTCGCCATCAGCCCATCGATGCGGGTGCGCTCCTTCTCAAACGCGGCCATCTGCGCGCCTTCCAGAGAACGGCCGCGCGGCAGGCGAATGCGCATCGGATCGACGAAGCGGCCATTGACCAGGATTTCGTAGTGGACGTGCGCGCCGGTGGATTGGCCGGTGGAGCCGACGAAGCCGATCACCTGCCCCTGACGCACCCGCTTGCCGGGCTCGATACCCTTGGCATAGGCCGACATGTGGCCGTAGGCGGTCTCATAACCGTTATTGTGCTTGAGGCGGATGTACTTGCCGTAGCCGCCTTCCCAGCCGACCTTTTCGACGATGCCGTTGCCGGACGCGAAGATCGGCGTGCCGTAGGCGGTCGCCCAGTCGATGCCGGTGTGCATCTTGGTGTAGCCGAGGATCGGATGGCGCCGCGCGCCGAAGCCGGAGCGCATGATGGCGTTGTTGACGGGCTTGCGGACCAGGAATTTCTTCGCGCTCTTGCCGCTCTCGTCATAGTAATCGACGATGCCGTCGTCGGCGGTTTGGAAGCGATAGTATTTCTTGGTTTCGCCGCCGACGGTGAGTGACGCAAACAGCACGTCGTCCTTCTCGATCGTCGGGGTGGTCTCGTCGTCGCTCGCGTAAAACACCTCGAACGAATCGCCGGCCTGGGCACGGCGCTGGAAGTCGACATCGTAGGAGTAGATGCGGATCATGTCCTCGATGACCGAGGTCGGCACCTTGTAGCGCAATGCCGTTTCGTAAATGCTCTGGTAGAGCCGTACGCCGCTGCCGTCATCCTCTTCATCGTCGTCATCGCTGCTCGTGGTGGTGGTCGCGGTGTTGAAGCTCTGTGCGTCGACCGGAACGTAACGACCGAGATCCGACAAGGCGACCACTGCTTCTATCGTGGAATCGCTGGCGACGATGACGCGATAAGGCTGCAGGCGTTTGCCCGGTGCCGACGGCTCCATCAGGATGCGGAGTTTCTGGCCTTCGCGCAGGCCACCGTCGCGGCCGCGCGGTCCTAGCGTCGCGGCGATGGCGCGCGCTTCTTCCGGCGTGGCGCCCTGATCGACCAGCACCGAGGCGACGGTGTCGCCCTTCTTGACGAAGTGGACGCGTTCGTTGACGGCATTGCCGCCGGTCACCTGATCCTTGGTTTTCGGCAGCAGCGTTACGTTTTCGGGAACGATGCGGGCTTCGAATCCGGCGTAGGGGTCGGCCGCTCCGCCTTCGCTGGCATAGGCCATTTTCATATCGGCGTGAGCTGCGGCGTCCGGCGTCGCGCTCGCCATGGTGTAGCGGACGCCGCTTTGATTGCGCCAGCTCGAGGCGTCGCGGACCCTCATCATGACTTCTTCGATGGCAACGCTCGCGCTGATCTTGGCACGCGGCAACACGGTGCCGAGATCGCGGGTGACGAAGGAGACTTCGGCGTCGGGCTCCGCGGCGGCGTTTTGGGCGTCGTCGGTGGCGGCCTGCGCCGAGCCGACATCGGTCAGCAGACGCTGGGCGTTGAACGCCGGAATCTTGCTGCTGAGATCGCTGGTCGACAGCGCCAGGTTGCCGGCGATGCGAATATAGGGCCGAACTCGCATCACCTCGCGGTTGCCGACCTGCGCGGCCGAGGACACGCGGATCACGGTGCGGGCGGTGCTGGTGTCGCTCGGCGGTGGCAGGCGATCGCTCTTGTGCAGGGTCGCGAGGCGGTCGTTGGCGCCGAAGGCGCCGCGCAGCGTCGACTCGACGCGCTCGGGCACCTTGGCGAAGGTCATTTCGCCGTCGAGCGACGCGAAAACGGCGCCGCCGATCAAGGCCGCGCCGCACAGACCGGTGAGGATTGTCCCGCTGAACCATTGGACCGAGATGCGGCGGCGATCGATCACGGCGGCTTCGGTGCCATCGACCGACAGCGGCGGCTCGTGGCCAAGGTCGATGACCCCGGTCCCTCGCCCTGGAAAGGCTCCGCGTGGCGTCTTCTGGCTCAATCCGTAGTCCCCCAAGGTCCGGTCACCATTCGCGTTGCATCACTGGCCGCGCCAAGGTCCGAAGCATTGCGGGCCAAAGTGCTGGTCCGCGCAGGCAACGTCAATGGCGTCGGTGTCTCCTGTGGTCATCCAAGATCACGATGATGTCGGATCGGGTCGATCCAAGATCGTGAACGTGATCGGTTCCAGTCGCTTGGAGCGCAGGGCGATCGAAATCGCTTCCACGCTGTCCGGCATCTGCTCCGGGTCGTCTGCTCAAGGTTCTTGGTCGTACAGGGATGGGAAACTTCGGCGTAACGCCCGATATCGATCGCCGATCCCCGGAACTCGGTCGCGCCGTAGGTTGTTTCGATCCCCGGCGATTCAAATTTCTTTCTGCCAGAACGTCGCATGAATGTGGCTCAAGTACGGCGCAGCGTCGAAAACGCCTTGTTTTATAGGGCTTTGAAATTTTTTGCACTGCATGAAGATTTCTTGACGATTGGCGTTGACAACCCCGATTGGGAGGGCCTATAACCCGGCCACTGAGCGCGGCGACGCTTTGACCCTCCGGGCCAAGGCTTCCAGCCGCGCCTTTGAAGTCCCTCACTTTGATGAGTGAATCAACAGCCGAGAGTTATCGGTTGTCATTCGGCGTCGAGTGAAACTTCAAACCTCCTGGTCACAGGAGAGGGGCTCCCGCCCCGGGCTGTTTGACAAGTGAAGATGAAGAAAGAGAAACGTGGACGGCGGAGTCCTTGCGGGTCTCGATTGTAAGAAGGCTTCGGCTTTCGAGCATTGAGACCGGACGAAAGACTTCGGCGGTACACGTTTCAAAGGTTACACCATCGTTGTCAGCGATGTGAATCGCAGACAGCAAGTTGCTCTTGTTCGAAAGAACTTGGGCTAACAAATGGTGGGACCTCGTCAAACGTTGTGATCAGCCGGTTTAAAGTTTCAAGTCCAACTTGAGAGTTTGATCCTGGCTCAGAGCGAACGCTGGCGGCAGGCTTAACACATGCAAGTCGAACGGGCGTAGCAATACGTCAGTGGCAGACGGGTGAGTAACGCGTGGGAACGTACCTTTTGGTTCGGAACAACTGAGGGAAACTTCAGCTAATACCGAATAAGCCCTTACGGGGAAAGATTTATCGCCGAAAGATCGGCCCGCGTCTGATTAGCTTGTTGGTGAGGTAACGGCTCACCAAGGCGACGATCAGTAGCTGGTCTGAGAGGATGATCAGCCACATTGGGACTGAGACACGGCCCAAACTCCTACGGGAGGCAGCAGTGGGGAATATTGGACAATGGGCGAAAGCCTGATCCAGCCATGCCGCGTGAGTGATGAAGGCCCTAGGGTTGTAAAGCTCTTT
>JBQCHY010000076.1:0-6024 GCA_051954235.1 Xanthobacteraceae bacterium
GGGGGGGGTTGTCTACCGGCCCCCCCCCCCCGCGGCACAAGTGGTTTGGGCGATTGTGCTATTTTTTATTTTTCACCCCCCCCCCCGGGGGGGGGCCGGCCCCCCCCGCTTCGCGTTGGGGTGGGGGCCCTTGCTTACATAGCTGCCCCTCACCCCGACCCTCTCCCCGTAAGAACGGGGAGAGGGAGCAGGCGATCATCGTGGGAGGTGAGAGCGGTTGCCAGCCGTTCGAGCCGCACCACTAACAGGAGAAGACGATGGCAAAGAAAGTGACCGGATACCTGAAGCTTCAGGTGCCGGCCGGTGCGGCGAATCCTTCGCCCCCGATCGGTCCCGCGCTTGGTCAGCGCGGCCTCAACATCATGGAATTCTGCAAGGCGTTCAACGCGCAGACGCAGAAGGAAGAAAAGAACGTTCCGATTCCGGTGGTGATTACGATCTATGCGGATCGCTCCTTCACCTTCGAGATGAAGACCCCGCCGATGTCCTATTTCCTCAAGCAGGCCGCCAAGGTCCAGTCCGGATCGAAGGCCCCCGGCCGCGACGTCGCCGGCAAGGTGACGAGCGCGCAGGTGCGCGAGATCGCAGAGAAGAAGATGAAGGATCTCAACTGTGATACCGTCGAAGCGGCCATGAAGATGGTCGAGGGCTCCGCCCGTTCGATGGGCCTTCAGGTCGCGGGGTAATCGGTCATGGCAATTGGAAAGCGTACCAAGAAGATTCGCGAAGGCATTGACCGCACGAAGCTTTATCCGCTCGCGGATGCGATCAAGCTGGTCAAGGAACGCGCCGTCTCGAAGTTCGACGAGACCATCGAGGTCGCGATGAACCTCGGCGTCGATCCGCGTCACGCCGACCAGATGGTCCGTGGTGTTGTGACCTTGCCGAACGGCACTGGCCGCACCCTGCGCGTCGGCGTGTTCGCGCGCGGCGCCAAGGCGGATGAAGCCAAGGCCGCCGGCGCCGACGTCGTCGGTGCGGAAGACCTGGTGGAGATCGTGCAGGGCGGCAAGATCGAGTTCGATCGCTGCATCGCAACCCCGGACATGATGCCGCTGGTCGGCCGCCTCGGTAAGGTGCTCGGCCCGCGCGGCATGATGCCGAACCCGAAGATCGGCACGGTGACCATGGATGTCGCCGGCGCGGTCAAGGGTGCCAAGGGCGGTTCGGTCGAGTTCCGCGTCGAGAAGGCCGGCATCGTGCAGGCCGGTGTCGGCAAGGCCTCGTTCTCGGAAGAGAAGCTGGTCGAGAACGTCAAGGCGCTGGTCGATGCGGTGTCGAAGGCGAAGCCGGCGGGCTCCAAGGGCACCTACATCCAGCGCGTCGCCGTGTCCTCGACCATGGGCCCCGGCGTCAAGGTCGAGCCCGGTACCACGCTCGCGTAAGCGCGCTGCGGTTTGAGTAAACAGAAGGCGGGACAGGGCAACCTGTTCCGCCTTTTGCTTGAATGGGCCATCTTCAAGCAGGGAGAGAATAATGTCCGGTAAGGTTCTGGTTTATTCGCGATTTCCCAAAGCGATGATGGTGCCGATCGGGGAGCGCTACGACCTACTCGACAGCAAGGGGCAGCCCATTGCCGAGACATTTTCTCCTGAGCAGCTTTCGCAGGTGCGGGTGCTGATTTCGGCTGGTGCGACGCTACTGCCGGCGCAGGTGATGGATCTGCTGCCGTCGCTCAAGGCGATCATTTGCTATGGCACCGGCTATGACGGCGTCGACCTCGCGGCGGCTTCGGCGCGGGGCATCGCGGTCGGTCACAGCCCGGCGGCGAACGCGGCGGCGGTGGCCGATCTCGCCGTTACCCTGATGCTTGCGGTGACGCGGCGGCTCGTTCCCGCCGACGCCTATGTCCGCAGCGGCGACTGGGCGGCGGCCAAACCGTCGCCGCAGATGGCGCCGCGTCCCGGCAATCCGGGCCGCCGCGTCGGCGTCTATGGCATGGGCGCGACCGGCCGCAAGATCGCGGCGCGGGCGGCGGCGTTCGAGACCGAGGTGGCCTATTTCAGCCGCAGCCGACATGACGTGCCGTATCGCTACGTCGACAGCCTCGCGGCGCTGGCGGAGTGGTGCGATGTGCTGATCGTGGCCGTGCGCGCCGGCGCCGACACCCACCACATCATCGATGCCGACATCCTGCGCCGGCTTGGGGCGGGCGGCTATCTCGTCAATATCTCGCGCGGTTCGGCCGTTGACGAAGCGGCGCTGGTGGCCGCGCTTACGGACGGGACCATTGCCGGCGCCGGGCTCGACGTGTTCGAGACCGAACCGCACAGCCCGGATGCCCTGACCGCGTTTCCCAACGTGGTCCTGACCCCGCATATCGGCGGCCACACCGCCGATTCGCATCAGGCGATGCAGGACTGCGTGCTGGCAAATCTGGAGGCTGCCTTTCAGAGGAGGCCGTTGCCATATCTGGTGGTGTCTGGCTCCTGAAGAGGCTGGCTCGGAACGAGTCGGGAAGTCGGCGCTAACCCAGTCGTCATGGCCGGCCTTGTGCCGGGCATCCACGTCTTAGCAGCCGATCAGCGAGAAAGACGTGGATGCCCGGGACAAGCCCGGCCATGACGGAAGGAGAGGTTTCGTGCCGCTTCGGCGGCCGACCTGCTTTTCCGGTTAGTTCCTGACCTGACATCCAACGTCATGAACAGGCCGGGTGAATTAAGGCTTGGCAACGCTCGAAAGACTCGTTAAAGAACCCCTTCCGAATGTGCTGGCGATTGCTGGCACGTTTGCGTATGCATTCCAAAAGCCGAGCCTATTAGGAGATCAGTCCTTTCCAGACATCCGTTCGGATTGCTTGAAAGGAAGGGCTCCCGTCGTCTCCCCGAATGCATGCGAGGATGCCCGGCGTGCCGGGTTTCCTGAGTCCTGTCCGAGACTGCGGGCGCCAGCGGAGATATCTTTTATCTTCAATGGCTTAATACTCTAGCCTGCACAGACGGGTGAAGACCGATCTTGCAGTTCTCCGCAATCGCGGAGCCTGCGTATTTGGTTCGAACCTCGACACCCCGCGCCGGTTTCCGGTTCGGGAGGGCAGGCTGTTCAATGTCGTCTGCCTAGTGCCGCGAGACCTGAGGGTCTTGAGGTCATGTCCGGCAGGCGATGGGTGCAACCCGGCGGTCCTGCCTCGGACACTGATCCAGGGCCAAGACCGCCAACCGGAGAGAGCTTGCTGTGGAACGAGCGGCAAAAAAAGAGGCGGTCGAATCGCTGAACGAGGTCTTCAAGACCACCAGCGTCGCGATCGTCGCTCACTATTCCGGCCTCACCGTGGCTCAAATGCAGAACCTGCGGAAGCAGATGAAGCAGGCGGGCGCGTCGGTGAAGGTCTCGAAGAACCGTCTCGCCAAAATTGCTCTTGAAGGCACGGATGTCGTTGCCATCGGTTCCCTGCTGAAGGGGCCGACCGTGATCGCGACTTCAAACGATCCGGTGGCGGCACCGAAGGTGGCTGTCGAATTTGCCAAGGCGAACGAACAGTTCGTCATCCTTGGCGGTGCGATGGGCACAACCGTCCTGAATGTCGACAGCGTCAAGGCTCTCGCCTCGCTGCCGTCGCTCGACGAACTGCGTGGCAAGCTCGTTGGCCTCCTTGTGGCGCCGGCGACCAAGATCGCTCAGCTCTCGACTGCGCCCGCGGCCAAGGTCGCGCGCGTCGTTCAGGCCTATGCCTCAAAGGGCGAAGCGGCGTGAGGCCCTTCGCAAATCCAATCTGGTTCGAACTGAATACGTTAAAGGAACACATCAATGGCTGATCTGCAGAAGATTGTTGACGACCTCTCGGCGCTGACCGTGCTCGAGGCTGCCGAACTGGCGAAGCTGCTCGAAGAGAAGTGGGGCGTTTCGGCCGCCGCTGCGGTGGCTGTCGCCGCTGCTCCGGGTGCCGGTGGCGCTGGTGCTGCCGCCGCTGAAGAGAAGACCGAGTTCACCGTCGTTCTGGCCGCCGCCGGCGACAAGAAGATCGAGGTCATCAAGGAAGTCCGCGCCATCACCGGCCTGGGCCTCAAGGAAGCCAAGGACCTCGTCGAAGGCGCGCCGAAGCCGCTCAAGGAAGGCGTTGCCAAGGACGAAGCCGAGAAGATCAAGGGTCAGCTCGAGAAGGCTGGCGCCAAGGTCGAACTCAAGTAACCACGGGTTACCTGAACGGTCCTTGGGCGGGCATGGCTCGATCCGGGGATCGACGACGGAGACACGGATGGCCGGGCATCGCCCGGCCGTCTGCCGGAACGGAACAAAATCCGTTCCACACAAGATTGTGTGGGAATTTGTGGGCGACCCCCTCGATTTTCCACGATTGCCGGCCCATATCGGGGCGGCAGCAGACAATACGGTAGGCCCAGGGCACGCAGCGGCGTGTCCACGCAAACCGTTGGGAGATATACAATTTCGGGCTTTTGGTCCGTGAGACTCTAAGGTTTGGACGGGCGAAGCGTCGGTAGCGCTTCGCACGTCGTTTTGCGTTTCAGGGATCGATGTCTTGACGGTGGGATTGTTGTCCTGACCCGAGGCGGTTGTCTCGAACGTATCGGATTTCAACCCGGAGGCGGTGCAAGCCGTGCTTCGGAAGGTCCGCCCCTGCCGGGCGGCGCAATGAGAGGCCCAGATGGCGCAGCAGACGTTCACCGGTCGCAAGCGAGTTCGCAAGTTCTTCGGACACATCAAGGAAGTGGCAGAGATGCCCAACCTGATCGAAGTCCAGAAGGCGTCCTATGACCAGTTCCTTATGGTCGACGAGCCTCCGGGCGGTCGCCTCGACGAGGGTTTGCAGGCGGTGTTCCGGTCGGTATTCCCGATCTCGGATTTCTCCAACACATCGATGCTGGAATTCGTCCGCTACGAATTCGAGCCGCCGAAGTATGACGTCGACGAGTGCCGCCAGCGCGGCATGACCTTTGCCGCGCCGCTGAAGGTGACGCTGCGCCTGATCGTGTTCGATATCGACGAGGAAACCGGCGCGCGCTCCGTCAAGGACATCAAGGAGCAGGACGTCTACATGGGCGACATTCCGCTCATGACCATGAACGGCACCTTCATCGTCAACGGTACCGAGCGCGTCATCGTCTCGCAGATGCATCGTTCGCCGGGCGTGTTCTTCGATCACGACAAGGGCAAGACCCATTCGTCGGGCAAGCTCTTGTTTGCCGCGCGCGTGATTCCGTATCGCGGTTCGTGGCTCGACATCGAGTTCGACGCCAAGGACATCGTGTTCGCGCGTATCGACCGTCGCCGCAAGATTCCGGTGACGTCGCTGATGTTCGCCCTCGGCCTCGACGGCGAAGAGATCCTGTCGACCTTCTACAAGACCATTCAGTACAAGCGCACCAAGGACGGCTGGCGCGTGCCGTTCGACGTCAACCGTTTCCGCGGCTACTCGACCCTCAACGATCTGGTCGATGCCGACACCGGCAAAGTCGTGCTCGAGGCCGGCAAGAAGTTGACCGTGCGCGGCGCGCGTCAATTGCAGGAGAAGGGCCTCAAGGCGCTGCGGATGCTCGACGACGAGTTGGTCGGCATGTATCTCGCCGAGGACCTCGTCAATCCGAAGACCGGCGAGATCTACGCCGAGGCCGGCGAGGAACTGACCGAGAAGTCGCTGAAGGCGCTGAACGAGCAGGGCTACAAGGAACTGCCGCTGCTCGACATCGACCATGTCAACGTCGGTCCCTACATCCGCAACACGCTGAACGCCGACAAGAACATGACGCGTGAAGACGCGCTGTTCGACATCTACCGCGTGATGCGTCCGGGCGAGCCGCCGACGCTTGAGTCGGCGCAGAACATGTTCCAGTCGCTGTTCTTCGACAGCGAGCGCTATGACCTGTCCGCGGTCGGCCGCGTCAAGATGAACATGCGCCTCGACCTCGATGCGCCGGACACCCATCGCACGCTGCGCAAGGAAGACATCCTCGCCGTCATCAAGACGCTGGTGGACCTGCGCGACGGCAAGGGCGAGATCGACGACATCGACCATCTCGGCAACCGCCGTGTGCGTTCGGTCGGCGAACTGATGGAAAATCAGTATCG
>JBQCHY010000077.1:0-8160 GCA_051954235.1 Xanthobacteraceae bacterium
TTGCCATAGGGCAGCGTGGCGGTGCGCTCGTTCATGACACCGAGCAGATGGAAGCGGGCAAGGTTTTCGGCGATCTCGTCGTTGACATCGCTGCGCGTGCCCATGCGCCGCCACCAGTCGCCGCCGTGGCCGAGCCGCTCGGCGACCGCTAATCCGACGGTCTCGAGCGGCGTCAGGTCGGGATAAAGCTGGTTGATCTGGAAGGTGCGCGACAAGCCCCGCAGCACGCGCTCGTGCACGGGAAGATCGGTGATGTCATGGCCCTCGAGCTGAATGCGGCCGCTGTTCGGCTTCAGTACCCCGGTCAGGAGATTGATGACGGTGGTCTTGCCGGCGCCGTTCGGCCCGATCAGCGCGTGACGGGCGCCGGCCTCGATCTGCAATGACAAATTCTGCGTCACGGCGAGGCCACCGAACTGCTTGTTCAAGCCCATGGTTTCCAGCGCGATCATGGCGCGTCTCCGCTGGCAACCGAAGCAGGAGCCTTGCGGCCGAATTGCCGTGCCGCGCGGCGCGGCAACCACATCACCCAGCGATGCAACCGCTCACGTCCCACCATCACAACGACCACGAATACGAGGCCGATCCAGAACATCCAGTATTGCGGCGTGATCGACGAGAAGAAGTCCTGCAGCACCTTGAACACGACCGCGCCGATCAGCCCGCCGTAGAGATAGCCGGTGCCGCCAAGCACCAGCACCAGCATCAGATCGGCGGAACGCTCGAACGAGAACACGTCGAGCGAGGCGAGTGCCGTGGTCTGCGTGAACACCGCACCGGCGACGCCCGCATAGAACGCGGCCAGCGTGTAGATCGCGATCAGTCGCCGGTTGACGGGAATGCCGATGGCCGCCGCGCGCAGCGGATTGTTGCGGATCGCGCGCAGCGACAACCCGAACGGCGAATGGACAATGCAACGCGCCAGCAGGAACAGCACGAACAGCACCGCGAGGCTGTAGAAGAACCCGACCTTGCCGAAGATGTCGAAGGCGAACAGCCCGAAGATCGGCTGAATCACGATGCCTTGCAGGCCGTCCGTGCCACCGGTGATGTCGGAAAATTTTTCGGCGAGCGCTTCCAATAACAGCGCAATGCCGAGCGTCACCATCAGGCGGGTGAGATCCACGCCGCGGATGACGAGAAAGCTCGTGAAGAACCCGAGCACAGCCGCGATCAGACCCGACGCGATCAGCGCCAGAACCGGCTCGGGGATATAGCCGTGCAGCGCGATCAGCCCCACGGAGTAGGCGCCGACGCCAAAAAATGCCGCATGACCGAGCGAAACGATGCCCGCGTATCCAAGGATCAGATCGAGCGACAGCGCGAACAGCCCGAGCCGCAGGATTTCCGTCATGATCAGGTAGCGCGACGGAAACAGGAATCCGCAAGCGAGCAGCGCGACCCAGAATACGATCTCGGCAGGCCGCCAGCGCGCCGCGCGCGTCGCATGCTCGGACATGTCGGGCATGGACGTCATATCAGCGCGCCGCCGTACGGCCGAACAGGCCGTTCGGACGCCAGATCAGGATCACGATCATGATGGCGTAGATGATGAACGGGCCGAGCTTCGGCACGTAATATTTGCCGGCGACGTCGCCGATCCCGAGCAGGAGCGAGGCGAGAAACGGTCCGGTGATGCTGGACGAGCCGCCGACCGTGACCACGATCAGAAAGTAGATCATGAACTTCAGCGGAAAATACGGATCGAGCCCGAGGATTTCGGCGCTCAGCGCGCCGCCGAGACCGGCGAGTCCGCAACCGAATGCAAACGTCAGCGCGAACACCTGCGGCACGTTGATGCCGAGGCCTCCCGCGGCGCGCGGATCGTCAACCGCCGCCCGCAACCTGCTGCCGAAGCGCGTACGCGACAGGATGAGTTGAAGACCGAGCGTCAGCAGACCGCAGATCACGATGATCATCAGCCGGTAGCGGCCGATGCCGACGCCGAAAAAGTCGATCTGACCATCCAGCGCCGCAGGCAGCTTGATGAAGACGCGCGACGATCCCATGATGAAATCAACCGCTGCGACTGCCATGAACACAAGGCCGATGCTGAACAGCACCTGGTCGAGATGGCTGCGCGTGTAGAGATGGCGATACAGGCCGCGCTCGAAGACGATACCGATCAGGGCGCTGACGACAAAGGCCACCGGGAGCGCCAGAAAGAACGGCCATCCGGATTGATTGACGAGCACGGCGCACACGTAGCCGCCGGCCACCGCGAATGCGCCGTGGGCGAGGTTGACGAAGTTCATCAGGCCGAGCGTGACCGCAAGCCCGCACGCCAGCACGAACAGCAGCATGCCGTAGGCCACGCCGTCGAACAGGATGGTCAGCAGGGTGGTCATGCTCACTGGCTCGCGACGATAGACGTCGTCCTGAGGTGGCCGCATCTTTGCGGCCCTCGAAGGACGACCACGCAATGTAGCCGCCGCCATCCTTCGAGGCTCGCCGCAACGGCGGCTCGCACCTCAGGACGACGGCTTAGGTGTTGAACGATCACTTCTTCGTCTTGCCGGGGTCCTTCACATCCTTGAAGGTCTCGAACTCGACGTTCCAGAGCTGGCCGTTCTTCTTCTCGACCTTGCGGATGTAGACGTTCTGCACGATGTCGCGCGTCTCGGGATCGATCGAGATCGGACCACGCGGGCTTTCCCACTTCATACCCTTCATCGCCGCGAGCAGCGAGTCGCCATCGGCCTTGCCACCGGTCTTCTGAAGCGCAGCGTAGATCAGATGGATGCCGTCGTAGCCGCCGACCGCCATGAAGCCCGGCCGCTGGTTGTAGGCCTTCTCATAAGCGGCGAGAAAGTCCTTGTTCGCCTTCGACTGGTGATCGGCCGAATAGATATGCGCCGTCACCGCACCGACCGCGGCATCGCCCATATTGTTGAGCAGGTCGTCATCCATGACGTCGCCGGGTCCGATCACCTTGATGCCGCTCTTGTCGAGCCCGCGCTCGGCATACTGCTTCATGAAGTTGCCGCCCTGCCCGGCCGGCACGAACACGAACATCGCGTCCGGCTTGGCGTCCTTCATGCGTTGCAGGAACGGCGCGAAGTCCGGGTTGGCCAGCGGCACTTTCACTTCCTCGACGATCTGCCCACCGCCGGCGGTGAAGTGATCCTTGAAGAATTTCAGCGCGTCGTGGCCGGGCGCATAATCCGAGGTCAGCGTCGCAACCTTCTTGATTCCGTTCTTCACCGCCCAGTCGCCGATGATGGTGGACGACTGGCCGAGCGTGAAGCTGGTGCGCACGATATAGGGCGACTTCTCGGTGATGACCGAGGTGCCCGCCGCCATCACGACTTCCGGCACCTTGGCTTGCGTCGCCAGCGGCGCGGCGGCGAAGGCCGCCGGCGTCACGCCGAAGCCCGCGATGATATTGACCTTGTCGTTGACGATCAGTTCCTGCGCCAGCCGCTTGGTGTTGTCCGGCACCGCGGCGTCGTCCTTCAGGATGACTTCGATCTTCTTGCCGGCGACGGTGTCGCCATGCTGCTGCATGTAGAGCTTGACCGCATTGTCGATCTGCTTGCCGGTGGAGGCCTGGCCGCCGGTCATCGGCAAAATCAGGCCGATCTTGACCGTATCCTGCGCCTGCGCGGCGGCAACGGATGCGCCCAGCAGCAGGCCGGCGGCAGCCGATTGAATCATCATTTTTCGGCGGATCGACATAAGCACTCCCTCCCTGAGCGTTCGCTCTTGCACCGTGTCGCCGGCGATTTTCGCCTGGCAAAATCGAAATCTTTTGAGGGCAACGCGGATCGCCCGCTGCGAACATCGGCGCCCCATCCAAATGGCACACAAAAGCCGAAGCCGATCAACAGGATTTTAGCCACAAAAAATTGGATAAAACGAATGTTTCGGTGCACCTGCGAACAATACGATTTCCCATAGGTTATCGCTTCGGGTACGCCTTGCGAAACCTGATTAGGAGCTAACAGACACGAGATGCGCTGGTTTCTTGGCATCGTTGCCGCGACGATCGTGACGGCCGCAGTCTATTATGGATCGGCGCTTTATAGTCTCTCCGATCTGGCAGCGGCGACCCGCAACGGCAACGGCGCCGCGATTGTCGCCCGCACCGATCTTCCCCGGCTGAGCAGTTCCCTCAGCGAGCAGATCGTGAAGGCTTATCTGGAGCGTGTCGGCGCCCACCGGCGGGTCGGGGCGATGGAACGGGTGCTGGTCGGTGGTTATGGCGCAACGGTCGCCGACGTTCTGGTTTCGAAGTTGCTGACGCCTGAAAATCTGACCGAACTGCTCAAAGCGGGCCAACTTGCCGAAACCAAGACGTCACCCGCGCTAACAGGGTTGCCGTCCCTGACCGATCTCCAGAAGATCAATCTGCTCACGCAGTTCGGCCGGATCCACTACATCAATCCGGTGAAGCTGAGCATCCGTGTCAGCAAGTCCAAGGATCCCGAGGAAGCAACCGCTATCGTGTTGCATCGCAGTTCGCTGACCTGGAAGCTGGCGGGGATCGACCTTCCGCGCAAAGTGCTGCGCGAGATCGCAGCCAGCCTGCCGGCGCGATAGCCCTCTCAATCCATGAACACGACGGTCTTGTTGCCGTTGAGGATCACGCGATCCTGAAGGTGATGACGGACGGCGCGCGCCAGCACCCGCCGTTCGATGTCCCGCCCCTTGCGCACCAGATCGGCCGGTGCGTCGCGATGGCTGATGCGTTCAACGTCCTGATCGATGATCGGACCTTCGTCCAATGCACTGGTGACGTAATGCGCGGTGGCGCCGATCAGTTTGACGCCGCGTGCATGTGCCTGATGATAGGGCCGCGCGCCCTTGAAGCCCGGCAAGAACGAGTGGTGAATGTTGATGCAGCGTCCCGAGAGTTCTTCCGTCAACTTGTCAGACAGAATTTGCATGTAGCGGGCCAGCACGACCAGATCGGTCTGCGTCGTCTTCACCAGATCGGAGATGGCGGCTTCCTGAGCCGGCCGCGTGTCCTTGGTGACCGGCAGATAGTGAAACGGGATGTCGCCGAGATCGAGCCCATTAAAAGTTTCGCGTGGATGATTGGAGACGATGGCGGTCGGGATCATCGCCAGTTCGCCGGTGCGCCAGCGATAAAGGATGTCCGCGAGGCAGTGATCGGATTGCGACACCAGCAACATCACGCGCCGAAGCGTCGCGCGATCACGCATCAGCCAGCGCATCGCGAAGCGTTCGGCAATGGCGCCGAAGCCGGTCTGCAACGACGACAGGCTCACGGCAAGGTCCGCCGGATTGAACACCACCCGCATGAAGAAGTGGTCGGACTCGACGTCGTTGAACTGCTGCGCATCGAGAATGTTCTGCCCGTTGTGAGCCAGAAAAGTCGAGACCGCCGAAACGATGCCGGGGCGATCCGGACAAGACAGGGTCAAAACGAACTGATGGTCGGGCATAGTCGGTCCATATGCGTAAGGCCGGGCGAGACCGGCGGAAGTCGGCCCTGCTCTATCACCGACACAGGCGCGCGCCAATCTTCCATGCGGCCGCGTGACTTGACGGCCTCGACCACCCGGACATTATACGCGGCAACGAATAACAAGGATGGAAGCCGATGCCGGAATTGCCGTTGACGAATTTGCGTGTGGTGGAAATCGGCTCCGGTGATGCCCTCGCTTATTGCGGCAAGCTGTTTTCGGACTTCGGCGCGGAGGTCATCAAGATCGAACCGCCCGGCGGCGATCCGGCGCGGCGCACTGCGCCCGTGGTCGATGCCGGCGGCGGCCACGAGGAAAGCGCATACTTTGCGTGGCTCAACACCAACAAGCAAAGCGTCACCGCCGATCTTGGTAGCCAGGCTGATGTCACGCGTATCCGCGCAATGCTCGGCGGCGCCGACCTGCTGCTCGACGCACGCGCGCCGGACGTTATTGAAGGCTCGCTCCTGAAGCACAGCGATCTGCGCGCCACCGATCCGGCCCTGGCGATCACCGCGATCTCATGGTTCGGCGAACACGGCCCCTATCGCGACTATGCCACCACGGATTCGGTGTGCCGGAGCCTTGCCGGTCTCGTGAAACTGGTCGGCGCGGCGGAGGGGCCGCCGGTGCTGCCGCGCGACGGCCAGATCGCGGTGATGGCCGGACTGACCGCCTTCATTCCGAGCCTCGCCGGGCTTTACGGTCGCGCTCACGGCGCGCGGCGGTTTGCCGTCAGCGCATACGATGCGATGTTGCAGATCAGCGAGTTCGATACCGGGCTGGCCCTTGAATCCGGCTTCACCCGGCCGCGCCTCGCCATCAATCGCTTCGGGCGCGGCTTCCCGGTCGGCAACTTCGCCACCAAACACGGCTGGCTCGGCGTGACCGTGGTGACGCCTGCGCAATGGAACAGTTTCTGCGCCATGATCGGATTGCCGGAGCTTGGCCCCGATCCGCGTTATTCGGCGACCGCCGACCGCTATCTCCATGCCGAAGAACTGAGCCACATCATTCATCCGGTGCTGATGCAGAAAACGGCGCGGGAATGGTTCGAGCAAGGCATCGAATTGCGGCTGCCGCTGGCCATCGTGCCGGATATGGCCGAACTGCTGGCGCAGCAGGTGCTTCGCGAACGCGGCGCCTTTGCACCGGTGCGGATCGGCAATGCGTCGTTCGACGCGCCGGTGCTGCCGCAACATCTGACCCGCTCGCGCCCCAAACCGAACGGCATTGCGCCGCTCGCGGGTGCTCTCAACGATGCGACCCTCGCCCCACGTACCCGCCTGGCGACACGCGCGGCAACGCGGGACGATCCGCAGCCGCTCAAGGGCCTGCGCATCGTCGACCTGACCATGGGGTGGGCCGGGCCGACGGCAACGCGGCAAATGGGCGATCTCGGCGCCGACGTCATCAAGGTGGAATCGTGCCAGTATCCCGACTGGTTTCGCGGCACCGATCCGCGCGGGCCGTATCATCCGGAACGCACCTACGAGAAGACCTACTGGTTCCAGATGATGAACCGCAACAAGCGCGGCATCACGCTCGACCTCACTTCGGAGGCCGGCCTCGGTCTGCTCAAGCGCCTGCTCAAGACCGCCGATGCCGTGATCGACAACTATGCCGCCGACGTGCTGCCGCGCATGGGACTCGATGCGGCGGCGATGCTGAAGATCAATCCGCGCCTCGTCGTGGTGACGATGCCGGCCTTCGGCACCACCGGCGCGTGGAAGGACTGCCGGGCCTACGGCTCGACGCTCGAACAGGCCTCCGGATTGCCGTCCGTGACCGGCCGCGAGGAAGACCCGCCGACGATGCTGCACGCGGCGCTGGGCGATCCGCTCGGCGGCGTCAGCGCCGGGTCGGCGTTGATGCTCGGCTTCATGCAGCAACGCAACACCGGCGAGGGCCAGCACATCGACCTCTCGCAGGTCGAGTGCAGCATGCAACTCACCGCGCCCTCGATCATCGAGCAGGCTGCGACCGGCAAGACCTCGCCACGGATCGGCAATCGCCATCCGCAGTTCGTGCCGAATGGCTGCTTTCCGTGTCTCGGCGAGGATCAATGGATCACGCTGGCGATCCGCTCCGACGACGAATGGCCAAAGCTGTGCGAGATCATGCATCGGCCCGATCTCGCCGCCGATCCGGCGCTCAAGACGGCCGCCGGCCGCCGCCACGAAGAAGACCGCATCGAAGTGGCGATCCGGCATTGGACCATGACGGTCCGTCCCGACCTCGCGATGGTGACCTTGCAGGCCGCCGGCATCGCGGCGGGCGTGGCGCGGTTGCCGGCCGATCTCGCCGCCGATCCGCACCTGATGGCGACCGGACATTGGCAGCCGGCAGTGCGGCCCTACATGGGCCCGCATTTATTGCCGTCGGTGTCCTACCGCGAAGGCGACGCGCGCCTGCCCTACCCCATCATCCGCCTCGCACCGACGCTGGGTCAGCACAACCACGAGGTGCTTGGCGACGTGCTCGGGTTGAGCGCTGCGGAAATCGCGAAGTTGGAAGCTGACGAAGTGATCGGCACCACTGCGACATCGAAGAAGAGCAAGACGAAGGCGGCATAAGCCGAGCGACACACAACTGCTATCGTCGTCATGGCCCGGGGTTTTCCCGCCCAACACGGGGTATTATTAACAGAAAAAAAAAAAAAGTAAGACCCCGCCAACACCCCCCCCAAGGGAGGGGGGGTGGACAAATAAAAAAAACAAAAAAACCA
>JBQCHY010000078.1:0-15326 GCA_051954235.1 Xanthobacteraceae bacterium
GACTACTTCATCACCGACGCGGAGCCGTCCGTGGTGGTTTGCGACCCGGCGAAAGCAGAGGGACTGCGCGCTATCGCTGCGAAAGTCAACGCGACGGTCGAGACGCTGGACGCCAATGGCAAAGGTTCGCTCACCGATGGCGCTGATGCCGAGAAATCAGATTTCGCCACTGTGATGCGCGGCAACGACGATCTCGCAGCGATCCTCTATACCTCCGGAACCACCGGCCGTTCCAAGGGCGCGATGCTGTCGCACGACAACCTCGCTTCGAACTCGCAAACGCTGGTGGATTACTGGCGCTTCACCGACAAGGACGTGTTGATCCACGCGCTGCCGATCTATCACACCCACGGCCTGTTCGTGGCGAGTAACGTCACGCTATTCGCGCGCGCGTCGATGGTCTTCCTGCCGAAGCTCGATCCCGAACTGATCATCAAGCTGATGCCGCGCGCGACCGTGCTGATGGGCGTGCCGACCTTCTACACGCGGCTGCTGCAAAGCCCGAACCTCTCGAAAGAATCGACCAGCCACATGCGGCTGTTCATTTCCGGCTCGGCGCCGCTGTTGTCCGATACGCATCGCGAATGGTCGGCGCGCACCGGCCACGCCGTGTTGGAGCGTTACGGCATGACCGAAACCAACATGAACACCTCGAACCCGTATGACGGCGAGCGCGTGCCGGGCGCGGTCGGTTTCCCGCTGCCGGGCGTGTCGGCGCGCGTGGTCGATCCGGAAAGCGGCAAGGCGCTCGCGGCCGATGAGATCGGCATGATCGAGGTGAAAGGCCCGAACGTGTTCAAGGGCTACTGGCGGATGCCGGAGAAGACCAACTCGGAATTCCGCGACGACGGCTTCTTCATCACCGGCGATCTCGGCAAGATCGACGCCAGGGGCTACGTCCACATCGTCGGGCGCGGCAAGGATCTGGTGATTTCGGGCGGCTTCAATGTCTATCCGAAGGAGATCGAGAGCGAGATCGACGCTATCGACGGTGTTGTCGAATCTGCCGTCATCGGTTTGCCGCATGCCGATTTCGGCGAGGGCGTCACCGCTGTCGTGGTGCCGCAGAAGGGCGCCAAACTCGACGAGGCCGCGATCCTGCACGCGCTCGACGGCCGTCTCGCCAAGTTCAAGATGCCGAAGCGCGTGTTGTTCGAGGACGATCTGCCGCGCAACACCATGGGCAAGGTGCAGAAGAACGTCCTGCGCGACAAGTACAAGGCGCTGTATCAGGGCTGATGCTGTCGGAACCAGGCGGGTGTGTGAGCCCGCGCCTCAATCGTCGATTTCTTCCTTGGTCAGCGCGCCGCTGCGCGGATCGACGTGGAACTCCATGATCTTGCCGTTCTTGACGCCCTTGCCCTCCCAATGGCCGTCATCGGCCTTGAGACCGGTGATGTTGGTGTAGCCGGCCGCGGTGAGCTTCTGCGTTACTTGTTCCTGGCTAATCCAGTCGGTGCCAGGCTGATCGGCGAGAGCCACGCCCGTGCTGGCAACCAGCGCGGCAGCGGCGACGAGAAATTTCCGAAATCCGGTCATGGCTTCACCTCGGCGTTGGACAATCGCGAAACGGCAATCGACAGTTTGGATATTCGTTCCAGATATTCCTGAGGTTGTCGTCGGGTGTGCGGATCGGCGGCGTCAAACACGGGTGAGCAAGAATCGGTTAAAAGAGTGAATTCAAATTCAGCCCCGACGAATTGATCGTTGCGCTCAGGCTTTTGACTTCGTAAATAGAATTGCTCTACCCGATCCCACTGCATCGGGCAGCGTGTCGCGCTTGCAACCGAAATCAACCAAAAGCAGCCATGACCGCCAGGATCGATCGACCTCTCTCGCCGCACCTGCAAACCTACCGCTGGACCCTGACGATGGCGATGTCCATCGTCCATCGCGTCACCGGCATCGCGCTCTATTTCGGCACCATCCTGCTGGCGTGGTGGCTGATGGCGGTGGCGTCCGGACCGGGTGCCTATGCCATCTTCTCAGGCTTCATCGGAAGCTGGATCGGCCGCCTGATCGTATTCGGATATACGTGGGCGCTGATGCACCACCTGCTCAGCGGCATCCGCCATTTCGTCTGGGATCTCGGCTACGGCTTCGGCCCCGCCGAGCGTGAAGGGCTGACCTGGGCGGCGCTGATCGGCGGCATCGTGCTCACGGTGCTGCTGTGGGTTCTGGCCTATGCCTTCGGAGGCGGACGATGAGCAACGGAAGCCCCTCCAATTCGTCGATCCGCACCGCGCTGAAGCGGGTACGTGGCCTTGGCGCCTCCGGCACGCATGCGACCTCGGACTTCTGGTGGCAGCGCGTCACCGCCGTCGGCATGCTGCTGCTCACCGTGCCGGTCATCATCGTCGTGATGATGCTGCTCGGCCGCAATCAGGCCGGCGCCGGCCAGATCCTCGGCACACCGGTGATCGCGCTGATCATGCTGTTGTTCGTGGTCGCCAGCAGCTGGCACATGAAGATCGGCATGCAGGTGGTGATCGAAGACTACATCCATGGCGAGAAGGTCAAACTCGTCGCCATCCTCGCCAACAACTTCTTCGCATTAGCGGTCGCGCTGGCGTCGGCATACGCGATTTTCAAACTGTCATCTGGAGTGTAGCGCATGGCTGCTCAGGGCAACGGCAGCGGAGCTCCCGCCACCAACGGACGCGCCTATCCGCTTGAGGATCACACTTACGACGTCGTCGTGGTCGGCGCCGGCGGTGCGGGCTTGCGCGCCGTGGTGGGATGCAGCGAAGCGGGCTTGCGCACCGCCTGCATCACCAAGGTTTTCCCGACGCGTTCTCACACCGTCGCGGCGCAGGGCGGCATTTCCGCCTCGCTCGGCAACATGCATCCGGACGACTGGCGCTGGCACATGTACGACACCGTGAAGGGGTCGGACTGGCTTGGCGATCAGGACTCGATCGAATACATGGTGCGTCACGCGCCGAAGGCCGTGTACGAGCTCGAGCACTGGGGCGTGCCGTTCTCGCGCACCGAGGAAGGCAAGATCTATCAGCGCCCGTTCGGCGGCATGACCGTCGATTTCGGCAAGTCGCAAGCGCAGCGCACTTGCGCCGCCGCCGACCGCACCGGCCATGCCATGCTGCACACCATGTACGGTCAGGCGCTGCGTCACTCGGCGGAGTTCTTCATCGAGTTCTTCGCCATCGACCTGATCATGGATGATCAGGGCGTCTGCCGCGGCGTCATCGCGCTCAAGCTCGACGACGGCACGCTGCATCGCTTCAAGGCGCAGACGACGATTCTCGCCACCGGCGGCTACGGCCGCGCCTATCAGTCCTGCACCTCGGCGCACACCTGCACCGGCGACGGCGGCGGCATGGCGCTGCGTGCCGGCCTCGCCTTGCAGGACATGGAGTTCGTGCAATTCCATCCGACCGGCATCTACGGTTCGGGCTGTCTCGTCACCGAAGGCGCGCGCGGCGAAGGCGGTTATCTCGTCAACTCCGAAGGCGAGCGCTTCATGGAGCGCTACGCGCCGTCCGCCAAGGATCTCGCCTCGCGCGACGTCGTCTCGCGCGCGATGACCATCGAGATTCGCGAAGGCCGCGGCGTCGGCAAGAAGAAGGATCACATCTACCTGCACCTTGATCATCTCGATCCGAAGGTGCTGCACGAACGGCTGCCGGGTATTTCCGAATCCGCGCGCATCTTCGCCAATGTCGACGTGACGCGCGAGCCGATTCCGATGATCCCGACCGTGCACTACAACATGGGCGGCATCCCGACCAACTATCACGGCGAAGTCGTCACCAAGAAGAACGGCGACGACAACGCGGTGGTGCCCGGCCTGATGGCGGTGGGCGAGGCGGCCTGCGTCTCGGTGCACGGCGCCAACCGTCTCGGCTCCAATTCGTTGATCGACCTCGTGGTGTTCGGCCGCGCCGCCGCGTTGCGGCTGGCGGAGAAGCTCACCGCCGGTGCCGAGCAGCCTGACCTGCCGGCGGATTCCGCCGACAAGGCGCTGGGCCGGCTCGACCGCTTCCGCAACGCCAAGGGCGGCACCCCGACCGCAAAGCTGCGCGAGAACATGCAGCACGTCATGCAGAACAACTGCGCGGTGTTCCGCACCGGCGACGTGCTGAAGGAAGGCCAGGAACTGATCCACAAGGTGTTCGGCGGAATCGGCGACATCGCCACCTTCGATCGCACCCTGGTCTGGAATACCGACCTGATGGAAACGCTGGAATACGACAACCTCATCGCGCAAGCGGTGGTGACGATGGATTCCGCGGCCAATCGCACCGAAAGCCGCGGCGCGCATGCGCGCGAGGACTTCTCGGCGCGCGACGACCAGAACTGGATGAAGCATACGCTGGCGTGGCTCGACGACCGTGGCACCACCACGATCGACTACCGCCCGGTGCATGACTACACGATGACGAACGACGTTCAGTACATTCCGCCGAAGGCGCGCGTGTACTGAGGCAATGACGGCCGTGCGCGGGCAGGTCTCGCGCATCCATCCTGGCTGGACGATGGATTGCCGCCTTCGACGCGGCAACGGCAAGGCGAACGACAAGGGCAAGACCGATGGTTGAATTTGCGCTTCCGAAGAACTCCAAGATCACCGGCGGCAAGAGCTGGCCGAAGCCGGAAGGTGCGACCGAGACGCGCGAATTCCGTGTTTATCGCTGGAGCCCGGACGACGGCAAGAATCCCAGCGTCGACACCTATCATGTCGACATCAACGATTGCGGCCCGATGGTGCTCGACGGCCTGATCTGGATCAAGAACCACATCGATCCGACGCTGTCGTTCCGCCGCTCCTGTCGCGAAGGCGTCTGCGGCTCCTGCGCCATGAACATCGATGGCCAGAACACGCTGGCGTGCACCAAGTCGATGCACGATGTCGCCGACGGCGGCGCGGTGAAGGTCAATCCGCTGCCGCATCAGCCGGTGGTGCGCGACCTCATTCCCGACCTCACCAATTTCTACGCGCAGTATGCGTCGATCGAACCGTGGCTGCACACCACCACACCGACGCCGCAGAAGGAATGGAAACAGAGCAAGGAAGACCGCGAAAAGCTCGACGGCCTTTACGAGTGCATTCTCTGCGCCTGCTGCTCGACCTCGTGCCCGAGCTACTGGTGGAATTCCGATCGTTACCTCGGCCCGGCGGCGCTGTTGCAGGCCAATCGCTGGGTGATGGACAGCCGCGACGAAGCCACCGGCGAACGGCTCGACAATGTCGAGGATGCCTTCCGGCTCTATCGCTGTCACACCATCATGAACTGCACCAAGGCGTGCCCGAAGGGCCTCAACCCCGCCAAGGCCATCGCCAATCTGAAGCTGAAGCTGGTCGAGCGGCAGAGCTGACCGGAAGTGGAGCCGCTATGATCGATCATATCGGCTTCCCGGTATCCGACTACGAACGCGCCAAGGCATTCTATCGCGCTGCCTTGGCACCTCTGGACTACCTGCTGGTGCTGGAGGTTCGTCAGTCCGACAACGATGCGCCGGCGGCCGGCTTCGGCGCGAATGGCAAGCCCGATTTCTGGATCGGCGGCGAAGGCGGACTCGACAAGCCGCTTCACGTCGCGATTCTTGCCAAGAATCGTGCCGCGGTCGATGCCTTCTACCACGCGGCGATCGCAGCCGGCGGACGCGACAACGGCGCCCCCGGCATTCGCGCCCACTATCATCCCGATTACTACGGCGCGTTTGTGCTCGATCCCGATGGGCACAATATCGAGGCTGTCTGTCACGCTCCGGCGTGAGCGATCAAAACACTGGCAGCACGAAGATCGCGATGTTGATCAGCCATGCGACGCTGAACACGACCGAGCGTGGTGTTGCATAGTCGGCGATGTAAAGCGCGGCATGGGCGATGCGCAGCACGATATAGATCGCGGCCAGCGCGTTGAGCGTGGCGAGCGGTGCGCCTTGCGTCTTGGCGATGATCACCGCCGCCGCGAAGAACGGGAAATTCTCATAGGCATTGAGATGCGCCGCGTAGGCGCGGCGGCTTGCGGGCGGTAGCCGTTCGGCGCTGTCGCGCGGATGATGATTGTCGCCGTCACCGCCGGCCTTGGCGAACATCACGATGACAAGCGGCAGGACCGCCGCGACGAGAACGCACCAATAGGCCAATGGCATCGAACGCTTCTCCACGCGGTGGAACGCGAATGAAGGCGAGTTCCCATGCAAATGTCAAACTGCATCAGGAACCGTATCGATGAACGCTCGTTAATCCTCGATGCCGGTTAGGAGAGCAGCAATGGCCGCAAACACTGCAACCAAAGACATCGATCGGGCATGGGATCTGATGGAGAAGATCGGCTTCGCAATGCTGGTGACGCGGGACGGCGAGCAGATGCGCGCGCGTCCGATGAGCGCGTTCGTCGAGCGCGATCACAATGCGATCTATTTTCTCACCGATGCGCGTCGTCACAAGGATGACGAGATCGTCGCGCATCCAGAGGTCAATCTCGCCTTCGCGGATACCGGCCATCAGAAATACGTATCGCTTACCGGCATCGCCGCCGTGTCGAATGACCGCGCGAAAATCAAGGAACTGTTCTCGACGCCCGCGAAGGCTTGGTGGGATAGCGCAGACGATCCCAACATTCGCGTCTTGAAGGTGACGCCGAACGATGCGGAATTCTGGGATTCTCCGGGATCGGTTGTCAGCTACGTCAAGATGGCGGCTGCCGCTGTTACGGGCGCGCGTCCGGATCTCGGCGATAATCGCAAGGTCGCCATGTAATGGGCGATCCACAGGAAGTCCCGCCGGAGAAGCCCGGACAACCGAATGAGCCGCCGGCGGAAAGCCCGCCGACGAATCCGACACCGGGCGTGCCACCTCCGATGCCGGAGCCGGATTCGCCTAGCCCACCGCAAGAATTACCTGGACAGACGCCAAACGAATTGCCTGTGCGCGGGCCGACCGGACCGTCAACGCCGTCGCCGGCGACAGATCGTCGCCGCGATGATCGATGACGGCGTCGTCACGTGCGACGTGAATGCGCCATGAACGTCGCGGCATCAACGCACCGCGCGACGAAAAATAAAAATCTCAAAACGCGAATCGACGTATCGCGGCTGCCACATTGCAGCCGCACCTCTATCAGTTCATCGCAAGGTCGCGTGATGGAACACGTCGCGCATCAGACATTTGGAGAATGATACGATCATGATCAAGCTGCGTCTCGTCATGCTGACGACCACCGCGTTGACCCTCGGACAGTGGGCCGCGTATCCGGCCCACGCCGACGATGTCCGCGGCGCGACGGCCACCATCCTGATGGCGCAGGCCGCGACAGGAGAGGCCAAGCCGGAAGACAGAACGAAGGGCCGCGAGCGCTCCGGTCCGCCGCGCGAGCATGGCCGCGAGGGCCCCCGTGGCGGACCGGCCGGTGCGCCCCCGCAAGGCGGAGGTCATGGCGCCGGCGCTCCGCCGCAGCGTCCGACGCCGCCGGTCGCGCCCGCGCCGCATGCGGCTCCCCCCGCGCGTCCGGTACCTCCCGCGGCCGCTCCGCAGCATGCGCCGCCGGCCACCGCGCGTCCGGCGCAACCCGAACGCCCCGCTACTCCGCCGCCAGCGGCCGCGCCAAAGGCTCCGGCCGCCACGGTAGCACCCAAGGCATCGCCCACGACACCGCCTGGCCCTGGCGGCGCTCCGCATCCGTCCTCGGCCTATGGGACGCCGAAAGCGGCACCCACGCCGCCGGCGGCACAGCCTTCCGCGCCCCCGCAGCAGCCCGCGCCGAACAGTCGACAGGGGAGCGCTCCAACCCCGCCGCCCGCTGCCGGCGGTGCTCCGCATCCGTCCTCGGCCTATGGCACGCCGAAAGCCGCTCCCACGCCTCCGACTGCGGCACAACCTGCCGCACCCGCATCGCCGCAGCCGGCTCCGAGCGGCCGACAGGGCAGCGCACCGACGCCGCCTCCTGCGGCCGGCAGCCCGACCTATCCGTCCGCCTACGGCACTCCGAAAGGCGCTCCCGGCGCGGCACAGCCCGCTGCCCCGTCGCCTGCCCCCGGCACCCAGACTGCGGCGCCTCAGGCGGTGAAGCCGCCGCAGGTGTCCGCGCCGTTGCCGCCGCCCCCGCCGGTCGCCGACAAGGTGATCGCGCCGGGCACGCAGCAAGGCCCGCGCCGGATCGAGGACTTCCGTTCGGAACGGCGCGAGACGCAGCAAGGCGGCCGCACCGTCATCACCGAGCCGGGCCGCGTCATCGTGCGCGATCCGAGCGGGCATTCGTTCATTCGGCATAATGAAGAAGACCGCTTCCGCTACGGCGCGCGCGATATCCGGCAGGAGCGGGCTGGCAATGACACCCGAACGATCGTGGTACGGCCGGACGGCACGCAGATCATCACCATCAATGATCGCGATGGCCGGATGCTGCGGCGAATCCGCCGCGACCAGCGCGGCCAGGAAGTCATCATCATCGACAACAGCTACCACGATCACGATCGTCGCGGCCGTGGCGGGTCGGTCGCGGCCGGTGTCGCGGCGGGCGTGGTGGCAGGTGCGATCGGCGGTTACTTCGTGACACTACCGCCGCCGCGGATCGATATCCCGCGCGATCGCTACATCGTCGAGGCAGACCAGGCTCCACCGGAGGTGATTTACGACACGTTGATGGCGCCGCCGGTGGAGCGGATTGAGCGCGCTTATACGCTCGATGAAGTCCGCTACAGCCCGATGGTGCGCGCGCGCATGCCGAGCATCGACCTCGACACCATCAACTTCGAAACCGGTTCGTGGGAGATCCCACCGGATCAGGCGGCGAAGCTGCAAGTGATCGCGGACGGCATCAACCGTGCGGTCCAGCGCAACCCGCGCGAGGTGTTCCTGATCGAGGGCCACACCGACGCGGTCGGCAACGACGTCGACAACCTGTCGCTGTCGGATCGCCGCGCACAATCGGCCGCGGAATTGCTGACGCAGCAATTCCAGGTGCCGCCGGAGAACCTCGTCACGCAAGGCTACGGCGAGCAGAATCTCAAGGTGCAAACCGATGGTCCGTCGCGGGAAAATCGCCGCGTCACCGTCCGCCGCATCACGCCGCTGTTGAACGGCGGAACGGCGTCCAACGCGCCGCCGCGCTGAGCGCGTAAAGCAGGTACGACATCAAAATAGCCGGGAGCGATCCCGGCCATTTTATTTTGTCTCCGCTAGTTGCCGATACGCGGCCGACTTGTGGTTGTCATCACGTGGCTTGTCCCAGTGATTCACGTCTTCAATCTTCTGCGTCAAAGCCGTGGATGGCCGGACCATAAGCGAGCGAAGCGACGCCGTTCTTTGAACGGCTATGCCCCGCCATGACGAGAGCGAGATGCATTGCGGTGATCGTAAACGTCTACGTAACTCAGCCCTTATCGTTCTCCAGCTTGGGAATGTTCGAACCCTCTGGAGGCGCGATCAGACCCGTCTTCGCGTAGAGATTCAACTTGGCGCGGGTGTCGGTGATGTCGAGGTTGCGCATGGTCAATTGGCCGATGCGATCCGCCGGCGTGAACGCCGCGTCCTCGACCTTCTCCATGCTCAGCCGCTCCGGCGCATAGGTCAGGTTGGGGCTCTCGGTGTTCATGATCGAATAGTCGTTGCCGCGACGCAGTTCGAGCGTCACTTCGCCGGTGACGGCGCGAGCGACCCAGCGTTGCGCGGTTTCGCGCAGCATCAGGGCCTGTGAATCGAACCAGCGCCCCTGATACAGCAGGCGGCCGAGCTTCATGCCGTTGATGCGGTATTGCTCGATGGTGTCTTCGTTGTGGATGCCGGTGACGAGGCGTTCATAAGCGATGTGCAGCAGCGCCATGGCCGGCGCCTCGTAGATGCCGCGGCTCTTGGCCTCAATGATGCGGTTCTCGATCTGGTCGCTCATGCCGAGGCCGTGGCGACCGCCGATGGCGTTGGCTTCGAGGAACATGGCAACGGGATCGGCAAACGTCTTGCCGTTGAGCGCGACCGGCTGGCCTTCCTCGAAACGAACCGTGACCTTCTCGGCCTTCACCGCGCAGTCGTCGCGCCAGAACGGCACACCCATGATCGGATTGACGATGGTGATGCCGCTGTTGAGGTGTTCGAGATCCTTGGCTTCGTGGGTCGCGCCGAGGATGTTGCTGTCGGTCGAGTAAGCTTTTTCGGCGCTCATCTTGTAGGCGAAGCCGTTCGCCGTCATGAACGCCGACATTTCCGCGCGGCCGCCGAGTTCGTCGATGAACTGCTGGTCGAGCCACGGCTTGTAGATGCGCAGGTCCGGGTTGGTCAGCAGCCCGTAGCGATAGAACCGCTCGATGTCGTTGCCCTTGTAGGTCGAGCCGTCGCCCCAGATGTTGACGCCGTCTTCCTTCATCGCCGACACCAGCATGGTGCCGGTGACGGCGCGACCCAAAGGCGTGGTGTTGAAGTAAGCGATGCCGCCGGTCGAGACATGGAAGGCGCCGGCCTGGATCGCGGCGATGCCTTCGTGAACCAGTTGCGTGCGGCAGTCGACGAGGCGGGCCTTCTCGGCGCCGAACTCCATGGCTTTACGCGGAATCTCGTCGTAGTCGGCTTCGTCCGGCTGGCCGAGATTCGCCGTATAGGCGAACACGCGCGCGCCCTTCTGCTTCATCCAGAGCAGCGCCGCGCTGGTATCGAGCCCGCCCGAGAACGCGATGCCGACATTTTCGCCCTTGGGCAGGTTCTTTAAAATCGTACTCATGAGGCTTCCAATCGACCGTTTATCGTCTGCGATTTTACTACGCGAATATCAAACGTCGCGCCATCGGGCACGCGTTTAAACGAGGCTCATCGCGATGGCGCCGGTCCGACATCGCGGCCCCGCCAGCGCTGCATCATCCGGTAGCCGGGCCAGGCGAACCGCGTCAGCGCCGCGTCGATCCGGTCGTCGGTGGTTCGCGTCGAGGGCCAGCGGTAGAAATAGCCGTGCAGCAGCCAGATCACGAGGAAGGTCACGAGCCCTGCGATCGAGACGTCGGTGAAGAAGTGGCCGCCGAACGCCATGCGCAATCCGCTGGTGACCGCGCCGAAAATCACCGCGCCGGTATAGGCCAGCGGCCGCCATGCCGGCGGTGTCAGCGCCGCCGGGGCCAGCGTCCAGAATGCGGTGGCGCCTTCGCCGGAGAAGAACGAGCAGTTCTTCGGGCATTGGCCGCGATGATCCCACCACGCCACGAACGGCAGCGGGCCGTTGAATTCGGTCACCGTCACCGGGCGGGGTCGGCCCCAGAAACTCTTGAAGGTGAAGTTGGTCAGCACGCCGGCGGAGAGCAGCAGCGTCAGCAGCAGAAAGGCGACGGTGCGGCCGCGCACCAGCAGCGGCCGATCCGGTCGGAACATCTTCACCACCAGCGCGACGATGGAGGGAAGCGCAAAGGCCCAGGCTACCCACATGGCGGCATCGCGCGCGAAATCGGCGAACGGATTGAGCCGCAGCGGAAAATCCTTGATCGCGGGATCGTAGAACGGCGCGGCCAGCTTCAGGTCGAGTTCGGGATGGACGCCGAAGGCGACGCCGATGACTAGCGCGAGGCCAAGCGCGATGAAAAGTCCGGTGCGGTTCATGGCGGGGGTTTAGCCGAGCTAAGGAGGCGAGGGAAGCCGGGGGCCGTTTGCGATTCAGGCTGGCGGCGGCGCCGGAGGTCTCTGCACTGTCGGTGGATCGCGCCACATGCCGGCCTTGCGCCCTGCAATCAGCCAGTAGACCGCGCCGGCGACGACGCCCGCGCCCATCATGATTTCGAGATGTCGCCGCACGATGCCGTCAAAGCTCATGGTGTTCGGATCGAACGGCACCAAGCCGAGATAGCAAGCCAGCCCGGTGAGCGCGCCACCGACCGCGTAGGTCAGCGCCTTGCGGATGCTAAAGGCCTCGGTGATCAGCACGATCAAAAGCGCCGGCAGCAGCGCGAAGCCGCTGACGAAGATGAAGCCGAAGGCGAACAGCACGTGGAGCGCATCGGGATCGATCGGACCGAGCGCCATGTCGCTCCAATCCGGAAACAGGATCGCCAGCACGATCACCATGCCGGCGACAAAACACGCCATCAGGAGGCCGATCACGATCGCGAACAGATGACCGATCAGCGACATGAGTATATGCTCGGGAACGCGATAGGCCCCTCATTCGTCATGCCCGGACTTGTTCCGGGCATCCACGTTTTTCCTGTTGGGCGGCCATCAAGACGTGGATGGCCGGGACGAGCCCGGCCATAACGGAAGAGCTTGATGTGGCCAACGGACATTCAGTCTCAATCCGTCATCGCCATGGCGCGCAATGCCTGACGCTCGCGAGCCGACAGCTTTTCGGTTTCCGATTTGAGCTGGCCGCAGGCGGCGAGGATGTCGCGGCCGCGCGGCGTGCGCACCGGCGACGAATAGCCGGCATTGAAAACGTACTCAGAAAATTTCTCGATCTGATCCCAGTTGGAGCATTCGTAGCGCGTGCCGGGCCACGGATTGAACGGAATCAAATTGATCTTGGCGGGAATGCCCTTGAGCAACTTCACCAGCAGCTTCGCGTCGTCGAGCGAATCGTTGACACCTTTCAGCATCACATATTCGAACGTGATGCGGCGCGCGTTGGACGCGCCGGGATAGTCGCGGCAGGCTTGCAGCAGTTCGGCCAGCGGATATTTGCGGTTCAGCGGCACCAGCTCATTGCGCAATTCGTCGCGCACGGCATGCAGCGAGATTGCCAGCGATACGCCGATCTCCGCGCCGGTGCGCACGATGTTCGGCACCACGCCGGAGGTCGACAGCGTCACGCGGCGCTTGGAGATGCCGATGCCGTCGCCGTCGGTGACGATCAGCAGCGCATCGCGCACCGCGTCGAAATTGTAGAGCGGTTCGCCCATGCCCATCATCACGATGTTGGTGACGAGACGGTTGCCGGTCGGTGTGGTGCGATCGGCCCAGTCGTTGAGGCGGTCGCGCGCCACCATGATCTGGCCGACGATCTCGCCGGCGGTGAGGTTGCGCACCAGCCGCTGCGTGCCGGTGTGGCAGAACGAGCAGTTCAGCGTGCAGCCGACTTGCGAGGAAACGCACAGCGTGCCGCGATCGGTTTCCGGTATGTAGACGCACTCGACTTCGTGCGGGTTTTCGCCGGCGGTGCCGCTGGGCAGCCGCAACAGCCACTTGCGGGTACCGTCGTTGGAAATCTGTTCGGCGACCACTTCCGGCCGCGCCACAGTGAAGTGCTCGGCGAGCTGCGCGCGCATCTCCTTCGAGATCGTGGTCATGGCGTCGAAATCGGCGACGCCGCGCACGTACATCCAGTGCCAGAGCTGCTGCACCCGCATCTTGCGCTGCGTCGGCGCGACGCCGATGCCACCTAGCACGTCGGCGAGTTCCGTCCGCGACAGGCCAACCAGCGACGGCACCGCCGGCGGCACGTAGCTTTCCAGCGGGGTCTTTTCCAGCGGCGTGTCGCCGGGCGGCAGCGCCCGGGAATGCGCCGCATGGCTGGTGGAACCGGCTTCGGCAGGCGAAACAGTCATGGAACTCGGTCTGTCTAAGGGATGTCGGACTTTCTGCCGCATCAAATAGGCCTTCCCGCGCCCGCTGGAAAGGCGCAAATGGCCGAATCCTGCCGAGAGGTGGGGGGGCGGATTACCGGCGGCAGTCCTGTGCCATGCGGTCCAGCGCCTGGGAGAGGCCCTTCAGCGAGAACACGTCGGTGGTCTGGGTGCCCTTGCCGGAGGTCGCCTTGACGGTGATTTCGCCGCTCTTGCGCATGGCCTCGACCAGCTTTTCTTCCTCGGCGGCGTTCTTGATCCAGAGCCCGTCGCCTTGGGTATACATTGCGTAGCGCGCGCCGCCGACCTCGAGCGTCGACTCCGAACCTGGCTTGGCCGGATAGCCGATCATGATCGAGACTTCGTTGATTACCTTCTCGGCCGGACGGCTGGAGATGAAGGCATAGGCCGGGTCGCGCGGGCGATTGGGCGGATGGGTCTTCGATGACGACGGCTTGGCCAGCGCGAAGCAGACCTTCTTGCCGTTGGGGGAGGCGGTGTAGGCGCCCCAGCTTCCGTATTGACCGAGCAGCGTCGGCTCGTTGCCGCCGGCGGCGTGATGGGCTTCCGGCTTGGCGGACTTCGCGCCGCGCTGTGCCAGCGCAAGCGTCGAACTCGCGCACAGCATCGCGCCTGCCAGAAGAATCAGCGTACCCCGCACCGACATCACCGGGCCTCGTTCTCGTAGCATTGTGACTGGAAGATGGCTTTGCCTTGAATTGCCCCGAATCTGCATGAGGGGGACATAGCATTTTGAGCCGATGATGGCGATTACCGTTTGGTCATGTTGCGGGCGCGCGCGACCTCGCGCTGCTCGGCCCATTGCGCATCGGTCCATTGCAGCAGGTCTTCGGCGCCCGATGAGCGCAGATGCGCGCCGCCATCCTGCACCACCATCTCGCCGTTGATGTAACCGGCACGATCCGAGATGAGATAGCTGGCGAGATCGGCAAGCTCGCCGTGATCGCCGACACGTCCGAGCGGATTCCTTGCGGCGCTATCCGTGCGTCCCTTGGCTTGCAACTGTCCCGATGCGCCCGGCGTCGGAAACGAGCCGGGTGCGATCGCGACGAGGCGAACGCCCTTCGGTCCCCACTCCACCGCGAGACTCTTGGTCATCGCCAATACAGCAGACTTCGCCATCGCCGACGGCACCGTGAAGGCACGGCCGGTGATGGTCGATGTCGATAGGATGCTCAGCACCACGCCGCGATGCTGTGATTCGATCCAGCGTTTGCCGGCGGCGAGCGTGCAATACATCGTGCCGTGCAATGTCGGCGCGAGGATCGCGTCCGCCGCGCGCGGCGACAGATGCTCGCTCTGCGCGATGAATGTTGCCGCGGCGTTGTTGATGAGAACGTCGAGCGGCGCGTCGCGCCAGATCGCATCCATCATGTCGTCGACGGCGGCGGCATCGCGAATGTCGCACGGCATGGTGTGGACCGCAGCACCGGTCTCGTCGCGCAAACGCTGCGCGGTCTCATCGAGCATTTCGCGTCGTCGTCCGCAAATCACCAGCTCCGCGCCAAGTTCGCCAAAGCGCTTCGCCATCGCCGCGCCGAGACCGGAGCCGCCGCCGGTGACGAGAATGCGCTTGCCAGCCAGCAATGTCTTTTCGAACATCGTTTGAATCCTTCCACAGCCCGGAATAACCGCAAGTTGCGGCCTGCCGTGCATCTTGCAACGCGCGCGACTTTCGAATCAGATTGTAGCCTGCGGCCAAATCCGGCAAGAAGCCCCGACATCCCGCTTCGATCGTGTCATCCAGTCTGTCTGGCAACTTCAGGTGTGTTCATGAAAGCCATCCTCTGCTCCCAATATTGCGGCCCCGA
>JBQCHY010000079.1:0-48838 GCA_051954235.1 Xanthobacteraceae bacterium
CCCACGCCGCACGACCACGCAGCGTGAACAGTGCATCGCCCATTACCGTGGTGCGATCGAGCCGCAGGCCGAGTTCGCTGCGCGTCGCGGTGACGTCGCGTCCCGCGTAGCCGAGCGCGAAGCTGTCGGCCATGCCGTTGCTCTGCTCGAGATAGGACGGCATGCGATAGCTGATCGTCTGCGCCGCCGCGTAAGGCGTGACACCGGCCCATGCCGTATCGATGCGCCAGCCGGTCTCGACACGGCCTGACAGCACACCGGCTTTGTAATCGCCGCGCAGCCGCTCGCCGGTCGGCGCGGTGCGATCGGTGGTGACGTCGTGCCAGCCATAGGCAAACGCGGTCGAGAGATAGCCGTTGCGTGCAAAACCGTGATGCGCGAACACGCCGGCCTGGAACATGTCGCTGCGGCCGGAGCCCATGCCGCCGGCGAGCGCGAACGAAGTGCCGCCGCCGCCGAAGGCGAAGCCGAGTTCGGTCGCCGGCGACAGCGCGTAGGACGCGCCGCCCATCGCGCCATAGACGCGACTGGTGGCGTCATGACTGCCGAGCGCGGCGTTGCCGCCGATCTGCGTCGATCCGCCATAGGCCGCACCGAACGTGCGCCAGCGCTGGTCGAAGGATTGCGCGGCCATCGGCGGCGCCTTGGTGACGAGCGCCGCGAAAGCGTCTTGCGGTTTGCCCTCGCCCGCCGGTGCGGCATAGCCCAGCGGAAACGATGATCCCGCAACTGAGGCGTTGCCGCGATAGCCGCCCGCCAGCGGATCGGTCAGCGTGTTGAGGAACTGGCTCTGCGCATCGAACGCCGCCTGCGATGCGGTTGTCACGACCTCGCCGGAAGCCAGCGACAGTCCGCGCGGGTCGAGCGCGCCGAACGCCAGCGGAATCCCGCCGTTGGTGTTGAAGACGTTCACCAGCGTGGTGGCGACGTTGTGCTGATTGCCGTTGAGGCCACGGCCGTAATCCGGCGGCGTCGGGCCGGGCGGCGTGTAGTCGAGCACGAGATCGAGATACGCATTGTTGCCGTCATGCGCGAGCGCGCTCTTGAAGTTCTGCGGCAGGTTGGTGGCGACCGGTCCGGAGAAGGTGCCGCTGACGCCGCCGTCGGCGGTGAGAATCGTGTAGCGCTTCTCGACATAACTTCCCGGCGCGAACTGCGCTTGCACCGTCGCGCCGCCCAACGTCGCGGTGCCGGTGACATGGGTAACGTCACTGTTCGCCGGCGACACCTCGACCATGTAAGCCGAGGCCGCCGTCATCACCAGATTGCCTGCCACCGTCAGCGCGCCGACCGAATTGCCCGGCGACAGCGTGCCGCCGTTGACCAGCGCGTTGCCCACCGTGCCGTTGCCGCCGAGCGTCGCCCCTGCCTCAACCGTCGTCAGCGACGACGATGCGATCGAACCGTTCACCGACAGCGTGCCGGCGTTCACCGTCGTCGCGCCGGTATAGGTGTTGATGCCACTCAACGTCAGCTTCCCGGCACCGGCCTTGACCAGATTGCCGCCGCTGCCTCTCGCACCATCCTGAATGACGCCGCCGATCGTGTCGTTCCGCCCGAGCCCTCCGAGCGTCAAGGTCTTGGCTCCGAGAGAGACCCTACCATCGCCCGACAGCGAGCCGATGCCGATGCCATCGGAGGTCAAACGAGAGATATCTACGCCGCCGCCGACATTGTTGATAATCGTTGCATCGTCGGCAGTGTTGTCACCGAAAAAATTCACAAAATGATTGTTCGTGATGGTGGCGCTTCCTGCCGAAGACGTGGCATGGAATTCGAGAAACCCACCTCCACTGATCGTGATGTTGGACGCACCGGCTGTTGAACTGCCATTGAACGAAAGCCCACGTCTGGCATCGATCGTCGCATTGCCCGCCGAAGCCGTGTCGCCAAAAAAGATGTCGCCGCGGGCGGCAATCGCGGCACTGCCTGCCGATGCGCTATCGCCGAAGGTCAGGACGCTTTCCGCGCCAGGGGCAACGCTGATCGCCAGCGAGCCGGCGCTGGCTGATCCGGCAAAGCGCAATTCCGCGCTGCTGCCGGCGGAGCCTGCAACCGATACCGGCCCCGTGCCGAGTGCGCGGGTTGTCAATGCAGTGAGAACACCCTGTAGAACTGTGGACCCACCGCTGTAGCTGTTGGCGCCCGAGAGTCTCAGTGCGCCCGCGCCGGTCTTAGTCAGTGCTCCGGGGCCGTCGAGGTTTTGCGAGACGGTGAAGGCGTTGCCGGAATCTGCGATATCGAAGCCGCCGCCATTGACGCCCCAAATAATATTGCGGCTCGTGGACCTGAAGGTGTCTCCCGTCACTTGCAGCATACCGCCGTCGAAAGTCAGTGCGCCTGACGCCGCACCGAGATTGGCGTCGGACGACACCGACAACGTGCCGCCAAGAAGCTGCGTGCCACCGCTGTAGCTATTTGCGCCGGCGAGGGTCAACGTGCCGCCGCCGACCTTTTTCAGTGCGGTGCCGGTGCCGTCGGCAATGACCGACGCGATGGTCGTGGAAACGTTGTTGTCGATGTTCAGCGTCCCGGCGCTACCGCTTGCCGGGTTGAGCGCCAGAGTGCCGCCGCTGAGCGTGTAGCCATCCGTCTTGAATTGCAGCGTGTCGAAATTTTGCGTGCCGCTCACCGTCACCGCGCCGGCGGTGCCGTCGAACACACCGACCGAACCATTCCAGGAACCATTCGCGCTGCCGTCGCTGATGGTCCAGTTGGCGCCGGCCGTCGTCCATATTCCGTCGCCACCATTCACGGTGCCGTCAGCAATGGTGTTGGCACCATCCCAGAACAACATGCTTTGCCCGGCGCCGAGTACCGACAGGTTGACCTGATGTGCAACATCGGTACGGACATCGGGATTGTTGGCAAACAGCGGCGTAAAACCGCCAACGCCGGTGAGCGTGCCACCGCTGAACGCACCGGACAACGCGCCGTCATAGTTGAAGAGCCGATAGTAGCCCGCGGCCGCGACCCGCGCATCGAGCGTACCGCCGAGCGTCAGATTGCCGCCGACCTTGACCAGATCGTTGCCGCTCGCACCCGTTCCGCCGGCCACCCCGGGCGTGTTGAGTTCGAACACCGAGGTCGAGCCGCCATGCAGCGCCAGATCGCCATCGATCGTCAGCGTGCCGGGCGAGTTGCCCGCCGAGAGCGTGCCGTCAACCGTGGCATTGCCGCCGATCGTGCCGCCGCCGCCCAGCAGGCCACCGGAGGCAACGTTGATCGTTCCGCCGAGTTGACCGTTGACGAGAAGCTTGCCACCGGAAACCGTGGTGATTCCGTCGAAGGTGGAGCTGTCGCCGGTCAGCAGAGTCGTTCCCGCCAGATGGTCGATGCGGTGTGTCCCCGTGCCGGTGCCGAAGGGCGTGCGCAGCAACGGCGTCGCGAATGTGTAATTAGCGCCGGTGTGGTTGAAGACCAGTGTGCCGACGCCATCGCCGAAGCCGATCTGCGAGGCCGCGACGTTCCCCGGAGCCGCGGCGGTTTCGCCTGCGCCCGCGCCGATATTGAACGTGCCGCTCGAACCGGACGCAGCGGCAATCGCCACGCCGCTGCCGGCCAGCACGGTGCCGCCGTTCGTTGCCGTCAGCGTGGCGCGCCCGTTATATCCGACAACAACGATCGCGCCGGAGTTGCCCCAGATCGAATTGGCTCCGGTGACCGTGACGACTCCGCTGGAAAGTGGACCAAATGCGAGACCCGATCCGAAGAGGCCACCGGACGAAAGAACCTTCGCGCCGCCAGCGACGGTCAGCTTGCCGTCTCCGTCCGAGCCGACAAGCATCGAATCGCTGAGGAGCCAGGACGACTCCGGCCCTGTGACCGTCACCGTCCCTGTCGACCCGGGATTTCTCCCGACCGCTCCCTGAGCGCTGGTCACCGCGCCGCCACCGCTGATATCCAGCACGCCGGAGCCGGCGAGCCCGACAACGAGGTCCCGGCTATTCGTCCAGGTTGCGCCGGCACCGGCCACCCGGACCGTTGCCGTCGGGCCGGGAGCGCCGCCGGTGTAGTCGACGGTGCTGCCGCCCGATGCCAGTGCGCCGAGCACATCGAGCCGCCCTTCCGAGACGGTCGCGAGGCCGTCGCCGGTGCTGACAGCGCCGGTCAGGGTCAGCGTTCCGGCTCCCAGCTTGGTGAAAGCGCCAGCGAGGGTGTTGTCGTCGGGCTTGATCGTGCCGGCGTAAGTGCCGTCAAATCCCTGGTTGAAGATAACGCCGCGGCCAACCCCTACCCCTCCGGTGAAAGTGAGGTTGCCGCCAAAGCTGTTGGTGTCGCCAGCCAGCACTCCTTGATCGATGGCCCAGTTCTGCGCACCTGTCCCTGTGAGTTGCACGGTATTCGGGCCGCTCTTCAGAAAGCTGGTGAAGCCGATAAATTGGTCGGCTGAATCGGCGCTGCCCGTATTCACGATCTTGGACACATCGAACGCCGGCGTGGCGGGCAGCGTGTCGTAGTCCCCCAGTATCAGCTTGCCCGTGGCGCCGCTCTCCACCACCACGTTACCGAGGATGGAGGAGCCGTTGCGCAGCGACAGTATGTTATCGCCACCGGTAAAGGTGATGGCATTGGCTCGGACGTCAAAAGCAGGGCCCGACGCACTGGGGGCGACTCCTCCGGCGATCGTCCCGGTGTTCAGCACGGCGAGATCGGCGCCAATGATGCCGACACCACCCCAACCCTGCGAAATGGTAAAAGGAGTGTAGCCACGCGCCCCGCCGCTTCCGGTGCCGCCGGCAGGGGCATTCGACCCGCCGGTACCAAAGTCATTGCCAGCCCCACCGCGGATGGTTCCGGCGTTCAGCACGTTGCCGCCATGCCGCAGGTCGAGACCCGCTCCGGCCGGCGCAGCATAGCCACCCGCGCCACCGGTGATCTCGCCCAGATTGTTAACGGCGGCAGCACCGCCCGATATCAGGCCCGCGCCGCCTACGGCATAGCTCCCGCCGGTGCCGCCGACGATACTCGTTCCCGCAGCAGTGGTCAGATTCCCTCCAACATTCAGGATGACGCCCGCTCCGCCGCCGCCGCCTGAAATCGCGACTCCGCTGCCGCCATTGCCACCAATGGCCTCGCCGCCAGTCTCTAGCGTGAGCGTGCCGGCATTTTCCAGCACAATCCCGGCCCCACCGCCACCGCCGCCGCCAAGGTTGAAGCCTGCGCCTCCATTGCCTCCGCGAACCGTTGCGCTGACATGAACATCGGGGGCCGCCTCGGTGTTGCGCGCGCCATCTCCGCCTGCACCGCCGCCGCCGCCACCGCCTCCGCCGAAACTTCTGCCGCCAGCACCGCCACTCCCGCCCGTGCTGGTTGCCGAAATGTCGCCAGTCAGAATGTGGCTGTAACCACCACCGCCACCGCCGCCGCTGCCGGTCAGATCAAGCGACGTGTCGTCGCCGCCGACGCCGCCGTTGGGACTGACCGCCGTTCCGGCGCTTCCGCCAGCGCCTGCATCCGCCCCGGTCCCAGGGCTGCCGGCTTCGCCAGCGTTGCCGCCGTCGCCACCGCGTGCCTCTCCCATGCCGCCCGTCGCGCCATAGGGAACTTGCGCCCGAACCGGCATCGGCGCCGCCATCGACAGCAGTGCCCCGCTCAACGCCGTGGAGCATAGCAGCGCAAGCACCGTCACACGCTGTTTGTGGGTCGAGATGATCGGCATGAGTCCCCCGCGCGATGATGCCAGCCATCAAATGGCCGCAAGAATCCCGTGCGACGGAGAACGCGACACGCGCGCGGACGCGACGCCTCGCCAAGGCATCGGCCCATTCCTCCCATCCTTCATTCCACAGTCAGTGCGCGACCACGGCCGAAGGATTCGCCGCATCAAATCCGTTTCAGCATAAGGTTTCGCGATCACGCGGCTCCACCGATCAATTCCGATGAATTCTGACCAATTCTGACAATCGCGATCGCGCTTGCGCGCCTGCGCGACACTTGCGAAGTTCGCACAATCAATAGCGAGAGTGCGGCGCAGAGGCGGGATGCGGACGCGAGAGAATGCTTGATCTCAAGACGGTTCTGGTCGTCACGCTGGCGACGGCAAGTCTGCAAGCCGTGGCGTGGATTTTCGTCTGGCGCGCATGGCGCCACCTTTACGAACTGAAGTTTCTTGCGGCCGGGTTCATCGCCATCGCGGCGGGCGTGCTGTTGATGCTGATGCGCGGTGACCAGCCCGCTCCCTGGGCCATCGTGCTCCACAACACCATCATCAAGCTGGGCCTCGTGCTGCTCGCCGAGGGGCTTGCCCGCTTTCTGGGCCAGCCACGCTATAGCTGGATCGGCATTTCACTGCTGGTCTTCCAGGTCGTGACATGGAGCGCCGCCGTCGCAATCGATCCAAGCGATATCGAGATGCGCGTTCATACGTCGACGCTCTTTACGATGATCATCATGTCGATGATGTGCCTTGGCCTTATGCGCGACCGGACGCAGCCACGCTTGCTGCGCTGGATCACCATCGGCGTGCTTGCCGAGTACATGCTTGCAAGCATCGTTCAGAGCGTCATCGAGTACCGGCTGCCGTCCGATTTCGAAAGCGCTCCGGTGCTTGCCGACCGCAATGCCTGGTATCTCCTGCAAGGCACGTTGTTCCTGATCGCGTTCTTTGCCTGCCTGCTCTTCATGGTCAGCTCACGATTGTCCGCCGACCTCCGTGAGAAAAATGAAGCCTTGTTGCGGGAAATCGAAGAAAGACGAAAGCTGGAAAGCCTGTTGAGCACGAGCCTCGATACGGAACGCGCATTGCGCGAAGAACAGGCCGATTTCATGCGCGTCGTCAGCCATGAATTCCGCACGCCGCTCGCAGTTATACGCAACGCCGTCGATATGATCGGCCTGGTTGGCGACAAATCACCGGAAGCAACGCGAGAGCGGCTCTCCGGCATTGGCGAGGCGCTCAATCGCCTGTTTTCCCTCATCGACCGATTCATGACGGACGATCGCGAAAGCAGCTTTCAGCCTGAACTGGTGCAGATAGGATCTTTGATCGGAGACGTACAATTGCATTTCGAGATGACGGCACGCGGCAATAGACTGCACTTCGCCGTTGACGACGGAACAGTTTCCTTTTTTGCGGATCCTGACATGCTGTCGACCGTGATCATCAATCTCATCGACAACGCTCTCAAATACTCCCCAGACAATCAGCCGGTTCAAATCACAGCGAGGGAAGAGCACGGGTCGATCAGAATCAAGGTTCGCGACCGCGGTATCGGTATCCCCCAAGGGGAACTGGGCAAAATCGGACGCCGTTTCTTCCGCGCATCCAATGCCAAAGCGACGGCGGGCACCGGGCTTGGACTTTATAGCGCGCACAAGCTTCTCGCCTATCATAGCGGCACGTTGAAACTGCTTCCCAACCCGGAAGGTGGAACGACGGCTGTCGTGACGATGCCTGCGTCGAGTGAAATATCCAACGCATTGGTGCCGGAAGGAATGGTGGCGTGACGCGCATTCTGATCGTCGAGGACGAACCTCGACTGCGGAAGGACCTGGCCGGCTTCCTGGAGTTCAGCGGCTTCAATGTCATCGCTGTCGCGACGGCACGAGACCTACGTGAAGCGCTCGCACACGGCAATCCGCCGGCGGTCATCATCCTCGACGTGGGGCTGCCGGACGGTAACGGATTCGAACTCGCGACTGAAATCCGCCGCACGCATACTTGCGGCATCATCATGCTCACTGCACTCGGCGACAGCGACGATCGGATCCGGGGCTTCGATAGCGGCGCCGATATCTATCTCGTCAAGCACAGCACGTTGCGCGAGATCGAGGCGGCCGTCCGGAGCCTTCTGCGCCGGACAGGCGATCAGACCGAATCAGCGAATGGTCATGATGGCCGATGGATTCTCGACGTTACGAATTGGATGCTCATTGCACCCAATCAGCACTCGCTGAAGCTGACGGCCGCAGAGTTCGCCTTCATGAACGCTCTGTGCAGCCAGAAGGGCGAAGTGTGCCAACGTGAAGAACTGGTAGAAACGCTGACCCGCCCGAAAGCAAGTTTCGACAACCGCCATCTGGATGCCATCGTCAGTCGCTTGCGTCGCAAGATCGAAGGCCGCACCAAACTTCTTGCGCCGATCAAGGTCGTCTACGGCGTCGGCTATACGTTCACAGCGTCGGCTACCGTTCAATGAGGAACGCGAACTGACGATACCTTGCCTCTGTCGGACCGCTGCATGACTTGCCTGCGTACCGGAAATGGCGATGCCTTCGCGACGACGACGAGGGGTGCGCGTCACTCCAACCAGAGTGTTTTCGATTTTGATGGAAATGCTTGCCTCGAAACGAGGCCGCTCCCTCTCCCGTTGGGAGAGGGTTAGGGTGAGGGGTTACAGCCTCAATGGTGCTCGATCCCCCTCACCCGGAGCCTTCGGCTCCGACCTCTCCCCGATGGGGAGAGGTGAAGTAGCTTCCGAGCGATTCAATCCAGGTCGAAAATCCTCAAAAGGCGGAATATTATCTGCCGCACCCGTCGCGACCATTTTCGTGGCTTCATTCTGAACGGTGGCAATTTGGCGCGTCCGAACGGATGCGAACTTCCGAGGATCAAACAATGTCGTCAGGTGGCGACGCGCTACGACAGGCTCGCCGCGAACTACTTTGCTTGTGTCCCGCGCATCCATCCGGCTCTGGCTGGCTTCTGCTAATGAGTCCACACCTTAGACCGAGATATGATATCCGCCGTCGACGGCGATGTGCTGGCCCGTCATGTAAGACGCGGCATCGGACAACAGGAAACAGACCGGCTTGGCAACTTCGTCCGGCGTTGCCCAGCGGCCCATTGGAATCCGCGCCAGCACGCCGTCGCGAAATTTGTCGCCTCTGATGGTTTCGGTCATTGGCGTTTCGACGACGCCGAAGCAGATCGAGTTGGTGCGAATGCCGAATTTCGACCATTCCTTCGCGGTCGACATCGTCATGCCCAGCAAACCGCTTTTCGCCGCGGCATAGTTGATCTGGCCGATGGAGCCGGCCCGGCCCGCGTCCGACGAAATGTTCACGATCGCGCCGGGATTGTCACGCCCCGCTTTTCCCTGCGCCAGCATGATGCGGCCGACCGCCTGCGTCCACAGGAACGCGCCGGTCAGATGCACCGCGATGACCTCGCTCCATTGCTGCAAGGTCATTTTCTCGATCATCGCCGGCCGCGTGATGCCGGCGTTATTGACGAGACCGTCGATGGCGCCAATGCTCGCCGTGACATGGCGCACGGTGGCCTCGGTGAAATCCGGGTCCGCCACGTTGCCGACATAGGGCAACACCCGGCCGTTCGTCGTTGCGGCAAACGCGTTGAGTTTGTCTCCGTTGAGATCGACGCCGATCACCCGCCCGCCCAGCGCAATCGCCAGCCTTGCGACGGCTTGCCCAATTCCCTGGGCCGCGCCGGTGACAACAATCGTTTTCCCCTCAAGAGACATCACGTCCTGCATGGCAACCTTTCCAGTCTCATCGACCCGCGCAATCGCGTTGCTTCAAAAGCTACGGCGATTCCGGAAAGGGCGCCAGAGCGCTTTCCGCGTGAAGCGGGACAACAACTCACGAACCGGCGGCCCCCGCGCGGTTCTGACTGGCCATTCGTCCGGCACCTGTCATCGCTCGTCATCGGCACGGATGCCGCAGGCAACCTTATTTGATCTTGCCCATCTCCACGAGCACCGCATTCGCCGTCTTGAACGCCTCGAGGCCCGACGGGATGCCGCAATAGACCGTCGCGTGCAGCAGGATCTCCTTGATCTCGTCAACCGTGACGCCGTTGGTGATTGCGCCCTTGACATGCAGCTTGAGTTCGGCCGGCTTGTTGAGCGCGGTCAGCATCGCGAGGTTGATGATGCTGCGCGTCTTCCGATCGAGGCCCGGCCTGTTCCAGGCATAACCCCAGCACCATTCGGTGGTGATGTGCTGAAAGGTCATCATGAAGTCGTTGGCGGATTCCATCGACTTGTCGACATATTCCGCGCCAAGGACTTCGCGGCGGGCGGTGAGGCCGATGTCGAAGAGTCCGCCGAGGGTGACCGTCTGATCGTAGCTCATATCGATACCATTGCTGTTAGTGGGTGACGCCGGGGATATTTTCGGCATGACGCGCGGTGTCTGCCGATTGCCGCGCTGGCAGCGCGCCGCGAACTTCCTCATAAAGTCTTGAATCGGTCAAGTTGATCGGCCGATTGTCTGATGGTCTGATGGCGTTCGCAAGAATGAATCGAAGATCACCGAAGGAGTCTCCTCGTGTCGCAATCGAACCCTATCCTTCCGCCGGCGAAAGTCGTCGTGGTCGGCCTCGGCAACATGGGCCAGCCGATGGCCGCGTGCATGAGCCGCGCCGGCTATCAGGTCGTCGGCTTCGACACATCGAGCGACGCACGCGCGAAATTCAGCGCCGCAGGCGGGACGGCAGCGGCGACTGTCGCGGAGGCGGTGTCGAGCGCGGCCGCTGTCATTACACTATTGCCGGACGGCAAGGTCGTTCGCGCCGCCGTCGAGGGTTTCAAGCAACATCTCGCGCCGGGAACGGTGCTGATCGACATGAGTTCGTCGGCGCCGGTCGGCACCAAGGCGCTCGGCGAAGAATCGATCGCGGCTGGCTTTGCGTTCATCGATGCGCCGGTGTCGGGCGGCGTCAAGCGCGCCATCGATGGCACGCTGGCGATCATGGCCGGCGGCGACCATGCAACCATCGACCGGGCCGAGCCGATCCTGAAGGCGATGGGCAAATCGGTCTTCCGCACTGGTCCGCTCGGCTCCGGCCATGCCGCGAAGGCGCTCAACAACTACGTGTCGGCGGCAGGCCTCGCCGCCGCCGTCGAAGCCGTGGCCATCGGCGGCCGCTTCGGCATCGATCCGAATACGCTGGTGGATGTCTTCAACGCCTCCACCGGCCGCAACAACTCGACGGAAAACAAGATCAAGCAATTCGTGATTCCGGAATCGTTCACGTCCGGCTTCTCGCTGGCGCTGATGGCGAAGGACATTCGCACCGCCGACGAGCTCGCCCACCAGATCGGCGTCATCGCGCCGCTGGCGGATGAAGTCGCATCGCTCTGGGACGGCGCGCTGAAAACGCTCGGCAACTCCGCCGACCACACCGAGATCGGCCGCTATCTCACCGCCAAGCGCTGATCGCGCCGCGGAATCAGTAGCCAAGCCTCAAACATGATGGCTTCAATCTGATCCGTCATGCCCGGCTTTATGCCGGGCATCCACGTCTTGAGAGCGAGACAGGCTCAAAGACGTGGATGGCCGGGACAAGCCCGGCCATGACGATAATGCTGATTCAACCCAACTCATCCAGCCCTACCCGATCGCCGATGTATACAGCGACGGATCGAAATACTTCGCGGCGGGCGTGAAGTCCTTCACATTGGCGTTGGTCATGAAGAAGTCGGTGACCTGCTGCAACCATTTGGTGACGGTGCCGTCGGCATAGAGCTTCTTCCACTCCTGCGACGTGAACATCTTCTGCGCCTTGAACGACTCCTCGATGTCCGACATCGGCGTCTGGCTGTAGTGGTTCTTTTGCAGCGCCTTCAACGCCTCATCGCTGTTGGCGATGAAGTAATCGTTGGCCTCGGCCCAGCCCTTGATCAGCTTCGACAGCGTCTCCTTGTTGCCGTCGAAATAATCGTTGCGCGCGGCCCATCCGCCGACGATCGCCGCCTGCGGATAATAGGCCGACGCGTCCGCCAGCTTCACCGCGCCCGGCACCTTGTCGCGCACCGAAACGTTGAACGGCACCCACAGCGCCACCGCCGGCACCGCGCCGGAGATGAACGAGGTCACCGCCGCCGGCATCGCCTGGTTCAGCAGTTCAACTTCGGATGGCTTCACATTGTTGGCGCGCAGCGCGGTGTCGAGGAACACATGCGCGGTGGTGCCGGTGGTGGTCGCGATCCGCTTGCCTTTGAGATCGGCGAAGGTCTGGATGCCTTGATCGCCGCGTACCCACAATTGCGCGGTCGCGACCTCGACGTCGTTGATGAGGAACACCTTGCCCTGCCCGCGCGCCGGGAAGTTCGACAGCACCGCGCCGGTCGCCAGCACATCGAGACTGCCGCCGACCAATGCCTGGAAAATCTCCAGCCCGGTGTTGAACTGACGCAGCTCGAGATCGATCCCCTGCTTGGCGAACGAGCCGCGATCCATGCCGGTCCAGATCTGCCCGTCGACCGCCACTGTGTGCAGATAGCCGGCGCGCACCTTGGTCTTGGCCTGCGCGATCGCGGGAGCCGCGAGTGTGGCGCTCAGGGCCACGCCTGCCGTCGTCGTCAGAAATTCACGCCTGTTCATGCCTTCCTCCCTCTCTTTGTTATTCCGAAAAAGACGTCTGCGCCTGCTGCGCGCGATATTCGTTCATCACCAGTTCGCGGATGTAGCTGCGCAACTGGCCGAACTCCGGCCGCTCGTGAATCGATTCATCGCGCGGATAGGGAAACGGCACCTCGATGATTTCCTTGATCCGCGCCGGCCGCGCGGTCACCACCACGATGCGCGAGGCGAGATAGATCGCCTCCTCCACCGAATGAGTGATCAGCATCACCGTCTTGCCTTCGGCGGCCAGCACTTGCAGCAGCAGATTCTGCATGTTGGCGCGCGTCTGTGCATCCAGCGCGCCGAACGGTTCGTCCATCAGCAGGAACTGCGGCTTCACCGCGTAGGCGCGCGCGATCGCCAGCCGCTGCCGCATGCCGCCCGACAGATGCTTCGGAAACGAGTTGGCGAAATCCGACAGCCCCATCAACGACAGGTAATGATCGCAGATCGCCTCGCGCTCGCTCGGCGCGACGCGATTGGCGTGCAGCGTCAATCCGAACGCAATGTTCTGGCGCACCGTGAGCCACGGGAATACGCCGTATTCCTGGAAGATCACGCCGCGCTCGGGACCGGGGCCCTGCACCGGCGCATTGTCGAACAGCACGCGTCCGCCGGTCGGCTTCTGGAAACCCGCCAGCATGTTCATCATCGTGGTCTTGCCGCAGCCCGATGGACCGATCACCGCAATGAAATCGCCATCGTTGATGGAATAGTTCACGTCATCGACGATCTGCAATTTGCCCTTCGGCGTATCGAAGGCCAGCGAGACGTGCTCGAACTGCGCGCGAGCGCTTTTGTTGACGTCGTTGGTCATGCGACCGCGCGCTCCTGCCAGACCAGAAGGCGCTTGCTGATCGCGCGCAGGATCATGTCCATGACGAGCGCGACGAAGCCGATGCAGATGATGCCGACATAGATGACATCGAGCAGGAAATAGGTCGAGGCGTTCTGGATCAGCGCTCCGAGGCCGCGTTGCGCGGCAATCAGTTCGGAGGCCACCAGCGTCGCCCACGCAACGCCGAGCGCAACCCGCAACGCCGTGAGAATGTGCGGCACGGTGAGCGGAATGATGACCTTGCGGAAGATTTCCAGCTCACTCGCGCCGAGCGTCTGCGCCACGCGGATATAGAGCGGCGTGATCTGCGACACGCCCTCGTACATCACGATGACGCCGGAGAAAAACGCCGCGTAGAACAGCACCACCAGCTTGGCGAGTTCATCCACGCCGAAGTAAACGATCACCAGCGGGATCAGCGCGATCGGCGGCAGCGCGCGGAAAAAATTGATCATCGGATCGGCCAGCGTGCGCGCCGGGCGATACCAGCCGAGCAGGAAACCTACCGGCACGGCGGCGGCGATGCCGAGCAGCACGCCGAGCGTGACGCGCTGCGTCGACGCCCAGACGTCGACCAGCAAGCCCTCGTGCAGCAGCAGTTCGACGAACTTCATCGCCACCGCATGCGGCGCGGGGATCAGCGACGGATTGACGATGCCGCTCAGGCGCACGGCATACCACAGCGCAATCGCGCCGAGCCACGGAATGGCTCCGAGCAGAAATCGCTTCACGCCGTCCGCTTTCATCCGCAGCCGCTCCGCCGGTTGCTCTTTCGCCAAGTTGTATTATAGATAATACAAGCGTACAAGAGACGAGAGATCGCGCGCCGTGTCAAGGTGTCCCGCATGACCAGTTCCGTGGCGATCCGCAGCCTCCGCGCTTTCTGCTATCGCTACCCGTTGCAAACGCCGGTCGAGACCTCGTTCGGCCGCATGCTGGATCGTCCCGCGGTGTTCATCCGCATTCAGGATGAAGACGGTCACGTCGGCTGGGGCGAAGCGTGGTCGAATTTTCCTTCCGTCGGCGCGGAGCATCGCACGCGCATCATCAATGAGATTGTTGCGCCGGCGATGACCGGCTTCGTCGCAAAGGCGCCGCGCGACGTGTTCGACCACCTCGCCGCGAAATATGCCGTGCTGGCGTTGCAGACCGGAGAACATGGCCCGTTCGCGCAATGCATCGCCGGCGTCGATATTGCGATGTGGGACCTTGCCGCGCAACGGCAGGCGCAGCCGTTATGGCGCCTGCTCGGCGGCGACATGCCGCGCATCAAGGTCTATGCCAGCGGCATCAATCCGACCGGCGCGGCGCAGACGGCGGAAGCGGCATTGCGCGCCGGCCATCGCGCGCTGAAGCTGAAGATCGGTTTCGGCGCGGAGCGCGACATCGCCAATCTCACCGCCTTGCGCGCGCTTGCCGGCGATGGCCTGCTTGCCGCCGACGCCAATCAGGGCTGGTCGCTGGAACAGGCGCTCGCCTTCGCACCGGAACTCGATCGCTTTGCGCTCGGCTGGCTGGAAGAACCGCTGCGCGTGGATCAGCCATGGCCGGCTTGGCGCGAACTGAAGCAGCGGATTCGCACGCCACTGGCCGGCGGGGAAAACCTCGCCAGCGAGACGGCGTTCGCGGATGCCTTCACGGCCGGCGCGCTCGACGTGATCCAGCCCGACATCGCCAAGTGGGGCGGCTTCTCGCAATGCGTTTCCGTCGGGCGCGCGGCGCGCGCCGCCGGCAAGACGTTCTGCCCGCACTATCTCGGCGGCGGCATCGGGCTGCTCGCCTCCGCGCATCTGCTCGCCGCTGTCGGCGGCGACGGCTTGCTGGAGGTCGATTTCAATCCGAACCCGTTGCGCGATGCGTTGTGCGGTCCCGTCAGCGATGTCCGCGACGGACATATCACCTTGACCGATGCGCCGGGGCTCGGGTTCACGCCCGACCTCGCCGCGTTCGAAGCCTATCGGACAGCCTGAGGAGCGAGCGTGTCCAGCACGACAAAAGGTTACGATTACATCATCGTCGGCGCGGGCTCGGCCGGCTGCATCGTCGCCAACCGGCTGTCGAAGGACCCTGCCTGCCGCGTGCTGCTGTTGGAAGCGGGCGGATCGGATCGCAATTTCTGGATCAAGCTGCCGGTCGGCTATTATCGTTCGATCTTCGACAATCGCTTCTCGCGACTGTTCAAGACCGAACCGAACGACAAGCTCGGCGGCCGCGTCATCGATTGGCCGCGCGGCCGCGTCATCGGCGGCTCGTCGTCGATCAACGGCCTGATCTTCATTCGCGGCCAGCACGAGGATTTCGACGACTGGGAAAAACTCGGCGCGACCGGCTGGAGCTATCGCGACACTCTGCCCTACTTCCGCCGCTACGAGCGCTACCGCGGCGGCGACAGCCAGTATCACGGTGCACTCGGAGAATTCGAGGTCTCCGACCTGCGCGTCGCCAATCCGGCGTCTGCCGCATGGGTGAAGGCGGGCATGGAGTACGGCCTGCCGTTCAACGCCGATTTCAACGGCGCGACGACGTTCGGCGTCGGCAGCTATCAGCTCGGCATCGGGTCGCGCTGGCGCAGCAGTTCGGCATCCGCCTTCCTGCATCCCGTGGCCGACCGGCCGAACCTGACGATCATCGCCAATGCGCAGGCCAAGCGCGTGACGTTTTCCGGCACGACCGCGACCGGAATCGAATGGATCGCGAATGGCGAAACCCATCGCGCCACCGCCGACCGCGAGGTCATCCTGTGCGCCGGCACGCTGCAATCGCCGCAACTGTTGCAACTCTCGGGCATCGGTCCCGCGTCGCTGCTGCGCTCGCTCGATATTCCGGTGATCGTCGATGCGTCGGAAGTCGGCCGCAATCTCCAGGACCACTATCAGGCGCGCGTCATCGTGCGGCTGAAGCGGCCGATCTCCTTGAACGATCAGGTCCGCGACCCGATCGAACTGGCGAAGATGGGGCTGCAATGGGCGTTGCAGGGCAACGGCCCGCTCACCGCCGGCGCCGGTCAGGTCGGCGGCGCAGCCTGCACGCCGTATGCAATCGCCAACCGGCCGGATGTGCAGTTCAACGTCATGCCGCTGTCGGTCGATCGACCCGGCGAACCATTGCATCGCTATTCCGGATTCACCGCGTCGGTATGGCAATGCCACGCCGAGTCGCGCGGGCATCTGGCGATCAACTCCACCGATCCGTTCGCCGCACCGACCATCCACGCGAATTACTTCGACGCGGAGATCGACCGCAAGACGCTCATTGCCGGAATGAAAATCCTGCGCGAGATTTTTCAGCAGCCGTCGTTTCGTTCGCTATGGGACACAGAGATCAAGCCCGGATTCGAGGCGGACGACGATGACGCGCTGTGGGAATTCGCGCGCGCCACCGGCGGCACCGTGTTTCATCAGGTCGGCACCTGCCGCATGGGTAGCGACGACGGTGCGGTGGTCGACCCGCAATTGCGCGTCAACGGCGTGGAGCGCCTCCGCGTCATCGATGCGTCGGTGATGCCGCTGATCACCTCGGCCAATACCAACGCCACCAGCCTGATGATCGGTGAGAAAGGAGCCGCCGCCGTTCTCTCTTGAGTAGCGGCGCAGACACCATGATCCTGGATGCGGAAAGCCATATTCCGAAATACGCGCAGATCGCCGAAACGCTGCGGCAGCGTATCGCGCGCGGGGTGTGGCCGCACGGATCGCGGCTTCCCGGCAACGAGACGCTGGCGGCGGAGTTCAGCGTCTCCCGCGTCACCATTCGCCAGGCGGTCGAGCTATTGACCCGCGAGGGCATCCTCGAAGCGCAGCAGGGGCGCGGCACCTTCATCACCGGCGGCGTGGCGCAGGATCGCTGGCTGCGGGTGGAGACGACGCTCACCGATCTCGCCAAGGTCTACCGGACGACGTCGCCGAAAATCATCAACATCTCGGAGAGCCGCTGCGAAGCGCCGCTGCATCCGGACGACGGACGACCTGCCGCAAACTACGTGTTCATGCGCCGCGTCCATTCGCGCAAACGGCAGCCTTATTGCGTAATCTCGATCTATCTCGACGAGACCATCTTCCGCAAAGCGCCGAAGCGTTTCCGCGGCGAGACGGTCATCCCGATCCTGATGGAAATGCCGGGCCACCCCATCGCCACCGCGCGACAGCGCCTGACCATCGGCACCGCCGACCTCGAGGTCTCGCGGCTATTGCGCATTCCGCTCAATTCCCCTGTGGCGGAGGTGCGCCGCGTTTTCACCGCGCGCGACGGCACGGTGATCTATCTCGGCGAGGTCACCTATCGCGGCGACTTTATCAGCATCGACATGGACCTGAGGCCCTAGCGGCATCGTTCTGATCCACGACGCAGACGCACTACACACGTTACTTGATCACCTTGACGCCGTTCCATTTGCCGGTCGACGCAAGGTTGAGCAGCACGGTGCGGCAGAGCGCCTCGATCGACGACACCGCGCGCGTCACCGGGCGATCCGCCGGGCAGACCAGATTGACGCTGCGTTGCAGCTTCGGCTTCCCGATCCGCCATGCCAGCAGCCGCCCGCTCTGCACTTCGCGCGCGATGGAATTGAACGGCAGGATCGAATAGCCCGCGCCGATTTCGACCATGCTTTTGATGTTGGCGTAGGAGTCGACCTCGAACACCGTATTCAATTGCAGCGCGTGATCGGCGGCCTCCTTCTCCAGCAATGCGCGCAAGCCATGCGTGCTACTCGGCAGCACCAGCGGCAGCTTGGTCACCTGCTGATAGGAGCATTGCCCGGCGCCCGGCGGCTCGACGCCAGCCGGCGCTTTCATCGGCCCGAGCAGCCACAACTCCTCCGACAGCACCGGCAGCGAGGTCAGCGTGCGATCCGACACCGAGGTGTAGAGCACCGCGAGATCGACCCGCGCCTCGCGAATCCATTCCAGCACGAAGCCGCTCATCGCTTCCGCGATCCGCAGCTTCACCTTCGGAAACTGCCGCTGCGCCTCGAGGATCAGCGGCACCGCCAGAATCTGGCTGATGGTACCGGGCAAGCCGAGCCGCACCTCGCCCGACGGCTCCGCCTCGTGCTCCTGAATCTGCTGCCGAGTGACCGAGAACTGATCGATAATGATCCGCGCATTGCGCACCAGAATCTGGCCGGCTTCGGTCGCGACCACGCCTTGCGGGCTGCGAAACAACAGCGCGCAGCCAAGTTCGGACTCCAGATTACGGACATGCAGGCTCAGCGCGGGCTGCGCGACGTTGAGAAATTCAGCGGCCTTGGAAAACGAGCCTTGCTCCACAATCGCAATGAAATATCGGAGCTGCCTGAGATCCATATAGATCCAACATAATGTAATCGCCCGAATAGCGCGGCCGCACCTTAAGGCATGAAGCCGCAAAGTGCGAAACGGTTTGCGCCGCTGACCCGTAAGAGCGGGTCGAATCGCAAGCTAAGTGTCTGGAATTGATCATGTTCGCGAGTCCCGATCAAATTGATCCGGATTCAGCATAGGGCAACTCTGCCATGCATCTTGATACCGCATGGCATCAAGCGACGTGACTACCGACGATCACGAACCGGTGTGCGGCCCTTTCGGCGCGAATTCCCGGCGCAGCGCCGCGCCATGTTCGCCCGCGGCCGGGACGCGGCCGGCGGTCTGCGTCTCGCCATCCACCTTGACGCCGGGAGCCAACAAACGCACCGGGCCGGACGGCGTCTCGACGTCGAGATAGCGGTTCTGCGGATGCACCGCGAGATCGTCCAGCGAACTGACCCGGCCATAGGCCAGACGCGCGGCGCTCAGCACCTCGATCGCCTGCTCCCGCGTCATGCCGAGGAAAATCGGCACGATCTCCGCGTCGAGCGCCTCGCGGTTCTTGACGCGATTGTCGTTGCTGCTGAACCGGGGATCGGTGATCAGATCGGGACGGCCGAGCACGTCGCGGCACAGAATCACCCATTCGCGCTCGTTCTGGATCGCGATCAGCACCGGCCGTCCGCCGCTGCATGTGAACGCGCCGTAGGGCGCGATGGTCGGGTGATGCAGGCCGAACCTGCCCGGCGTGATGCCGCCATAGGTGAACTGCAAATACGGCACGTTCATCCAGTCCGCCAGCGAATGAAACAGCGACACCGCGATGTGCCGTCCATGACCGGTTTTCTCGCGCGCGTAGAGCGCCTGAAACACCGCCTGCGTCGCCGTCATCCCCGCCGAGATATCGCCGACCGAGACGCCGACGCGCACCGAGCCGAATTCGTTGCCCGTCGTGCTGGCAAGGCCGCTCTCGGCCTGCACCAGAAGATCGTAGGCTTTCAACTCGCGCAGCGGCCCCTCGTCGCCGTAGCCGGTGATCGAGCAGGTGATCAACCGCGGATGCTGCTCCCGCAACTTCGTCATCGAGAAGCCGAGCCGCTCGATGGCGCCCGGCGCGAGGTTCTGAATGAAGATATCCGCCCGCGAAATCATCTCCGACAGGATGGCGCGTTCGCTTGCCTGTTTGAGGTCGAGGCAGATCGATTCCTTGCCGCGATTGAGCCAGACGAAATAGGCGCTCTCGCCGTGCACCAGATGATCGTAGTGCCGGGCGAAGTCGCCCTCGGGCCGCTCGATCTTGATGACCCGCGCCCCGGCATCCGCCAGCTTGCACGACAGATAGGTCGGGGCGACGGCCTGCTCGATGGACACGACCAGCAATCCAGCAAGATCCGACGCCATGACAACTTACCTTCCGTCACAACCATGCGTCGCCTCATCGAGAGGCGCCGTCGCACCCGAGCTATTCGCGACAAATCCAAATAACACCATGACGGGCGGACTGTGACAGCCCCTTCCGCATATGCGCGACACCCTGTCGCGATCCTCGGTGTCTATTGATGCATCGGCCACAACTTCGTTCCAGTTCCCGATGAGGCATGCCGCCGGGGCGTCGCAATAACGACTGTCACCGCATCACGAACGGGTTTGGCACGTCCTTTCCGTAGGACATCCAGACGCACTTGGTTTCGAGATATTCGTTGATCGCCTCCTGACCGCTCTCGCGCCCGAGCCCGGAATTCTTGAAGCCGCCGAACGGCGCCATGTAGCTCACCGCGCGATAGGTGTTGGTCCAGATCGATCCGGCCCGCAGCCGCTTCGCCGCGGTGAAGATGCGGCGCTGGTCGTTGGTCCAGATGCCGGCGGCGAGGCCGTAGGCGGTATCGTTGGCCATCGCATAGGCTTCGTCGTCTTCGCGGAAGCGGATCACCGACAGCACCGGGCCGAACACCTCCTCCTGCGCGATGCGCATCGAGTTGGAGACGCCCGCGAACACCGTCGGCTCGATGAACCAGCCGTCGCCGCATTCCGGCCGGTCGGCGGGCTTGCCGCCCATCACGCACTCCGCGCCCTCGTTGCGCGCCATCTCGATGCAGGACAATACGCGCTGATATTGCGGCTGGGTGGTTACCGGGCCCACCTGCGTCGCCATATCCATCGGGTCGCCCATCCGCGCGGTCTGCGCCAGCGCGGTGAACTTGTCGAGGAACTCGTTGTGAATGCTCTCGTGCACCAGCAACCGCGAGCCGGCGATGCAGGTCTGCCCGGTGGCGGCGAAGATGCCGGAGACGACGCCCTTCACCGCATTGTCGATGTCGGTATCCGGAAACACCAGTTGCGCCGACTTGCCGCCGAGTTCGAGCGTCAGCCGCTTGAAGGTCTGCGCGGCATTGCGCGCGATGTGGCGGCCAGAGTTCTCGCCGCCGGTGAAGGCGATCTTGTCGACGCCGGGATGCGTGGTCAGCGCTTCACCGACATCGGCGCCGAAGCCGGTAACGACATTGACGACGCCGGCCGGGAAACCGGCTTCCTCGATGAGACGCGCGAATTCCAGCGTCGAGGCCGAGGTGAACTCCGACGGCTTCAGCACCACGGTGCAACCCGCCGCCAGCGCCGGCGCGAGCTTCCATGTCGTCAAGAGCAGCGGCGAATTCCACGGCGTGATCGCGGCCACCACGCCGACCGGTTCGTGGCGGGTATAGGTGAACATGTCGGCCTTGTCGATCGGCACCACCGCGCCCTCGATCTTGTCGGCGAGGCCGCCGAAGTAATAGAACCACTGCGGGATGTAGCCGACCTGCCCGCGCATCTCGGCATAGAGCTTGCCGTTGTCCTGCACCTCGGTCGCGGCGAGATGATCGGCATCGCGCAGGATCAGGTCGCCGAGCTTGCGCAGAAGCTGCCCGCGCTGCGAGGGGTGCATATCGGCCCACGCACCCTGCTCCAACGCCTTGCGTGCAGCGGACACCGCCTGATCGACGTCGCGCTGGTCGCATTTCGGAATTCGTGCCCACGTCTTCGCCAAGAACGGATCGACGGACTCGAAGGTTTCACCGGACTCGGCGGACTTCCACTTGCCGCCGATGAAACACTGATAGTCCTTGATGCCTTGCACGCGAGTCATGATCGTATCCTTCCGGCCGGTCTGTCTTAGTTGAACTCGATCACCTGACGAATGGCGCTGCCATCGTGCAGGCGGTCGAATCCCGCGTTGATGTCGTCGAGCTTGATGCGGTGGGTGAGCAATTTTTCAACCGGCAGCTTGCCGCGCATGTAGAGGCCGAGAAAACGCGGGATATCCCGCGACGGCACGCCCGAGCCGAGATAGCTGCCCTTGATGGTGCGTTCCTCCGCCACCAGCGACACCGCCGGCAAGGTCAGCATCGCTTTCGGATTCGGCAGTCCCGCCGTCACCGTGGTGCCGCCGCGCCGGGTGATAGCGTAGCTCGCTTCCAGCGCCTTCACCGAGCCCGCGAATTCCAGCGCAGCATCCACGCCGCCGGAAGTCGCGTCCTTCACCTTGCCGACCAGATCGGGATCGTCGGCTTTGAACGCGTGGGTCGCGCCGAGTTCGCGCGCAAGATCGAGTTTCTGTTCCAGCCGGTCGATCGCGATGATGGTTTCCGCGCCGTTAGCCGCCGCGCCGAGCACCGCTGCAAGCCCGACGCCGCCGAGCCCGACCACCGCCGCCGTGCGGCCGGGACCGACATCGCCGCCGTTGAACACCGCGCCCGCGCCGGTGAGTACCGCGCAGCCCATCAACGCCACGATATGCAGCGGCACGTCCTTGCGCACCTTCACCAGCGAACGGCGCGACACCGTGGCGTACTCCGCGAAGCACGACACGCCACAATGGTGATGGATGCGATTGCCGTTACGATGCAGCCGAAACTCGCCGCTGAGCAGATCGCCCTTGCCGTTGTGCTCGGCGCCCGGCTCGCACAACGCGGGCCGCCCCTGCGAGCACGGATTGCAATGGCCGCAACTCGGCACGAACACGCAGACCACGTGATCGCCGCGCACCAGATCGTCGACGCCGTCGCCGACTTCTTCCACCACGCCGGCCGCCTCGTGGCCCAGCACCATCGGCACCGGCCGCGGCCGGTCGCCGTTGATCACCGACAGATCCGAATGGCAAAGCCCTGCCGCAGCGATCCTGATCAGCACCTCGCCTCGACCGGGGCCGTCCAGATCGATCTCTTGAACTCTCAGGGGCAGCGATTGCGCATAGGGCGTCGTGTTGTCCATCTGCTCAAGAACGGCAGCCCTGATCTTCATGCGTCATTCCCTTCCGCGCAAACGCCCTCACGCCTCGCGAAGGCGCGCCTTGGCCATGCTTCACTCATTGTTCGTCATTGCGAGGAGCGTGAGCTTCGAAGCAATCCAATCCTTGCCTCGTGGCTTTCTGGATTGCTTCGCTCCGCTCGCAATGACGGTCGACTCCGTAACGCCTCGTTCAGTGAACCGCCGCGTACATGATCTTTTCTTCGGTCGCTTCTTCCATTGCGAATTCCTCGACCACGCGTCCCTGCCGCGAGACCAGGACGCGATCCGCGAGGTTCATGACTTCGGGCAGGTAGGACGAGATCACCACGACGGCGAGGCCGGCATCGGCCAGCGAATTGATCACCTGATGCAGCTCGGCGATGGCGCCGACGTCGACGCCGCGCGTCGGCTCGTCGAAGATGATCAGCTTCGGCTTCTGCACCAGCGCGCGGGCGATGACCACCTTCTGCTGATTGCCGCCGGAGAGTTCGACCACGCGCGCATCGCTGTTGATCGCCTTGACGTTCAGCTTGCCGGTCCACTCCTTCGCCAGCTCGATCATCTCGGAATAGCTGACGACCACGCCGTTCTTGTTGAGGTCCGCCGACAGCAGATTGAGATAGATATTCTCGGCGATCGACTTGGTTTCGAAAAAGCCCTCGATCTTACGGTCCTCGGTGACGTAGACGATGCCGTCCTGCACCGCCTTCCGCGCCACGCGGTAGCGCACCGAGCGGCCATCCAGCCTGACTTCGCCGCCGTGGAAGAAGTCGCGCTTCACCACGCCGGAAATGATTTTCGCGGTTTCGGTGCGACCCGAGCCGATCAGGCCGAAGATGCCGGTGATCTGGCCGCTATAGACCGAGAACGAGGTGTTGCGGACCATGCGGCCCATCGACAGGTTCTGGACGCTGAGAACTTTCTGCCCGTAGGGTCGCGGCGTGCGCTTTTGCGCCGCCTTGCCGTAGAGCTCGCCCGACAGCGCGCGGCCGACCATGGCGTTGATGATCTTGTCGCGGTCGAAATTCTTCGCGAGGTCGGTGATGACGTGCTGGCCGTCGCGCAGCACGGTGATGCGATCCGAGATCGCCAGCGCTTCTTCCAGCGCGTGCGAAATGAAGATGATGGAGACGCCGTCCTTCTTCAGCCGGCGGATCAGCGCGAAGAAGTGATGCTTCTCTTCCGGCGTCAATGTCGCAGTCGGCTCGTCGAAGATGATGACCTTGGCTTTGTGGTGCACGGCGCGGGCGATTTCCACCATCTGCTTCTGCGCCGCGCCGAGCTGCGACACGAACATGGTGGGATCGACGCCGAAGTTCAGCGATTGCAGAAACTGCTGCGCCGAGATGTAGATGCCGCGCAGACGATTGAGGAATTTCTCGTTGCCGAGATAGAGGTTCTGCGCCACCGTCAGCGACGGCACCAGGCTGGTTTCCTGAAACACCATGGCGATGCCCTTTTGCAGGGCCTCGGCCGGCGTCTTGAACGATTGCGGTTCACCGTCGATGACGAGCTGGCCGGCGGTGACCTCGTAAACGCCCGCCATGATCTTGGTCAGCGTGGATTTTCCGGCGCCGTTCTCACCTAACAGCGCGTGCACCTCGCCCGGCGCGAGATCGAAGGACACGTCCCGGAGCGCGGCGACGCCGTGAAACTCCTTGGTGACGTTTTTCATTTCGACGATCGGTCGCATCATTCCATCCGCACCTTAAAGAGGGAGCACGACGACTTCGTCGCCGCCCTTGCTGGTCAGCCACATGCGCCCGCCGGATTCCACCGCCGAGGTGATGCCGTGACGGCGTCCGCCGGCGCGGCTGTGCAGGCTGCGGATCGGCACGAAGTTCTCGTTCACTTCGACGACGAGGCCATAGGAGCGCGTCGGCGCCCACGGCTTGAGGATGCCCATCTGCTTCAGCGCGCCGCCCTGCATCGGTTCGTGAAACGACAAGCCGCTCTGCAATGCCGGCGCGATCCAGTTCTCGGGCGCGACCTCCGCCATCATCGCGCGACGATATTTCGGCTCACGCAGCACAAACTCGATCAATGGCGAGCGTGGCGCGAACACGGTCAGCCAGTAGCCGCCGCGTGCCGCGCGCGCGAGACGCGCCGGATAGCCCGGCAGATCCTCGATCAGTTGCGCGCTCATCCGCCCGTCCGGCCCGAGCCGGATCAGCCGCGTCGCCCAGCTTTCGCTGACGATGATGCTGCCGTCCCTGTCGGCCAGAACGCCGTTCGGGAAGGCGAGCTTGTTGGCAAGTTGCTTGACCTCTCCGCTCTTCAAATCGATCCGCAGCAATTGACCGGCACGATGCTGCTCCAGCAGATCGCGCTGCCACGCCGACAGCGGATTATCGGTCGAACCGATGCAGACCAGCAGCGTGTCGTTATTGGCGAACGCGAGTGCGGTGACGCAGGCATATTTGCCGCCGTCGCGCAGCGCGGTGATTGCCGGTTTGCCGTCACGATCGAGAATGACGATGCCGTGCTTCTCGCAGGCGACCGCGATCAGGCCCGCGTCGGAGCAGGCCAGCGCAGTGACATCGCTTTGCAACGTCGCGAACGGCGCCGGCTTGTCGCCATTGAGCCGCAGCAGTTGCGCGCCGCTCGACCACACCGGCGCGCCGTCGAGCAGCGCCAGATTGTCCGGCGCAGCCACCGCGATACCGGGCTGCGCCTCCTCTAACAGACTGTTCGGCTTCAGCGCGCCGTCGAGCGGCGGCACCGTCACCGACGCGGCACCGCGGCCGAGGAAACGTTCGAGCCAGCCTCCCATCGCGATGGTCATGAGCGCGCTCCCCAGTAGCTGCGGTACCCGCTCCAGGTCTTGTCCGCCCAGTCGCCGAGCTTGACGCGGCCGATGCGGTTGTTGGTGATGCCGCCGAGATAGAGCCAGCCCTTGTGCTCGCGCATCGAGGTAATCATCGGGTGATTGCTCGCGCCCTTGTCCCACATCGATTCGACGATCTCGCCCTTGTCGTTGAAGCGGATGACGCAGCCGATGTTGAGGTTCGGATAGAGCCACTGATCGGGCGCGATCCGCCGCGCCATGCGGCGGCGGAAGCCCGGCATCCGCAGCGCGACGTCGAGCGCCGGCGAACGCATCCCCATGATCGCTGCCCAATAGGTGCCGTCGGAAGCACGGTTGATGTTGTCGGGATAGCCCGGAAGCTGATCCACCATCCGCTCCACCGTCCCGGCCTTCGGCCCGGCGATCCAGTAGCGGTTGATGCGGCAGCCCCAGCTTTCCGCGAACAGGATCGCCTGCCCGTCATGCGACAGGCACACGCCGTTCGGAAACACCAGCTTGCGCACCGCCGTGTGCGTCTTCCCGGTGTTGGGGTCGTAGCAGATGATGCGGCCGTTGCCGCGGCTTTCCAGCGCGTCCACCGGCCAGTCGTGCATTTCGTAGCGGATCGTCGCTTCGCTGAAATAGACCTTGCCGTCCGGCGCGATGTCGAGATCGTCGGCGAGACGCAGCCGTGAATCGTCGACCACCGAGAGCGGCGAGCGGTTGGTTTCGTCCGTCACCTTGATGACGTTACGGTCGCGGTCGATCTTGTAGAGGCCCATGCCGCCGACGCACACCAGAAGGTCGCCGGCCTTGTCGAACGCCATGCCGAGCGGCGAGCCGCCGATGTGGGCGTAGACTTCCCACTCCTTATAGTGCGGCGGCGAGAAGCGAACGATGTCGCCGTGGCGGGTGCCGCAATAGAGATAATCGTTCTCGTCGAGAATGACGTCTTCCGGCGACTCCACCTCATCGAGGCCGATGATCTCGACCTCCTTGAGCCGATCGTTCAGCGCCAGCGTGCCGCCCTTCTCGGCGTCGGTCGGACGCGGCGAAGGCAATTCCACCAGCGTCGGCGAGACGTAGACCTTCGACAGCAGCTTGTCGCGGTTCTTCAGCCAGCGCACGTCGATGAACACCGCGAGCAACAGCGTGAGGCCGAGCACCATCGGGCCGGAGCCGCTGTTCATGCCGATGCGCAGCACGCCGTTGGTCATCACCTGTACGATCACCGCGCCGATCAGCGCCTTGACCACCGAGCCGCGGCCGCCGCCGAGGCTGTTGCCGCCGAGCACCGCCGCCGTCAGCGCAGCGATCTCGAGGCCCATGCCGGTATCGGTGCCGGCGCCGCCGAGCCGTGCCGCGTAAAGCACGCCGGACAGGCCGCACAACATGCCGGAGATGGTGTAGGCGGCGCAGACGGTGCCACGCACCGACAGGCCGATGTTATGCGCGGAGCGTCGCGAGCCGCCGATCGCCATCGCGCGCCAGCCGGGGCGGCTGCGCGTCAACAGAATGTGGCCGATCAGTGCGACGACAACCAGAATGATGAAGCTGGACGGCACGCCGCCAACACCGCCAAGGCCGATCATGTCCCAGACGCTGGAGTCGTAGAAACTCACCGACATCGCCTTGGAGTATTTCAGCAGCAGCATATCGACGACGGCGCGCACGATGATCAGCGTCACCAGCGTGGTGAGAAACGCGCGCAGGCGGAGATAGCCGATCAGGAAGCCGTTGATGAAACCGACGCCGCCGCAGATCAGCACCACCGCCGGGATCGCCAGCCACACCGGCCAGCCGGCGAGATTGAGCAGCGCCAGCGTCATGAAATTACCGAGCGCGAAATTCGAACCGACGCTGAGATCGAGGCCGCCGACCACGATGACCAGCATCATCGCCATGCAGACCAGACCGAACTCGCCGAGCTCCCGCGCCTGAATGGCGAGATTGGAGACCGAGAAGAAATTCGGAATCAGATTTCCGAACAGGCTGACAACGCAGAGCAGCACCAGGAACGGGATCGCGTTATCGATCCACTTCTTGGACAGCAATTCGCCAATCACGTGATCGGGGACAAAGCGATATCGCAGCTTTGCAAGGGTGCTCGTCGTCGCCAAGGGAATGCCTCGTATCCGGCGCGGTTCGCCGACAGAAGAAACAGAAGAGAGCGTGACCGCGACGGATCGCGGTCACGCGCGCAACATCAGCGCAGCAGCTTGGCGTACTGCTCGGGATCCCAGCAGGTGCCGGCCTTGACGTCGGCCTTGGTCATCACGCGGGTCGGCGAATAGATCTGGGTCTTGATCACTCCGGCCTTCTGCTTGTTTTGCAGATAGGTCATGATCGCGGTCCAGGCGTCGCGGCCCATGCCCGGCGCATCGTAGTTGATGACGGCCGAGAAGGTGCCGTCGGTGAGACGATCGCAGGTCGCCTGCGCGCCGCCGCCGGAAGTGACGAAGTAGACCTGACCCTGCTTGCCGGCCTGCTTGATCGCAGCACCGGTGCCCACCGCCTGACCATCCCAGACGTCGATGACGCCGCACAGATCGGGGTTCTGCTGAATTACGGTCTCGGTGATGGCGCGCGCCTTGCTGGCGTCCCAGTCGGCCGCCTGGCTCGACACGATCTTGATCTCGGGATGCTGGGCGAACACCTTCTTGATGCCCTCGATCTGATAGAAGCTGACGCCGCCGGTCGGCACGCCTTCGACCAGCGAGACCTTGTGCGAGGTCTGCGTGTCCTTGCCGCACTTCGCGACGATCATGTTGGCGGCCTGCTCGCCGAGCGCAACGAAATCCGGGCCGACGAAGGCGTCGGTCTGCACCGCGCCCTGCATGTTCATCTGGATCACCGCGATGCCGGCGGCATTGGCCTGCTTGAGAAGGCGCGCCAGCGACTGCACGTCGGGGTTCTGCGTGACGATGACGTCCGGCTTCTCCGCGATCAGCGAGGTCATGCCCTGCGCCATCGCCGAGGTCACCCAGTTCGGGTCCTGCGCCTTGAAGTTGATGCCGTAGCGCTGCGCCTCGGTCTTGACGACGCCGCCCCAGGCTTGCGCCAGATCGAAGCCGAGCGAGATCGGCAGGTAGGCGATGGTCTTGCCCTTCAGCGCGGCCAGCGCCGGCCCGCGGAACGCATCGGTGGTGTCTTCGGCCCGCGTCGCCACGGTCCCGATCGTCAAAGCGGCAAGCGCCGTCGCGGCCACCGCCAGTTGGGTCAACTTTTTCACGAACGTTCCTCCTGTTGAAATGTTTGAACGGAATATTTTGTGGTCTTAGATGTCGCCCTGCTGACCGGTCTGCTCGTCGCGCGGGTTGAGAATGCTGTCGACGACGATGGCAAGCAGCAGGATCAGACTCTTGATGACGTTCTGGACGGTGTACTGAATGTCCATGATGGTCATGCCGTTCATCAGCACGCCGATCAGCAAGGTGCCGACGATGACATTGCGGACGTTGCCGCGGCCGCCGCTGAGGCCGACACCGCCGAGCACCACCACCAGAATCACGTCGTAGATCATGTTGGAATTGACGACGCGGGTGTTCATCGCCTGCGCCGAGGTCGAGGTGACGATGCCGGCGATGAAGGCGATGCCGCCGGCCAGCACATACTGCATGACGAGAATCGGCCGCACCGGAACGCCGCCGGTGCGCGCGGTGAAGAAGTTGTCGCCCATCGCATAGATAAAACGGCCGGGCTTGGTGTAGCGTAGGAACAGAAACACGATCAGCGCCAGCCCCGCCGCCACGATGATCGGCATCGGAATGCCGGCCACATGGCCCTGCCCGAGCTGCGCGAGCCATCCGATGTTCGGCGGCAGATAGACGACGTCGGTGCCGGTGATCAGATGCGCGCGGCCGAAGCCGTAAACGAATGTCGCCATCGCCAGCGTCGCGAACAGCGACGGAATTTCCGCATAGGCGATGAGAATGCCGGTGATCAGGCTCATGCCGACCGCGAACGCCAGACCGATGGTCATGGCGGAGGCGACCGACATGCCGCTGCTCATCAGTTGCAGGCTCCACGCCACCGAGATCGCCATGGTGGCGACCAGCGACAAGTCGATGCCGCGCCCGAGCACGACGATCAGCATGCCGAGCCCGAGAATGCCGAGCACGGCGACGCTGCGGATCAGCGACAGAATGTTGTTCGCCGCCAGAAAATTCGGAAGGATGATCGAGAACAGAATGAAGAGAACGATCGTCAGAATGAAGACGATTTTTTCCTGATTGAGATGTCGCAACACGGATTGCGGTTTGCTGCGATCATCCATCCTCAGTTTCCCCCAAGCCGCATTGCAGAAGCCACAACAACATCGTCAATCGCGATCGGAAACGCGATTGCAACAATGAAGTCTCGTCATTCGGCATCAACGCGGCGCGTCGAATTGTTGGGGCGAACTATACAAACCGATATCGGCCCGCAAATTATCAAATTGCGTTATCGGATATAGCTTCCGGTTATAGGGGTGTAATGGGATTATCATGGCAAGGCGTGAGGCCTCTCTGCGCGTCATTGCGAGGAGCGCAAGCGACGAAGCATCCTGAAAACGAAAAACGACGATTGGCCGGTGCGAGTTAGCGAAAGTGCGAAGCGACGACGAGCGGCAACACTCATTCTTCATGGCGAACGCTCGCCACATGCACGTCGTCATGGCCGGATTTATTCCGGCCATCCACGTCTGACTCCTTCTACAAGCGAACGCCAAAGACGTGGATGCCCGGGACAAGCCCGGGCATGACGGCGATAAACTACGGTGTTTCGCTGAGACGTACCTATCTGCTCCACGTCGCCGAGAAAGAGCCCCTTGTGGGCAGTCCATGCACTCGCAAAGCGAGCGCGGACTGTTGCTATCGGCTCCAAATTAGCCATCGCAATCGTCGCCTCCGCGACGTCAGCAGAAAATTCCTTATCCCCGCCTCCGGAAACTGGATTATATTCCTATCGCTTCGTTCGTGAGGGGCGCTTCCGGAGGCGTACTTGAAGCGGAACGAGGCCGGCGCCCGCGCGGTTCGTGACGCACACGGCCACTCGGGAGGCAGAGGTCGACCCGCCCGCTCCCACTACGGGGAGATGCCGCTTGCGGCGTAGGGCGGAGCGGAAGCAGGCGTGCGAAAGCGCGCCGGACGGCGGCGGTCGCGCGCCAATGGGGCAACCCGGCGGTTCGCGTTTGGCGCAAGGGCGAAAGCCCGTCGCGCACGGAGCTTGAAGGGCGGCGATGGTCTTGCTCGCAAGGCCATCAGGCAGCGCACCGGGGCCAATAACCCCACCGCGCCGCCAGCGCGACGCGGGGTGGTTTCGCCCTCCGCATCGCGCTCACCCCTCCCGCGTCCCGCTCCAATCTTGCGCGGCTCCTCATGCCTTAAGACGCCGAGCGGATGGCAAGCGCGGTTTTCCGCGCCATGCATGTCCGCGCGCCGCGGGTGCAAGTTACAGCACTTGCCCAAGGCGTTGGTGGAGCGCCGCAAGGCGATGCGCGCGCCGGCTCCATGATCCTCGCAAGATCGTGCGGCGTGCGATCTACACACGATGTCGCGCCCTGCGGCGCTCCATCTCCCCTCGCCTGCCGAGGGGACCAACGCGAGGACCGACGACGCGCCTGCGGGCGCGGCCATGGCAAAGCCGTGCGCACTGCGCGAAACCTGTAGTCAAACGAAGGAGTTGACACATTTTGTCGCAGGGAGCCTGATGCAGCAAAATCGATCAAGCCGCAAATTGAGGAAACCTCCGATGCGCTCACGCCTTGCCGCCCTTGTCTCCGCTCTGTCGGCCGCCCCGCTGGCGCTGACGCTGCTCGTTTTGCCGGCGACGCTGACGCTCGCGACAACGCCCGCACAGGCGCAGACCAAGGTGAAGATCATGGTCGGAGGCGTCGACAAGCAGATCTATCTGCCGGCGAAGCTCGCCGAACAGCTCGGCTTCTATAAGGAGCAGGGCCTCGACGTGGAGCTTTACAACACCACGTCCGGCCAGGCAGCCGCGACCGCGCTCTTGGCGCGGGAAGTCGCCGGCGTGGTCGGCTTCTACGATCACACCATCGACCTGCAAGCCAAGGGCAAGTTCATCACCAGCGTGGTGCAGTTCGCCGTCGCGCCCGGCGAAACCATTCTGGTGAAGGCGGATGCCGCCGACAAATACAGCAATCCCGCCAACTGGAAGGGCCAGGCGCTCGGCGTCACCGGGCTCGGCTCGGCAACGGATTTCCTCACCCGCTATCTCGCCTCGCGCGCCGGCTTGCAAAACCAGGATTACTCGCTGGTGCCGGTCGGCGCCGGCGATACGTTCCTCGCCGCGATCCAGCAGGGCAAGATCGTCTCCGGCATGACCACCGAACCGACGGTGCAGCGCGCGCTGTCGCGCGGCCTCGCGAAAGTGTCGGTCGACCTGCGCACGCCGGAGACGACGCGCGCGGCGCTCGGCGGCGATTATCCCGCCGCCTGCCTCTACATGGACCGCGGCTACATGGAGGCCAACAAGGAGACCGCGCAAAAACTCGTCAACGCGCTGGTGAAGACGTTGAAGTGGATGCACGATCACTCGGCGGAAGAGATCGCCGACAAGATGCCGAAGGACTACATGGCCGGCGACAAGGCGCTCTATGTGACGGGCCTCAAAGAGGGCAAGCCGCAATATTCGCCGGACGGTCTGATGCCGGCCGGTGCGCCGGAATCGGTGCTGCGGGTGCTGGCGACGTTTTCGCCCAACGTGAAGGGCAAGACCATCGACCTCAGCAAGACCTTCACCACCGAGTTCGTCACCAAGGCCAACGCGGCGCATTGAGCATGATCAGAAACCATGGCAGCAGCCGCGACTTCTCCTCTCCCATAGGGAGAGGTCGGATTGCGCAAGCAATCCGGCTGAGGGGCCTATGCCCGATCGAATGTCGAACTCCCTCACCCCACGCCTCTCCCTATGGGAGAGGGAGCGCGCCGTCCATTGATGAAAGTCCGCGTGCTAATCGAAACGAATTGACATGACCGACATTCCTGCTTCCGCCGTCACGTTAAAGAACGTCGCGCGCCGCTTCGTCACGCCGAGCGGCGATGTGCTGTCCGCGCTCGAAGGCTTCGACCTCACCGTTGCGCCCGGCGAATTCTGCGCCATCGTCGGGCCGACCGGATGCGGCAAGTCGACGACGCTGGGGCTCGTCTCCGGCCTCGCGCAGCCGCAGGGCGGCACGGTGACGCTGTTCGACGCGCCGGTCACCGGCGTCGACCGCCGCGTCGGCTTCGTGTTCCAGCAGGACGCGGTGTTTCCGTGGCGCGACGTGCTCGGCAATGTGATGGCCGGGCCGCTGTTTCGTGGTGTGCCGCGCGCGAAGGCGGAAGCGGAAGCGCGCGACTGGATCGCGCGGGTGGGATTGACCGGTTTCGAGCAGCATCATCCGCACCAACTGTCGGGCGGCATGCGCAAGCGCGTGGCGCTGGCGCAGACCTTCATCAACAAGCCGGAGGTGCTGTTGATGGACGAGCCGTTCTCCGCGCTCGACGTGCAGACCCGCGAATTGATGCAGGAGGAATTGCTGTCGCTATGGACGCAATCCGGCGCGGCGGTGCTGTTCGTCACCCATGATCTCGATGAAGCGATCCTGCTCGCCGACCGAGTCGCGGTGTTGACCACGCGACCCGCACGGGTGAAATCGGTGCACACCATCGATCTCCCGCGCCCACGCAACATCGCGACGCTGCGCTACGACGAGCGCTTCGTCGCCATCGCACGCCGCCTATCCGACGATCTGCGCGACGAGGTATTGCGCGCACGACGCGAGGCCACCGCATGACCGACGCCACCGCGCCACTCGCCACCGAAGGTCGCATCGAATCCCTCGCCGAGCGGCAACGCCGCCGCTGGCGCATGATCGTCGCGCTGCGGATCGTCGTGTTCGTGCTGTTCGTCGGCGGCTGGGAATTGGGCGTCCGCGCGGGCTGGCTCGATTCGTTTTTCTTCGGCCAACCGAGCGCGATCGTCGACAAGCTGATCGACTGGATTCAGAACGGCACCGCCATCGGTCCGCTGTGGAAACAAGTGTGGGTGACGATCTACGAGGCCGGCGCCGGCTTTCTGATCGGCTCGGTGCTGGGCGTCGTGTTCGGCATTACCCTCGGCCGCAATCGACTGCTGTCCGACGTGTTCTCGATCTACATCAAGATCGCCAATTCGATCCCGCGCATCGTGATGGGATCGATCTTCATCGTCGCGCTCGGCCTCGGTTCGCCGTCGAAGATCGCACTCGCCGTGGTGATGGTGTTCTTCGTGGTGTTCGGCAACGCCTTCCAGGGCGTGCGCGAGGCCGACAAGAACCTGATCGCCAACGCGCGAATTCTCGGCGCCAGCAACTGGCAGGTGACGCGCGCGGTGATCCTGCCGTCGGCGCTGTCGTGGATCCTCGCGAGCCTTCATGTCTCGTTCGGCTTCGCGCTGATCGGCGCCATCGTCGGCGAATTTCTCGGCGCGCGCGAGGGCATGGGCCTGTTGATCGCCAGCGCCCAGGGCTCGTTCGATTCCAACGGCGTGTTCGCCGCCATGATCGTCATCGCGGTGGTGGCGCTGTGCGCGGAATGGATTCTGACGACGATCGAGAAACGGCTGTTGACGTGGCGGCCGGAAGTTTCCGCCGCCGGCGAGTGATGCGTGAACTAGTTTTGCAGCCGCACCCCAAGCATCATCACCGTGGAGGCGCTGCTCATGCCGGCGACGTTCGATTCCAGCCAGTCGCGGCGCAGCGTGCCCTTCACCCATACATTGCGGTTGAGTTTGTAAACCAGGTCACCAGACACCGAATAGATGGTGTCGAGCCGATTGCCGTTCTGGTAGTCGAGCGTGCCGTAGGTGAACTTGCCGATGCCGGTGAGCCAGCGGCGAAAATCGTGATCGACCTCGGCGGTGTAGGTGCGCGTCAGCACGCCGGCGACGCCGGGCACCGTGGTCTCGTCCACCGAGGTATTGGCGATGAATTTCACGGTGGTCAGCGGCGACGCCGACCAGACCAGCGAGCCGCTGGTCAGAAGCCCGGTGAGTTGGGTCAGCCGCGGGTCCTGATAATTGCGCATCGCGTAGCCGACCGAGAGTTCGCCGGTGAGCAGCCGCGTCAGCTCGAACGTGGTGCCGACCTTGGCGTAGCCGCCGTTGGAATCGCGCTGATAGCCGTTGCGGTCGACCCTGACTTCGTGAACGCGGGTATCGCCCTGCACCTCGCCGAACGGCTTCAACCCCGGCATCACCTCGTAACTCGCACGTGCGATGCCGCCGAACGCATTGAAGTTGCGATCGTCGTTACTGTACGTGGTGCCGTCGGTGAGTTTGGAATCCTGATAGGCGGTGTGATCGGCGGTGGCGCTGGCGGTGATCTGCAGACGATTGAAGTTCTGCTCGATGCCGAGCGATCCGCCGGTCGTGGTGAAGATCGGATACTTGGAGAGACCGGCCTGAATGTTCGGGCTCCCGGGATTGTCGGTGCCGACGCGCAGCCGCAATTCGCTGAGGATGGCGGTGTCGCGGTTGACATCGAACCGGCCTTTGACCGTACCGACGAAGTCCGGACGATCCAGCACGGTCGGCACCGAGGACGCGACGCCGGGCGCCGAGGGGAATGTCTTGTCGTAACCGGTGAACGAGCCGCGCAGATCGGCGACGATGGAGTGGCGCTCCCAGTCGGTCGCGATCAACAGTTCGGGCGCGATGCGGTAGAATGCCGAGCCGCGCTCCTTGTCGTTGAAGCGGCCGGGATTGCTGTCGTAACCGCCGCCGATTTCGACTGCGCCCTTGACCAGAAAGCTGCCGACGTAATCGCCGACCGCGCCGAACGGATCGAGGTCGGGTTTCAACTGCTTGCGATAAGGCTGGCCGACGACAGCGCCGGTCATCGCCGGCGGCAGCCGTGTCTTGTTGGCGCTCTGCGACGGCGGCGGACTGATGCGCGGCAGCGGCTTCATGCTGGCATAGGGATCGGGCGCGACCGCGCCTTTCAGCAGCGGCTTGGGTGCGCCAGGCAACGGCTTCGCGACCTTGCGCTTGCGATTGAGCGAATCGTAGCCGTCGTCGGATGCACCCGAGGCGGCGGGAATGCCGTAGGTCGGGATCTGGCCGATCCGCGACGACGCCCTGGCATCGCGATCCTGCGTCGGGCCACCGAACGCGCGGGTCGGCTCAGTACGATCGGTCTTGCGCGGCGGCGATCCGTCCGGCATCTGCGCAAACTGGCCGGGGTTCGGGCTCAGCAGGTCCGACAGCATCTGGGCATGCGACGGCGCGATGCCGGTGGCCACGGCTGCCCCGCAGGCAAGCGCCAGCCGCGCGCGCTGCACGCGACGCCGACAACCGCTTCCCCGACCTCGCGTCACGACCCTCAAACTCCAATAAATCCAAATACTTGCAGGCACACGGGCGAGACGCGGCGCGGCCGGCGAGAAACGTCGTTAAGGGAGTTAAAACAATTATGGTTAACGAGGCGTTGAGGGGCCGCGTTTCCGGCGTCGCCTTGGCCGGCCTGTCCGTGGTAAGACCCCGCCATCTTTACCGGACCGGCGCATGACCCAATCGCAATCAAGGCCCCCAATGTCTTCCACCGCCAACCCGGCCGACGCCGCGCTGCAATCCGCCTTGCGGACCCTCGACACCGAGGCGAGCGGCGTCACCGCGCTGGCGGCGGCGCTTCAGGGCGGGCTGGGCGCGGCTTTCACCCGCGCGATCGACCTGATGCTCAACGCCAGGGGACGGGTCATCATCACCGGGCTCGGCAAGTCCGGCCATATCGGCCGCAAGATCGCGGCGACTTTCGCTTCCACCGGCACGCCGGCGTTCTTCGTCCATGCCGCCGAGGCCAGCCACGGCGATCTCGGCATGATCACCGCCGAGGATATCGTGCTGGCGATCTCATGGTCCGGCGAACAGCCGGAGATGAAGAACCTCATCACTTACGCCAAGCGTTTCCGCATCAGCCTGATCGCGATGACGGCGGAAAGCGAGTCCACGCTGGCGCAGGCCGCCGACATTGCGCTGACGTTGCCCAAGGCGCGCGAGGCCTGCCCGCACAATCTCGCGCCCACCACCTCGTCGGTGCTGCAACTGGCGCTGGGCGACGCGCTCGCCATCGCGCTGCTGGAAGGCCGCGGTTTCACCTCGGTCGATTTCAGTGTACTGCATCCCGGCGGCAAGCTCGGCGCGATGCTGAAATATGTCCGCGACCTGATGCATGCCGGCGCGGCAATACCGCTAAAACCTGTCGGCACAAAAATGTCCGACGCGCTGGTGGAAATGTCGTCGAAAGGCTTCGGCTGCGTCGGCATCGTCGACGAGAGCGGCCACCTTGCCGGCATCGTGACCGACGGCGACCTGCGCCGTCACATGCGCCCGGACCTGATGACCGCTCGCGTCGACGAGGTGATGACGAAAAATCCGAAAACCATCAGCGCCAAGCTGCTCGCCGGCGAGGCGCTGGAAATTCTCAACACCTCGAAGATCACCGCACTGATCGTCACCGACGGCAAGAAGCCGGTCGGCATCCTGCATCTGCACGACCTGCTACGCGCCGGCGTGGCGTGAGCGCTAGGGTTTGATCCAACTGCGTTGAATCAGACCCGTCGCTATCTTTTTTGATTGAGCATGATCTTGTCCGAAAACCGGTTTCCACTTTTCGGGATCATGCTCTACTCGGCCGCAACCGTCAGCGTCGCACCGTCGGCTTTAACGACGCGGATGCGGCTACCGGCTGGCGCATCCGGACCGTTGACGCGCCAGATCGTGTCGTCGATCCGCACGGTGCCGCTGCCGTCCTGAATCGGTTTCTCCAGCGTGAAGACGCGACCGACCAATGCATCGTTACGGCGGTTCAGAAACGGGTTTGAAGTTTCACGGTTACCGCGCCGCGCCAGATTTCGCCAGATCGGCACGGCGATGGCGGCGAACACTGCAAACAACAGCACCTGCATCTGCCAATGCATGTCGATAGCGAACGACAACAACCCGACCAGCAACGCGGCAAGGCCGAGCCACAGCATGAACACACCCGGCGCCAACACCTCGACGCCGATCAGCACGAGGCCGAGGATCAGCCAGTTCCAGCTTCCGAGCGTGGCGAACATCGACGTCATTTCGCGTTGTCCTCAGCGTTGCGGCGGGTTTGGCGGCGTCGGCGGCACCGACGCCCGGCGCGCAACTGCGTTGGCCGATGACGCGGCGCTTTCGCCGAAGGTCGCCTTGGCGATCTCGCCGATGCCGGCCAGCGAACTCAACATGCTGGTGGCTTCCAGCGGCAGCATGATCACCTTCTGATTGGGCGACTCGGCCAGTTGCCCGAACGCCTTGATATATTTGTCGGCGATGAAGTAGTTCAACGCCGCGACATCACCCTTGCCGATCGCTTCGCTGACCATTTGGGTGGCCTTCGCCTCCGCTTCGGCGGAGCGCTCACGCGCCTCGGCGTCACGGAACGCGGCCTCGCGACGACCTTCGGCTTGCAATATCTGGCTCTGCTTGGCGCCCTCGGCGCGGAGGATTTCCGACTGCCGCTGACCTTCGGCTTGCAGAATGTCGGCGCGTTTGACGCGCTCGGCTTTCATCTGGCGGCCCATCGCTTCCACCAGATCGGCGGGCGGCACGATGTCCTTGATCTCAATGCGATTGACCTTGACGCCCCATGGCGCCACCGCAGCATCGACCACGCGCAACAGCCGCTCGTTGATCTCGTCGCGATGCGACAGCACCTGATCGAGATCCATCGCGCCCATCACCGAGCGGATGTTGGTCATGGTCAGCGTCGTGATCGCCTGATTGAGATTGGCGACCTCATAGCTTGCCTTGGCGGCATCGAACACCTGATAGAACGCGACGCCGTCTACCGACACCGTTGCGTTATCGCGGGTGATGACCTCCTGGCCGGGAATGTCGATCACCTGCTCCATCATGTTGATCTTGCGGCCGACGCGATCGAAATACGGAATGATGAGATTCAATCCCGGCGAGAGGGTACGGGTGAACTTGCCGAACCGCTCGATGGTCCAGTCATAGCCCTGCGGCACCGTCTTCACGCCTGCGAACAGCGTGATGACAACCAGCAGCACGACGGCAATGGCAAAAATATCGAATCCAGACATCAGCCCCTCCCAGCCAAATGGCAACACCGATCATGCAGCCACGCAGAACCTGCAGCCGCAACCCTCTGTTTGGTCGCAGATGCCGCAAATAGGGTTCGAAACTGCTGAAATCACCCTATCAGACCGCGACGACGCCGATCACAGCCAGCCTTGCAATTCGCGCAGCACCAACTGCCGGATGACATCCATGCCGCCGTCACTGTCGTTCAGGCACGGAATGAAGGAGAATTGCTCGCCGCCGTTGTGACGGAATATCTCGGCGTTTTCCTGCGCGATCTCCTCCAGCGTCTCCAGACAATCGGCCGAGAATCCGGGCGTGATGACGGCAAGCCGCCGCATACCGTCCTTCGCGAGTTTCTCGACCGTCTTGTCGGTGTAAGGCTGCAACCAGGGATCGAAGCCGAAGCGCGACTGGAACGTCAGCATCAGCTTGCCGCCATCGGACCCTAACCGCGCACGAAGCGCCTCGGTGGTGGCGACGCACTGATCATAATACGGATCGCCCTTGTCGATATACTTTTGCGGCATGCCGTGAAACGACGCGAGGATCATCTCGGGCTCGAACGACAATGTCGCCAGATGCGCCTTGATCGAGGCCGCCAGCGCGTCGATGTAAACCGGATCATCATAATATGGCGGCGACACCCGCAAGGTCGGCTGCGCACGCAAGGCGCCGAGGACGCGGAACGTCTCGTCGCACACCGTCGCCGACGTCGCGGCGGAATATTGCGGATAGAGCGGCACGATGAGGATGCGGTCGCAGCCTTGCGCGATCAGTGCCTCGATCCGCGATTGCATCGATGGATTGCCGTAGCGCATCGCCCAATCGATCGCGACGCGATCGGAATTGTCGAGCGCTGCCGCCAGCTTGTCCGACTGGCTACGCGAGATGGTCTTCAGCGGTGATTCATTCTGCGCGGTGTTCCAGATCTTCAGGTAGTCCTTGGCCTTCCGCGCCGGCCGGGTGCGCAGGATGATGCCGTTGAGCACCAGTTTCCAGACAAGGCCCTGATTTTCGATCACGCGCGGGTCCGACAGGAACTCCTTGAGGTAGACGCGCACGCCTTTAGCGTCGGCGGTATCCGGCGTGCCGAGATTGACCAGCAGTACGCCGATCCGGCTTTGCGTGGCGGCGGCAGACGGCGTGGGTTGATCGGAAAGGGTCATGATCTGGCTGGCTTGGCGTTCCGGCGACAGCTTGTCAAGGCAACGAGCTTCACGGCTCTGACATCGCGATCAGAAACAGGTGACGCGTTCGGCGGAGACATAGCCGAGCAGCAGGCCGGCGCCGAGCAGCAGCACCAGGCCGCTAGCAGCAAATTCCACGCCGCGCATCACCAGCGCGCCGCTGCCGTCGCGGCCGGCGGCCAACCGCCGCGCCACGCCCTTGGCCGACACCGCGAGGGTGGCGATGGCGGCGACGGTGATCGCGGTGCCAAGCCCCATCACGAAGGTTGCGGCGACGCCGGCCCAGAACAACCCCTGCGCCAAAGCGAACACCAGCACGAGGATCGCGCCGGAACAGGGCCTGATGCCGACCGCCGCGACCGCGGCAAGGCCACGCTTCCAGCCGCCCGGCCCGGCCAGTTCGCCCGGCGCCGGCCCGTGGGAATGGCCGCAGTGATCGCCATGGTCGTGGTGATGATGGTGATGGCCGTCGCCATGATGATGATCATGATGGACGTGATGGTGCTCATGCGCATGACCATGATGTTCGTGATGGGGATGCGCCATCGCCAGTTGCGGACCGGATGTGCGCGAGGCCGACAGCGCGCGAAAGAAGCTACCGCCCTTGAGCCAGACCAGCCGCGCGCCGAACGCCGCGATCAACCCATAACTTGCGATCTCGATGATGCGCTCGGCGCCGCACATCGTTTTCGCGGTGACGTTCAACAGCCACGCCCCGATGCCGACAATCACGACGGCGACCAGCGCCTGCGCCAGTGCGGACGCGAACGACAGCACGACGCCGCGCCGCGCGGTTTCCTCGTTGGCAACGAGGTATGACGAAATGACCGCCTTGCCGTGCCCCGGCCCGGCCGCATGGAAAATGCCATAGGCAAACGAGATGCCGAGCAAGGTCCACACCGCGCTGCCGTCGTTCTTGGCGGCGCGAATGGTCGAGGACATCGCGCGATAGAACTCGGACTGCTTCGCCAGAATCCAGCCGATGACGCCGCCGACCTGCTGCTCCGACACCGCGCGCGGCCCGCCGAACGGGTTCTGCGCGAGGGCGACATGAAAGAGGCCGTCGACCGACAGCACCGCGGCGACCAGAAGGATCGACCACACCACACCCCTGCGAACGGCATCCTCGCTGCGCAGGATCATGGGCAATTTACCGTCACCTTGTTGGCGAACATCGCGCCGAAGTTGGCATTGCTGCCGTCGAGGAAATTATCCTCGTCGATCTTCTTCGCTGCTGCCGAGCCGTCGCTCGGGCGCTCGATCGTCATGGCGCAGCCAGCCGGTGCGTTCGCGAGCTTGATCGGGTCCTTGTCCTGCAACTGGAAGTCTACGAAGTAAGACGGATCGAAGACTTCAAGCTGCATCTGCCGGGATTTGAACGGCGTCCTGAACGGCAGCACGAAGTGCAACACCAGCGCCGCGTCCTTGTATTCGAGATAGTAGTCGGTCGGCTCATTGAACTTCTGCTTCTTGCCGTCCGCCTTGGCGAAACTGAAGAAGCCGAACTCCTTCAGCGACTCGACATTGGTTTGCGCCAGCGGCGCCAGTTCCTCGCGGGTGTAGACGCCCTTGGTCTTGGTTTCGATACCCTGCAACGCATAGGTCGAGAACATATCGTCGAAGGTCCAGGTGTGCCGCACTCCGGTGACGGTGCCGTCCGGCGCATAGATCAATTCGCTCGCGGCCTTGACCCAGACATGCGGATGCGCGGAAGCCGTCGTCACGCCGACGGCCAGCGACATCACGATCAACAGCATTCCATACAGTCGGTGCATCTCGAATTTCCTATCATCATTGCGAGCGCAGCGAAGCAATCCAGGAGGCCATGAGGTAAGAACTGGATTGCTTCGCTGCGCTCGCAATGACGTGAATAAAGTCAGGCCGCTTCCGGCGTGTCGAGCAAGCCACGTCCACGCAGCAAGGCATCGGGTTCGGGCTTGCGCCCACGGAAGGCGATATAGGCTTCGTCCGGTTCGCGCGAGCCGCCCGACGAATAGATGTCGTCGTGCAGCCGCTTTGCGACGGTCGGATCGAAGATGTCGCCCGCTTCCTCGAACGCGCCGAAGGCATCGGCATCCATCACCTCCGACCACATATAGCTGTAATAACCCGAAGCGTAGTGATCTCCGGAAAAGATGTGGCCGAACTGCGTCGGACGGTGCCGCAGCGCGATTTCCGCCGGCATACCGATCTTCTCCAACTCGCGCTGCTCGAAGGCGCGGACGTCGCGGCTGGCTTCCGCCGGCTGACTGTGGAACTCGAGATCGAGCAGAGCCGACGAGACGAATTCCACCGTGGCAAAACCCTGACCGAATTTGCGCGCGGCGAGGAAACGTTGCAGCAGATCGTCCGGCAGCGGCTCGCCGGTCTGGTAGTGACGCGCGAACTGGCGCAGCACCTGCGGCTGCTCCTGCCAATGCTCGTAGAGCTGCGACGGCAGTTCGACGAAATCGGTGAACACGCTGGTACCGGACAGCGACGGATAGGTGACGTTCGACAGCATGCCGTGCAGCGCGTGGCCGAATTCGTGGAACAGCGTCCGCGCATCGTCCGGCGACAACAGCGCGGGCTGCCCCTCGGCGCCCTTGGAGAAGTTCATCACATTGATGATGAGCGGCGCCACCTCGCCGTCCAGCGTCTGCTGGTCGCGCAGCGATGTCATCCACGCGCCGGAGCGTTTCGACGGCCGCGCGAAGTAGTCGCCGTAGAACAGCGCCTTGTGGCGGCCGTCCGCGTCCTTCACGTCCCAGACCCGCACGTCAGGGTGCCAGACCGGAATGTCCTTGCGCTCGCTGAAGGTGATGCCGAACAGCCGGGTAGCGCAGTCGAAAGCGGCGGCGATCATGCTGTCGAGCGCGAGATAGGGCTTGATCGCAGCATCGTCGAAATCGGCACGGCGCTGCCGCAGCTTCTCGGCGTAGTAGCGCCAATCCCATGGCGCCAGTGCGAAGTTGCCGCCCTCCTCGCTCACCAGTTCCTGCAACGCGTCGCGGTCGGCCAGCGTATGCGCCAGCGCCGGACGCCACACCCGCTCCAGCAGGTCGCGCACCGCCTGAGGCGTCCGCGCCATGGAGTCCTCCAGCCGATAGGCGGCGTAGGTCGGATAACCCAGCAGCTTGGCGCTTTCCTCGCGCAACGCCAGGATCTCCACGATCGTGGCGTTGTTGTCGTTGTCATTGCCGTTGTCGCCGCGCGCGATGAAGGCCTTGAACACCTTCTCGCGCAAGTCGCGACGGCTGGATTCCTTCAGGAACGGCTCGACCGAGGAGCGCGACAGCGTCACCACCGCCTTGCCCGGCAGGTCGCGCTCGGCGGCGGCGGCTTCAGCGGCCGCGATGAAGCTCTCCGGCAGACCGTCGCGGTCGGCTTCGCCGAGTTCGAGCGACCACGCTTGCTCGTCGCCGAGAAGATGGTGACTGAACGTGGTACCAAGCTGGGCCAGCCGCTCGTTGATCTGAGCCATGCGTGTCTTCGCTGCGTCGTCGAGGCCGGCGCCGGCTCGATGAAACCGGGTGTAGGTCCGTTCCAGCAGCCGCATCTGTTCCGGCGTCAGCTTGAGTTCGGCGCGGCGCTGGTACAGCAAGGCGATGCGGCCGAACAGCACCGCGTTCATTAGGATCGGATTCCAGTGCCGCGCCTGCCGCAGCGAAACCTCGCTGTCGATCGCCAGCAGTTCCGGGCTCGAATGCGCCGACACCAGGTCGTAGAACACCACCGAAACCCTGCTCAGCAGCCGGCCCGCACGCTCCATCGCCACGATGGTGTTGGCGAAATCCGGCGTAGCCGGATCGTGGGTAATGGCGGCGATCTCGGCGGCATGGTCAGCGAAGGCCTGCTCGAACGCCGGCAGGAAATGCTCGGGCCGAATGGCGTCGAACGGCGGCGTCTCGTGCGGCGTCAGCCACGCCTGCAACAGCGGGTTTTCGGGGAGGGGCGCAACGGCGGTCATGTTCTACGATCTCGAAATTATGATTTGCGTCGTCTCGGTTCCGCCGAATTATAGCATGCGATACGGCTTTTTTGGGCCTTTAAGATTTTGATTCGACGCGATTTCTTCGCCAAAACGGATTACCACTTCGCTTCAGGAAACCGTCGCGCTTGATACCGGACGGGTTTTCGGAGAGATTGCGCCCGCAACAGGATCCGACCATGACCGATCGCACCACCAACGAACGCCGCGAAATTGCCTGGCCCAGCGTCATCACCGTCATCTCGGCGGCGATCCTGATTGGCGCCGAGGTGTTCGGCGCCGCCTTCGCCGGCGGCTGGGCGCTGGCGATCCTGTTCGGTCTCGACACCTTCGGCACGCACATCCTCCAAGCGATCCTGTTCGTCATCGGCGTTCTCATCATGATCAGCTTCATTCGCGGCGCCCGCCGCGTCGAGCCGTTCACCCGCCGCGCTTGATCCGGCGCGACCTCGCCTCGCGTTAACAGCGATTAACAAGCGTTCATGTTCGGCGGCATTTGCCGCCACGAAAGCGCTTGCACGATCACAGGGTGGGGAAATTTGTCGCGCGCCTGAAAAAATTGTTGCGCGGCGGATTCAAAACACTTATCTCCCGGCTTGCCCAATTTCGCACGTGCCTGTGGTCGTGTGTCGGTCGGTGGGTATCCGGACAAGAGGCCGGACAGCCGCCAAGGAAATGGGACCCAGCATCTCTCTCAAGAGATGCGCCACTTGAAGGGTCTCATTGACTTGCAACCGTGACCGGCAGCCGGAGGCGAACCGGCGCACCCCGCTCTCAACGGGGGACGCGACTTAAAGCAACGACGGAGCGGGCTTTTTTGGTCTCTACCGGCAGTCCAACGCCGGCGCGGGCTACTGAAAAGGCTTGTCCTTCATTGCCAGGTGAGCGGGCGGGAATTTCCCAACCAATCCACGGCAGCACAGTTCGGATACGAGTCCGAGGCTTCGTCGCACCTCCATCGTGCGGCCGGGCCGAAGCGCTCATATCCGAAGAACGGTTTTTCAACGGTCCGTCGCTGGGCCGATTGGGAGAGTGCGATGACCGAACGTATCCAGGAATTCCTCCGCAGCCGCCGTCGCGAAGGTCTCGACACCGAGCCGTGCCTCGTGGTCGACCTCGAGGTCGTGCGCGACAACTACCAGACCTTCGCCAAGGCGCTGCCGGACTCGCGCGTGTTCTATGCCGTCAAGGCGAACCCGGCGCCGGAAGTGCTGTCGCTGCTGGCGTCGCTCGGCTCGTGCTTCGACACCGCGACCGTCGCGGAGATCGAAATGGCGCTGACCGCCGGCGCGACGCCGGACCGCATCTCCTTCGGCAACACCATCAAGAAGGAGCGCGACATCGCGCGCGCCTTCGCGCTGGGCATTCGCCTGTTCGCAGTCGACTGCACCGCCGAGGTCGAGAAGGTCGCCCGCGCCGCTCCCGGCGCCAAGGTGTTCTGCCGCATCCTCTACGACTGCGCCGGCGCCGAGTGGCCGCTGTCGCGCAAGTTCGGCTGCGACCCGGAGATGGCGGTCGACGTGATCGAGCATGCCAAGCGCGTCGGCCTCGAGCCGTACGGCATCTCGTTCCATGTCGGCTCGCAGCAGCGCAAGGTGAAGGCGTGGGACCGTGCGCTGGCGATGGCCTCGCAGGTGTTCCGCGACTGTGCCGAGCGCGGCATCAGCCTCTCCATGGTCAACATGGGCGGCGGCTTCCCGACCCGTTACCTGAAGGACGTGCCGCCGGTGGTGCAGTACGGCCGCTCGATCTTCCGCGCGCTGCGCAAGCACTTCGGCAACCGCATCCCGGAAACCATCATCGAGCCGGGCCGCGGCATGGTCGGCAACGCGGGCATCATCGAGACGGAAGTCGTGCTGATCTCGAAGAAGAGCGACGACGACGAGAACCGCTGGGTCTATCTCGACATCGGCAAGTTCGGCGGCCTCGCCGAGACGATGGACGAGTCGATCCGTTACGCCATCAAGACGCCGCACGACGGCGCGGAGATGGCGCCGTGCATCCTCGCCGGCCCGACCTGCGATTCGGCCGACGTGCTGTACGAAAAGGTGCCGTATCCGCTGCCCGTCACGCTCGAGATCGGCGACAAGCTGCTGATCGAAGGCACCGGGGCGTATACCTCGACCTACTCGTCGGTGGCCTTCAACGGCATTCCGCCGCTGAAGACCTACCACATCTGAAGCCCTTACCTCTCCCGCTTGCGGGGGAGGTCGGCGCGCAGCGCCGGGTGGGGGAAACAGCAGTCGTGTCGCCCCCTCCCCGGCCCTCCCCCGCAAGCGGGAGAGGATGAAGAAAACTCGGACGCCGGTTCACCGGCTTCCATCCCGTCACAACATCCTTGCTGACAACACGCGGCGGTTTTCGAATCCGCTCGCGTGGGGACTGACGTGCCATGACCGCTGTTTGGAAGTCGATCGCTGCCCCCTCCTCCGATGCCGCTTCGTTCGCGATCCGCGCGGAGCGCACCTCAGACGTTCGCGCGCGTGAAGCGTTGCTGGATGCGAGCTTCGGCGAAGGCCGCCATGCACGCACCTGCCAACGCCTGCGCGACGGACGCGTGCCCGCCGAAGGTCTCGCCTTCACGGCGGAGCACGACGGCCGCGTGGTCGGCACCGTGCGGCTCTGGCACGTCAGCGCCGCGGGCATTCCGGCGTTGGTGCTCGGCCCGCTGGCGGTCGACCCGTCATGCCGCAAGCTCGGCATTGGTGCGGCGCTGATGCGGCATGCGCTCAACGAAGCGACGGCGCGCGGCCACGGCGCGGTGATCCTGCGCGGCGACCCGGACTATTACGCGCGTTTCGGCTTCAGCGCGGTCAAGACCGGCGATCTCGCGTTGCCCGGCCCGTTCGAGCGCGAGCGGCTGCTGGCCGTTGAGTTGCGGCCCGGCGCACTGGACGAAGCTTCAGGTATGATCGTCGCGACCGGTGCCAAGGCGCGGCGTCCCCGCGCGCGGCGCAGCGTCGCCGCCGCTCTCGCGGCTTGATTTGGTCAACGAGACGCGGCATTCCAAGAAACTCTCGGCGCGTCATGCCCGGGTTCGTCCCGGGCACCCACGTTTAGTGAATCATTCGGAAGACGTGGATGGCCGGGCATAGGCAAGCGGAAGCGACGCCGTTCTTCGAACGGCTATGCCCGGCCATGACCGATTTCTAAATCACCACCAGACTTAGAGGTTGCAGATGTCTCGCCAACTCATCTCCACCGGATCGCCGTTCGAGAAGACCGCCGGATACAGCCGCGCCGTCGTCGATGGTGACTTCATGTTCGTCTCCGGCACCACCGGCTACGACTACACCACGATGACGCTTCCCGAGGACGTCACCGCGCAAGCGACGAACTGCTTCAAGACCATCGGCGGCGTGCTGGAAGGCGCGGGCTTCGCGATGGCCGACATCGTGCGCGCGACGTATTACATCGTCGATCCGGCCGATGCCGACGCGGTGTTCGCGGTCTGCGGTCAACATCTCGGCGAGATTCGTCCCGCCGCGACGCTGCTTGTCGTCGCTGCGCTGCTGAAGCCTGAAATGAAGATCGAAATCGAAGTCACGGCGAAACGCCGAAGCTGAGTTACCGACGCGCAGATCCCTGAAAAATCAGGGTTCCGAGCATTCGCGCCAAAATGTCGCGACAAAGGCGTTGACTTATCGCAAGTAAGACCTACCTTTAATTCATTATGTCGAACACGCGCCCAACACGACTGTTGCTTCGCGCCGGCCACCTGATCGCAGGAAGGTAGCCCGGGCGGACGCGCGCATGCGCCGTCCCGGGACAGGCTTTTCGACTTCATTCTCCCCTCACAGCGCTGCACTCAAACAAGCCACACGTCATACGCGACGCGTATTCGTCATTGCGTATGAGAACGTCTTCCGGCCCTGCGACCGGCAGCCCCACGACCAACCAATGGTGAAGGACATGGATCAAGATCTGCATACGCGGCTCCCGAGCATCGCCATCAGCGCGCGGGATGTCGAACGTCTTCGAAATATCGCCGAGGCGGCCGCGGAAAAATATCCGGCGACCGCCGAATTTCTCGCGCGCGAAATCGACCGCGCGGAAATCCGCGAGGCGGATGCGCCGATGAACGGCGTCGTCACCATGCAATCCGAGGTGAGCTTCCGCGACGACGTCGGCGGACAGACACGCACGGTGACGCTGGTGTTCCCGGAAGAGGCCGATGTCGACAGCGGCAAGATCTCGATCCTGACGCCGATCGGCGCCGCCTTGATCGGCCTGTCGGCCGGGCAGACCATCGAGTTCCAGACACCCGCCGGTGGCTGGCGCGCGCTCACCGTCGTCCATGTGAACTGATTACCTCGGCCGAAGAATATCTCGGCAATATGACTTTCGCGCCTCGCGGCCGCCTCGGCTGCGAGGCGCGATTTATGAAGGCGATATGACATCGCCCTTCATTCCCACCACGGCATTTGGCCTTGATTTTCGCGGCTATTTGTCGTCTTCAACACCCTGAGAATGGCCGCTCCCAGCGGTTTTTCACGCAACTTGATCACACCTTGATCTGCTGGAGTTTTGGTAAATGCCGTCATCCGCTTCGCCCGTGCACGCGCGCATCACTGGCCCGATCGTCATGGTCGGCTTCGGATCGATCGGCAAGGGATTGCTGCCGATGATCGAGCGGCATTTCGATTACGACAAGTCGCGCGTCACGGTGATCGATCCCAAGGACGACGGCCGCAAGGCGCATTGCGAGAAGCACAATGTGCGCTTCATCCAGCAGGCGGTGACCAAAGACAACTATCGCGAACTGCTGACGCCGCTGCTCACCGAAGGCGGCGGTCAGGGTTTCTGCGTCAATCTGTCGGTCGATACCGGCTCAACCGATATCATGGAGCTCTGCAACGAACTCGGCGCGCTCTATATCGATACGGTCAACGAGCCCTGGCTCGGCTTCTATTTCGATGCGTCCAAGGGCCCGGAAGCGCGCTCCAACTACGCGCTCCGCGAAAACACGCTGGCCGCCAAGAAGGCCCGCCCCGCAGGTTCGACAACGGCTGTCTCCTGCTGTGGCGCCAATCCCGGCATGGTCTCGTTCTTCGTCAAGCAGGCGCTGCTGAATGTCGCCGCCGACCTCAAGCTCAATGC